>CALHAH010000017.1 GCA_937934115.1 uncultured Thermoanaerobaculum sp.
AATGACCACGCTTCAATGGGGCCATCCTTTTTTGAGGATGGAAATCTACTGCCACAGCACGCCACAAAGGTCCTGGAGGGGCTTCAATGGGGCCATCCTTTTTTGAGGATGGAAATAGGTGCAACGCCAAGTACTGCGGAGCCACAGGCTTGCCTTTGGCCCGGCGAGTACCCGACCAGGGCAATACGAGAAAATCATCCATACCCACTTCGCTTGTCAAAGAGCCACCCCACCTCAGGGCAAAATCGACTGCGAGCGCCCCCTAAGATATCGTCCGTCACACCACCGCTCGCAATCTCACCACCATACCGCAACACCGCCGCGACACGACTCCTCCTTATACGACTCTCGGTCCTGGAGGCGCGAACACCTTAGGCCGCCCAAGTACCACAATGTCTTCAAGCGTTCGCACCGTGGCCGGGCCGAGGCGCAAAAGAATCACCTGGTCCTCACTGTGGTGGATAACCTGGTGTAACGCGTTCACAAGACGCGCTACCTGCAAGGCGTCCAGGTCGCAACGGAAAACCGAGAGCTGCACGTGTTCGCCAAAGCCCAAAAGCAGACGGAAAACCTTCCGCCAGCGCTTAGGGTCGCTTATGTCATAGGTGACGATGTAACAATGCACGTCCCTCATCGCACGCGAAACTCCGGAGGATGCGGTATTTCCCCGAACAAGTATCGAGCCAAAAGCCGTGCATGTATTTCAAAAAGGCGCCGGTAGGAAACACGGTAACCGAAAACGGGATGCGAAACTTCCGCTTCCAAGCGCCGATGGTAGGCTCCTACCACCTTTTTGCGGGCCTCAGGTTTAAGGAGGTACGCGCCCTCCCGCTGGAGAAAATCATGGACGGTGATTTCGCGAGTGTTAAGCACGGTGAGAGCCACACTTTCGGCTACTAAGGGGCGGAACGGTTCCATGAGATCTAACGCCAGAGCAGGCTTCCCGTGCCGCGGAGCGTGAAAGAAGCCAAAGAATGGATCAAAACCCACAGTTTCCAAGGTGATAGTCCAGTCCTTAACCAGCAACGTATAAAGAAAGGAAAGCAATGCGTTGATCGGATCGGTGGGGGGTCTGCGGGTGCGGTTTTCAAAGGAAAACGCTCCTGAAGCCTCGCCCTTGACCATGGTGGCGAAGTTTTGAAAGTAGAGGCGCGCTGCCTGCCCTTCGTAGTTTAAAAGCTCCTCGCTGCTTTTCGCTTTTTCTGCGAGGGCGGCAAGACGAGCCATCTCTTGTAACGTCCAGGTGGAAGGTTTGCCGTTGCGCCGCAAGATGGTGCGACAGTTGGCGATTTTATTCGCCACCAGCGTGTTGTTGATCGCCTGCCGGATAGACGGGTCCTCCACCCCCTGGTATTGCAGCCGGCGCAGCGCGCTGTTTTTATGGCTTAAACCCCGCGCGTAGCCGTAGAACCAACCCCCACCCGAGAGGAACACCACCGGAATGGACCTTTCCAGGCAGCGATGCAGCGCAGGGGTGGTGATGTTGGCCCCACCCATGAGCACCACTTGGGAAACCGTTTCCAGGGCAAAGGCTACCTTTTCTCCACTCACTCCCCTCACCGCCAACTGCTCGCCCTCCACCGCCACCGTGCTGCCAGGCTCCTGGACCACCAGGGGAAAAGCATGCGGGTCGCAGACGGCCAGCGGCCGCACCGTGCCGCCCCGCCGCAGAAAATTGGTTTCCTCAGGAAGGCAAAGGCCCACCAAAGAGCAACGTGGACACTTGGGGCTGTCTTCCAGGGGCGGTGGCGGCACCGGCTGAGCTAGCGCGGCGCGTAGAAGGGACAACGTTTCCAGCGTCTTTGCTTCCAGTTGCGGGGTGAAACGAACGCGAACCCGCTCGCGAGAACCCGCGTAGTAAACCAAGCCCTCGGTTACGCGATAGCCCCTTTCCCGCAGCAATAAGCCCTGGGCGCAGAGCTGGATGCGTTCCGGCTCGCGGGTTGCTTCGGGAACCGGCGGTTTCTTGCCGCGCTTGTACTCCACTGGCCGCACAACGCCATCGCGCCGTTCTAAAAAATCCACAACGCCGCGCAAGCCAAAGCGCGGGGCTTCCAGCTCAATGGATCGCGTGGGGATGCTTTCGCTTTCCTGCGCTTCTTTTGTAACACGCCGATGCACTCCCCGCCCTTCCTCCACGAAGGCGTTGTCCGCCCATTCACCGTGGGCGCGGATGAGGTAGGCGCGGCGCGGGCAATAAGCGTACTGCGCCAAAAGCTCCACGGGAAGGATCGCATCGTCATCGAATTCCATAGGCGTTCACCCGGCTCACCTCGAGCTTGCGGCAAAAAGCCCCAGCCCCACATGTCGCCCAGCACCCAAGAGCACGGGCCCTGTTACCGGTTCACGAAAGAGAAGGCGCACGTGCCAACGGGGCAGACCCCGAAGGTAGGCAGGAGAAAAGTAGCGAAGGGGATGGGAAGAGCTGGGCCACAGGGGCGCTTTTTGCACCCGGGCATCAAGGACAAGTGCTTCCGGAATGTCGGCATGAGCGAGAGCCTCGCGGAGAAGCTTGAGGGCCTTCGCTGGCTTGCGGTCATCAAAACCTGGGAGAAACACCGGCGTTACCGAACACCAGTCCCGACTGGGACCCCAGTAGCACCGCACGACTCCGTCAAGCCCCTCCATGACCCGAAGCCGACCCAGCTGGTTTCCCTCCTCGTCCGTCACCAGGGCGTTGTGCAGGGCCCGTCCGATCCACCGAGCTCGACTTCCGTCCCCGCCAAAAGGCTCTGCGACCAAAACCCGTCGCACCAGGCCATCAGCGTGGGGATGGCCAAGGCTCGGCAAGGGTACGTAGGAAAAGCGAGGTGGTGTGCGCTGGCTTTCGTGCACATGCCCCGCCACAAACGTCGCAACATCCTGTAAGCCGTCCTCCTGCGCGGCCTTGATGGCCAAACTGCGCACCATGGCCGCGATTTTGGCGGCGTTTTCTTGCCTTAAAGCCAAGCCTTCCGGTAAGCGAAAGACAGCAAAAGGCCTCCGGGGCAAGGCGGTATCGGGGAGGTAATAGCAGGTGCCGAAAACCCGCGGCCAACGCGGCGGGCGGTAATGTCGGGGGCCAGGGAGACGGTTTCGCCAAGTCTGGTACGCGGCGAGGAGGTCGTCCAACGATCCCTCAATCGGGACGCGATGGGGCGTTCCCACCCCGCCCTCAGCCACCGGACGCCAAAGTGTTCCCTGGAGGTTTTCCGCTTCTTGGTCCGTCACCAGTCCCGCGTAGGCACTGGCCACGTCGATACCCCACCCCAAGGCCACGAGGTTTCTCGCCAAACCCGAAAGGGACTCGAAAAACATGGGCGCGGGAAGCGGCCAAAGGTAGTGCACTTCAGGCCACGAATCCGGGGGGAAAAGGGCATAGCGGGCCAGCTTTCCCGTGAGGCGCTTCTCGCGGCTTGGAGCCACATCCGCTTGGTTCGTGGGTACAAACAGGAGGAGCTGTCCCTGCCCTTCAGGCACGGGCGCGCGAATCAGGGGTGGAGGTTGCTTCTCCAACCATCGCAGGGCATCCAGGTAATCTCCTGACAGACCCCCCGTGTTCCCTACCCCGGCCACCAACGCTTGAAAGAGGCGAAAGGGCGATGGGGGCCATTCCACCTCTCCATCAGCAAACCGCCCGTGGTAACGGTAGTCGAAATAACGCACGGTAATTTGTAGGTAATTCCTCATGGGAGTTGTAACCCTCGCCTACTCGGCCTTTTTGCGTTCTTCTTTGGTCTTCTTCAAGGCCTCCAGGACCTTGCCGGGCTGGAAGTGGGCTTCGATAACATCAGGGGAAACCCCAAAGGCGTGCGCCGCGGCCTCTGCGTACGCCAAGGCCTGCTCATGGGTAAGGGACAAGTCGCGGCGTTGGCCATCCCAGCTAACTTCCTCCCATTTCGGCGGGCGTTCGGGGTCCAGCACCAACTCACACCCCTCCCTGAGGTTCGGCTCCGGAAACGCCGTAAAGGCCACCAAGGACAAGCCCAAAAGGTAGCGACGCACGGCCCAGGTGCCTTCCTCGTCCTTCCCCCGCAGCAAACGAAGGGCCGCGAGATTACACAGCACGTCGCGCCGAATTTCGCCGCGCACCAAAATCCCCCCGTGGGACCAGGAGGCGGGATTGTGCACCAGGCCTTCCTCGGCGCGCCGGTCCCTTTCCTTGCCGTCACTAATCTCCGGCAAGACTTGCCGCTGTTCGTAGTCCAAGGGCGGGATGTAGGTGGCGGAGCGATGGAGAACCTGTACGTCGTAGGCTCTGATCACCGCCCGCACCAAACGGGGGATTTTGGCTTGGGTGCCACGGGAATCCCACGCGCCAAACACCGCCGACGTGGGTGCCAAGCGCGCGAGCGGCACCACGTTGCCCTGGGAATACTGCTCAAAAGCCTCGCGCAAGGGCTTGGCGAGGTCCGAGTAACGTACCAAGGCATCCGCGGCGCGATGCCCGGCGTCCAGGAGATTGACCTGGACGCTTTGACCCGTCTGGGTTTCGAGGTGCACGATAACCTGAGGCACCAGCTTCTTGTAGGGGTCGCGCTTGAACATGGGTTCCAGGCGGTTCGCCTGGGAACCCACGGAGTCCACGAGACACACCGCCGTACCGTCGGAGAAGGTGTCAATGTTGTATCCCGGCCATTCCCCCTGGAACTCCTTGGGCCGGGCATAGGTGGGGGGAAAAATAACCGCGTCTTTGCCTTCTGCCGGCATGAGGTACTGGCGCCCCACCAGCGCCACCACACCTGCCCCGTCAGAAAGCCAAAAATCAAAGGACCGCAAAAGCTCTTCGTTCATTGGCTACCTCCTTTCAAGGTTGCATAAGAAAACGCTTTGTATCGGTCTTCCTGGTCCCGAGACCGAAGACGGAAAAGGAAGGCTGTGCCCTTTACCGGGAAAAGCCCGGCAAAGGCAAAGGCCGCAACCACCGGCCGTAGAGGACGTTGCCATAACACGTAGGAAAAGCTCCCGCGCTTTTCAGGGGCGGGACGGAAACGTTGCAACCCCACAAACGCCAAAAGCTCCACAGCCACAAAGGTTTCGGTGTCTACCTTCAGGTCGTACGCGGAAAAACCGGTGTCGAGGCTGTGGGTAAACTCCCGCGGGTCAAAGCAAAAGGATTTGGCTCCCACACCCGCCGAGCTTTCGTCCCATAAACGCGCAACGCCGGTTTCGTCCTCACGCAGCGCCCGCCTGTAAGCCTGGAAAAACGGCAAAGGCTTTTGCCCTCCAGCCCAGGTTTTCGGCACGCGGTTCGCCGCTTTCTTCTCTAACCACCAATCCAAGCGCAGGTGAAAAGGTTCCCCCAAGAACAAAGCATCTTCGGCGAGAGCCTCCACGGAACAGCGTTTCAGCTCCTTTAAAACGTGAGCTAAGTCCTTCTCCTGCACTTCCAGCACAAAGGTACTGCAGCGATCCCAATGAAAATGAGAAAGGATTGGCCCGTGCCTTCGGCTTACAAGTTCCAGCAAACCGCAACAAGCCAGCACTTGGCCTGGGTTATAGGGATCCACGGGAAGCTCTGTGACCTTCCTCATGACGCCACTCCTCCGGGTTGCACGCTTGGCGGCGGTGCTTGGTAACGTGAGGCGAGAGCATCCGCCGCGCGGAACACAGCTTCAAGCCACGCCAGCGTCCACCACCCGTACTCGCGTTGCAGAAGGGCAAAGTTGTTGGCAATGTCAGCGAGTGCCTGCTCCTGCTCCCCAGCGGGCGTCCTTCCATCCCAGGAGGCAAGGGGGAAGAACGGCCGGGCCCAGCCATGATGGCTAACCACCAAGTGTTTTGCCAAAGCCGCCACCAATTCAGGCTCTTGCCCTGGTCTCATAGCGCGCCACGAGGCGAGCTCATGGCGAAACCCCGCCAAAACTCGGGGGTCTCGGTACCTTCGAGCTTTGGCCAGCGGCTCGCCCCGCCCTTCAGCGTAGGCAAAGTGTTGCCACAAGGGGTCACTCTTGCCCCAGTCATGCCAGTGTGCCGCTGTTTCGCAAGCAGCCTGGATCTCCTCCGGAACGTTGAGGCGAGACGCGATTTCACGGACCCAGGCCACCACGTGTTCCGTGTGTGTGGCCAGAGTAAGCTCGCCACGGGCTTGCTCCGCTTCTTCCTGGCTTACCTCCGGTACGGGAAGTAACAAACACAAGCTGCGGGTGGCAGTACCTTCGTCGTCTTCCTCCAAAACCACGCTGCCCACCACCTCCCACCCTGGGGCCACATCCGCTTCCCGTCCATCCAGGTCCACGAAGCGCGGCGTTCCTTCGTTGGTTTCCAAACGGACAAGGCGCCGCCTCAGCGGTTCCCCTTGGGCATTCCCCTCAGCCACATCCAGTACCGGCCCAGGTGCTTTGGGATCCACGGCACCCGTGTCCTTATCAAGGCCGCCCACCACGGCGTCCAATACCACGGTGGTGAAAGCCAAGTCGTTTGCGAGCCCCTGGGCCAACTCTCCAAGGGTGGTAACCGCCTCGCTGCGAGGACCCAGGACCACGGCCAAGGTGTCACTGGCTTCGGCATTTTTCGCTAAGGTGGAGCAGAGCTTGGAGAAGAGAGGCAAGGGCAGGCGTACAAGTTCCCGCTGCACTGGGGGGCACAGGTGTAACCACTCCCGAAGTGCCTGGGGGCGCCTTTCAAAAGAAAAGGCCGCAAAAAGGGGAAGTTCTCGTCGCCAAAGTACGTAGACCTCCGGCTCCACCGGCTCTTCCCCGTGGAGAAGCTGCGGCACGTGAGGACCGCCCGGCGGCAACTCACCTGCACTGGTTGCTGCCAGGCAGTCCAAGTGGATGTCGGTGAGCGTCGCCAAGGGGGGAACGGGTGAGAAGGCTTGCTGGCGTTCATCCTCCGTCAAGGCATTGAGCAATCGGTCAAGGTTTTGGGGCGAAAGGTCAGGTCTGGCTTCTTGTTCTACCCAACGATGCAGCACCTCAGAGGTAGCGCGCAAAGACTGCGCCAGTGGGTCCCCATCCCGCAGATCTTTCGGGACCACCACGTGGACCTCTGCCGCACGGTTGACGCCACCCCGGCGGTTGACGCGCCCCAGCCGCTGTAGAAGAGAATCCAGCGGTGCCAGCTCAGTAATGAGGTGGTCCGCATCCAGGTCTACGCCCACCTCGCCGGCAGAGGTGGCAACCAGGTAATGCGTTTTCGCCGGTGGCTTGCCGGTGAGAAACACCCGGAAGGACTCCCTCTCCAAGAGAAGGCTGTCCCTTTCTGCACCTCGCATGGTACCCGTGAGGAGCACAAGCCGATCGCTTAAAGAAGCGCCCGTTGCCTTCCGCAAGAGCGGCACCACCTCTTCTTGGGCCGTCACGGGAGAGCGCACGAAAACCAGGACCCGCACCGGTTGCCCCTCGAATCTTGCCGCCAACTCGGCCACCCTCCTTGCCACCTCCTGGCTTTTTGCCTCGTGCAAAGTGAGAATCTTTCGCGCGCTCAGCCGTTGCAAAGCCTCGGGGTGTTTTCTATCCTCGGCATCCAACGTAAAGGCGCTCTCACTGGCTTGGCGCAGCGTCGCCGACAACGCCATCAACCGCATACGCCTGTGCCAGGTACCACCGCCCCTCTGCAGTTCAAAAACACGCTGCAAAAGCGCCTCAAAGGCGGGCTCCAAATGGGCCTCGTCATGCACCAAAAGGCTGTCCTGGCCCAACAAACCCGCGTGCACCGGCCGCCGCTTGAAG
The DNA here is from genome assembly GCA_937934115.1 of uncultured Thermoanaerobaculum sp. GTDB lineage: Bacteria > Acidobacteriota > Thermoanaerobaculia > Thermoanaerobaculales > Thermoanaerobaculaceae > Thermoanaerobaculum. Next base: position 7,653 of record CALHAH010000017.1, read on the forward strand.
CTATCGCCGTAACCGGAAAAGAGAAGCTTGCTGCCGATCATGTCTACGGTTCCGCAGATGATGGCGGGACGGGTGGGATCTTCCTTCCATTCGCCACTGTCGGCAAACTGGCCGCGCAGGGTGGCAATAGCCAGGGGCATCTCCTGGTGAACGGTGAGCTTCTGCAACTGCTCTCGCACGGCTTTGGGCACCGGATGCGGGGCAAGAAGTTTTGTGCGAATGTCTTCGGCGATTTGCGTGGCTTGGTCAACTACGGTTCGGCGATTCACAACGTACACCAATCGGCGGGGAAGCGCCACGCGGCCCTTTTGCGCCTGGGCCGCCAGGGCCAAAAGCCAAACCACCATGACGGAAGTTTTCCCTAAACCCGTGGGGAGGGCTAATTGCCTAGGCACATCGCCTACCAAAAACCGCTCGTACAGCCTCCGCTGCCACGGATACGGTTCGTATCCCGTGAAAAAGCCGAACTGGTCTATAAAGTTCCACGTTTCCATAACCCCACCTCAAAAGCTTTAAGCACCTCTAAAACAGCCTTGACCACGTTACCGCGCGTGTCACCCTTTTCCATCCCAGACTCAAGCTCGTCTGCCATTTTATCACATTGCGCTCATGCTTCCGGAACCGTTCACGAGCGTGTATCCGGAAGCTGAGGAGGAAAGGGGGCATACGACCGGCAGGAAAATAGAAGGGGTTGGTGGCGAGTTGCCGTTCGTGCCCGCCGGCTCATGGGCCACACCGGCCCCAAGATCCACCACTGCTGTCGCCGGCGTGGGGCGGCCCCCAAAGGGGGAAAAGTTGCGTAAACTATAAACATGAAAGTTTTTGTTGGTGCCTGGGTACCTCCCAAAAAAGCAAAAGCTAAAGCCCTCCGTTGGCTTTTGGTGGCGGTCATGATTACGGCCACGGGCGCAAGTCTGCTGACGGCTTCTTTGGTTTTGTTGCCTCCAAAAGGGAGCTTTGTGGTGAACGGGAACTCCCTTGTGGTACAGATTCGGGAAGGGGTTTGGCGGGAGACGAAAAAGTTCAGCTTGGAAAGCCTGGAGGAAAGCAAGAGGCTCTCCCTTTCCCGCGGCAGAAAAATTTCCGGAATGAGGTTTCCTGGTTACTGCCATGGGTGGTTTTCTTATCCTGAGTTGGGCAGAGTGTGGCAGGTGACCGACTGTGGGCATGAAGTAGTTTTTCTCCGCTTTGCATCGGGAAACAGGGTGTTGCTGGCCCCCCATGACCCCGAGGGCTTCCTGGCCGCCGCAACCCAACGGCAACCGGCGAGCTTTGTGCTGCGGGGGCATGCGGGGATGCAACCAGCTCTGGGCTGGTGGGCGGTGTTGTTCTTGTTACCAGCCTTGGTTTGCATACCGGTCACGGCCATGGTGTTGCTGGCGCCGGCAAGGCTTGCCTACGCCTTGGAGCCTGGCACTTTGGTGATTCGCACCTTGGCCAGGTTGAAGCGCTTCGATCTCCAAGGGGCCACGGCTCACATCCTGGAGCCCCAGCGACTGGCGCGGCTGGCGGGCAGTAGCATGCCTGGTTACTACGTGGGGCTTTTTTGGTATCAGGGGAAACCTCTTTGGGTTTACGGGTCAAACATCAGCCGGGGCCTTTTGATCGAGGGTGAAAAGAGGGTTTTTATCACCCCGGAAGATGAAGAGGCGTTCTTGGTTATGCTCAGGGAGGTAGGGGTCGCGACCCCGTAGCGCAAGCCAAAATGAGGAAAACAATCATGAACGGCAACCTCACAGAGCTTTTGGGTTATTTCAAGCTGGAAGCCAGGATTACCGAAAAACTGCTCAGCCAGCTGACCGATGCGTCGTTGAACCAAAGGGTGACGGCGAAGGACCGCAGTCTAGGTGAGATGGCCTGGCACCTGGTAACGTCCATTCCCCAGATGCTGCGCTACCTCGGGCTGGAAGTGCCAGGACCCGCCACTCATGAGCGGCCGCCCAGTTCAGCGCAGGAGCTGCGCGAAATCTACCGCCAGGTAAGCCAAGCGGCGTTAATGGCCATGGCCCACTCCTGGACGGACACAAGCCTCAGCGAGGTCCACGAGGTGTACGGCTACCGCTGGACCAAAGCGCAAACCGTTTGGGCCTTGCTTTTCCATCAAACCCACCACCGCGGGGCCATGACCGTGCTCATGCGTCAAGCAGGACTCAAGCTCCCGGACATTTACGGCCCTTCGCGGGATAGCCAAGAAAGCCGCACATAAATCGCATACGTGTGCTGCTTGCCTGTTTTCCAGCAAGAAATGGGCGACCCGCGCTCCGCGTGCGTTCTGCAAAAAAGTGAAAGAAAGCCGGCGCAGGAGCGCCGGCCCCACATTTCTCCGGGGCGGACCCACATTTCCCGCGCCCACTTCACAGCGGGAGCGTCAGCGACTAGAAACACAAAAGGAAAAAAACGTGGGGCAAGTGTGCCGCGCTGGATCCAACGCCAGGCGCACGCCGCGCCCACAGGCAACGGGCTCGGAAGAGGCTTTTTGCGGTAGCTCGCCTGCGCTAACCGGCCACTTGACAAGGGTGGTCAGCAAATGCATACTCAAAGTCAAGAAAGGGAGGTGATTCATGTTTAACGTTATTTCTTTGGCTTTCTTGTTGGGTTTTTCTGCGCCTGGGGTGCCCATCACCCTAGAGCAAACCTTGGCCTCGGTACCTCCGGAGCTCGCTGCGCAAATCCCGATGCAAACTTTGGAGGCCGTGCGTGAAGGCGAGATCCCACTGGAAGAGTTTTCCCGCTCCCTTGGGATTGCAGCTTTCCCCTGGCAGCGCCCTCAGAAGTTCAGGAGAAGCAGTTCATTAACCACTGGCTTTACCACAACACTGCGCTTTCTGCTGGAATCGATGAGGATGTGGTGGGTGAAGCGAGCATTTCTGGGCGTTGCTCTTCGCTGAAGCTCACCGATGCCCCGCTGGCCCCAGCCGAGTACCCCATCCTTTCTGGAGGTAAAGGTCTCCGCACCGCCTATTGGCAGGCGCCTTTTGATACAAGCACGTGCACTTACGACACTACAGACTTAACAATGTACTTTGTCACTTGGGTGAAGAGCCCATCGGCCCAGTCCGTGCGCGCTTGGCTTGGGGCTTCGGATTACTTCAAGCTGTGGATTAACGGTACTTTGGTGGGGCAACGCACCTCGGGCGGTGCCAAGCCTCACACCGAAGACGAGTACAAGTTCCCGGCCGCTCTCAAAGCCGGTTGGAACCTCATCGTTTTCAAGCACTCCTTCCCGCAGCTAGGTCCCGGCGACGATCCCGACAACAACAAGAAGTACAAGACCTTTTCCCTGCGCTTTGTGCGCGACGATGCGGGCACTCCCGTGACCAATTTGGTGGCTACTTTTGACCCGGATCCCAGCTGCGATGACCGGGCCCCGTTATCTACGGCGAGCTACACACGCGTCCTTTTCCCTTCGGTGGCGCATTTGCCAGGGAAAGCCGGTTCCCAATGGCGCACCGATATCGAGCTTTACAACGGCTTTCACATGGCCTGGGAGTACCGCTTCCGTTACTTCCGCGAGGGCAATAACACCGGCTTGCCGGACGCCACAAAAGCCATCGTGCTGCAACCGTTTGAAGGCAAAGTATTCCGGGATGCTTTGCGCTCCTCGGAGTTTTTTAACGTAATGGGTGATCAGAAGGGCTACGCCTGGATGTCCGGCTTTTACTACTACTATGCCACTTCCTGGGGCTACGCCCGTGCCAAAGTGTATAACGAAGCCTCCACCGGCACCTTTGGCATGGATACGAACCTGCTTTCTCCTTACGACTACCGCTCTTTCGTCTATTTCTTCAATGTCCGCAACGGGGCTTTTCGCACAAACCTGGCGCTGGTCCCCACGAAAAACGAGGGAAGCACATACCGGGTTCGCATGATCCTCTCCGCCCCCGACTTTGGCGTCCTCACCAAAGAATGGCCGGCTGATCCTTCGCAAAGGCTCTCTGGGTTTGCGCAGTTAAACGACGTGTTTAGCTACTTTGGCGTGGGCAGCACCAGCACCGATCGGGCACTCCTTTACGTGCTGCTTAAAGACCAAAGCCCCGCCGACCTTTACATTTACCCCTATATCACCATCAACGACAACGGAACCTCAGACCCCATCTTGCGGCTCCCCGGATATACGCTTTCCAGCCCGCCAATTTTTTAGCGTCCCGTAAGAAGCACGGCAGGGCCACAACGCAAGCCCAAGGAGGCAAAAGCGGGGTGAAGCGAAGGGAACTTTTGTCCCGTCTTTTGCTGTTGCCGGGAAATGCTAAAGCTTACAAGCTTCGTTGCGGAATCGTGGGAAAAGCTGAGGCTGCACTTACCGCCGCGGGGGTGGTACATGAACGTTGGGAGGGTACTCGGGGAAACGCTGCACCGGACGCCGGTCCAGGTCGTTCCACCACCCCCGGTGCCATTGGGGGTACGGTGGTTGCTGTACGTAGCCAACCACAAAATCGAACTGATCGCTCCCCGAATACAAGAGGTTAGGGGCAAATTGCACCCACGCGCTGACAACCACTGGGCGGGCATGCTTGCTGCGGCCACTGAGAAAACCAGAAACCAGTGCCGTTTCCAATAAGCCCGTGGCTTTCGCCGGCAGGATAAACGAGGTGCGGCCCCCCGGCGGGATGGAGTCAACGGTGTGGCGGTGCGAGCGCACCCCGTTGATACGCCATTCCAAAATGCCGGGGCCCGAGGGGAAAGGGCCGCGGTTAGCAACTACCAGCGTTACACCCTCGGGCGAAAAGGAAAAGTCCTCGAACTCCAGCACGAACGGGCAAATGAGCTTGCCTACACGCAGGTCACGGCGAGCCTTAACCTTACCCATCCGTACTTCCAAGCTCACCACGTGTTCAGGCGTGCGCGGCTCCAAAACCATGGCCAAGCGCTGAGGCTGAGCACCCTCGAAGAGCAGGACGCCCGAATAGACCTCCTTCCCGTCCACACGCCAAAAAAAGTGCCCCCGCTGCACCGTGCCTGGAGGTGCCACCTCTGCTTCCACCAAGATGGGAGCCACCGTGCAAGGGCCCTGCGTCTGCGCGCTCAAGCAAAGGATGAGACCCGCATCGCGAACCGCTGCCAGAAGCAAACTCATGTTTTCAATCTAAACACCCTTGCGCCGCGAGGCAAGGGGGACGCACGTCCAGCCATCAGGGCGGAAAAGACCACCTGTGCCTTCCTCTAAGGGAAATGGTGCACCTACCGCCACCCAGGGCACGCTTACCGCTGACCGGCGGATCCTCGCGCCATCACAAACCCCAGGAAAAACTGCCAGGCTTTGCTGGGGCTTTCCAAGTCTGACGGACCGGGAGTCGCTTCCAAGCTCACCACCACTGGTATGAGGTGGAGTCTTTCCCCTTTTGGTCCGCTCCCGCGCAGGGCCTTTTGCAAGAGTGGACTCGCCGAAGCGGGAAGGTGGAGTTCCGCGGAGCTGCCCGCGGGGAGAGGGTCCAAGGACTGCGTGCTGTAAAGCAACCCGTTTACGGTCCAACGAAAACCCACCCTTCCCGAACTGCCAGGTCCCAGGTTGGAAAGCCGTACCTGAAGGCCGTGGGAGTCCCACCGGAAGTCCTCCAGTTGCAGCAGGGAGGGGCACACCGGCGGCAAAGCAACCTGGTCACTGGCTTCGACACCGTTTGCCGCAAGAGCCACTGCCACTTGATGCTGGATGCGAGCCGGGTTCAAAATCATGGCGATCCTTTGTGCTTCGGGGCCTAACGCCGGCAACCGGTCGGAAGCCACAAACTCTCCATCTAGGAACCAGCGCACCTGTACGTCGTGCAACGTACGCTGGCTCCATACCTCCGCTTCGAGAAGTATGGGCGGGGTAAGACAACCCTGGGGTGGCGCCGCAAGACAAAGCGTCACGAAGACGTGGGCAGCTGCCAGCAAGCCAGGCACAGGTCTACTATCCCTGCATGCTAAGCTAGCCGTCAAGGGGAGCGAAATGAGGCTTGCAGAACTCTTCGACGCCCAATCGCAGCAAGAAGTGGCAAAAGCCGTGCAAGCGGTGGAGAAGGAGAGTGCCGCCGAAGTTGTTCCGGTGGTAGTCGAAGCTGCGGGGCGCTATCCCCAAGCGTCATGGAGGGCCGCCACCTTGGGGGCTCTCGGCGGGGCGGTTTTGGTTTCGCTGCTGGTGAGGCTGGTGGAGGTTTGGGGCCTGCCGTTGGAGTTTTGGATCCTTGCCCCGCCCTTTGTGGGGGGAGCGTTGGGTTTGCTGTTGGCGCACGCCCTGCCAGCGGTGACCCGGCTTTTCATCACTCAGGAAGAAATGAGCATGCAGGTCAGGGAGCGGGCCGAGCACGCCTTCCTCACCGAGGAAGTATTTGCCACCCAAGGGCGGACAGGAATGCTGATCTTGGTAGCGCTTTTCGAGCGCCAAGTAGTGGTGTTGGGTGACCGAGGTATTGCCTCTCGCATCCCCCAAGAGCGTTGGCAAGGCATTGCCAAGGGTATCGCCCAGGGAATTCGCCAGGGCCAACCAGCGCAGGCGCTGGTAGCGGGGATACAACAGTGCGGCCAGTTGCTGGCGGAAGCCGGCATTACCGTGGAACCGGGCGACACGAACGAGCTCCCCGATCGCCTGCGCCTGGAGGAGCGCTAGCCATGAAAGCCCACAAGCGCTTTTCCGCGGGGTTGGTGTTGTGTCTCGTGGCTTTTACCACCTTTGCCCTCGACGTGCCCTACCTTTCCGGAAGGGTCAACGATGTGGCGGGGCTTTTGGATGAGGCCACCCGCGAGCGTTTGGAGCAAAAGCTGGCCAGTTTGGAACAAACCACTGGCGCGCAAGTGGCAATCCTCATCATCCCGTCTTTGGAAGGAGAAAGCTTGGAGGAGTTTTCCCACCGCGTAGCCTCCACTTGGCAGCTGGGGCAAAAGGGTAAAGACAACGGCGTGCTCTTCTTGATTGCAAAAAATGACCGCAAGATGCGGCTGGAGGTTGGCTACGGTTTAGAACCCGTACTCCCCGACGCCATTTGCCGCCGCATCTTGGACAATATCGTGCGCCCCCGTTTTCGAGCCGGGGATTTTGCCGGGGGCGTGGAAGCGGGGGTTGAAGCGGTGGCCAAGGTCATTCAGGGCCAAAGCCTTCCTGAAGAGGCTCTCAAAGGCCCCAAGGAGAAAACCGGCAACGAACTGGGTTTTTGGGGCACCCTCCTGTTCCTTGGCGTTTTCCTCATGGTCGTGGGGACGGTTTCGACCTTGGCGCTTTTTGGCTCCGGTTGCCAGAGCTGGTTCTTGTACTTGTTTTTGTTGCCGTTTTGGACGGCTTTTCCCATGGCACTTCACCCCACAGTAGGGCTTTTCACGGGCCTTGGCTGGCTGGTGCTTTTCCCCATTCTCAAAGGCGTGCTGTTTAAAACCCCGTGGGGAACCGCTTTCCGCCAAGCCCACCCTGATCTGATGCGCATGGCCACATCCCGCTCCCGGGGTGGGTTTTGGTCTGGGGGTGGCTTTTCCGGTGGCGGCTTTTCCGGCCGAGGTGGCTCGTTTGGTGGTGGCGGTGCCTCTGCCAGTTGGTAAATTGACGGCAAGAAAAGAAAGGTGACGAAATGCGGGAGGTAAGGGATACAAGGGCGCTTTTCGCCACCGTTGGGATGGCGTTTCTGTTTGGTACATCCTTTGTAGCTTCCAAGGTAGCTTTACGCGGGTTTTCTCCCACGCAGCTCATATTTTTGCGCTTTGCCGTAGCAGCTCTCTTCTTTGCCCTGGCCAAGGGCTTTCTACCCTCTCAGGAGCTGACCCGTGAACAAGGCAAGCAAGTGTTCTTTTTAGCACTGCTGGAGCCCGGGATTTACTTTTTCTTGGAGGCGTACGGCTTGAAGCTCACTCTGGCCTCTACGGCTGCAGTCTTGATTTCCACCATTCCCATTTTTGTGGTGCTTCTGGAGGCCTTTTGGCTTAAGGAGCGGATCTCACCACGGGAAGTGGCTCTTATTCTGCTGTCACTTTTTGGTGTGAGCTTGTTGCTTACCGCCGGGGGGTGGGATCGAGCCTTTGGTGGCACGTTTTTGGGGAACCTACTCATTTTGGGTGCGGCTTTTTCCGCAAGTGTTTATACCGTCCTGGCCCGCAAGATTATGGCAAGCGTGGACGCACTTACCGTGACCCGCTGGCAGGCCTTTTTTGCCACCGCGTTTTACTTTCCTTTTGCCTTGGGCGCCTACGCTTTTGGGGGGAAACTTCCCACGCACAGCGCACCATGGTTGGCCACCCTCTACTTGGGGCTGGCGTGCTCTTTTGGCGCCTATTTCTTGCTCAACTACGCCTTAAGCCGGTTGCGGGCCAGTTTTGTTTCTGCGTTTTCCAACCTTATTCCCGTGGTGGCTTCGGTGTTGGCGGTGGTATTTTTGGGTGAGTCTCTATCCGCGCAGCAAATCGTAGGCGCCGCTATCGCCCTCGGGGCAATTACCGCCCTCACCTTAACCCATGGCACCTCCCAAAGCCCACCACCTGGCGGGTAAGCCCATGGGGTCCTTACTGCTGTTGCTGGCAGCGCAAATCCCGCACTTTACCGAAAAGGTGGAGGTGCGGAGGGTGGTGCTGCAGGTGCGGGTTTTAGCGGGCGACGGCACACCGATTTTGGGTTTGAAGCCGGACAACTTTCGAGTTTGGGTGGATGACAAAGAGGTCACCCCTGACGTGGTGACTTGGGTTGATCTCCACCGCCCAGAGGTGAGCTCGTCGCAACAGGAAGCCATGCCCCGCAGCCACCCCCTGGTGGTGGTGCTGGTACAGCGGGATTTGCAACGGGCGCGGGTTTCCGGCCTCATGGCTTTTAAGGACCGGGCCGCAGAAGTGGTGCACGCTCTGCCCGCGGGCGTGCGTGTGGCTTTGGTGCTTCAGGACTCCCGCCTGCACCTGGTGCAGGACTTCACCCAAGACCGTGAGCGGGTGGCGGAAATACTTCAAAGCCGGCTCTTCCGCGTGCGCGGCTACGGCCCCGGGGAACCCGAAAGTCCCAGCTTGCGCCGCTTTTTGGACGAGGCCACCTGCGCTCGGGCTTTTACTCCCGAAAAAGGCTTGCGTTTTCTGGCGCAGGCTCTTGCGGCTCTACCCGGCGACAAGCAGGTGATCCTCCTGGGGTGGGGGTTGGGGCGCTTGAGCTTCCCGGTGGTGTATTTGCCCGCCGACTACGCTGCCGCTGCTGCAATTTTTAAGGCCGCGGGAATTCCCGTATTTTCTTTAGACATCACCGACGCCGATTGGCACAGCTTGGAAGTGGGCCTCATCCAGGTTGCCCAAGACACCGGTGGCTTTTACGCCAAAACCCACCTTTTCCCCCTGCAAGCCAAGGAAAAGCTCCTCGGTGCCTTGGCCGGCTATTACGAGCTGAGCTTTCCCCGTCCCCCTGTGCCACCAGGGGAGCACCAAGTAGAGGTGCAGTTGCGTGGAACTCGCGGCCACGTGTTTTGCCGGCGCAGCTTTGCCGACCCACCGGACGTTCAGGTACCCTAAGGCATGCGCGCGTACCTCTCCCGTTTCGTGTGTGGTTTTGTGGCGGAAAACCTGCAAAGGCTCGAGCTGGAGGTCAGGCGGGCAGCAGCGGCAGGGGCAGATCTGGCAGTGTTTCCCGAGCTTTTTCTCACCGGCTACCGGCAAAACCTGCCGCCTTCCCAAGCACGGGACGTGTTTTCCCGGCTTTCCGCTGCCCATCCGCAAACCGTTTTTGTATTTGGCGCGGTGGTGGAGGAAGGCTCTAACCGCCTCACCGTCTGGCAAGCTGGGAAAGAAATTGCCCACTACCACAAGGTGCACCTTTTTCAACCCAACCGCGAACACGAGCTTTGGCAAGAAGGTGACCGCTACGTGGCAGTGAAGCTCCCGTGGGCAACCTTAGGCCTTCTGACGTGCAACGACGTGCGCTTCCCCGAGCAGGCCCGCGCCTTGGTGCTTGAGGGAGGTGCCAACGTCCTGGTGGCTGTGGCCTGGTGGCCATGGCGGCGGGATCACATTTGGCGTACGCTGCTGCAAGCGCGGGCCATAGAAAACGCCTCTTGGGTTTTGGGCTGCTGCATTGCCGCCTGTACCAACCCCGAAGAGCCCTTTGCCGGCGCCGGCAACTACGCCTTCGATCCTCTGGGGAATCCCGTCCCCACCGAAAACGACGTGGTGTTCCCCTTGGACCTGGAAAACCCACCCCGCGTTTTGGTAGATCCCCGGGAATGCTTTCGCAAAATCCAGAAAATACTCGTGTACCAGCCCGAAGGCCTATGATGGCCTGCCCGTTAGGCTTGCAGCTAGCTGCCGCCTAAAGCCTGCGTTCGACCATTCCAGGGTGGGCCCGCAACCACGTCAGTATGCCTTCTAAGACCTCCAAAAGATCGCCTCCTCGCCGCGTCAGAAGGGTAAAAAGCTCCTCTGCCGTTACTTCTTGGTAGCCGTAAATCAAGCGATTGCGGTAGCTTCCCATCTTTGCCACCAGCTGGGCAAGCCTCGGGGGCAGCACCCCTACCCGATAAAGGGCGGGGCCCACGGCCCCATATTCCGCCACAGGTTCGCCAAAGCCCTTCGCTAAGATGTATCGTCCCAGATCCCGTAAAGCTTCTAAAGCCCGACGCAAAAAAGACTTGCCGGCTGCCACCAGGCGCGGATCCCGTGTGCAGCTTTCCACGTTGGCAAGGGGGAGGGTTGCCATGAGCTGAACCATGTGCCTCACCACCCCCACTTTTGCCGCCACCACTTTTTTTTGGATTGGCGTCACGGCTTTTAGCCCATACCAGCGCACTACGGCGCTCGCCCTCGAAAGGCGCCAGGTCCCCGGCCCGGCGTAGGATATAAAGCTCAAATTCATCAGCCTCTGCGGGATTCTTTACCCAAAGGTGCTCTCCTTGCAAAATTTCCAAAGCCAAAAAGGGGTCCATGCGTCGCAGATCAACCACATCCACCTTCGCTTTGAGCCGGTGCTCCAGCTGCCCCTGCCCGGTAAGCAGAAAATCAAGGGGCACGGGCCGTTGGGCTACTACCGTCACATCGTAGTCAGAACGTTCATGGCTTTGCCCCTGTACCTGGGAGCCAAAGGCGTACACGGCCCACACGCCCCCTTTCGCCGCCAGCACTCGTACCACCGTCTCCCGCCAGCTGTTACCCATGGAAGCTATTCCCCACGCTTTTGCGAAAAAGCTCAAGCTCCCAAAGCAAACACCACCCGGCGGCCTTCGATGCGCCAGGGGCGGGTGAGGAGCAAGCGCAAGGCTTGGGGGTAGGCGATGTGCTCCTGCTCCAGGATGCGCGCGGCAAGGGTTTCCGCGGTGTCATCGTCCCTCACTGCTACCACCCGCTGCACTACGATGGGACCGCTGTCGCAGCCGGCATCCACCAAGTGCACCGTGCACCCCGAAACCTTTACTCCGTACTCCCACGCCTGTTTTTGAGCATCCAAGCCGGGGAATGCGGGGAGTAGCGCCGGGTGAATGTTCAAGATGCGGTTGGGGAAAGCTGCCACAAACGACGGAGAGAGCAACCGCATGTACCCGGCGAGGCAAACCCAGTCCACCTGCGCTTTACGCAGGGCGGCCAGCAAAAGCCCTTCGTGTTCCTCGCGAGGCAAACCTTTGCTGGGAATGGCCACGGCGGGAATGCCCAACTCCTGCGCTTTGCCAAGCCCCGGAGCCTCCGGCCGGTTGGAAATGACGAGCACAATTTCCGCCGGCACCTCCCCCCGCCGGCACGCCTCCGCCAAAGCCAGGAAGTTGGAGCCGCGACCGGAAAGCAAAACGCCCACCCGCGCCCTAGACAACTGGTTCCCCCACAAACCGCACACCAGCACCCGCCACCACCTCACCGATGACCCAGGCGGGCCCGTGGACGGCCAGCCGCGAAAGCACCTCGCCCACGTGCGGTTCGCCCACCACCAGGATCATGCCCACACCCAAGTTGAAGGTACGGCGCATGTCCTCTTCGGGCACCTGCCCCACCTCACGGATGAGCCGAAAAACCGCCGGTTCGTCCCAGCTTTGCAGGTGGATTTCCGCTCCCAAATTTTGAGGTAAGGCGCGGGGGAGGTTGTCAGGGATGCCACCACCGGTGATGTGGGCCGCGGATTTGATGAACCCTGCTTCCACTAAGGGCCATAGGGCAGAAAAGTAGGAACGGTGCACCTTTAAGAGCTCTTCGCCCACCGTACACGCAAGCTCCGAAACGTAGCTGTCCACGGTAAGGCCCATGGTTTCAAAAAAGACCTTCCGCGCTAGGGAATAGCCGTTGGTGTGCAGCCCGGAGGAGGGAAGGGCCACCAACGTATCCCCTAACGCCACGCGGTTTTTGTCCAGGAGCTGGTGGCGGGAAGCCACACCCACGATAAAACCCGCCAGGTCGTACTCCCCAGGGCCATAAAAGCCTGGCATTTCCGCGGTTTCCCCCCCCAAAAGGGCGCAGCCGTGGGCTTGGCAGGCCCGAGCCATGCCTTGCACCAGCGCCACCGCCACAGGCGGCTGCAACTGGCCGCAAGCCAAGTAGTCCAAGAAAAACAACGGCCGGGCCCCGTGCACCAAGATGTCGTTCACGCAGTGGTTGACCAAGTCTTCACCTACCGTGTGGTGCGTATCCGCCAGTTGCGCCACCTTGAGCTTGGTGCCTACCCCATCCGCAGAGGCCACCAGCACCGGAGCTTGGGGGTTATCTGGCTCCAAAGTAAATAGCCCACCGAAGCTCCCGATTTCCGAAAGCACCCCTGGGGTAAACGTGGTCCGTGCCAGTTCCTTGATCCGCGCCAACGCTTGGTCCTGGGCGTCAATATCCACACCCGCACTCTTGTAGGTCAAACCCACGCGCTCCCTCCTGCTGCGCATCTTACCTGAACCCCTGCCTACGTTCTCCAAGGCCCGGCACCCAAAGGAGAGGCGGTGAGCGGCGTGAGGTGAAAATTTTTTACCGTCTCCTCGGTCCTGGGCCGGTTGTGGGGAAGCCGCGCAGC
>CALHAH010000018.1 GCA_937934115.1 uncultured Thermoanaerobaculum sp.
CTGATACCGCGCGAAACGTCCACATAGCCCCCTCCTTGGTCAGCACCTTCACCTCTTTTCCATCAAACAAAACAACCGTCGGCCGACCTGCAATCACTTTCTTGGTTTTGCTCCCATCTGGCCCAGTGACCTCCACCGTGATCCTGTCCACGTCTTTCAGATACGTCCATTTCCCGTTGACGTTGAACCACAAAAGGCCTTTCGGGTCCACCAACGTCAGCGGATTTGCCAGCACATACGCGTACAGGTTAAAGCTTTGCGGTCGCGTTACCTTGCCCCGAAAACGATCCACCGAGAAAAACCTCCCCAAGGACCCCGTGTAGTACCGCGCATGCATAAAGTCCACATCATCCCAGCTGCGGTCTAAAAGACCCAGGTCCCTTTGATGCGCGGTGAAACGGTGGCGCTCAGAGTCTTGCACGCTGGCAAACCGATCCAAACCCCAGGGGTTGTGATCGAGAAGCTTTACCCGCTGCCGAAAGTTTTCTGGGCCTCGCAAGTAGTGCACTACTCACTGCTCCCTCTCCCTCTTCTTCTTTTTCCTGTTTTCCAAACCACGGTAGACCTTTCCCAACGGCCAAATGAAGGGAAATGTGGGCACCAACATGCAACCACCAGCGGTAGGGAAAGACCTGGGATCTCGCCGAGCGTCACCCGAAAACACAAGCTCCAGGCACTTAAGAACCGCCTCCTCCATCCCACCCTGGGGGTAGTCCTCTGGCTCGAAAATAGCAACTTTCTCACCCCATATTACCTGGGCACCGTCGGGGTAAATCCAGATCTCGCATGGGCCTGAGCTGGTAACAAAATGTAGGTTAACAGCAGTCTTAAAAGGATCGGAAACAAGGTCCTCCCCAACGGCCGCAACTAAGAGGGACGAATAGGTCACAGCCATGTTGCTAATCTTTTCAACTAAGTTTTCCTGAAACGGCAGCAGGCCTTCAAATGATAGATCGGTCATTGGACCCTCGGACCTTTCCAAAGATTGATGTGAGCGTTTTTCTCGCCCTTAATCCAGTCGATCAAGCGACCAGAAAGCCGGAACGTATAGCGATTTTTCCATTTATTGCTCCACCCAACTCTCAACCACTGGTTTCCCGTGCTTAGCCCGCGCCCAAGGCCAAAAACCGGGCTGTGACGCGAAAAAAGCCAAGCAAAGGCTTCGTCGGCTGGCCCACCGGCCAACCAAAACAGCTCCGTCGCAAACACCGATTGCCAATAGTCCATTAAAGGGTCGGTTTTTACTGCAACTTCCTGAAGCACTGCGAGCGTGTGCGGCGAGCTGCTTTCAACCCACAGGTTTCCTTGCGCAACGCATACAGCACCGGCGTAGCTTTGACAGTCTCCAAGGAATTCCCAGCGGTCGTAGCGTCCTACCGCATGCCGCTCACTTGCCTCCTCCCAAAACTTTTTGAGCGCTTCCCACGTGTCGCAGTCCATTCCCTTGGGAGCTTCCGGGCACGGGTCCTCCCCGAAAACATCAACCTCATCCGCAAGGTACCGAGGCGCAAAACTTTGAGGCATCAGCCCCCACGGATCCACGAAGTTTGTGGGGTTACCCCCAACGTAGGCGAAGAGATTCAAGCTCTGCGGGGAAAAGACATTGCCACGCACGGGATCCGGGGAGAGAAACCGCGTCACAGGCGCAAAGTACCACCGGGCGTGCCATAAGCACGGGACATCCGCGTAGGTGCTGGCCGTGTTTGGCGCTCGAACTCGTACCCCGAAAACCAGCTCGCTTGCAAGCCGGTGGTGGCCGCGGGAGTACCATAGGGGTAAAAGTCGTTGCTTGCTACCCCACCGCCAGAACTATCGGTGACCCTCCACCGGCTGCCCGGCTGGCCCCAACGCGCGTGCTGCACCCCAAAAGCATACACCGAGGCACCCTTCCCCGGCTTGCTGCGAGCGGGCATTTTCTCCATTTCCGTGTCATGCTTAAGGCACGGCACGCACCCGTGCGGCGGGAAGCCCGCAGAATGGCTTTTCCACTGGGGTGGTAGGGAGAAAAGCCACAAGCTCTTTGTTTGGCGGCTGCCAACGAGACTACCGTAGCAGGTTGTCGCTGCAAACGCCGGGAAGATGAGGTCAAAGCGCACTAAAACCTTTAAGGGGAGCGGCTAGATGTGCTGGAACGGCGCTGGAACCCACGGCTGAATGCCGCAGAACAGTACTGCACACGAAAGCTCGCAACCCTTGAGAGCTGCGAGAAAAACTAATTTTTACAAGCATACGGCTTACCTGGATCATGGGCTTTGATCGAAGAATCTTTCCGCGTCTCATAGCGGGCCGGTGGGGGTTTGTCAGGCCCGCAACTGACCCCAGCCGCCCTCGCGCCCCGCAAGTGCTCCCGTGCTCACGAAAGACGACCGCCGAAATACGGTTTTTTCCCACCGCAAAATTGCTGCCAGCGCATCCTCTGCTTACAGTGAAGCGTTGAAGGATGTGATTGCTGTTGTCCTCGGTTTTTGCGCAAAAGATTAAGAAGACCTCAAGCGAGCAAAGGCGTAAGCCAGGAGTTTATACACCAGCTTTGCAGCAAAAAAGTCGGGAGCGACGAGCCCGGGTAAGGGGGCAAGCTCGACCACATCGAAGCCCACGATACGCTTGCTTTGCGCCACACCCTTGAGAATCTCCAACGCGCCGTACCAGGTAAGGCCCCCAGGTTCCGGCGTGCCGGTGGCGGGCATGATGGCTGGATCAAAGGCGTCCAAATCCACGGTGATGTAAACCTCTTCCGGAAGCGCCCCTACGATTTTGGGAAGAAACTGGGAAACCGGCTTGGAAACGGCTTCCGCTGCAAACACCGTGGTCACCATTCCCGACTGGATGATTTTGTGCTCGTCGGCGGTGAGGGAACGGATCCCCACTTGCGCTATGGGGATTCCCAGGTTCAAAATGCGCTTCATCACGCACGCGTGGTTGTACGGGGAGCCCTCAAAGCTTTCACGTAAATCGGCGTGGGCATCCAGCTGCAGTACGCCCATTCGCGGGTGCTTTTCCCTTAGGGCCTTGACTAGGGGAAAGCTCACCGAGTGTTCGCCCCCCAAGCCCACAAGGAAATCGTGGGTTTTGAGAGCCTCCGAAGCCACAGCGTACATTCGCTGCATGGTGGCCTCAGGCCCGGATGTTTCCGGTATGACCGGGGCCAGTGTGTCGAGTTGCAACGCCGTGGAGGGGTCCCATTGGAGCTCTTCGTCATAGGTTTCCAAATGGGTGGAGGCTTCCAGGATGGCAATCGGCCCCCGGCGAGCCCCCGGCTGGTAGGAGGTGGTAAGGTCGTAGGGGAGCGGCAAGATGCCGATTTTAGGACCAGAAGTTGGTCTTAGGTCTTCAGGAAGCCCCAAGAAACTCAAGTAAGGAGCATACCGTTCTTCCATGGAAACCTCGCAGTGTTCAATCAAATAGCAAAACCGCGGCAGCTATGACTGTCGTCCAGCGACCGTCAGGCTTGACCACCGCCGATTGGGTGATGTTGCGGGTGACCACGATTTTGCCGGAAATACGCCAAATTTGGCGTTTTTCGTCCCAGGATTGATCTTCGTCAAACTCCACACCCAACGTGGAGGCTAGCATGGAGGCTGCCAAATCTTCCGCGTAATCTCCAGCTTCCTTTGCCGTTTGGCCAAAGGCATGATGTTCCGACAGGTAGCCGTACATGCGTTTGTCGCGTGGTACAGCCACACCTACCGACGCGGCAATCATGCGGTGGGGTTCGTTGGATTCCGCGCGGCTCATGACCACAAAGGCTATTTGCCCCGGTTCCAGAAGGGCTTCGCCCTTTTTCCGCGAGATGATCTTGCACCCCGGCGGGTAAATGGACGATACCGATACCAGGTTCAACGCGGCAATGCCTGCATCCCGCAGGGCAAGCTCAAAGGACTGCAGCTTTTCCCGGTGGCTTCCCACCCCCCGGGTAAAAAACAGCTTGGTCGGAACCAGGTGTTTGGGCATCTTCCCCTCCTTCCCCCTTTAAGCCCCGCGCCCTGCGAGGCGTGCGGAAAGTACACGCAAATGAAAGCCAAATCAAGAGAGCCACGCGACTTCCTCGTCGGCGCCCCGAGGATACACGGCGGCACCGGCCATCACAGCGACGGTATCGCCCGGTGCTTCCTCCCGCCAGCGATCAAGAACGTCCTGAGGATGGGCCGCCAAATGAAAGCCCAACTTTTGCGCTACGCTGCGATCAAGATTACTTACCATGTGGACCTTGAAGCGCTTGGTTTTGTCCACGATGCGCAAGGTAGTGTGCCCGTACTGCACGTAGCTCTCCCGGAGCTTGGCCACAATAACTTCCGGCCGCGGGTCCGCAAGAAAGGGTGCCATCGCCGGTGACCCGGGGCCACCCCCCATTTCGGCCACCAGGAGAATCTCCCCACCTTCGGCCACAAAGCGACTGGCAGCATCAAGTGCTTTATGGGCTTGAATGAGTGTGTGGTCGCTAGGAAAACCACCGGCACTTACCAACATTCGGGCAAAGGGACCAGCGTTCACCTCATACCAGGCGCGAACGGCACGTATGCCCTCGCGCCACACGGATAGCCACCTGCCTGCCCTTGCCCAGGCTACGTTTCCGCCTTGGTCCAAAACCAAGCCTAAAGCCCAATCCACCGCTCTTTTTTCCGCAACCTGCAGTATTTCTTGCGCCACCGGATTGCCGGCGAGCACTCCCGGTTGGCAGCGGGGGTGCAGACGCGGAGGTTCCACCGAAAGGTCCAGGACCCGCGCGTGGTTTTTCTGGATTTCTTCGTAGCCCGCCACCCCTGGGAAGACCATTTTTGGTCCACCACCGAAGCCAGCAAAGTAGTGGTGTTGCACGGTAAAGATGCTGACAAGTAAAGGTGCTTCCACTGCTAGCCTGGAAAGACGCACCGGCGTGCCGTCAGCCAGCGTCGCCACCTGGACCAGTTGCTCTTTGTCTCGGGCGTCGTGCTGGACAACGGTCACGCCCGCAGGCAGGGGCCCCAAATGCTCGCGGAGGGCTTCGTCAGCCACCGGGGGGTGCGTGCCACAGGCCACCAGCAGCGTCACCCCATGGGGCGGCACCCCTCCCCTTTCCAGCTCTGCCAATACTACCGGCAAGACCAGCGGCAGGTTGGCCTTGCGGGTAAGGTCCGGCACCAGGACGACAGCCCACGCCTTTCCCACTGCCATTTGCGACAGCGACGGTGCATCCAAGGGCCGTTCAAACGCCTCCCTGACCACAGCCACCGGGTTGTACCCTTTGGGCACAGCCGGTTTGAGGTCAAAAACCCGCAACCCCCGCAAGTCACAATTGACCAAACCGCGGCCGAAGGGGAGCTTGGCGATCACCCTTTACCTGACTCCAGAACCCGGAGGTACCTCTTTTTCCGGCGTCAAAAGCACCGGCGAACCATCGGCGAGAGTGGCCGCCAAGAGCATCCCGCGTGACTCCACGCCCATGAGGGTTGCCGGTTTGAGGTTGGCCACGACCACAATGAGCTTGCCTACCAGTTCCTCCGGTTGGTACGAACTCCCAATTCCGGCCACGATTTGCCGCGGTTGTTCCTCTCCTAAATCCACCTCCAAGCGCACAAGCTTTTGGGATTTGGGCACGCGCTCGGCGGTGAGCACCTTGCCCACCACCAACTTAATCTTGCCGAACTCCTCGATGGACACTAACGGGTCCTGCTGGCTTTCTTCCTGTCCTTTTTGCCCTTCGCTCACGTTAACCTCCGCAAAAAAAGCTTTTTCGTCTACCCTGGGGAAAAGCGGTCCCTCGTCGGGACCCAGCGACACCGCCACCGGCAACATGCCCCACACCATTTGCTGGCGGTCGCGGTCGGTTCGCAAAACCGCCAAAATCTTCTCTGCGGTGGACGGCATTACGGGGTACGTCATAACCGCCACCAACCGCAAACTCTCTAAGCAGTTGTACATGATGCGGGAAAGCCGCTGGGATGCGCCTTCCGCCTTGTAAAGACCCCACGGCGCCTTTTCCGTCACGTAACCATCCACCGCTGCCAAAAGTTCCCATACGGCCTCGAGCGCGCGGTGAAACTCGTACGTTTCCATGCTCTCCAGGTAGCGGGCGGTCACCTCTTCAGCCTTCGTGCGGAGGACACTTTCCCCACAGGCCTCCGGCGGGGTTTTCCCATCAAAGTAACGACGGGCCATGGCCATCACACGCGCGAAGGTGTTGCCCAAACCGTTGGCGAGATCAGCGTTGTAGCGGGCTAGGAAGGCCTCGTCCGAGAAGTTGGCGTCCTGGCCAAAGGTCATTTCGCGCAGGAAAAAGTACCGCAAAGGGTCGGCACCAAATTGCCGGATTAAGTAATCGGGTCGCACCACGTTTCCCAAACTCTTGGACATCTTTTTTTCGTCCTTAAGCCACCACCCATGACCAAAAACTTGCTTAGGAAGCGGCAATCCAGCAGACATCAAAAACGCTGGCCAGTAAACGCAGTGGAAACGCAGGATGTCCTTGCCAACGAGGTGTAGATCCGCCGGCCAGAAACGCGCAAAGAGGTCTAAGTTTTGCGAACCAAAACCCAGAGCAGAAACGTAGTTGGTCAGTGCATCTACCCACACGTAGACCACGTGACCATCATCCCCCGGCCATGGGATCCCCCAGCGCAGGGAAGCCCGGGAAATGGAAAGATCTTTGAGCCCTCCCTCCACAAAGCGCACCACTTCGTTAAAGCGTGAGGTGGGCCGTACGAAGTCTGGATGCTCCCCAAAGAAAGCTAAAAGTTTTTCTTGATACGCCGACAGGCGGAAAAAGTAAGATTCCTCCCCAAGACGCTCCACCGCATGCCCAAAGTCAGGGCAGCGGCCGTCTTTCAGTTGCGTTTCCGGGTAAAATGCCTCGCACCCTGCGCAGTACCAGCCCTCATAGCTGGCCTTGTAAATGTCACCAGCTTCGGTCATACGCCGGATGAGCTCGCGGACCCCCGCTTTATGTCTTTCCTGCGTGGTGCGAATGAAATCGTCGTGGGTTATAGCCAGCTGCCGCCACAGCTGGTGGTAGCGCCCAACCACCTGGTCGGCAAGCGCTTGCGGCGAAGTGCCCTGGTCGCGGGCTGCGCGCTCGATCTTCTGCCCGTGCTCGTCGGTGCCGGTGAGGAAAAAAACCTCAAAGCCACGCATGCGCTTGAAGCGGGCGATTACGTCCGCCACCACCGTTGTGTACATGTGGCCAATGTGCGGCAAGTCGTTTACGTAGTAGATAGGCGTGGTGATGTAAAAAGTCCGTCCCACACACCCTCCTTTACGGCTGCTTAAGATACACCCGGCACCGCAGCGGTACCAGAGGCCTATCCCCTGGTGCGGGGTGGTGTTGGCCGCGAAAGGCTAGGGCAAGGGCAAAAAAGCCAAGCTCGGTTTTCAGCGATACCCAGCTTGCTCCATGGCTTCGTCGAGAGCTGCCAGCACCGCGCTCTCCAAAGCTTGACGGGTTGCGGGTGTCGAACCTTTCCAAAGGGCAAGCGCGTGTCGCACCTTTGCCTCGTCACTGGCAAGGGTTTGCGGCAACCATTCTCTGGTGAGCCGGCGCCGCCAATCTTCCCCCGCTTCGGCGGCAGCTTGGCAGAGAAGCAGCAACTCTTCCAGCACATCGGCGGGCATTACATCCTCCCCACTCGTCGCCAAATGGTGCCAGACGGGGTGTCCTCGAGAACAATACCACGGTGGGCGAGTTGCTGGCGGATGGCATCGGCCGTCGCAAAGTCCCGCCGCGCACGGGCCTCCGCGCGCTTTTGAATGAGCTCCTCCACCTCGGCGTCGGTTTCGTCAGCGGTAACTTCGGGAAACACACCCAAGACGCCGTTGACTAAACGCAACGCGGCTTTAACGGCGCTCATGGCTTCAACGCTCAAACCACCGCCGTCCAGCGCCTGGTTCACCTTGGTCAGAAACGTGTGCAGGGCTGCCAGCGCGCGGGCGGTGTTGAGGTCGTCTGCCAAGGCTTTTTGAAACTCCGCGACGAACTCCGAGGCTGCGGACACCGGCAAATCGCCTTCGCCGCTGGCGGCCGGCGCGTAGTGGAGGCGCCGGAGGGTGTTGCCAATGCGGTTCACCGCCGCCTCGGCGCCGTGCAGCGCATCGAATGTAAAGTTGAGCTTTTGACGATACGGCACGGAAATGAGCAAGTAACGGATGGCCAAGGGATCGTGGCCCCGCTTTAAGAGGTCCCGGAGCGTGAAGAAATTTCCCGCGGATTTGGCCATCTTTTGCCCTTCCACCACCAGGTGCTCGGAATGCAGCCAATACGAAACAAAGGGCCTTCCCGTGGCCGCCTCCGACTGAGCAATTTCGTTCTCGTGGTGCGGAAAAATGAGATCCACCCCGCCGGCGTGGATATCAATGCTTTCACCCAAGAGGGCAATGGCCATGGTGGAGCACTCCAAATGCCAGCCGGGTCTTCCTGGTCCGAACGGCGTCTCCCAGAAGGGCTCGCCGGGCCGCGCCGCTTTCCAAAGCACAAAGTCCCGCACGTCTTCCTTTTCGTACTCGTCGGCGTCCACCCGTGCCCCGGGCTTGATTTGTGAAGGGTCTATCCCTGAAAGCTTGCCGTACCCAGGAAAGGCGGCGATTCGAAAGTAGGTGGAGCCTTCCAGCTCGTAGGTATAACCTTTTTCTCTGAGCTTGGCGATGAGTTCCACCATTTGTGGTATGAAATCCGTAGCTCGCGGGTAGTACTCCACGCGCTCGCATCGCAGGGTAGCAATATCCTCGAAAAACGCCGCAATATAGCGGTCCGTGTACGCGCGCAGGCTCACGCCCTCGGTGTTTGCCCCGCGGATGGTCTTGTCATCAATATCCGTGAGGTTCATGACCTGTCGCACCTGAAACCCGGCCACTTTGAGCGTGCGACGCAGCACATCCTCGAAGAGAAAGGTACGCAAGTTGCCTATATGCACGTAGTTGTAGACCGTCGGTCCGCAGGTGTACATGCGCACCTCGCCCGCCTGCAGCGGGGTAAAGCGCTCCAGGGCGCGCGTGGCGGTGTTGGTAAAGGAAAGCTCCATGCCACCTCCCACGGGCATTCTAAACCGGCTAGCTTTGCGTTTAAGGCGTGTACGCGCCGGCGGGGGGGTCCTCTAACCACTCGGTGGCGTAGCTTCCGGTATTGGGAACCACGCACAAGAACTCCACGGGTTCTTGGCCCCGGTTTTCGTACCAGTGGGGACAGCCAGCAGGAATAAAGATGGCAGCTCCGGGCCCCACCACGCGCTCGTGGCCGTCCAAAGAAATGGTCATTTCGCCGCGGATGACTACCTGCTCGTGCTCCAAATCGGGATGCCGGTGTTCGGGAATGCGCCCACCGGGAGCCAAGAAGAACCGGCGGGTAATGAAGTTGGGTACGCCAATATCCGGCCCCAAAACCACAGCCATGGACGCCCCCCGAGCTCGGGCTACGGGTTTTGCCGCCACATCTCCCGGAAGAACTACCTTAGCTTCGCCTGGCATGTTACGACCCTCCAGCACTAGGATACGTGCACGAAGACAAGGTTGCTACACTGCAAGGGAAGGAGGGTGTGCAGTGCCGGATGAACAAAAAACCGTGGCTAGCTTTCCCCGGAACCCCGAGGAGACCATGCAAATTTCGGTTTCTACCTTTAAAGGCCGAACCTACGTGGACATCCGCCTTTACTTTACCGATGCCGACGGCCAGCTCAAGCCCACAAAGAAAGGCGTGACGGTGCCTCCGGAGCTCTGGGACCAGTTTCGAGCTGGTTTACAGGCGGCGGAAGCGGAGTTGGTGCGCCGTAACCTCTGGCACCCGGTGGAGGAGGCGTGAGGCAAAACCTCACCCCAGGGCGAGCGTAGAAGGGACCTGGGGAGGTCTTGGGGGCATGACCAGCAAACGGCTTTTGGCGTGGGTACTTTTTGCGGCCTCACAAGCAGCGCTTTGGGCCCAAGGGCAAAGCCCGCCGCCACCCCCGGATTTTGCAGCCCTAGCAGGGGGTGGCACCACAGCTTATGAACGCTTGAGCTACCTTTGTGACCGCATTGGGCCCCGACCGGCCTGGAGCCCAGCCTACGCGCGCGCCGCCCAGTGGGCAGCGGAGATCATGAAACAAGACGGCTTGGAAAACGTTCGCCTGCAGCCGGTGGAGGTACCGGTGTGGGAACGGGGTTCTGCACGGTTACTCATGCTCCAGCCAGCGGAAAGAGAGCTGCCGATTTTGGCGTTGGGCGGCTCGGTGGGCACGCCCGGGATTGAAGCGCCGGTGGTGGTTGTCAAAAGCCTGGACGAGGTCGGGCCGCAGGTGCATGGCGCCATCGTCCTTTACGCTTTCCCCATGTCCACGCCCCAAGACTACGGTGCGGGATCCAGAATTCGCTCGCAAGGCGCTTCGCGGGCGGCTGCCTTTGGCGCGAAGGCCATGCTTTTGCGTTCCTTGGCCACCGCAAGCCTGGCGACGCCGCATACTGGCATGCTTCATTACGAAGAGGGCAAGCCGCAAATCCCCGCCGCTGCTATTAGCCAAGAGGATGCCGATTGGATCGTGCGTCTTGTAAACTCCGGCGTTACGCCAGTGGTGCGCCTGGAGCTGGGTTGTAGGACCGGTGGCACGAAGATAGCCCACAACGTCATCGGGGAGATTCGTGGGGAAAAACAACCCGAGGAAATCGTGCTTTTGGGTGCCCATCTCGACTCTTGGGACGTGGGGCAAGGGGCTCACGATGACGGCGCGGGCTCAGTGCACGTCTTGGAGGCCATGCGTTTGTTAAAGCTGGCCGGTGTGCGCCCCAACCGCACCGTGCGCGCCGTGCTCTTCACCAACGAGGAGTTTGGCGTTGACGGTGGTAAGGCGTATGCCCGCGAGTTTGGGGATGAAAGGCACGTGGCTGCGGTAGAAAGCGATATGGGGGGCTTTCCCCCGGTGGGGTGGAGCGTCAACGCTTCCCCGCAGCTCATGAGCTGGTTGTGGCCGATTTTGGCCTCCACTTCCCTCCCCGCCCGTCAGGGTTGGGGCGGCGCCGACATCTCGCCTTTAGCGAGCAAAGGAGTCCCCCTTATTGGCTTGGTTACCGACCCGACCCACTATTTCGATGTCCACCACACTCACGCCGACACCCTGGACAAGGTGAACCCTGAACACCTGCAAGCCGGGGCGGTAGCCATGGCGCGCTTAGCGTGGGCTTTAGCCAACGCTTGCGAGGTCAAATGACGGGCCTCCTGCTAATTTTGCTCGTGGGCTCTCCCGCCCCCACCCCGGTACAACCCGCTCAGATCGTGAAGCTCACAGCAGAACTGCGCGACCGCTCATACGCCCTCGTTACCCTGGAAGCCCAGGGGAAGGTTCCAAAACTCAAGGATTTAGTTGGGCACACGCTATTTGTGGCTGCAAACCCCATAACGCTTCCCGACTCGCCGGACGTGAGCGTGAGCAACGACGGTTTTCTTGCCCGCTTTAAGCTACCCTACGCCTCAGTACCAGAGGCCATTCTAAGCGCGGACCCTCATGCCTTCCCTTTGCGCTGGGAAGCCTGGGATGCTTCCGGCAAGCCAGTGCTTGTGGCGGAAGGCGTGGTGGACTTGGGAGATCCGGGGCAAGTTTCCTTTTCTCCCAAGCGCGCCTACGAGCTCTTTGCCCGTTTGGACCGACTGCAGCTTGTCCCTGGCTTGACGCGGGTGGGTTTTTCCGCGCTTCTCTCCCTTTACAACCCGCTGGGCTTTGAGCTGGTGGTGAAGCGGATCGAATATGAGGTAAAAGTTGGGGAAACTACGCTCTTTTCGGGAAATCGGCCAGGCATGCGCCTGCGACCGGGTCAAGCCAGCGATGTGCTCTTGGAACAAGAGGTGCCGCTGGCTTCCCTGGGTGAGGCCGTGCAGTCTTTGCTTAGCGATCCCTCTTTTGAGCTTTCCGGAAAGCTGGTACTGCGCACTCCCGCGGGCGACCAGCTCGTTCCCCTGGCGTTTGGGGGCCGGTAGAGAAACACACCAAGGCGCGCAAACAGCCCTTTCATCCAGAAATCGGTGGGCCCTGGCGAAGGGTGCGCGAGCGCCGTGAACAAGGTGGGGCCGCCGGTTATCTGCCGCGGGGGCCGGCTGCGCTCCTCCCTCCACCCGTGGCCGGCTGGCCCCCGCACCCCCCCGCTCAGCGCGGCTGAGCCGCGCTTCGCTCAGCCCGCGCCCCCCTCGTAGAGCTCGGTCCTGAAAATCCCATTTTGCGTTTGCGAGATGAAGGTCCCGGCGGCGGTGGTGCCCAGGGACGGAATCGAACCGCCGACGCAGGGATTTTCAGTCCCTCGCTCTACCGACTGAGCTACCTGGGCCCGCCAGGCGAGGCGAAGTATGAACGGGCGGGGAAAGGTTGTCAACTGCGGGGTGAGAGATTGGCCGTTGCGGCGTCTGCAACGCTGGCCAAAACCTCCTCCGGGACCTCTACCTCCACGCGTAAAAGGCCTTGGGCGTGAGTTTTACCTTGGGCATCGGTGAAAAGGCTTTCGCTGCCACCGCCCCCCAGGGAATCGTGAAGGATAAAGTTGAGCGCCAAAAGGTTCGGAACTTCGTAACGCACCACCGGGCCCCGCACCACCTGCGCAAACACCTGTTTTACCCACTCCGGGGTGAGGTTTTCTCGCATCCACTGGAAAGCCTCCGGACTTTTGGCAATAAGCCCCACGTTGGAGGCGCTGCCCTTGTCTCCAGAACGGCCCAAAGCAATGACTTCCAACGGAACTCGCGCCATAAACCCCCCGGCCACGTAAAGTGTACCCTACCTTCTCTGCGCCCAAAACCCAAAGTCATCTTACAATGCGCTGGTGACCGCAGCTGACCGCTCGCTTTTGCCCTGCTCGTTGTTATGGCTCGTTTTGGTGGTGTTTTATCCCGCTTTTTTTCTAGGCCGGGTGTTGGCGCCGCAGGCGGCCTTTTGGGGTGTCCCACCTTGGAGCGAGCTGGGTGGCCCCAACCCCTCCGTTGGTCAACCCACCAACCGCCTAGCTTTTTCTTTGGTTCCGCGCCTGGCCCTGCTGCAAAGGGAAGGCACCAGCGTGGCGCTGTGGAACCCGTTCATTGGCGGGGGAAGGGTGGGCTGGTTAGGAATGGCCGCGGATAACTACGCTCCGCTTTCGGTGCCGGCTGCGTTTTTCGCTCGGGAATTCCACCACTGGCAGGCTTTAGCCCTTCTTGTGCTGGTGCTTTCCTACAGCGGCATGTTCCGCCTGGCCCGAAGATACCTAGGCCCATGGCCAGCCGTCGTGAGCGCTCTCGTTTACACGCTTTCCGGACCTGTGGTGAGTGCTTGGCTGGACGTTCCCGGAACCGTAGCGGCGGTGGTTCCGTGGCTGTTGGCTTTTGCCTTTGACCTGCCGCGCTGGCCGGCCTTGGTGGGCACCTCCTTGGCTGCTGCTTTGTTGTGGATGAGCGGTGGTCACGGGTGGCCATGGCTTGTGGCACCAGTGCTGGTAGCTCTTTTGCGCCGCTCACCGCGGGCATCACACGTTGCTTTCGCCCTTCTGGCCGTCATCGTGGGCTTGGCTTTGGCTTTTCCGAGCCTTTTTCTCGCGTTTTTCGCCGGAGAAACACCAAGTGTTTGGTGGCTCCAGGGGCGCCCGCAAACCGCTGCGGCTGTTCGCGACCTTGTCCTGGGGAAGCCCTCAGGGCTTGGCGGAGAAAAGCCGTGGGTCTTTTTAGGATGGCCGGCCCTCCTTTTAGCGCTTTGGGGTGCAATTTTCAAATCAAGGGTGCGAGCGTTGGCGTTAGGGCTTACGCTCCTGGGTGCTGCGGCTGCTTTTGGCCCTTCCTCTTTCCTTCCAGCTTTTCTAGGGGCTTTCCGGCCTACTCTCGCCCTCGCTTTGGGCGTGGCCCTGTTGGCTGGAGCGGGCGGCGAACGGTTGGCGGCTCGCGCACCCGCCAGCTGGCAGCCGTCGATATGGGGGCTTTCGGCATTGGTGGTACTGGTGCGCCTGTTGCCCGCAGCAAGCCTTTGGCTTCCCTGGCACAGCCAAGAGAGAGCTGACCTGCAGTGGCCGGCTGCTGGCGGTGAGGCTTTCCGGCGGGATCTGGTGCTTCCGCTGGTGACATTGTTCCCACCGGACTCGTTGGTTTTGGCTGGGCTTGCCGATGTGAGAGCCGGAAGGTTTTTGGGAGAGCCCAAGCTCCGCCAGCTGCTCGGCCCTGGCCCGGACGGTTCCTTGCCTTTCTCCAGGCTTTCCGACGCCTTCTTAGCGCAACTTGGTGTGCGCTGGCTCCTGGAACCGCAAGAGCTTTCCTTGGTAAGCGGTGAGCTTTTTTCCCGGCTTTCTTTGGCAAAAAGCAAGGCCCAAGACAAGAGGTTTGCGGTGGTGATACCTAGCGGGGCTACCCGGCTAGGAATCAAAACTCCCACCGAGCTGGCGTTCGTCCATGTGCTTCAAGGAGACCGACGTTGGGTGCTACAACCTGACAGTGCCCTTTCCCAGGAAGCCGAGGGGTGGTGGTGGTGGCTGGTGCCTGAAGGGGTGAAGGCCGGAGAAGCGTGGCTGGTGCCGGTCCCGTTGCCTTCCCCTGGGGACAGTGAGCTGCACCTAGCCTGGGACTGTTCGGGCTGGGAGCTGGCGCAGGAGACTGGCTCGTTGCGCTGGTGGCGCCAGCGATGGGCCCTGCCTCTGGCTTTTTGGGATGGCACGCACGAGGAGCTTGCCTCGCCGAAGATGGTGCTGGCCACGCCGCAAAAGGTCGTGATCCACACGGAAAGCCCGGTGGCTGCACGGCTGGGAGTACGCTTAAAGTTCAGACCCCGCATCCAAAAAGCCTTTTTGGATGGACATACCATATCGGTGCGCCAAGGCCCTTTCCCCTGGTGCGCGGTGGAGGTTCCTGCGGGTAGCCACCAGGTAACTGTGGCCGTGTCCCTGCCCTTGGCTGTTTGGTTTGCCCCGCCCGTTTTCCTGGCTTTATTGGTGAGTTTGCGGAAGGTACAGCGATGAAGCTTGTGATCCTTGTCCCGGCGTTTAACGAAGAGATGTGGCTGCCAGCAGTATTGGCCGCCATGCCCCGGGCCGTGCCTCCTTTTACCGAGGTGGAAACCCTGGTGGTGGATGACGGCTCCACCGACGGCACCGCGGCGGTGGCCCTGGCAGCAGGAGCCTCGGTGTACCGGTTGCCCCGGCACCGCGGCTTGGCTGCGGCCTTCACCGCCGGGCTGGAAGAAGCGTTGCGCCGCGGGGCCGATGCCATCGTGAACATAGACGCCGATGGCCAGTACGACCCCAACGAAATTCCAACCTTGCTGGCCCCAATTGTTTCCGGAGAGGCAGACATGGTTTTGGGGGACCGTGGTGTGGGCACCCTGGCTCACTTTTCCCCTACCAAGCGGCTCCTGCAGCGGCTGGGGGCCTGGGCCGTGAAGAAGATTTCGGGGCTGCCAGTGACCGATGCCACTACCGGCTTTCGCGCCTTTTCCCGCCGTTGTGCTGCCCGTCTTTCCTGTTTTACGACCTTCACCTACACCCTAGAAACCCTCATTCAAGCCGGTATTGCCGGCATGGTCGTGCGCTGGGTGCCCATATGCGCCCGGCCCACACCGCGCCCTTCGCGGCTCTTTCGCTCAAACACCCGCTACGTGCTGATTTCTTTGGCCACCTTGTTGCGCTTGGTGTTGCTTTACCGTCCTTTGCGAGTTTTGCTTGGCCTTGCTGCGGTAAGCGGGACTTGCGGCTTGGTGCTTTTTGCCAGGTTCGCTTACTTTTACCTTGCCGGCATTTCTCCCGCCGGCCACGTGCAGTCTCTCATTGCCGGCGCGGTTTTGCTGCTGGGAGCCTTTCAGCTGGCGGTTTTGGCGGTGGTGGCCGATTTGGTAGCTGTAAATCGAAGGCTCCTCGATGAGCTTCGCAGCCGCGAACGCGAGAAAAAATGAAAGTCGCTGCCTCGCGCTGGCTGCTTCTTCTTGCCGGTACGGTTTTTGCGTGGCTACTTTTCCTTGAGGCGCAACCGAAAACGGTGTTGCATCTTGTTACGCGAGTTTCGGGACTGACGCTCTTTTTAGCTTTTGTCGTGCACCTGGCTATCGTTGGCACCCGTGCGCTACGACTTTTTTTGCTCAGTAGCGGTGCCCTTGCGGCGCGTTCGGCTTTTCTTCTCTTTACCGCCTCTCAAGCTGCTTCTGCCCTTTTGCCCTGGCGTTTAGGAGAGATGGTCTTGCCACCGTTGGCCAAATGGACGGTGAAAAGCAAGCTTTCGCAGGGAGCTTTCTGGTGGCTGGCCGGGCGCTTTCTCGATCTGTGGTCTTTGGCCTGGGCAGTGGCTGCGTTAAGCCTTCTTGGGCTCCTCCCCTCACCTCTTTTGTATCCAGCTTTCCTGGTGCTTTCTTTCCTCGCCCTTTCGGCTTGGGTTTCCGTGCGTCGCCGGATTTGGCACGCGGCCATCCGCTGGCTCCCTAGCCGGCGCTTGCTGCGAGGGGCAGTGCGAGTGCGTCGGCTACTGGCGGGCTTATACCAGCAACCAGCGCGGGTGGTCGGGAGCGTTGCCCTGTCACTGGCAGCTTGGGCGCTCATTGTGGCGTTCACCAGTGTGCTTTGCCACGGTATGGGTGCACAACTTTCCCTCCGGCAGGTTTTTGTTTCCGTGCTGGGAGCAAGTCTAGGTGCTGCTGTTCCCATCGCGGGGCTGGGAAACCTGGGACCCCTAGAAGCTGGGTTTGCTTCCGCCTTGAGCCTGACCGGGGTGCCCGCTGCCCAGGCCCTGTCCTTGGGCTTTGCGCTCCATTTTTGGACTTTGGCTTTCCAACTGCTTTTGGGCTTGCCAGCGATAGCGGGGCTCGTTTTCACAGCAAGACCCTAAGATTTAGCGGCTGTACTTGTGGCGGTATACTCCTTTTGGAAACAACGCAGGAAGGAGGTGTGCTATGCGCAACGTAATTTTGGCCCTCATCGTCCTGGCTGCCTTGGCTTTCGTGGTGGGTACCGTGGCCGCCTTTGGGCAAACCACATTCCTGGCCAAACCACCGGTGACGTTCTGGCGTGGTGCCGTGGGATTCCTGCTCTTCGCCATTGCTCTGGAGCTTTTACCGCCAGCGAAAGCCTAATTCTCTGTGAGGCCCCAGGCCTGGGGCCTTAAGGGCAAAAGCGCGCGCAGGAACACCCAAAGGTCAAATACCGCTACGGCGAACGGTAGAAAACCCAGGTAACCCAAGATCGGCATCTCGAAGACCTTGATGTGGCCTGCAAAGGGGACCGTGTATACCCATCGAGCCCAGGCAAAGTAATTCAAGCTTTCCCAAATCAAGCCGCACAGAGCACCGGCCGCAAGCAAAGCCAAAAAGCGCGAGCGGTCGCCCCGTTCAAAATCCCGCAGGAGGCAAGGGTTGCCCAACAAGAAGTTAACCCCTTCCAAAAGCAGAGGCCAAGCAAGCCAAACGTCCGCTGCAAAATATGGTGATGGCCAGGCCAGTGGCAAAAAAGCCAAGGGGAAACCTGCCAAGATCAAAACCCAGGCCACCTCGGCGGGGATGTGCCCACCCTTCCCCTTTGGCACGTGGCGAAGCGAGCCACGCACCAACTCGGTCAACAAAAGCAAGGCTGGGGTAATGGTGGCAAAGGCCCAAGCGTACCCCAACCCCCGCTCCGGCCAAGGGGGCAACCCCTGGTAATGCCACCACAGCTCGGGGCCACCAGCGCGCCAAAAGCGAGGTCGGTTGTAAAACTCAAAGAGAAGCCACGAAGGGATGGAAACGAGGGCTGCCAGGAGGAGTTCCCGGGGTTGACGGACAAGCCACGAGCGTCCCCGGGCGGCAAGCAAGCCATCGGCGGCGAGGATGACCCCGGTCCAACCCAAAGGCGTCAAGTTGCGGGCAAACCATTCCACCTGGGCAAGAGCCCCCGCGACACCAACGGCTACCGTTGCTACCCCCAGCCAAAACCACCAGCCCACGCGTCCCATGGCGTTATTTTAATGCCAGGTGTACTCTTTCTTGGGAGGCACCATGTGGTTAGGTGTGTGTGTTCTCTTCATGCAGGCGCTGCAAACACCACCCTTGGCCGTTGTGGTGCGCAGCGAAGGGGGCATCAACCCCAGCGAGGAAAGGGTCACGTTTTTCCACGACGGCAGGGTTTTGGTGGAATCGTGGTCTCTGGCGCAAAGGGAAAAGCACCAACGGTCTGGTCGGCTCGACCGGCAGGAGGTTGCCAGGCTTTCCAAGCTTCTCTCCCAAGCACAACGGGCAGGCTGGCCCCCGACCCTGAACCGGGCCAATGGGCCGCAAGCTGCCTTTGCCGTGACCCTTACCTGGTTGTGGCAAGGGAAGGAAAAAAGCGTTACCGGGTATACCTTTGGCGAGCCGCCATTACCTTATGAGTTCCAAAAGCTTGCTGAAGGGTTCTTGCAGCTGGCAGGAAAAGCTGTGGAAACTGCCCCGCCCCGGTAACCCGTAGCGCATCTCGTCGTAAACTGCTGTGGGCCGCAAGGCCTGGAGGCAGAAACGTGAAAAACAAAACCAAAGTTGCACTCGGGGTTGTGGCCGTTGGCGTTTTAGCAGCCTTTGCCTGGAGCTTGGCCGGAAACAAAACAGGGGAAGCCGCACGGTTCCTTACAGCGCCGGTGACCCGGGGAACCGTGATTCAGTCGGTCACCACCACCGGTACGCTGGAAGCCCTGACCACCGTGAAGGTGGGCTCGCAGGTTTCCGGAATCATTGCGGAAATCCACGCTGACTTCAACGATCGCGTGAAAAAAGGGCAGGTGCTGGCGGTTTTGGATCCCACGCCCTTCGTAGCGGCGGTGAACCAAACCAAAGCGCAACTGGAAAGAGCCCGCATTCAAGCGCTGGACGCGGAAGCCAAGTACAAGAGGCAGCAAGCCCTCTTCGAGGCCAAGCTGGTGTCTGAAGATCAACTGGAAACTGCCCGCGCCGCCTATCACCAAGCTTTGGCGCAGGTCACCGAGCTGGAGGCGGCCTTGGAACGGGCGGAAACCAACTACCGCTACTCGGTGATTCGTGCCCCCATTGATGGTGTGGTGGTTTCTCGGGATTACGACGTGGGGCAAACCGTAGCAGCCTCTTTTCAAGCTCCCACGCTTTTCACCATTGCTGAGGACCTCACACGCATGCGCTTGACCTGCGATGTGTCGGAAGCGGACATCGGCCAGGTGAAGGTGGGGCAATTGGTGGTTTTTTCGGTGGACTCGTATCCGGAAAAGCAGTTTACGGGTCGGGTGGCGCAAATTCGGCTTTCTCCCAAGATTGCCAACAACGTTGTCACCTACCCGGTGGTGGTAGAGGTGGAAAACCAGGAAGGCTTGCTTTTACCGGGAATGACCGCAGAAGTCCATATTCAGGTGGCAAAGGCCGAAGATGTTTTGCGCGTACCCGCCGCCGCTTTGCGTTTCCGGCCGGAAATGCTGGGGCTTGCGGTGGGGCCAATGAGGGCCAACGGTAACGCCCCGGGCCGGCGTCGGGAAGGCAGTCGGGGACCAAACCGAGCTTCCGGTTCTTTTGCGGCCCCCATGCAGCGTGCCGCCGCTCCTGGCGAGGAAAAGCTGGCTACCGTGTACCTGGCCGGGGAAAAACCCACTGATCCACTGCGGCCGGTGCGCTTCGTGCCGGGCCTTACCGACGGCCAATACGTGGAGGTACGAGGAGGAGAGCTGGGTGAAGGTCTGCGTGTGGTGGTGGGCCGGGCCACGGCACAGGCGGAGGAGGCTGGCGGTCTTGCTGGCTTCACCCGCATGGGTCCGCCCCGGCGGTAGGAGAAGACCATGATCAACCCTATAGAGGTCTACAAGGTCGCTTTGGTGGCGCTGCGACGCAACCCCATGCGTACGGCGCTTACCATGTTGGGGGTCATCATTGGCGTTGCCTGTGTGGTGGCCATGGTGGCCATCGGTCAAGGGGCTTCCTCAGCCATCCAAAGCCAAATTGGTGCTCTCGGTACCAACTTTATGATTGTTTTTTCGGGGTCCCGCGCCACAGGTGGGGTGCGTCAAGGGATGGGCTCCGTGCAGTCATTGACCGTGGAGGACGCAGAAGCCATAGCCCGGGAGTGTCCATCGGTGGCGTTAGCCGAGCCTTCCGTACGGACGGTGGCGCAAGTGGTTTACGGCAACCAAAACTGGTTCACCACTATTCAAGGCTCGGGTCCAAACTACCCCACCATCCGGGCTTGGGCCGTGTACAAGGGGTCTTTTTTTAGCGAGGAAGATATTAAAGCAGCCACCAAGGTGGCGGTGCTTGGAGCCACGGTAGTGGAAAACCTTTTTGGCTCCGCGCACGCCAACCCCGTGGGCGAAATTGTTCGCATTAAGGGAATCCCGTTTCGCGTCATTGGCGTACTGGAGAAAAAAGGCGGTTCCGCCGTGGGCCAGGATCAGGACGATGTGGTGGTTGTCCCCTACACCACCGTCCAAAAGCGACTCATGGGTATCACTCACATCCAAGCCATTATGGTCTCCGCCGTCTCACCCAAGGCCATTGACCGGGCTAGTGATGAGATTACCCAGCTGCTACGGCAGCGCCACCGTATTGGCAAAGGTCAAGAGGATGATTTTGTGATCCGCAGCCAACAGGACATTGCTTCCGCCGCCACACAAATGAGTAAGGTTTTGACGCTGCTTTTGGCCGCCATTGCTTCGGTTTCGCTTTTGGTTGGCGGCATTGGCATCATGAACATCATGTTGGTCTCGGTCACCGAACGCACCCGGGAAATTGGTGTGCGACGGGCCTTAGGTGCTCGCCGTGCGGACATCCGCTGGCAGTTCCTCATTGAAAGCTCCGTGATTTCTGGCCTTGGTGGCGTGGTGGGCATCGGTTTCGGTATCTTCATAGCCAGGCTTATTTCCCGCATTGGGGGTTGGCCCACCCTGGTGCAGCCACAAGTGGTAGCAGCGGCCTTTTTCTTTGCGGGTGTGGTGGGCATCTTCTTTGGCCTCTATCCGGCCGCCAAGGCCGCACGCTTGGACCCTATTGAGGCTTTACGTTACGAGTAAAGGCAAGTTACATCCCTCATCCGTGGCCCGCCGTGGAACTTTGGGGAAAGAGTTCCCTGCAGGCTTTAAGAAAGTGCTCGGCAGTCTCTTGATCCCAGGCCACGAGGCGCACCTCCCGCACATGGCTTGCCTCGTTAAGAAACGCGCCGCACTCCGAAACAATGACCCGGCAGCCAGCAGCTTTGGGGTAGCCGAAAATGCCGGTGGATATTGCGGGGAGCGCAACCTTTTCCGCCTTGAGCTCCTCCGCCCGCAAAAGTGCCTGGCGCACTGCCGAGCGCAGTTTTCTCTCTTCATCACCTTCCCCCCACACCGGCCCCACCGCGTGGATAACCCAACGGCAGGGCAACGCACCTGCCGAGGTCGCCACGGCGCCTCCCACCGGCACCGGCGCCAGTCGCTGGGACTCCTCTTGAATGATGGGACCGCCTTTGCGAACGATGGCACCCGCCACCCCACCCCCGTGCGCCAGTTGGGAGTTGGCAGCGTTAACGATGGCGTCCACCTGCTCCTCGGTAATATCCCCTTTCACTACTATCATTTGGCCGTGGCCAACGGATTGTTGCCAAAGGACTTCCGCCATGGGCTCCTCCCGCGCGATTGTAGCCAAACCCTTGGGAATGGGGCGGTCGGGTAGAATCCCCCTGTGCTGACCTTGACCCTGTCCGTGACCCTTTTAGCGTGCCCCCTCCACCCGGTTAGCCTTGACGTAGAGTTGGGGAAGCGAGCTTTGCCCGGGCTTCCTCCCGATTTGGCACGTCAGATTACCAAGTACCCGCAAGCCTTTCGCCAAGGGGCGGAAGCGGCTTTTGCGTACCCCCAAGCTCTTCACGCCGTGGGACCAGGCAACACCTTGGAAGAGGCGCTCCTGGCCCAGTGCGAGCGCTTGGTGCAAGCTATCCGCAACCACAGTAGTTTTGAGACAATTACGGCCGGTTTTGGCGCCTTGGCCCACCTGGTGTGGGACCTTAATTTCCCCGTGGAAGCCTCGTCCCCCACAGAAGCGGCGGCCTTTGTTGCCTTTTTGCGCTCGCGCCTACCTCGTATTCCCGTGGTCTTTTACTCGGGGTACGAGATGGTGCCGTTTTCTTCCCGGGAAAGTTTGTGGCACTTCATCCTCACGGAAGCATCGCGAGTGCCACCGCTGCAAAAGGCCCTGATCGAAGACTTCCAAAGAGTTGGGGGTCCGGCCTTTTGGAACCGCTTTGACGATCGTTCCACCGCCTTTGGCGTGGCTTCGGTTAGCATGAACCGCGCCACGTCCCAGTACGTGGCTTTGGCCTCTTGGATTTGGCACCACGCCGGGGGTTTGGTGGTGCCTTTTCCCGGTGACGGCCGGCAAATCTTGGTTTGGAAAGGAGAGTTAAAACCTCGTGAAGCGCCTTTGCCTCGTCTCGGTGTCCGATAAAACCGGTATCGTACCCTTCGTCCAAGGTCTTAAAGGGTTAGGGTTTGACGTGTTGTCCACCGGTGGCACCGCTGAACTTTTGCGCAGCTCAGGCGTGGAAGTCACCGATGTGGCCGCTTGGACCGGAAGTGCAGAGATTTTGGGTGGTCGCGTCAAGACCCTACACCCCAAGGTGTTTGCGGGCATTCTTGCCAACCTGGAGGACCCGCAGCACCGAGCAGAACTAGCCCAGGTGGGGGGGGAAGCCTTCGAGCTGGTGGTGGTGAACCTTTACCCTTTCCAGCAAGTAGCCCAAGACCCCGCTGCCACGCTGGCACAGGTCATCGAAAACATTGACATCGGCGGCCCTTCCCTGGTGCGAGCCGCAGCCAAAAACCACGCCCGCGTCGCGGTGGTGGTGGACCCGGCCGATTATGCTGCAATCCTCGCCTACCTCAAAAGCGAAGGGGCAATCCCGCTTTCGGTTCGGCGCGCCCTGGCCGTCAAGGCTTTTCGACACACCGCCGCCTACGATGCGGCCATTGCCGGTGAGCTTCCCCGCTTTTTAGATTTACCAGTACCGAAGCTGTTTCCGGCTTTAGCACCTTGGCTTCGGGCTGAAGAGGAGGCTCTGCGGTACGGGGAAAACCCCCATCAGTGGGCGGTCTTTGCCCGCTCACCGCAAAGGTCAGGGTTTGCCGCCTTTCACCAGCTGCAAGGCAAGGAGCTTTCCTACAACAACATCATGGATGCTGACGCGGCCTGGAACGCGGTTTGGGACTTGCCCGCCCCCGGTGTGGTCATCGTCAAGCATGCTAACCCCTGCGGGGCAGGCGTAGGGCAAAACCCCGCAGAGGCTTACCGTCTGGCCTTTTCCTGCGATCCGGTTTCGGCTTTTGGCGGGGTCATTGCCTTTTCCACACCTGTGGACGGTACGGCGGCGCAAGCAGTGGCTGAGCAATTTGCCGAAGTTGTCTTGGCACCGGAGTTTGCGCCTGAAGCTTTGCACGTCTTCGCCAAAAAGAAAAACCTCCGGGTGCTGCAGACCCCGCGGCCGAGAGGCGGCTTTCCCCGCCTTCGCGCCGTGGACGGGGGGCTTTTGGTGCAGCAAGCCGACGAAGGGTTTCCAGAAAGCTTTCGCGTGGTGAGCCGCCGGCAGCCCAGCCAGGAGGAATCCCAAGCTTTGAAGCTCGCGTGGCGGGTCGTCAAGCACGTGCTCTCCAACGCCATCGTCGTGGCAAACCACCGGCAAACCATCGGTATTGGTGGTGGGCAGCCATCCCGCGTGGATGCTTGCCGCCTTGCCGTGGCCCGGGCGCAAGCCTTTGGCCATAAGCTTGTAGGCGCAGTGGCGGCTTCCGACGCCTTTTTCCCTTTTCCTGACGGTGTGCAGGTCCTCGCCGAGGCCGGCATCAGTTGCATTGTCCAGCCGGGAGGTTCGGTTCGCGATGAGGAAGTGATACAAGCTGCCGACGAGCTGGGCGTGGCCATGGTGTTTACGGGACGCCGTCACTTCAGGCACTGAGCCATGTTGCTGTCAGTTCTCCTGTTGACCGCAACCTCCTCCCCTTTGCAGCAGCTGGCCGCCAAGCTGCAGGCGGCGCCCGCGTGGCAAGCGAGTTTTGCCCAAATTTTCTTGCCCGCCGGCTTGAGTCGGGGCAGCGAGGAGCACGGGATCTTTACCTTTGCCCACCCATCGCGCGTGCGCTTCGACTACCACAGCGAGCCCCGACGGGTTTTTGCCGTGGATGGGGTTTTGGCAAGGATGGTGGATAGTGAGGCCGGCACCTGTCAGGCCGTGGAGCTCAGTGAGGGTTCTTGGGCCAGCTTACCCTTGGTGGCTCTCACGGACCCCGGGGCTTTGCGCGCGCTTTTTGCCGTGGAAGAGCAAAAGGAAACAATCACGCTCCTGCCTCGCCAGCCCAGCCCTCAGCTTGCCAGGGTGGTGGTGGGTCTAGGCCAGGAAGGCTTACCGCAAAAGGTCGTGGTGGAAGATGGCAGCGGCAACCGGAATGAATTCCGTTTTTCCCGCTGGCGAGCACAAGGAAGTTTTGCGAAGGACCTTTTTTCACCGAGCTTACCGGGACACCCTCCGTGCTCGCCCGGTGGTGACAACCCGCGGTAGCAAAGGTAGGATAGCCGTGGCCGTAAGGCTTGCGGAGGTGGCTTGAGAACGCAATCTCCACAGGGTTCACGCGCAGCGCTCTTGCGTCAGGCGATGGTGTCGGTGGCGCCCCGCCTGAAGCTGGTGGAGACGTTCATAGCCAAGGAACTGCAGGCTGGACCCGAGCCTATTCAGCAAACTGGTTCGTACGTCTTTTCCGCCGGCGGCAAGCGCCTGCGGCCAACCCTTCTGCTTTTGGCCTCGCGCCTCGTGGGCTACCAAGGCGAGAAGGATGTGCGCTACGCGGCGCTCATCGAGATGCTCCACACCGCCACCCTGGTTCACGATGACATCATTGATCACGCTTCCCTGCGCCGCGGCCGGGCCTCGGCTAACAGCCGGTGGGGCAACCAGCTCACAGTGCTGGTGGGCGACTGGCTTTATACCCGTTCCATGGAGCTGGCCTTAGAAGTGGACGACCTAGAGATCATGCGCTTGCTGTCGCGGGCCACCATGCAAATGATTGAGGGTGAGGTCCTGGGTTTAAGCCTCAAAGGAAGAACGGACATCACGGTGGAGCAGTACCTGGAGATAGCCCGCCGCAAGACCGCTGAGCTTTTTGCTGCGGCGTGTGCCATCCCTGCCTTGTTTTCCCCGGCGTTTGCCGCTTTCCAGTCCATTCTTGCGGACTACGGTCGTAACCTCGGCTTGTGCTTTCAAATCGTTGACGATCTTTTAGATCTCACCGGCGACCAAGACCAGCTGGGGAAGCCGGTCTTTTCTGATTTGCGGGAAGGCAAGCTCACCTTGCCGTTGATCCTAGCCCTCCCTAAGCTCGCTCCCGAACAACGCCGGGCGGTAGCGGAGGTTGCCAGGGAAGGATCCTTTACGGCACTGCGCCCCCAAGAGCTCCAGGAGTGGCTGGTACAAGCCGGCGCCCTTGCGGAAGCTCGTGACGTGGCGTTGAGCTTTGGGGAAAAGGCGGCAACGCTTGCCAGCCAACTTCCCCCAGGATTTGAGCGCGACGCACTGGCGGCGGCACCGTGGTTTGTCCTGGAGAGGGATCACTAGGCATACCCTTGGAGAAGGCGACAAGAGCTGAGCCTTTGACGTGTATACTTAACGTTCACGGCTATGAAAGGCCTTCGCGAGCTTCTCTTGGGCAGAAAGCGCCGACAGCAGGTCTGGGCTGCCACGCTCCGGCGGAACTTGGAGCGGGCCTTGGAGGAACGACGGTACGCCTTCGCCCTCAAGTACTGCCAAGAGTTGCTGGAAGTGGCTCCCCGTGATGTGGAAGCCTGGCTTTTGCGTGGCCATCTTGCTTGGAAGCACGAAAAGAACGTGGGTTTGGCTGTGGAGTGCTATCGAAAAGTCCTTATTCTGGGGGGTTACGATAGCTCCAACGCGTCCGTGGCAAAGGCGCGAGCTTGCCTGGCACAACTCCTGGCGCCCGAGCCCTAAACGGTTCGGCCACTGGCCAAACTTCCACGTCCCCTGGTGGGGCCGCTGCCACCACCAGTACCTGGCCCACCCACCGCGGCTCGGGATCCAGGAAGACCTCCGGGGTTCCTAAAAACGGCTGCAGTCGTTCCTTGAGTTCTTCCAGGCTCTCCCCGCTGGAGCCTATGGCGTACCACAACCACCCCCCACCTCGAGGGTACATCACCGTGTACCCGAAAACCGGCGTTGGGAAAAGGTAAAGGTAGCTTTTCGGGGCAATGGGCGTTGGCGGTGCAGCCACGAGAGGCTCTTCCACCAAAAGCTGATCCAAGGTGCGAGGGCGAGAAAAAGCGCGGGGGTACGCCCAAGGGTAGCGGGGGGGACTCCCCCAAACCACCGGCGGCGGCATAAGACCCGCCTTGCTTTCCAAAAGGAAGTCCCTGCCGGTGACTACGGCGTTGGTTGCCTGCTTCGGCAAATCCACCGCCGCCAAAAGCCCACCCACTGGCGTGGGAGATCGCACCTCGATGCGCAGGCGGTTTTTTCCTGGCCGCAGGAGGTGGCTGATGTCGTACACGTCCAAGCGAAAACCCGGGCGGGACCACCCACAGGCCGCGGCTACGTCGTTGACCCACGCCACGTATTCGCGATCCGCTGCTACCTTCAAAAGAGCGCCGGGCCCGGGCTCCGCAACCGCCAACGTAGCAACAAAAACCGCTCGCGTGGGGTAGGGGCGTTCCAGTTCGGTGGTTACCCAAACCCATTTGGCTTCACCGGTAAGGTTGCCCACCTCCTTGCGCCAAAAGCCGTGGAGCCACGCCCACCCCAGGATCAGGCATCCCCCCAAAACCACGCGCCGCCAGGAATTGCTGTACCGCACCGCGCCAGTTTACCGCGCCCGTGCAGACTCTTTTGCCGAGCTTTACGCGTTACGCAAAGGCTAAAGCGTTTGACAAACTGGAGCGCTTCCCGTAGCATGCCGCCACGTGACGGCACGAAGGGCTTTGGCGGTGATCCCTGCGCGGATGGGTGCTACACGTTTTCCCGGAAAACCCATGGTGCCACTTTTAGGCAAGCCCATGGTGGCCCATGTGGTCACCCGCGCCCTGGAAGCTGGGGTTTTTGCCCAGGTCGTCGTTGCCACGGATCACGAGGAGGTGGCACGAACGGCGGAACAGGCAGGGGCACGAAGCGTTCTCACAGGTCCCGCCCGCAGTGGCACCGATCGTGTGGCCATGGCCATAAAGGACATTCCCGGCGATGTGGTGCTCAACGTGCAAGGGGATGAACCAGCGGTTCCACCGGAAAACCTCAGGCTTTTGGCCCATTTCCTTCTGGAACACCCCGATGTTCCCATGGCCACCCTGACCTTGCCAGGCTCACCCACAGACCTGGAAAATCCCAACGTGGTGAAGGTTGTGTGCGACGAGGAAGGACGTGCCCTCTACTTTTCCCGGGCGGGCATACCCTTTCAGCGCCACCCCGCCCCCCAGCTGGTGCAAAAACACGTGGGGCTTTACGGGTTTCAGCGAGACGTACTGCTGCGTTTTGCGGCTCTTCCCCAGCATCCCCTTGAGGTTTGCGAGGGTTTAGAGCAGCTGCGGGCTTTAGTGTTTGGCATTCCCATTTACGTGCTGCGAGCACAGGCGGACTCGGTGGCGGTAGATACGCCGGAAGACGTGCCATGGGCTGAGGAAGCCTTAAAGCGGTATCAGGGAGGAGGTGGGTAATGGCCACCAAATACGTGTTTGTCACTGGCGGCGTGGTGTCGTCGTTGGGTAAGGGCATTGCCGCTGCCTCCATGGGGGCGCTTTTGGAGGCCCATGGCTTTTCCGTGACGCTCATGAAGTGCGACCCCTACATCAACGTCGACCCGGGAACCATGTCGCCTTTTCAGCACGGCGAAGTGTATGTCACCGACGACGGGGCCGAAACAGACCTTGATCTCGGGCATTACGAGCGCTTTACGTCGGTAACCACTTCCCGTAAGAACAACATCACCACTGGCCGGGTGTACCTTTCGGTGATTGAAAAAGAACGCCGGGGCGATTTCCTCGGCTCCACCGTCCAAGTCATCCCCCACATCACGGACGAGATCAAGGGGGCCATTCGTGACGTGGCCGAAGACCACGACGTGGTCATCGTGGAAATTGGCGGCACCGTGGGTGACATTGAGTCGCTGCCGTTTCTCGAGGCCATCCGCCAGTTTCGACAGGACGTGGGGCGTGGTAATGCGGTGAATGTGCACGTGACCCTGGTGCCTTACCTTCCCGCCTCGGACGAGCTCAAAACCAAGCCCACCCAGCACTCGGTGAAAGAACTGCGCGCCATTGGTATTCAACCGGACATCCTGGTGTGCCGGGTGGACCGCCGTCTCCCCGAGGAAATGCGGCGAAAGATTGCGCTTTTCTGCAACGTGGAGGAACGTGCGGTCATCCCGGCGCGCACCGTGGAAACCATTTACGAGGTTCCTCTTCGTTTTGCCGCCGAAAACCTTGACCATATCCTTTTAGAAATGCTTAAGTTACCACCGGGACCTCGGGACCTGTCCAAGTGGCAAAAAGTTGTGGATCAGCTGAAAAACCCCCGCCATCACGTGCGTATTGGCATTGTGGGCAAGTACGTGAACTTCGTGGACAGCTACAAGTCGCTCAACGAGGCGCTTATTCACGGTGGCATGGCCAACGACGCCAAGGTGGAACTGGTTTTCATTGATGCCGAACAACTGGAAGGTGAAGCGTACGTGGAAGAACTTTTTCAGGTGGACGGCATCTTGGTTCCCGGCGGTTTCGGCAAGCGTGGAATCGAAGGCATGATTCGGGCCATCGAGTTTGCCCGCGGGCACCGCATCCCCTACTTTGGCATTTGCTTGGGCCTGCAAACAGCGGTGATTGAGTTTGCAAGGCACGTGTGTGGCTTGGCTAAGGCCAACTCCTCGGAGTTTGTCCCCGATCCCCCCTACAAGGTCATCTACAAAATGCGGGAATTGGTAGGGGTTGATGCTTTGGGCGGCACCATGCGTTTGGGCAAGTACCCCTGCCAGCTGAAACCCGGCTCCAAAGCCTGGGAAGCCTACGGCGCCGATACGGTTTGGGAGCGACATCGGCACCGTTACGAGGTAAACCAAGATTACGTGCCCATCCTGGAACAGCACGGGCTTGTGGTTTCCGGCCGTTCCCCGGACCGCATCTTTGTGGAGGTTATTGAGCTTCCAGACCACCCGTTTTTCGTGGCGTGCCAGTTTCACCCGGAGCTCAAGTCCAAGCCCTTTGCCCCCCACCCGCTGTTTGTGGCTTTCGTCAAGGCGGCGCTGGCGTACCAAAAGCAAAAGCGAGACGTGCTTTTGGTGGGTGAGACCACAGCCCAGCCTATGGAAAAGCCCCAGGGGGAGCACGCATGAACCGGGTAAACGCGTGCCCGGTGACGCCTACCTGTACCATTGGTGTTGGTCAACCGTTAGCCTTCATTGCCGGCCCTTGCGTTTTGGAGTCCCGGGCGCTGGCCCTGGACACCGCCGGTGCCTTGGCGGAGGTGGCCAAGGAGTACGGCATCCCTCTTATCTTTAAGAGCTCCTTCGACAAAGCAAACCGTTCCTCGCTTTCTGCTTTTAGGGGACCGGGGTTGGAGACGGGTCTTGCCTGGCTTTCAGAAGTAAAGAAGCTGACGGCGCTTCCTGTGCTCACCGACGTGCACGAGCCCTGGCAAGCGGCGCAAGCCGCAGAGGTGGTGGACGTGCTTCAGGTTCCCGCTTTCCTATGTCGGCAAACCGACCTCATCCTGGCGTGTGCCCGCACGGGGAAGCCTGTGAACGTGAAAAAGGGGCAGTTTATGGCCCCCGACGACATGAAAAACGTGGTGGCAAAGGTCACCGCCACCGGCAACACTGCCGTAACCCTCACGGAGAGAGGAAGTTCCTTTGGTTACCACAACTTGGTGGTGGACCTGCGGTCTTTGGCCATCATGCGTGAGTTTGCGCCGGTGATTTTTGACGTTACCCACTCTCTGCAGCTTCCCGGTGGCCTCGGGCACGCCACCGCCGGCGACAAAAAGTTCTTCTTGCACCTAGCTCGCGGAGCGGTGGCCTGCGGCGTGGATGGGCTTTTTGCCGAGGTGCACCCCCAGCCGGAAAAAGCCCTCTCCGATCCCACCACGCAGCTTTCCTTAAGCGAGTTTCGAAAGCTTGTGGAGCAAACCCTGGCGGTACGGGGTGCCGTTACCCCTTTCACCGAGAAAGCTTGAAACGGAGGTTTTCGCGTGTTGACCCCTGAGGATCTTCTGCCCGAGTTTTTAGGAACGAAGAAAACGTACCCTCCCACGGAAGCTTTGGAGGGCGTGCGTGTTTTTCCCCTTCGCCGGTTCGTGGACGATCGCGGCTTGTTTTTCGAGCTTTACCGCACCCAAGCCACCCACCCTGGAAGCGAAGAGCTCGCCCGCTTTTTTGCCGGTGTGGAGGTAGCTCAGCTCAACTACTCCTTGGTTACCGTGGGCCAGCACATCAAAGGGCTGCACTACCACTTAAAGCAAGCGGACGTGTGGTTTTGCCCTCCGCCCTTTAAACTCAAGGTTGTGCTCTTGGACTTACGTCGCCACTCCCCTACCGCGGGCAAAACC
Source organism: uncultured Thermoanaerobaculum sp. (assembly GCA_937934115.1). Classification (GTDB taxonomy): domain Bacteria; phylum Acidobacteriota; class Thermoanaerobaculia; order Thermoanaerobaculales; family Thermoanaerobaculaceae; genus Thermoanaerobaculum. The sequence continues at coordinate 30,418 of CALHAH010000018.1, forward strand.
CAAGTGGTGGTCTTGGGTGAGGGGAAAGACGCCTGGGTGCACATCCCTCCGGGCGTGGCTCACGGCTACCGGCCACTGACCAACCCCTGTGGGCTTTTTTACCTGGTCACCCGTTGCTTCGACCTGGCTGATCCTGACGAGTACCGTATCCCCTGGGACCACCCGGCGGTGAAGGATCTTTGGGACGTGAAAAACGAGTAAAGCCGCCGCTCAATAAAAGTGAAAACGGCGCCGTCCCAAAAGCGCTTACTGTGGCCGGAAGGCATCCACAGGCACCGGCGGCCCCCAGTTCTCCCCTTCTTTTCTGGAGACGTAAATATCCCAATCCAGCTCGTAAGGCGTGTACCGCGGCAAACGGTAAAAGAGCAGCGCGCCGTCGGCAGTGGGAGCGGCTTCCAGTAAGGGCAAGCGCTGGTTTCCTGGCAGCCGCACTTCGGATACGGTTTGCTTTGCGAAGAGAAGCTGCCGATCCCCCCGACAAAAGTAAAGGGTGGTGTTGGGACCTAACCTCGGTGCCCACTCCGCCCCTAAGGTGTTGATCCTGGGCTCCAAAGGTTGTCCATCCTGGTCCTGAAACTTAAGCCAAAGGTCCGACGACCCAAACTCGTAAACGGTCCAAACCATGGCACCCAACTGCGTACCGAAGCGTTGGCCATCGCCTGCCGCCTTACCCGCGGCATCGGCAACGGCCTCCAGGGGCCCCCAGCTCCCTTTGCCTTGCCGTGTGCTTTGCACCAACTGCGGTTCCTTTTCAGGAAGGCGCAGCTCGGCAAGAAGCGCGGTTTCGTCTTCGCTCACCCACGTGACGCGTAGCGAAGCCTCATCCGCAAGGTTGGGGAAAACCAGCTCTTGCGGTGGTGTCCATGCACCGTTGACAAACTGCGTGCGGTACGGTCGTAACCCGCCTTTCTCCGCCCAGGGCAAGAGCTTGTCGCCACGGGCCATCCCCGGGCGAACGGCACCACGCGGGGCCTCCCCCTCGTGCAACGGGGGCACGAGGCCCGCGGAAAAGTAAAGGACCTTGCCAGACTTCAATGGAATCGGCGACACCTCCCTGCCCGAAGAGTTCACCTTGCCAGGGTCCTGGCGCTCGTTCACCCAAGCAGGAACTTCCTCCAAGGACTTGGTCAAGAAACGCACCTGGTACGAGCGAAAGTCGTAAACCTCCGCCGCATCCGCCAATAGCGTCTTGGTACCCACCATGGCGCAGCTGCCGGAGACCGGCACCGCCACCACCTCTTGGCCCACCCGCAGACGGCTCACGTCACCAGGAACCCCCTCCACCACGCATACGGTGGAGCGGTCTACCCGCACCTTGGCCACCGTTTGCTCTTGCGATTCCACTATGGGGCGCCCTTCCTTCCGCATGACCGGCTTGAGGCTATCAGGAACCGCCATGCGGACCTCCAAAGTGACCACACCTGGTTCTTGCGGCGACTCACTGGCAGAAAGGAGCCGCCCCACCACCAGCACGTCGTCCTGCGGAACGGGGGTTTTTGTGATATCTTTCGGGCACGCTGAAAGCCCCAGCACGCACACAAGCCAAAACCATCGCCGCATACCTGCCTCCTAAAGTAGGATACCTGCAATGGCCGCATTGGCCAGGTTTGCCAAGGTGCCGGCCGCCAAGGCCCGCACACCTAACCGCGCCAAGTCCCCCTGACGGTTGGGAGCCAGGGCGCCAATCCCGCCAATTTGAATAGCTACCGAACCAATGTTGGCAAAGCCGCAAAGGGCGTACGTGGCAATGGCCACGGTTTTTGGCCTCAGCCCGCCACCCACCATTGGGCTTCCGTTTTGCAAAATTGCCTGCAAATCTAAGTACGCAATGAACTCGTTAAGAACCGTCTTTTTTCCCAAAAGCACGCCTACCTGTGCACATTCGCTCCAAGGTACACCCAAAAGCCACGCTGCCGGGGCAAAGAGGTACGAGAAGATGAGCTCCAAGGAAAGCCCGGGAAGGCCAACGGCTCGCCCCACAAGGCCGAGAACGCCGTTGAGCAATGCAAGGAGAGCCAAGAAGGCAATAAGCATGGCAGCCACGTTGAGAGCCAACTTTAAACCGTCGGTGGCACCGGCAGCGGCTGCGTCCACAGGATTTACCCACGTACGCTCAATAGCACTCTTGGCCTTGCCCCGGGTTTCCGGCTCCTCCGTTTCGGGGAACAGGAGCTTCGACATAACGAGGCCGGCCGGCGCGCCCATGACCGAGGCCGCCAGTAAGTGCTCGGCGGGGATGCCGAAGCCGATGTAGACCGCCAACACCCCTGCCGCCATGGTAGCAAAGCCCGTCACCATCACCGCGTGGAGCTCGGAGTTGGTAAGCCGCGGCACGTAAGGGCGAATAAACAGGGGTGCTTCGGTTTGTCCCACGAAGATGTTTGCCGCCCCGCACAAGGACTCAGCACCAGACGTACGCATGGTCCGCATCATGAGCCAGCCAATGCCTTCCACCACCCGCTGCAAAACCCCGTAGTAGTACAAGAGCGTCATGGTGCTGGAAACAAAAATAATGGTGGGAAGCACCTTAAAAGCAAAAAAATGCTCAGTGAAGGCATCACCGAAAACGAAGCGTGAACCGGCATCGGAAAACTCCAGGAACTTGCGAGCGATTTTGGCGAGAAAGGAAAAGAAGGCAAAGCCAGCCGGCACCTTCATGATGAGCACCGCTACCGCCACCTGGAGAGCCAGCCCCCAAAGCACGGTACGCCAGGAAACGGCTTTGCGGTTGACCGAAAAAAAGTACGCTAGCGCCAAAAAAACGACCAGTCCCAACGCTGCCACCAACCGCTCCATGTTCCCTCCTCCCGCTTCCCCGTGGGGGAAAGCACCGGCCGTAGAGCTTACAAGAAAAAGTAGCTTTCCCAGCAAGGCGCGGCAAAGCTATGATGCACCCGTGACCTGGCTGAGCCCTGCGGAGTTTGATGCGTTGGTGGAAGAAGCCATAAGCACCCTCCCGGCGGAGTTTTTGGCGCTGGTGGACAACGTGGCCATCATGGTGGAGGAGGAACCGTCGGCCGAGGACTTGGCCAGCGTGGATTCGGAGGAGGGGGACGAGCTCTTCGGGCTTTACCAAGGTCAAAGCCTCCCCGAGCGGGGCGCGTTTTACAGCAATGTCCTCCCCGACCGCATCGTGCTTTACCGCGGACCGCTGCTGCGCCACTGCCAAAACCGCCGGCAACTGAAGGAGGAAATCCAAGCCACCGTCATCCACGAGCTGGGTCATTACTTCGGTCTGGACGAGGACGTTCTCCCGTAACTCATTCCCGGTCGGGGTGGCCAAAGTCCGTCTCCGGGGGTTCTTGCGCTGCTTTGGTGGACCCCAACACCAGCACTACCACGGCCAAAACCGCGTAGGCAGCCGTGAACTGATACGCCAACGTTTGTTGCATGGCGTCTGCAAGCTTCCAAGGCAGGTACATCACCCCTTCCGGTGAAGCGGAGTGAATCGCACCAAAAAATGTCATTACCGCCAGCACCCCTAGGTACAAGGACGCCACCTGGAAGCGGCGGTCAATGAGCTCCGCAAGAAACCCACCCCAAAGCATGGCGGTGAGGATGAAGCCGTTACCCAAGGCCACCGTTACCAAAACCTCCGGTAGCTCCTTGCCTGGAGCTTCAAGCAGGGCGGAAAACTGCGCCGCCGGCACGATTTGGGGGTTGGAAAGCTTAATGGCGAGTAGCCTGGCCAAGGTGGGGAAATAGGCAAAAGCTACCGCTGGGGCGTGCTTGGCGGGGCAAGCCAAAAACGCCTGCACCATGATATCCAGCGCCACGAAAATCAAAATCGGCGCGAGAACAGCGCGCGGGATGAGCTCCACAATGTACCCGATGTACCCGAGAATGCCACCCAAACCAATGAAAATGCCGGTCATGAGCGTGTAGCCTGCCCGCGCCCCCATCCCTTTGTAGGCGGGCTGCCCAATGTAAGGCGTGGACTGGGCCACACCACCGCAAACCCCGGCGAGCAGCGTGGCAAAAGCTTCGGTGAGCAGGATATCTCTCGTGTTGAAATCGTCGCCCGCCACCCGCGCACTCTCGGTGACGTTAATGCCACCCACCACGGTGAGGAGCGCAAAGGGAATGGCAATGGGCAGGTACGTTAAGGCGGGGACAAAGCCCTTAAGAAAATCGAGGGTAGGGATGGGAAACCCACCGTGAAACTCCGCTGCCGGCAGGGGCTGAAACGTGCCCCCTACCCAACCCAGGGGGCCAAGGGTGTAGTAAAGGGCCGTTCCCAAAGCAATGGCTACCAAAACCCCAGGGGCGTGCCCCGGCAAACGCACCCTTGCCACCAAGTTGTAAAGGATGAGTCCTAAAGACACCAACCCCACCAGCGGCATGCCAAAGATGTCCACCAACGGAATAAAGCCAATGAGCGCCAAGCCAATACCCGCGAGAGAGCCCAAAAGCCCAGCCTGTGGCACTACCTTTTGTACCCAGCGGCCAGCAAAGGAAAGGGCGGTCTTTACCAGACCAATCATCACCATGGTGGCCATGCCGATGTACCAGGTCATCATGGCCGCTTCCCGTTCCGGCATCCCTTGCGCTTTCAAAGAAAGGAAAGCTGGGCCCAAAACCACCAAGGCAATGCCTATGGTGGAGGGCGTGTCTAACCCCAAAGGCATGGCCGTGACGTTGGGGTTGCCGGTTTTCTTGGCCAAGCGAAAGGCCATCCAGGTGTACACTAAGTCACCGAAGAGCACACCCAACGCCGTGCCGGGGAACATCTTCTGGTACACGATGTCGGCCGGAAAGCCAAAACCAAAAACCAAAATTCCCGCTAAAAAGGAAAGCACGGTCATGTTGTCAAACATCAGTCCAAAAAAGCCGTTAAGATCACCTAAGGCAAACCAACGGTAGCGAGATTGGTCCCTCACAGTTTTCCTCCAATTCTCTTTTGGTTTAGGTGCAGATCCTCCAAGACCGGCAAAGAGCCTGAAAGGTAAAAACCCACGACCAGAGCCCTGGCCACCCCCGCAACCATGGGCAAATGCTAGCAAACGCCTGGAAAAAAATCCGCGGTCACGGCGCTTTCAGGTTAGGAGAGGTGCCGTGGCGTAGCGGGTGGGGTCGGGAACGCCCGCTTCCGCAAAACCTTGGCGCCGCAAGCGGCAGGCATCGCAGGCCCCGCAATGGATGCCCTCCTGCGGCGGATCGTAGCAGGAAAACGTAAGCTCAAATGGGAGGTTAAGCCTTAAGCCCAGCCGCACAATGCCGGCCTTGGTGAGGTGCAGGAGCGGGGCATGAACTTCAAAGCCCATGCCTTCCCGCCCTGCCTTGGTGCCCAGGTTGGCTACCCGCTGAAAGGCGCGCAGGAAATCGGGACGGCAGTCGGGATAACCGGAAAAGTCCAGGACGTTGGCGCCCAGGACCAAGTGTTGCGCCCCGCGCGTTTCCGCATACGCCAAAAGCAAAGCCAAAAGTACCGTGTTGCGCGCCGGTACATAGGTCACCGGGATACTTTCCCCGATGTTTTCTCGATTTTTGGGAACCTCAACCGCATCCGTGAGTGCTGAGCCTCCAAAGGCACGCAGATCCACCCGCAACACACGGTGCTCCGCCAGCTCGAGGTACGTTGCCACCCGCGCTGCGGCTTTGAGCTCAAAGGCGTGCCTTTGGCCGTAATCCACACTCAAGGCCCCCACCCAAAGCCATCGCGCCCGCGCCCACGCGGCAGCGGTGGCGGAGTCCATGCCTCCGGAAAGAAGCACCACCGCCCTCTCCTCACTCATGCGTGCCTCCAAAGCTTTTGCACCTCCCGAACCCTTTCCAAGGCTTCGCCCCAACTCACCTCGCGCACGCTACGGCCAGCAAAACCCCGCACTCGTGCCGCCGTACGCGCTAACGTGGCGGCAAGCTCCTGGTCCTGCTGGGCCCAGAACTCCACGTAGTTGACCACCGCACGGCGCGCCTCCAAGGCGTTGCAAACGAGCACTTGGTCACAGCCTGCCATAAGCGCCGCTGTCGTCCTTTCCTCCAAGCCGCCCCAGCCAGAAAGCGCTCCCATTTCCACGTCGTCGGCCAGCACCAAGCCAGCTGCCTTCGGCACCATCGCCACCAAGCGCCGGGACAAAGAAGCCGGCGCCAGCGCTTCGCCTAAAGCCGGTGCCAAAGCGTGAGCTACCATCACCGCCCGCTGACCCGCTGCCAGCTGGGAAAAGGCAGCAACATGCTGCCTTACCTCGTCCCCCAAAAGCGGCAGCTCCCGGTGGGAATCTACCTGCCCACTTCCCAACCCCGGAAAATGCTTGAGGCAACCGAGCACGCCAAAGCTTTCCAGCCCCTCAAGGAATGCACCGGCGAGGCGAGTGACTTCCTCCACGCTTGTTCCCCAACACCGCCCCTCTTCCGCCAAAAAAGAAGACGTTCCTGCCACATCCACCACCGGTGCCAAATCCACGTTAATTCCCAACGCCGCACACACCGCCCCGCAGGCCTCCCCCAGCGCCCGTGCTGCCCCCTCGCCGTACTTTGCAAGACTTACGGGCGCGGGAAGCTCGCCAATCAAGGCTCGCAAGCGGTTTACCCGCCCACCCTCCAGGTCCACGGCCACATAAGGACTTCCCGGCAGCGCGCGCAAGTTGGCCACCAGCTCTTGCACCTGTTTGGGGGAGAAGACGTTGCGGGCAAAAAGGATAACCCCACCGGGCTGCAACTCTGCCAATAGCGCGCGTTCCTCTGCTTCTAAGCTTAAGCCTGCCACACCACACACCAACCAGGGATGCCCCGTCAAGAGCCAACCTCCTTTTTAAGCTCTGCTAAAACGTTGAGAGCTTCCAGCGGTGTCAACCGGTTCACATCCAGCTGCCGTATCCGCTCCGCCAGCCACTGGTAGTCGCTGGTAAAAAGGGAAAGCTGCTGGGGTTCCCCCGGCGGTCTGTGGGGCACCGTGCCGTTGGCGGCGGAAATCTCCGCCAAGATGGCATCAGCCCGTTGACACACCGCTTCCGGTACTCCAGCTAGGCGCGCCACGTGAATCCCATAGGAGCGATCCGCCGGGCCGGGAATCACGCGATGCAGGAAAAACACCTTTCCCTGCCACTCCTTGACCGCCATGGCAGCGTTAAAAACCCGCGGCAAACGGGTGGCCAGCTCGGTGAGCTCGTGGTAGTGGGTGGCAAAGAGCACCAACGGACCACCGCCGGGGAGGTCGTGGAGATGCTCCACCACGGCCCACGCCAGGGAAAGGCCGTCGTACGTGGCGGTTCCTCGCCCCACTTCGTCGAGCACCACCAAGGAGCGGTTGGTGGCGTGGCGCAGGATATGCGCCACCTCGCTCATCTCCACCATAAACGTGGACTCCCCGCGGGCAATGTCGTCCGAGGCCCCCACCCGCGTGAAGATGCGGTCGAAGGGACCAATTTCCGCTGCATCAGCGGCCACAAAGGAACCAGCCCTGGCCATCAACACGGCCAGTGCCACCTGGCGAAGAAACGTGGACTTTCCACCCATGTTAGGGCCGGTAAGGATGAGGATTTGCTTGTCTTGCGCCTCCAGGGCAAGGTCGTTGGGAACAAAGGCCTCGTTGGAAATGGCCTCCACCACCGGGTGGCGAGAAGCTTCCAGCTTGAGTACGGGCTCGGAAACCAGCCGTGGCCGGCAGTACCGCTGCTCCCGCGCCCGATGGGCAAAGGCCGCCAGCACATCCACCGTCGCCAGAAGGCGCGCGGTGGTGGCTACCCGTTTCGCCTGGGCAGCCAAACGCTGCAGGAGCGCGGCAAAAAGCTCACGCTCCCGTTCCTCCGCCCTCTTTTCCGCCGTGAGGATTTGCTCTTCCAGCTGGGAAAGCTCCTCGGTGACAAAACGCTCGGCCTGGGTTAGGGTTTGCCGTCGCACCCAATGTGCGGGCACCTTGTCCAAATTGGCCTTGGAAACCTCAAAGGCGTAGCCAAAAAAGGAGTTGTAGCGAATCTTCAACGACGAAATTCCAGTGCGCTCGCGCTCCCTTGCCTCCAGCTCCGCCAGCACTTCTTTAGCGCCGTGGGCTAACCGCCGGGCGGCATCCAGCTCGGGGTCTACGCCGGCAGCGATGGTCCCCGGTCCCAAAACCGCCGGCGGGCTTGTCGCCAGCGTCTTCTCCAAATCGGCACCCACATCGCACAAGGGGTCCAGCCGTTGCCCGATTTCCAACAAAAGCTCGCTGTTAGCGGAAAGCAACAGCTCACGCAGTCGAGGCACAACCGGCAAAGCCTGACGCAAACCGGAAAGCTCGGCAGGACGTGCTTGCGCAAACCCCAAACGCGCCGCTGCTCGCTCCAAGTCCCCCACCGCGGGAAGATGAGAGCGGAGCTGATGGTGGAACTCCAGATTGTCAAAAAGCTCCGCCACCGCTTCCAAGCGCCTCTCCGCTTCGGCGGCCGACGGGGGACGCACCAACCACTCTCGCAGCAACCGCGACCCCATGGGGGTGCAGGTGGCGTCCAAAATGGTTGCCAGGCACGCTTTCCTGCCCCCGCTGCTGTCCTTCAGGATCTCCAGATTACGCACGGTGGCGGCATCCAGCACCAGCCCGTGACCCACCCCAAGACGGGTAAAGCCCGCAAAATGCTCGGGAAGGCGCCCTTGGGTTTCCTCCAGGTAAAAAAGCAACGCTCCCAAGGGCCCCAACACCTCCTCGCCCGCCTCCAAACCTAAGGCCCGCACGGAACCCACACCAAAGGCTTTTTTGACCTTTTCTTCCCCGCGTTCCGTCTGAAACCAGGCCCGGCTCCTCTTGCTCACCACCGGGCGTGCCAGCTCCGGAGGCCACACCTGCGCCAGATCCACACCGTCCTCAGGCAGCAGCACCTCTTTCGGTTGAAGTTGCGCCAAAATCTCCCGAACTTCCTCGGCCATTGCTGGAGCCATTCCGGAAAGCGTACCGCCCGCCACGTCAGCCACCGCTATGGCGAAGGACCCCTTCCCCACCAGCGCCACCAAGAAACGTCGTTCGCCTCCCGGGAGGAGCTCGGGCTCCGTCACGGTGGAAGGCGTGAGAACGCGGACAACCTCCCGCCGCACCAAGCGCTGGCCCTGAGGTTCCTCCACCTGCTCCGCGATAGCGACCTTAAACCCCGCCTCCAAAAGCTTGCCCACGTAACTTGTAAGCGCGTGGTGGGGGATCCCGCACATGGGCGACTCCACCTCCTCGTTGTGGCGTCGGCGGGTAAGAACCACACCCAAAACCGGTGCAGCTTTTTCCGCATCTTCAAAGAAGAGCTCGTAGAAATCTCCCAGCCTGTAGAGGAGGAGCGCATCGGGGTTCTGCTGCTTCAGCTCCAAGTACTGTTGGAGCATGGGGGTCTTCTTCATACGCCGTGCATTGTAGTGGACGGGAAAAGCACCGCCCACAGCTCCCTCTACCCCCGCACCACGCTGTGGTCGCCTCGTGGGAGTGTGTTAGTTAGCCAAAAACCGCAGGTTCGCTTCCAAACCAGCGGGCAAGGCGCTGGGAAGCCTCCACCACCAAAGGCGAGTACTCGAAAAGTGCCATTTCCAGCTCATTGAAAGCTTCCCTAACCTCGTCCGGCCTTCCTCCACGCACCGCCGAAAGGCCCCGGTGAAGCCCTGCCCGGGCCCCGGGGGAAAGATCCGCCCTGGCCATTTCTTTCACCAGCACGGTTTCTAGATAGGCCAACAGGTTGGCCCACGTTTGCACTGCCGGTTCCTGGGAAGGCGGCGGTGCTTGCCAAGCCTCTTTTTCCGCGGCAACGGTGGCGGCCTCCTCCACCGGGAACTCCTCCGGAGCTGCCGGTAGGGCCTCCACACCACCCTTGGCAGCGAGCTCCACCGCCGCTTCCTTACCTGTGGGGCTCAAGCCCTGCGGAAGAGCTTGCAGTTGCTGGGAAAACCGCCCCAAAAGCAAGTAAAGCTCCTTTTCCGAGGCAAAATTCCCCACCAAGCGGGCAGTTCTATCCAGCTCCAGTTGCTCTGAATCGCGGATTACAATAAAAGCCTGCGCCCCTTTTTCCAGCACCACCCGCCGTGCCTTCACGTGCCACGCGGTCAAGGAGCCCGCAATAAAGCACGTATCGGCCACCTGCACCGTCACCGCATCCACCTTCACATTGGGATCAATGCGCAGCGAGCCGGAGGTAGAAACGATATGCGAGTAGTTTCCTGGGTTTTGGATAATCAAGTTTCCCGGCGTGCGAATGGCCAACTGCCCGGCATCGTTCACCGTAATTTCGGTCCCCTGGGGGATGATCATCGTGGGTAACGCTTGGTTTTCAGCCATGGCCAAGACTCCTCCTCCGGCAGCAAATCCAGCGGCGTGTCCACCTCCCCTCCCACCGCCTTTGCTCCCTCCCTCACAGGATAATCCAACATGAAGAAAAATGGGTCGGTAGGCACAAGCACATCCTGCCCCACCTTGCGCCGCACCTCGTAATGCAAGTGCGGCGCCGTGGACCATCCTGTGCTCCCCACAGAGCCTACCACCTCACCGCGATGAACCTGCTGCCCTGGGCGTACAAGCACCTCTTTTAAGTGAGCAAAAATGGTCACGAACCACTCGCCGTGTTCCACCACTACCACGTTGCCAAGGCGCGCCCACGATGGATTTTCTGGCCCTACCCTACCGGCGAAGACCACCACGCCCTTGCCCGTGGCCTTGACGGGCAACCCCGCTGGGGCTGCCAAATCCACCCCTTTGTGTCGTTCGTAAGTGCCGGTGAACGGCGAAACCCGCACGCCAAAAGGAGAGCTCACCTCAAAGCTTCCCGGCGGCAACGGGCAAATGGACGGCAGGGATTCCACCAATTGCCGGTGGGCGTGGGCAAAACCCACCAGCTCCTCGGCGCGAACCACCAGCGCATGAGCTTTTTCCAGCAACTCATCACCGGCCAAAAGGTCATCGCTAGCCGCCGGCGAAAACCCCAAAATCAGCCCCAGTCGCCGCAGCTCCCTAGCAGCTGCCGTTATTTGCTGGTCCAAAACCTGCTGCTTTTCCAAAAGTGCCCGGTGCTGCTCCCTTAGGTTGGCATTAACACGACGGCTTTCCTGCAACTTGGCCCAAAGGATCAGGGATTGCACCCCCCGGGGCATTTGCCAAAGCCCTGCCACCACCACTCCCAAAGCCATCGCCACCAGCCCCGCCGCACACCAAAGTTGCCGTCTCGTTAAAAAGTAATAACGAGCCGATCGCGACACATCCGCCGGGTGGATTTGGACCTCAACCATACACCACCTCGTTTTAGGGTAACACGATCCTTTGCCAATTCCCCCTCGGACCTCCAAGCCTCCCCCAGCCCTCGCCCCTATCTACCCTTAAATGAAAGCTCATCTCTTCTTCAGATTCGCCCCGAAACCCCCTGCCACAGGTAACCTGCGCCGCCGCAGGTCCCCCTTCCCGCCCTTCTGCGAACGCCAAAACTATCTGTGGCATTCGCGAACACACTCCCTAGCACAATCACGTTCTGCATAACCAATGAACAAAATGGGGCCCATTGTTCCCCGCTGTTGCTCCCCAAACCCTTTGCGGCTCTTAAGAGGGGATTTGGACTTCTCCGCTGCCACAAGGCTTTAAAGGCATATGGCCTCGGACACCTTCGGGCTTCTACCCACTGTCGGAACAAAGTGTTTCCACGCCTTTTTTTTTTTGGCCCCGGCAGCAACAAGCCTGCACTCTCTTAAGATACACTCCGTCACGAGGCCAATTGGTTTTCTCCCAAAAACGTACGCCACGCCGCTTTGCCCAAGTCCTATTTTGCACCGAAAAACGCGCGATCTTCCTCGTTTTCACCGCCAGGAGCTTCTCACCCCGCGCACGTCCCCTTCGCCCCCAAATGCGGCCACCGTGCCCTTTTTCGCACATTTTTCCCAAAGGGCCGGAAAGCTCCGTCGTTGCTTAGCGCCGCCAACCATCCCCGCTTCGGGTTTTGCCCCACGAAGATTTGCTCCCCCTCAAAAAACCCGCCGGCAAAAAACCTCCCTCAGAGCACCTCTTCCTGCCCCCTCTGCCCTTTCGCCTCCTTACCCCTTCCTCTCAGCGTAGCGTTCCCGCAATCCCAAAAGCAGTCGCGCCAGAAGCAGCAGCATGGGCAGCTCCACCACAGGGCCCAAAATGATCGCCAGATAGACAAGCGGACGGCCGGGAAAAGCCGCGACCGCCACGCCAATTACGGCCTCCGAGTTTCTGGCAGTGGTAGTAAAAGCCATCGTCACCGTGTCTTCATAACCCAAGCGGAACACCTTGCCCAAAACTAACGCCAGCAAAAACAACACTGAGAAAAAAATGATCAAAAACACGATTAAAAGCCCGACCTTCTGAACGTCTTCCAGGTGAATGGGCTTCTGTGACAAGAACACGCTCATGATCACGATTACCAGTGCCCATAACTTCACCTCCCCCATCGCCGACGTAAAGCGACCGAAAAAGTACTCGCGCCCTTTTTTTCGTATCACACTTCTTTGCACAATATATGCCAACACAAAAGGCGCGACAAGAAACAAAACCACGCTCCTTACAAGTGTTGCAAGCTCAACGGGAATCACCTTCCCAACGAGGATGTAGAGGTAAAGCGGCATCAAAAGCACCTGCAGTGTTATGTTCCACGGTAAAAGAGCTATGCCCCATGCTACGTTGCCCCTTGCAATGTCCGTAAAAATCAGATACCACCCGATACACGGTGTAAGCGTGTATAGAATCGCACCCGCCCAGAAATCAGGGTACTTCTCTAGTATCAAACGCCCGCTTGTCCACGCAAACGCCGGAATAAAGATGAAGTTCACAAACAAAGCTATCGCCGTTGGTTTTGTTTTTCTAAACGCTTCAGCCACATCCCTGATCTCTACCGGAAGCATAAACGCCATAATCACGAAGAAAATCCCAATTTCTGTGACATAGCTGAGCTCAGGAATCTCCCCGCCCGTAAGTCTTTGGATAACCACGCTCAAGAATACGGCACCGATGAGGATAAAGGGCTTTTCTTTGTCTTTTGTGGAAACCTGTGCCGTGGCTGCACCTCCGAACGCACTCCGTTTACCATAGCACACAACTCAGCTGCTGGCCCACGCTACAGCCCTGTCATTTAAGTAGCTCTTCACCGACATAGTGTGCGAATAAAGCCCTCCCTGTGAACCCTTTCGCCCCGACAGCTTCCCGCGGTTGCAACCTCCTTGCCAAGGCATCAATCTTGCTCGTGCCTCCTTTGAAGCCACGGTGTTACCGTCCCAGCCATTGTTGTGTGCATTCGGTCTTCACGTTTCCGCAGCATGGTTGTAACCCTCTTTTAAGCGAGGCGGTGATTTCTACCTTCTACGACGTACTAGCACATGGCACACCGTCCGAAGTCGTAATCCTCTTTTAAGCGAGGCGGTGATTTCTACCGATCACACAGCCAACAAAGTGGGCTGTCCACGGAAATGTCGTAATCCTCTTTTAAGCGAGGCGGTGATTTCTACCCGTTGTGGCGCTCCTGGAGGAAGCTGAGGCGCGTGACGTCGTAATCCTCTTTTAAGCGAGGCGGTGATTTCTACTGCCCCGCGCCGTTTGGCGCGGGGCTTTTTTTTTGACGTCGTAATCCTCTTTTAAGCGAGGCGG
>CALHAH010000019.1 GCA_937934115.1 uncultured Thermoanaerobaculum sp.
CTTCTGGCGGCGCCCCCCAACCAAACCCCCCTCCAGCCCCCACTGCCAAAACCATCACCAAAAGCGTACCCAACCTCATGACCCTGCCTCCTTTCCTGCCCCTCTCTGGGGCTTTCCTTGCAGGCTAGCCGTTTTTTCAAGATCGAAAGTTTGATGGGAACCGCCGAGCGCACCGATCAAGGGTCTTGTGGAGGTAAAGGATTTGCAAACCCGCAGGCATGCGGACCTAAAGCGGCAAAAGCGCCTCCTGGGCGGGGAGAAGGGCCAGGCACAGGGCCAAGATGAGGTACAAAGCCAAAAGCTGAACCCCTTCCAGCCAGTTCGATTCACCGTTGAGGGTCACCAATCCCGAAAGCCCCACCGACGCGGCTACTGCCACCACTTCCACGGCCGAAAAAACCAAGCTCATGGGGTGACCCAAGGGGAAGGAGATGAGCACCAACACCGGGGTCACAAACAGCGCCACTTGGAGAGAGGACGCAAAACAAATGGAAAGGGCTGCGTCCATTCGGTTGCGCCAGGCCAGTACTACCGCCGCCGCATGTTCGGCAGCGTTACCCAGAACCGCTACCACCACCACTCCCATGAACACGGGGCTCAAACCCAAGCGGCGTCGCACCTCTTCCACGCTACCCACCAAAACCTCGGCCACTAAACCAGTGAAGGCCCCAGAAACCAGCAACAAGAGCACCGCCTTGCGGGTGCTCCAATTAGGGGTTTCATGACCGCCGTGAGTGCCCAACAGATCCTTGTGGGTGTGAAGGGAGAAGACCAAACTCGCCGCGTATACCAAAAGCAGCACCACCGCCACCGCCAACGACAGGGGCAAGGCTAAAGCCTCACGAGGGGCCAGGCGCACGAGGTGAAAGAACAAGGCAGGTAAAAAAAGACCAAAAACCGCCAAGGCCAGGGAAGCCACCTGACTTGCCGCAGCCAGGGCAGAAAACTTCTGCACGGGATGACGAAAGCCCCCGCCAGGAGCGCCAAGCCCAACACCAGCAAAATGTTGCCAACGATGGCGCCGGAAAGGGAAGCCTGCACCACTTCCACCAGACCCCGACGCAAAGCCAAGACCGCAATGATGAGCTCGGCAGCGTTGCCACAGGTGGCGTTTAAAAGCCCCGCCGCCACCGGTCCCAAACGGCCTGCCAGGGCATCGGTGGCCTCTCCTAAGAGCCGCGCCAACGGCAGAAGGGCTACGCTCGCCAAAGAAAAGCGCACAAGCTGCGGAGCATGGGCCTCACCGGCCACCAACGCGGCTGGAACGAAGGCCCACGCCAGCCAAGTTAGTGCTTTTCGTACCACGCCCGGGCTTCCTCCATGATGGCTACCCCCGATGAGGTCCCCAAGCGGTTAGCGCCAGCGGCGAGCATGGCCCTTGCTTGGGCAAAGGTACGAATGCCACCGGAAGCTTTGATACCCACCGGCGGAGGAGCCAAACGCCGCAACAACGCCACGTCTTCCACGGTGGCTCCCGCGCCCAAAAAACCCGTGGAGGTCTTGAGGAAGGAGGCGCCAGCGGCCACCGCCAAACGGGCGGCGCGGGTTTTTTCTTCTTCGGTGAGGAGCCCGGTTTCCAAGATGACCTTTACCGTGGCACGGTGTTCCCGCGCCAGTTCCACCACCGCCACAATGTCCTCCTGCACTTTCTCATCCTCGCGACCCTTAAGAAACCCCAAAGCCAGTACCATATCCAGCTCCTGGGCCCCGGATTGGACGGCGGTGCGAGCTTCGAAAACCTTATTTGCCGTGGGCGTGGCCCCCAAGGGAAAGCCAATGACCGTGGCTACCAGCACCGAGCTTTTCTGGAGGTAGCGAGCCGCTTCCTCCACCCAAAGGGGATTCACGCACACCGCGGCAAAACCGTAGTCCCGCGCTTGCTCACAAAGCCGCTGGACGTCGGTACGGGTGGCCTCGGGCTTGAGGAGCGTGTGGTCAATGGCCGCTGCCAGCTCCGACAATGGGTCCCGCTTCATGGCTCCACCTCCCGTTGCCAATCCTTTGCCAACTCCGCCACAGGGACTTCCTGTTGCGTTCCTCTGCGCAAATCCTTCACAAGCACCACACCCCTGGCCAGCTCGCTTTCGCCAAAGATCACCACTTTGGCAAAGCCTCGCTTGTCCGCCCTTTTGAGGGCCGCCTTGAGAGAGCGTCCCCCCACCTCCAGCTCCACCGGCACCCCTTGACGGATGAGGTCCCGGGCCAGCTGCAAGCCGAAAAGCGCGGGCTCATTCCCCAACGGGATAAGGTAAAGCCGCACTTCCGTGGTAACCTTGGCGGCAAAAGCGGGGGGTAAGCTGTCGATCAGGCGATCTTCGCCCACGGCAAAACCAACACCTGGAATTTCCGGGCCCCCCAAATCGGAAAGCAGCCGGTCGTAGCGCCCGCCACCACAGACCACGGTGTTTTCACCCAGCTCCGGGGAGACCACTTCAAACACGGTGCGTACGTAGTAGTCCAAACCTCGAACCAGCCGCGGATTCCACTTTAGGGGAATTCCCAGGGAGGTCAAAAGGGATACCACTTCTTCCACGTGAGCCCGAGAAGCTTGGCTCGCCACCGTGTCCATGCCCGGAGCTGCGGCGGTGACCTCTTTGCAGGTAGGTACCTTGCAGTCCAGCACCCGCAGGGGGTTTTCCTGCAAACGTCTTTGGCAGTCCGAGCACAGCTGATCTTTGGAGCCCATCAAGTAAGAGCGTAGGAGCTGCGCATACTTGGGGCGGTCCTCGGGATCGCCGAGGTTATTCATGTGCACCGTGAAGTTGTCAAACTCTAGAGCGGCAAAAAACTCCCACAGCGCCATGATGCATTCAGCATCGGCCAATGGGGTGGATGCACCAATGATTTCTAAGCCAATTTGCCGAAACTCCCGGTACCTTCCCCGCTGCATGCGCTCGTAGCGGAACATGGGGCCAATGTAGTAAAGCCTTTGAGGCAAAGGACGCTGGTCGAGGCGGTTTTCCAAAAAAGCTCTGGCCACGCCTGCTGTACCCTCGGGACGCAACGTGAGGGAGCGCCCCTTACGATCGGCAAAGGTGTACATCTCCTTGTGGACAATGTCGGTGGTTTCCCCCACCGAGCGCACAAAGAGCTCCGTGTGTTCAAAAAGCGGCGTACGGATTTCTTCGGCACCCAGGGCTTGAAAAACACGATGGGCTGCCGCCTCCACTGCTTGGAACAGCCGCGATTCCGGCGGCAGGATATCGCGGGTACCGCGAGGTTTTTGGATCATAAGACCTTTTCCCAATCAGCTAGCACGGTGAGCTTTCGTTCCTGGTTTTCTTCGGCCAGGTAGCGGCTTTTCAACTCCAAATAGTGCACCAAACCTGCGCGGATTGCCTCCCGCTCCTCAGGTTTGACGGGACGAACGACCTTGGCCGGCACGCCCGCCACCAGCATCCCTGCTGGCACGTCCATGCCTGGGGGCACCAGCGCCCCTGCTGCCACCACCGCACCCTCACCTACCACCGCGCCGTTGAGCACCGTGGCGTGCATACCAATCAGCGCACCGGCTGCCACCTGACAGCCGTGGAGGATGGCGCCATGACCTACCGTGACATCCTCACCTACATACGTGGGGGCATCGGTGTCCACGTGGATAACCACGTTGTCCTGAATGTTGGACCTCTTCCCCACCCGCACCTCGTTGAGATCCGCGCGAATGACTGCGCCGTACCATACGCTCACGTCATCGGCAAACTCCACATCCCCCACCACTACGGCCGTGGAAGCCAAAAACACCCGCTGCCCAAAACGTGGTCTTTTCCCAGCAAAAGACCTCAGCCGCACGTGCACCTCCCGGCCGCCAAAGCTACCACAGCTGGGGAAACCGCCCAAGATCAAACGCAAGTGTAACCAACGATGATGGTTGTGGAAAACGGCAAAAAACGCCTGCGGCTTTCCTCATCCCCAGCGTTTGGTTAAGGTATCTCGTTGCAGTGAGTAGATTTAGATGTCTGCACCAAAGGCCGTGCAAAATGTCAAAGTCCTTGCCGGAAGCCAACTTGTCTTGATTTTCCACAGGGTTTTCCACAGGTTTTTCCTCACTTCCTGTGGAAACCCACCCGCTCACTTCTCCCCGGGGCTTAGGGCGGGCACCACCGAGGGCGGTCTTGCGCAAGGACGCCAGCTCCCAAAGCTTTCCCCCAGGCCATCACCTTGGCGTGCTTAGCTATCCCACGAACCCAATGCAAGGCCATAACTTCGGCTCCTGTGGAAAAGTCACTTTGGTGGACGGTGAGAACGTACGCCAAAGCAAGCGCTTAAGGTAAGTCTCTGAAAAACAATAACTTAGAAAGTAACCTCCGAAAGGACAACACGTTCCCAACCTGCTTGGGCAGAACACTTTAGGCCGTTTTCCACAGCAATTTCCACAAGGATTTCCACAGGATCTGTTACTTTCCAGAACAGCTCTCCTGTCGCTCTTGGGTTTCTAGCCACGACGCAGGAACCGCAAAGCCCCCAAGGCGCAAGACCCGCGTCGGGGTCAGGGTGGCATCCAAAAGCGTAGAAGGAAGACCGCCAGGGGTTTTGCCCCCATCCAGAACCAGGTCCACGTTTGCAAGTAACGGAGCCAGGTCTTCTGGCCCTTGCGCCGGCGGATGGCCGGAGAGGTTAGCGGAGGTGGCTGTAAGAGGCCCCACCTGGGCTAATAGCAAGCGCAAAAGAGGCAACGCCGGTACGCGAACAGCTACGGTATTTCCGCTTCCCGGCAAAGGTTGGCAAGCGGGAAAAACCACGGTGAGCGGCGCCGGCCACACACCCCGCAAGCGCTCCTGCCACGCTGCGGGAATCACCGCCAGCTCCTGGGCTTGCTCTAAGTTTGCCACCACCACGAGCAAAGCTTTACCCGCCTCGCGTCCCTTGAGGGCAAAGACTTTGGCCACGGCTTCAGGGTCGCGGGGGTTGACCGCCAAACCGTAAAAGGTTTCCGTGGGCAGCACCACCACCCCACTTTTGGCAAGCACCTCCCGTACCGCGGCCACAGCCGCTGGGAGGTGATGGCTTTCGGTAAAGGGGACCACCTTCATGGACGGCGCAAAAGCTCGAGGGCGTGCTGGCGGGCAGCCTGCGAGTCTTCCTTGGCCCCAAACATGCGGACGAGCTCCTGCACGCGGGCCTCGCCTTCCACACGGGAAACCTGGGTCACGGTCCGGCCCCGCTGGGTCTTCTTGGCCACCACAAAATGCGCATCACCAAGACCTGCCACCTGCGGCAAATGGGTCACCACCAGCACCTGGTCCTTGGCACCCAAAGCCTTGAGCAGCCGCCCCACCTCTTCCGCGACCCTCCCACCAATCCCCGAGTCCACCTCGTCAAAAAGCAGGGTAAGGTTTTGCGACGCCTGCGACACCCGACGGAGCACCGTGCGCAAGGCAAGGTGGATACGCGAAAGCTCACCACCGGAGGCAATCTTGGCCAAAGGCTTGAGTGGCTCGCCGGGGTTTGGGGAGATGTAAAGCTCGCCATCGGCCACGCCCCACGGTGCGGGGTTTACCCTTTGCCCTGCAAAGGTCAACGGCCCATCGGCAGCTTGGCGCAGGTTTTGCCGCAACTCCATGCGCGTCCCCGCCATCCCGAGACGGGAGAGCACCGCTGCTACTTCTTTGGCCAGCGCAGCTGCACTTTCCTGCCGCCGTTGGTAAAGCTGCCGCGCAAGCCTGACAAACCTTTCCGCCGCTTCCTTTTCCTCCTCTTCCAGCTTTTGGATGTGCTCTTCCACACATTCCAGGTTCGCCTTTTCCTCCTGCAAAGCTTGGAAGTGGGCCAAGGCTGCCGCCTCTGAGCCTCCGTACTTGCGGATAAGGCGTTCTAAGGTGGCAAGACGTGTTTCCACCTCCTCCAAACGCTGGGGGTCCACGCGCACGCGATCGGCAAGGGAGTCCAAAGCGCGCAGCGCTTCTTCCGCCAAGAGCTGGGCTTGCTGTAGCTGCTCCCGCGCCTCGGCTACGGAGAGGCCTAACTCCGCCAGCTCCCGCACGGCACGAGCCGCCCGGGCCAGCTGGGTCACAGCCCCCTCACCACCCAGGGCGTGCTGGGCCGTAACCAAAAGCTCACCGATCCTCTCCGCATGGCGCAGGAACGTACGCTCCTCTAAAAGCGCCTCCTGCTCGCCTGGGCGAAGATGAGCAGAGCCGATTTCGTGCAACTGGTACTGGATGAGGTCAAGCCTATCTCGACGCTGTGCCAACTTCCGCCGGGCTTCAGTAAGAGCTTCGCGGCTTTTCTGCCACTGTTGGAACGCCAGGGCCACTTGCTGCGCTTCTTGGAAAAGTCCACCAAAGGCATCCACCAAGGCCAGGTGCGTGGTGGGATCCGCTAAATCACGCTGCTCGTGCTGTCCGGCAATGGCCAAAAGCGCGGGGGCCAGGCGCTGGAGACTGGCAAGGGTCACCGGCACGTCGTTCACCCATGCTCGCGAGCGTCCCGAAGACGTCATCTCCCGACGAATGACCAGCTCCGCATTGGGTTCCACACCGAGCTCGCCAAGAGGCTCCGTGAGCTCCTCCGGCACCGGCGCAAAGACCCCCTCCACCAAAAGCCTCTCCGCGCCCGCCCGCAACATATCCGCATCGCCCCGCTCACCCGAGAGCAGCTTCAGCGAGTGCACCAAAAGGGATTTACCGGCCCCTGTTTCGCCCGTGAGCACCACAAACCCTGGGGGAAGTTCCAGGCGCACCACCTCGATAATGCCTAAATCCCGGACCTCCAGCTCCCGCAGCACGAAAAAAGCCTAGCGAGCCACCGGCAGGAAATCAACGGACTGTACCCGCCCAAGGCCCTTGTGCACGCGCCCCGGCTCGGCAAGGGCTAGGATCGGGCTTGCGTATGAGCCTACCCAAAGCTTGGCGAACGCCCAGTTCCGTGAAGAAGGGAAGCGATGCAGTGGGCAGCTGTGCGCCTTGGGAAGTCGCCATACCCGTCCCGCGGGGATCCACCAGCGCTTTTGAGCGTCCGAAACCACGCTTCCAAGATAGGTTTTGACGAGCGGGATCGGTTTTGAGACGAAAAGGTGCCGCTCAGCCATTTAGAAACATACGCGGACCTCACAGGAAGAATTGCGGGAACTGGTCCACGCGGGTAGAGGTTATCCCCATCTCTCATTGCTTTCGCAACGCGTCCGAAATTCCGTTTTTTAAGGGGGAGACCAGCTGACAGTTCCTTTCCCGCATAACGCATTGCGGAGGATTGCCTTGAAAAACCGCCACGCCCCCAGTTATCAACGTTTTTGGTGCAGCGACAAATAACGCTCGCCCAGGTTGTGGACGAGCGTGTGGTGTGTACCGATAACGAAACCTTCACCCGCTGGTTGTTGCGCAACTCCTCCAGTTACTCATTTCCCCAATCGTGGGAGCTCTCCCCAGCTGACCCATTTCCCAAAAGCCCCCTCAAACTCGGGGTCCATGGACGCCGCCGGTGCTTCGGGCACATCAGGGGCCAAGGCTCTTCTGACTAACTTGAGATCGAAATCGCTAGGTGGCACGTCTGGCAACTTGAGAAGGCCCGCTACGGTATCGATGCGGTCGCGGACCTGCGCCCAACCACTCTCGCCCCTGGGGGCGCCAAGGCGCCGCCTCAGGCCTTGAATCCACTCTACAAATTCGGGCTCAGCTTTTTGGAACACCTCGGGGAGATTGGTGGCACCAAACGTTTGCTCTTCTTCGCGATGGATGCGAAGCCTAGGAGTGTCAAAAGAGACAAAGGTTTTTTGCTGCCCACTGGCCTTTTCCAAGCCGGCCCACCCCTGTTCCTCGGTAAAAGGAAATTCTGCTGCAAGGAGCAGATACTCGCTACGTTTTACGTCCACCAGCAACCAGCGGAGTACCGCCGGTGACTGATGCGCATCAAGGTGGCTGTAAACCGCAACGCGGTTTCCATCCGAGAACTGAAAAAGGGTGCGGCTAAAAGCCTCGCGCCGAAAAGCCGGATCCAGTGTAATTCGGCTACTTTGCAGTACCCTGCCAAAAACCTCTCCCCCTTTTGACACAATCTCGTACAAGGTTTCCAAGCGCACCGGCTTACTGCGGTCCACCGCCTTTTTCGGCTCAGCCGCCCACAAAGCCGCTGCAACACAAGCGCAAAAGAGCGCGAGTCTGCGAGGCAACCCTAGCCAAACGCCGCCATGCAATCGCCTTGACATGCGTCAAACTCCGTGAGTGCGATTTCCCGACAATATATTCCACACCGCCCCGAAAACACGCGGCAATCATACACCATCTGACAGCAACCCAAGCACGACCCCAGCGTGCTTGCCTGTGCTTCGCACGCCGTGGTGGTGTCCCAGCCGTAGCAGTCCTCGGCAAAGCCCCCCGCAGGGAAAGCGAGGAACACGAAACATACAGTCAAGATTCTACCCGCCCAAGGTCTAAACTTCCGAAAGATCGTGCCCATATGGCAGCCCCTCCTTTTTCCCCCGCTCCCGGGCGCGGGGTTTGTTGCGATGATAAAAGCACGCTTTTTTTTGTCAAGCCCCCTGTATTCGTCCATGACTTTTGGCACGCCTTGGGGGATTCGGAGAAAACCGAGACAAGGGCTTTGCGTTTGCCGGCGTGGTGCGGGAGTTAGCTGCCGTCAAGGCTGAGAAAGTGGTTGAGGTTGCAGTAAAAAGATCCAAGTTAGGCAACCGCCCATCGAGGTTGTCGGCAGTGGCTATGTCCTTAGGAGCACCATGGCAACGCCCAACAAAGGGTTTTTCTAGCCACACCCCTCGGAGAACGGGGAACGTGTTACCCACACCCCCGAAACCCCCAAACAAGACGGCCAGGAGCGCATGACGACTGCCAGCAGGTTTGGGGTGAGTTCTCCCACCGCACGTTGGGCCGATTCCTTCAGCGAGGCTACAGGATGGCAAAGCCCCAACTTCAGCTTTCCACCCGCTTTTTTCGTCCCGAAGGCAACGGTTCTTGTAAAACCCAAAAAGGGAGTGATCACGCCAAAGGAACACCCTCGCCCGGAGTTTGCAGCGCTGCTAATCCTTTACGCCGGCTGGCGGGAAAACCCGCCCGTCGCAGAGCTGCCATACCCCTTGCGCCTGACATAAAGCTGACACGTCTTCAGGGATCTCCTCCCCTGCCACCGCCGGCAAGACAGGTATCCTTAAAGCCTTCCGTAAAAGCTCTGCTCGCTTTTTGGCCCGCTCCACGTCCGCGGCTGCCACCACCGAAGAAACCTCCAGAAGAAAGGCCACCTCCATGCCTTCTTCGTCTTCCCCCCGCACTACCACATCCGCCCACAGGATTTCCTGGCGCTCCGCGAGGCTGATGCGCCCAGCCTTGCGGGCTTCGTCCAAAAGCTTGGCCAAAGCCTGCGTATCCAAGGCCTCCACGTCGGTTAACAACCGACCGAAATAGGCGGCTGCCCGCTCCCGGTAACGGCGCTCCACGTCATGCCCCCACAGGCGATCCAAGCGTACTTCCACCTTTTGCAAGCGCCTTTCCATGTGCATTTGCACTTCTGCCAGCTGGCGCTGCGCTTCCGCCAACTCCTCCACCCGCTGCTCCGTGCGCCGCTGCGCTTCCGCCAACTCCTCCACCCGCTGCTCCGTGCGCCGCTGCGCTTCCGCCAACTCCTCCACCCGCTGCTCCGTGCGCCGCTGCGCTTCCGCCAACTCCTCCACCC
>CALHAH010000020.1 GCA_937934115.1 uncultured Thermoanaerobaculum sp.
ACACCTGTGCTGGCCATTGGTCTGAAAACGCCCTGTGGGACCCGCGCTCCGCGCGGGTTCGGAAGAAAGGTGTCCACAGCACGCGAGCGAGGCCCAGCTCTGCTGGGCCGAGCGGTGGGGGTGCGGGGGGCAGAGCGCGCGGGTGTGCGGCAGGGGCTGCGCGCGAGCCCCCCGCGGGGGATAGCTTTCGGGGGGCCAAGCCGGCCGCGGACGGGCGCAGCGCGCATCCGGCTTTGCCGGTGCGCGCGCTGGGGGTGCGGGGGGCCTCAGGGCGGGTGGGCGTGGCGGGTGCCCCCCGCGTCAGGCAGCTCGCGGCCGTGCCCCCCGCAGGGAGGCGAAGGGGGGCGGGGCAAAACGAGCGCGCGTCCAGCTCTGCTGGCGCGCGCGTGAGCGAGGCCCGGCTTTGCTGGGCGGAGCGTTGGGGGTTCGGGGGGCCAAGCCGGCCGCGGACGGGTGGGGGAGCGCGGCCGTGCCCCCCGCAGAAAATGGTGGGCCGTGAGGGAATCGAACCCCCGACCATCGGGTTAAAAGCCCGCTGCTCTGCCTGCTGAGCTAACGGCCCACGGGACAAAGGCTACTCGAACCCACCCGAACGGTCAAGGCGGGTAGGGTGTTGTGGCACCCGTGGTGGCGGCCGCAGCGGGAAACCTTGCGGAACGGGCGCTCCTGCGCCGGTTGGCTGCGATGCCGGCGAAGGATGCGAGCATTCGGCGAGGACCGTGGCAGTTCGCTTTTTACGTCCTCTGGTTGCCGTGCTGGGCAATGATCGCGCGAATTTTAGGGGTCATGAGGGCAATAACCAGGGAAGCGAGGGCGGCAGCAGCCGCGTTAATCCCAAAAATGGCCGCCAAGGGCAGCTCCTCCCAAAAGCCTGCCAAAACACCCGCCAGCTTATTACCCACGGAGGTGGCCAAAAACCACCCACCCATCATGGCTGCGCCCACCCGCGCTGGTGCCAAGCGCGAGACCAAGGAGAGCCCCATGGGGGAAAGGCATAGCTCACCCACGGTGATAAGCACGTAGGAACTTACCAACCACCAAGGGGAAGCTTTGGTGGCCCCGCCGGCGTTCGCCAAAACCGCCGCCACCATGATGAGAGCAGAAATGGCGGTGATGAAAAGTCCCCATGCAATTTTGGCAGGTGTGGACGGTTCCTTCCCAAAACGGCGCAGCCAGCCCCAAAAGCCCACGATCAGCGGGGTGAGCACCACTACGAAGAACGGGTTGATGGACTGAAAAAGCTCAGTGGAAATCAGGGTGACTTTAACTCCAGGTGCTGGCCGTTGCTCGGGCGGTACGTTCCGCCAGTAAGAGCCTTGAGCGTCGGGGTCCTTGATGGTTTCCCCAATGGTGGCGTCTTGGTCAAAATGCAAGGTGCGCAACACCGGCGCCAGGAAACCGGCTTCCCGGCGGGTGTTTTCATCGGCCCAATACGTCATGGTGGAGCCGTTTTGGTGAAAGATCATCCAAAACACGATGACCACAAGGAAAATCGAGAGCAGGGCACCTATGGGCCCTTTTTCCGCGGCAGGAGCTTTGAGGTACAAACGAACGTAGTAAATCAGCGCCGGTAACACGGCTAAAGCAAAGGCCGTGGTGGAAGGGGAGCCTAGCTTGGGGCCCAAGAAGAAGTAACCTACGGTGCCCAGCACCGCCGCTGGCAGGAAGATGTACAAGAGGATTTCCCGCAACGCCCGATCTTCCACGGGTCCCGCCGCGCCACGGTCGGGGACGTGGGCAAGGTGCTTTCGGAACGACAGGAAAATGGCCACGCCGATGAGCATCCCCACGCCGGCGGCGGCAAAGGCAGCGGGCCACCCAAAGCGGTTGCGCAGCAGGGCGGCCACAAAGTTGGAAGCAAAGGCGCCAATGTTGATGCCCATGTAAAAGATGTTGTAAGCCGAATCGCGCAGCGGAGAACCTTCTTCGTAAAGCTTGCCCACAATCGTGGAAATGTTCGGCTTAAAAAAGCCATTACCAGCCACTACGAAGCCTAAACCTAGGTAGAAGAGCTTAAGGCCGCCAAAAGCTACACAAAAGTACCCAAAAGCCATAAGCAACCCACCGAGCACGATGCTGCGGCGGTAGCCCAACACCCGATCGGCGAGAACGCCACCGAAAAACGGGGTCAAGTAAACCAAGGCCACGAAGGTACCGTAGGTTTCAGCGGCCCGTTCTCGGGGGAAGGCGAGCCCTCCCATGACGGCGTCCAGCATGTAAAGGGAAAAAATGCCAATCATGAGGTAGTAACCGAAGCGTTCCCACATTTCGGTAAAGAACAACACCTTCAAGCCGCTAGGATGCCCTCGGAACATATCTTCCTCCCCCCGTCACGCTGTGGGACTTTAGAAAATCCAGGGACCGCTTGCAAGCCGTGCCTAGGTGAGTTGGGAGATCCAAGTGGCAAGCGGTGGGATGCGGCGGAGGATGGTTTCTTCGCGCCGTGGTCCTGTGGAAATGAGAACCACCGGCACTTGGAGGAGCTCCTCCAAACGCCGCACGTACGCCTGCGCCAAAGGTGGCAACGCGTCGAACTCGGTGATCCCCGAGGTATCGGTTTTCCAACCGGGAAGCTCCTCGTAAATGGGCTGCACTTCCGCCAGTGCCTCCGCCTCGTCGGGAAGCTCTGTGACGGTGCTTCCCCCCAGCCGGTACGCCACAGCCACGGGAATGCGCTCCAGGTTGTCCAGGACGTCTAGTTTGGTGAGGGCCACAGCTTCAATGCCGCTCCACCGCACCGCGGCTTTGGCTGCTACCGCATCAAACCAGCCAGTGCGGCGAGGCCTGCCCGTGGTGGTGCCAAACTCGTTGCCTCGGCGCCGAATGTGCTCCCCCAGCGCGTCCTGGATTTCGGTGGGAAAGGGCCCTGCGCCCACCCGGGTGGCGTACGCTTTAAAGACCCCCAGCACCCCATCAATGGCCTTGGCGGGCAAGCCCAGCGCTGGCGCGGCAAAGCCTGCTAAACAACCCGAAGAAGTGACAAAGGGGTAGGTACCAAAGTCCAGGTCCAAAAGCGTTCCCTGTGCCCCCTCGAAGAGGATGGGCTCACCCGTACGCCACGCTGATGCCAAAAGCGAATCCACCGGGCGCAAGAAGGAAACGAGCTTTTCGGCACTCAAAAGGGCGTGCTCCAGTTCCTCCGCCGTGGGCTCTTGCCCTTGGGGGTAGGTGGCGAGCTGGCGGGAAAGCTCGGCAGTCAAAGTCTTGGCCTTTTCTCGCAGGCGCTGCGGTTCGCGGGCGAGGCCCACGCGGAGCCCAGTGCGCGCAGCTCGCGTTTCGTAACTGGGGCCGATGCCTCGACCGGTGGTGCCAATTTTCTTGGCGCCCTTGGCCTCCTCGCGCGCTACGTCCAGGGCCCGGTGGTGGGGAAGCACCAAGTGGGCTCGCGGCGAAAGATGGAGCCTGGGGCGGACGGGGATGCCCTGCGCTTCCAGGTTTTCCACTTCGGAAACTAAACTTACCGGATCCACCACCACGCCGGGGCCGATGTAGCACTGGCAGTTCTCATGGAGGATCCCGGAAGGGATCAAGTGCAAGGCAAAGTGACGATCGGCAAAGCGTACGGTGTGTCCGGCGTTGTTGCCGCCGTTAAAGCGAGCCACGTGCCGAAACGCCGGACAGAGCAAATCCACCACCTTGCCCTTGCCCTCGTCGCCCCATTGCCCTCCCACAACCACCACGTTGGCCATAGCCACTTGCTCCTTTGGGTGCTGGGTTCGCCTTGGCGACTGGTCAGCCCTGCCCCTTTCTAGCAGATTTTGCGTCGAAGCTCAAACTGCCGCTATCGGCTACAATAAAAGCGAAGGAGGCGTGCTATGGCATTAAACGGCGAAATGGAGAAAGCCCTAAACCAACAGCTTTACGAGGAAATGGGATCGTTTTACTTGTATTTGGCCATGGCTGCCGATTTTGCAGCCCAGCAGTTGCCAGGTATGGCCAAGTGGATGGAAGTGCAAGCGCGGGAGGAGATGGGGCACGCTATGAAGTTTTATCGCTACATCCTTGAGCGAGGAGGAAAGGTAGCGCTGCAAGCGCTGCCCCAGCCGCAGGCGAGCTGGAATAGCCCGCTTTCGGCTTTTTCCGCGGCCTTGGCTCACGAGCAACATATCACCTCCCGCATCCACGCCCTGGTGGATTTGGCGCGGCAACTCAAGGACTACCCCACCGAAGCTTTCCTGCAGTGGTTTGTTACCGAACAAGTGGAAGAAGAAGCGCAACTGGAGCCCATCATCCACCGGCTCAAACTGGTGGGGGAGCATGCCCTGGCTCTTTTCATGTTGGACCGGGAGCTGGCGGCCCGGGAAGCGGAAGAGTAGCGAGCGCTCACGAAACGATAAGCAAAAAGGCGACCACCGGGTCGCCTTTTTTGGTAGATCGGCGTGAAACTACGGTGCCTCCACCACGCGGAACCCCGCCAAGGCTTGGGGAGGCGCCTGGTCTTCAAAACAGGTAGCGCAGCCTCCCGCAAGTACCGGCTTGTCACCTTCCAGGACCCATTCAGCGGCGTTGCCTTTGAGATCGAAAACGCTGACCCCGTCCGCCACTGTGATCGCATCACCACAGCCCACTGGCTTGAGCAACGCTGGTGGCCCACCCAACGGCGTGATGAGCGTGTCAAGTTCCGGAAGGTCGTCAAAGGCCGGGGATTCCGAAAGCCAGCTTTCCCAGTTGACCGGCTGGCCCTGGCTTTTTTCCTGCAGCTTTTCCCATTCGGCCTTGGTAGGTAAACGGAACGACCGACCCGTAAGCTTGGAGAGCTTGCGGCAGTAGTCTTGGGCTTGTTGCGCGGTGACGCCCACCATCGGGAAGTTACCTTCCACGGGCGAAAACCGAAAGCCAGGGTGAAGGGCCGCCCACTGGGCGCGGGTGATCTCAAAGGGGGCCACCCTGACACCACCTAATGCGGGAACCGGAACGGTGTGGGGGATAAGCTTCCCCTGGAACGCTTTGCCGAAAAAGCCTTTGACCTGAGGCTCACGGCTGCGTGCCAAAAGGGTGTCCAAGGGGCTTCCCGGGTGACGCCAAGGGTTGTCCTGCGTTGGTTTCGCAAAAAGGTAGCGGTCAAACCACGCCAGCTCCTCCTTGAGCTTGCGCAAGCGGTGGGCGGGTTTGGCAAGCGAGTGGCCTTCTTTCGGGAAAAGCACAAAGCGAACCGGAGCTTTGCCCATTTGCTGTAAAGCACGGAAGTGCTGCCAGCCTTGCTCGGTGGGTACCGATGTGTCCTCGCTGCCAAAGAAGATCAAGGTGGGAGTGGTGACCCGGTGCAGCTGAAAAAGCGGCGATTTTTCAATGTACGTTTGCAGCTGTTCCCAAGGCGGACCACCAAAGTAGGAGTTGTCGAAGCGCACGCCAAAGGCGCAGTTGCCGTAATCGGAAATCCAGTTCACGTTGCCGGCGCCCGGAGCCGCTGCCTTAAAACGCTGGGTGGCCACGGTAAGGGCGACGGTGAGAATAGCGCCATTGGACCACCCCAAAACCCCCAAGCGGTCTGGGTCCACCAAGCCTTGCGCGATGAGGTGATCCACCCCGCGGAGGATGTCCGGAACCTCCAGTTCGTAGTAGTGCCCTTTGATGGATTCCACCCACTCCAGGCCATAGTGGGAGCTGCCATGGTAGTTGGGAAACAACACGAAGGCCCCGCGTTGCACGTAAAGCTGGGGGGCGTAGGCCCAGGAGGCCTTCCACTCCAGCTGGTCTACACCGGCTGGTCCCCCGTGAATCATCACCACCAAGGGGTAACGCGTGTCCGGTTGGTAATTCAAGGGGTAGTAGAGGATACCCTCGACGGTTTCTTCGCGCGCGCCTTGCCACCGGATAACCTCGGCGCGCATTGGGGCTTTGTGGGTAAGCTGTGGGTTCAAGTCAGTAAGTTTTTCTGTGCGCACCAGCTGGCCTTCGCGTGTCTGAAGCCGCCACCATTGGGGCGGGGCTTGAGGGGTGGAGTGAAGCACCGCCACGTGTTTGCCGTCTGGGCTTACGGCCAAAGCCTGTACATGCTCGCCCCAGGGTTCTTGCCTTTGCCAGCCGCCTTCTATGGTTTGGACGAAAGCGAGAAGGTTGCGGGTGCCGTCGGCGAGAAGCACCCAAAAGCCTTGCGGGGTGAGAGCGTAAGCCCAAGGTGAGGCAAGACCCCGCGGCCAACTGAGGGCGACTTCGTTTACCTCCTGAGTTTCTACGTTCATGACGTAAAGCTTTTCAATTCCGGCCCCCTCCCACTGGGGGTCCGAGGAAAAGGTCTCCGTAAAGGCCAAAAAACGGGAATCGGGAGTGAAGCGAAAGGCGGTGGGGGTGGCTGGGCGGTGGGCAAGGATGCGGACGGAGGCCCCAGTTTCCAAATCCAAGAGGTAGGACTCAGGCTTGCGCTGGGCATCGGCCTCGTACGAGGGGCTCACGTTGATTTGGTAAGCCACCCACCGCCCATCGCGGCTTACCGTGAAGTTCGTGATGGGAGAAGTGTTGGTGGTAAGTCGCTGCACTTTGCCCGTGGGCAGCTCCGCCTGGAAGAGGCGAACACGCTGCTGTCGTGTCGCATCCTCCACCACCTGTGCTTCATCCTTTTGCTTTTCCCGCGCTCGGTCCAGGGCATCAGGGGCATCTTCGGCCAAAAACAGCAGGCGCTTGGGATCACGGAACGCAAAGGCTCTGACCCCTCTTGGCTGACGGGTTAGCGGGTACGGTTCCCCTCCGTCCAACGGCAAAAGCCAAACCTGTTGCCCCTTGGCCTGGGAGTCACCTTTGGGCAAGGAGCGGTCGGAGAGAAAGGCCACGAGCGTACCGTCGGGGCAAACTTGGGGTGCGCGGTCGCTCACGATCCCGCGGGTGAGCTGGCGGCGGTGGCCCGAAGGCTCGGTAAGCCAGAGGTGGTGCAGCTCGCGGTTTTCCTTAAGGTCCACGGTGATCGTAACCCAAACTGCTCCGCCGTCGGGCAAAAACGTGAGGTCTTGGGCCCGTTCTTGGGTCACTATGTCCTCTTCCGACCACACCCCTTCGCTGGCCAAAGAGGTTCCCCCAAAAAAGACACAAAGCCAACCGCAAAGGATGCGCCGCTTCATTGCAACCTCCCCCGTGTACCATAGCAGGGGTGGCTTGCAACTCGGTTGGCATGGATCTTGCTCTGTGGCTACCCCGTGGGAGGATGAGCCGTGAGACGCCAATGGCTGTTCGTACTTGCAATTTTTCCTTGGGTGTGTGGGGCGCAGGAGTCGCTTCCCAGATTCATCAGCGAGGTGACGGTTAACAACGTCACCGTGGATGTGGTGGTGAGGGACACTCAAGGCCTACCGGTGCGCGGATTACAAGCGAAGGACTTTCGCCTTTGGGAGGACAACCAGGAGCAAACCATCACCAACTTTTTGGCGGTGGAGGGTGGGCAGGTGAGTCAAGCCAAGGACCCCTCCTTGGTGGGACAGCCCATGCCTCGTTTGGTGGTTTTGTTTTTCGACCTTTACCTCATGACGGAAACCGACAAGCGAACGGTCATCAACACGGTCCAGGACATGTTAGGGGCTGGTCTGCCGCCGGGGCAGGAGGTGGCCATTTTGAGCTTTGACGGCACCCTGCGGGTGCACACCGAACCCACCGCCTCCAGCGAGCGGTTGCTGCGGGCCCTAAAAGAAGTTTCCAGGCTTTCGGCCACCGGCCTACAACGGCAAATTCGGCTCTCAGCTTTTGATGTCCGCGACGTGCCGGCGCGGGAAACCTGGTCCACCTACCAGTACCGGCGGGCGCAAAACCAGGAGTACTGGTTCGAGATGCGGCAAATGGTGTCTCGTCTGGAAACGGCCTTTTCTGCGGCCCTCCAGCGTTACGCCAAGGTCCCGGCGAGAAAAATTGCGGTTCTCATTTCTCCTGGCTTTCCGCGCGCCGAAAACGTACCCATCTACCGGGACTACGACTTTTGGCAAGACACACCTCCGGAGTATCGCCATTCTGGGCTTTTGGGCAAAACCGCGCTGCAAGCTGCCGAGGCGGAATACACGCTCTTTACGCTGGATCCTTCCGGCACGCAGCTCACCAGTGCCGATGCTTCCCAACGGTCTTCCCCCTTGGAGAGTGGCGATGTGGGAAACGCCGCCTTTTGGCGGGAAGCCGACCGCAAGGACACGCTCATTCAAGCGGCCCGCCTCACCGGCGGTGAGGCCATCTTTTCCACCGATGCTGGCGCGGCCTTGGCTGACGTGGAGAGGATTACCGCCACTTACTATTCGTTGGCTTTCCAACCACCGCACGCGGGGGACGGCAAAAAACACACCATTCGCTTAGAGGTGGTGGGGCACCCCGAGTACCAGCTCACCTACCGCCGGGAGTACGTGGACCGTCCCATGGCTGAACGGGATGCCGACCGTATCCGTGCGGGCCTGCTTTTGGGGGAGCAAAGCAACGATTTGGGGCTGGTTTTGGTCCTGGACAAGCCCACCTCCAAGCTGAGAGTTGGAGCCAAGGGCATGCGCGTTTTCCGCATGGGTGCGGAGTTGCGGATTCCCTATGCCAAGCTCACGCTCCTGCCCCGTGGCAACACCCACTGGGGGCAGGTGCAGGTGGTGATCTTGGTGGTGGATACGGCGGGAAACCAATCGGAACTGGCGCACCAACTGCTGCCCCTGGAGCTTCCCGCTGACAGGGTGGAGGATGCGCGCAGGCGCGGCTACTTCGCCTACCGTTTCACCTTGGAACTGGAAGGAGGCGAACAGTCGCTGCGGGTGGCGGTGGAGGACACCTTGGCTAAAGCCACCTCCACGGTAATGGCCGCCCTGAAGCTTTAAAGCGCGGTACATGCTGGGCTTGGCACCGCCGCCGCTTTCAGGTCGCAACGGGGGAGGGGCGGGGCTGTTACACTGCCCACGGAGGAGAAAGGTGCGAACGCAATCCCATTGGCTTTTGCTCTTGTGCTTAGCCTTGGGCTGGCCTTCCTGGTCGCAGGATGTGCCTCCCGCGCAAAAACCCCCGGAGCAGCAAGTGGGTGGTTTGCGCTTTTTCGACGTCACGGAAATCACCATCGTCAACGTGGATGTTTCGGTGCGCGATAAAAATGGCCCAGTTTTGGGCCTTACCAAAGACGATTTCTTGGTGTTCCAGGATGGCAAGGTGCAGGATATCACCAACTTTGCCGTCTACACCCGTAAGGTGGAAAAGCGCCAAAGCGCACCAGCGCCTGCGCCTTTGCCCGCGCCCACGGCTGCCCCTACGCCTACGCCGGCGCCGGAAGAAGCACCACCCAAGCGCGAGCCGCGTTTCTTGACCCTGTATGTGGATAACGAGAACATCCACCCC
>CALHAH010000021.1 GCA_937934115.1 uncultured Thermoanaerobaculum sp.
GGGGGGCTCGCGCGCAGCCCCTGCCGCACACCCGCGCGCTCTGCCCCCCGAACCCCCAACGCTCCGCCCAGCAGAGCTGGGCCTCGCTCGCGTGCTGTGGACACCTTTCTTCCGAACCCGCGCGGAACGCGGGTCCCACAGGGCGTTTCCAGACCAATGGCCAGCACAGGTGTCCCCCTGTGTGGTACCATAACGGCTGCCGCGCGGTAGGGCGGCCCTGTCGTCTAACGGTTAGGACACCGGTCTTTCAAGCCGGCAGCAGGGGTTCGACTCCCCTCAGGGCCGCCACTTTGCCCGGAGAAACTTCAAAGAGTCTTTTTCCGGCTTCTTGCTCTGGTTGCGGCTCACCTGAAAAGGGCGTACACTTGCCTTTGTGAAGCGGTTCACTTGGTGAACCGCGCTCCACGATTTTTGGGATCTCAGAGGGAAGGAGGAAAGACATGGCAAAACGCCGCATGATCACGGTGGATGGCAACGAAGCGGTGGCGTCCGTCGCCCATCGCACCAACGAGGTCATTGCCATCTACCCCATTACACCTTCATCGCCCATGGGTGAGTTTGCCGACGAATGGTCGGCCCAAGGGCACAAGAACGTTTGGGGCACGGTGCCCCAGGTAACGGAAATGCAGTCGGAAGCCGGTGCCATTGCTGCCGTACACGGCGCTTTGCAGGCGGGCGCCCTCACCACCACGTTTACGGCTTCGCAGGGGCTCTTGCTCATGATCCCCAGCATGTACAAGATCGCCGGCGAGCTCACCTCCTTTGCCATGCACGTGTCGGCAAGGACCGTGGCCACCCACGCCCTCTCGATTTTCGGAGACCATTCCGATGTCATGGCCTGTCGGCAAACCGGCTTTGCGCTTTTGGCCTCAGGTTCGGTGCAAGAGGCGCACGATTTTGCCGCCATTGCCCAAGCTGCCACTTTGCGCAGCCGAGTGCCCTTCCTGCACTTTTTTGATGGCTTTCGCACGTCCCACGAGGTGGCCAAAATTGAGGAGCTCACCAACGAGGATCTCTTAGCCTTGGTCCCCGATGAACTCGTTAAGGCCCACCGGGATCGTGCTTTAAGCCCCGACCGACCGTTTATCCGCGGTACCGCTCAAAACCCCGATGTGTTTTTCCAAGCACGAGAAGCCGGCAATCCGTTTTACATAGCGTGCCCCGGGATCGTTCAGGAGGTGATGGACCAGTTTGCCACGCTCACCGGCCGACAGTACCACCTTTTTGACTACGTGGGCCACCCCGAAGCGGAACGGGTCATCGTGATCATGGGCTCCGGTGCTGAGGTCACGCACGAGTACGTGGAGTGGGCTTTGGCCCAGGGAGAAAAGGTCGGCGTGCTGAAAGTTCGTCTCTACCGGCCGTTTTCCGTGAAGGATTTCATTGCCGCCCTACCAGCTACCACCAAAGCCATTGCGGTGCTGGACCGCACCAAGGAGCCGGGGGCCTTGGGCGAGCCCCTTTACTTGGACGTGGTTTCGGCGTTGGTGGAAGACAGCACCAACGGTCGGCGTTTTGCCACCATGCCGCGAGTGGTGGGCGGTCGTTACGGGCTTTCGTCCAAAGAGTACACACCGGCCATGGTGAAAGCGGTTTACGACGAGCTGGCCAAGCCCAACCCCAAGAACCATTTCACCGTTGGCATCGTGGATGACGTGACCCACACCTCGCTGCCGTTCGACTGGGACTTCGACATCGAGCCCGATGAGGTAAAACGGGCCATCTTTTTCGGCCTGGGTTCCGATGGGACCGTGGGGGCCAACAAAAACTCCATCAAGATCATTGCCGAAGAAACGGATAACTACGGTCAAGGTTACTTCGTGTACGACTCCAAGAAAGCTGGGGCGGTGACCATCTCGCACCTGCGTTTTGGGCCCAAGCCCATCCGCTCCTCCTACCTCATCCGCCGAGCTAACTTCGTGGCTTGCCACCAGTTTGTCTTCGTAGACAAGTACGACATGCTGAGTTACGCGGCGCCCGGTGGTACGTTCTTGCTCAACGCTCCCTTCGGTCCCGAGGAAGTTTGGGACCATTTGCCACGAGAGGCGCAAGAGCAGATTCTGGAGAAAAGGCTTAAGTTTTACGTGATTGATGCCTACAAGGTAGCCAAGGAAACGGGCATGGGCGTGCGCATCAACACCGTCATGCAAACCTGCTTTTTTGCCATTTCCGGCGTGCTCCCGCGGGAAGAGGCCATTGCCAGGATCAAAGACGCCATCAAAAAGACGTACGGTAAAAAGGGCGAGGAAGTGGTGCGCAAAAACTTCGCTGCCGTAGATACGACCTTGGCCAACCTCTTCGAGGTCAAAGTCCCCAACAGGATCACCGCCACCCGCACCCGCCCCCCTGTGGTTTCGGACAAAGCCCCCGATTTCGTCAAACGCGTCACCGCGGTGATGATGGAAGGCAAGGGCGACTACTTGCCTGTGAGTGCCTTCCCGGTGGACGGGACT
The DNA here is from genome assembly GCA_937934115.1 of uncultured Thermoanaerobaculum sp. GTDB lineage: Bacteria > Acidobacteriota > Thermoanaerobaculia > Thermoanaerobaculales > Thermoanaerobaculaceae > Thermoanaerobaculum. Next base: position 2,454 of record CALHAH010000021.1, read on the forward strand.
TGGCCTTCAGGCACCACCCAATGGGAAAAGCGCAACATTGCTTTGGAAATTCCGGTGTGGGATGAAACGTTGTGCATACAGTGCAACAAGTGTGCTTTAGTGTGCCCCCATGCGGCCATCCGTGCCAAGGTATATCCAGCCGAGCACCTGAAGGATGCCCCGCCCACCTTTAAGGCCACCGATTACAAAGCACCGGAGTTCAAGGGGTGGAAGTACACCATCCAGGTGGCTCCGGAGGATTGCACCGGCTGCACCTTGTGCGTCATGGTGTGCCCCGCCAAAGACAAATCGAACCCCAAACACAAGGCCATTGACATGCACCCGCAAATGCCCATTCGCGAGCAGGAGCGGGCAAACTACGAGTTTTTCTTGGGCCTGCCCGACCCGCCACGGGAGCAACTCAAACTGGATGTTAAAGGCTCCCAGTTCCTGCAGCCGCTTTTTGAGTACTCGGGGGCCTGCGCCGGCTGTGGCGAAACCCCGTACATCAAGCTCCTCACCCAGCTCTTCGGTGACCGCGCCCTTATCGGCAACGCCACCGGGTGTTCCTCCATTTACGGCGGCAACTTACCCACCACCCCCTACACCACCAACCGTGATGGCAGGGGGCCGGCGTGGTCCAACTCGCTGTTTGAGGATGCGGCCGAGTTTGCCTTTGGTTTCCGCTTAGCGGTAGACAAGCACAGCGAGCAGGCCCGAGAGTTGCTTGCGGAACTGAGCGGGTACATTGGCGACAACCTCGTTCACGAGCTTTTGACTGCCGACCAGTACAGCGAAGCTGGCATTGCCGCCCAAAGGGAGCGGGTGCGCATCCTGCGGGAAAAGCTGGCCGCCCTTGCCGATCCCCGCGCCCGCCGGCTGGAAGTTTTAGCCGACTACCTGGTGCGCAAGTCCATCTGGGGTATTGGCGGCGACGGCTGGGCGTACGATATCGGGTACGGCGGTTTGGATCACGTTTTGGCGCAGAACAGGGATATCAACCTTTTGGTCCTGGACACCGAGGTGTACTCCAATACCGGTGGCCAGCAGTCCAAAGCCACGCCCATGGGAGCCGCAGCCAAATTCGCCATGGCCGGGAAAGCCACCGCCAAGAAAGACCTGGCCATGCTGGCCATGACCTACGGTCATGTGTACGTGGCCCGGGTAGCGTTCGGTGCCAAGGACGCGCAAACCGTACGCGCGTTCCTCGAGGCCGACTCCTACCCCGGACCTTCCCTCATCATTGCGTACAGTCACTGCATCGCCCACGGCTACGACCTGGCCTACGGCGCCGAGCAGCAGCGCCTGGCGGTGGAATCCGGTTACTGGCCGCTGTTGCGCTTCGATCCTCGGCGCGCAGGCAGCGGTGAGCCGCCTCTCAAGCTGGACTCGGGGGCACCCAAAGTGCCGCTTTCCCAGTACGTGGGCAACGAAACCCGCTATCGCATGGTACAGCAAATGGATCCCCAGCGCTTCCGAAAGCTTTTGGAAGACGCCGAGCACGTGGTGAAGGAACGGTGGGCCATGCACGAGTGGCTCGCGCAGTTTAAGCCCCCGGTGACGGAAAAGGCCCAACCCCAGCCGGCAGAGAAAGCGTAAAGGAGGCAACATGGATCTTTCGGTGACGTATTTGGGTTTGAAGCTCTCCCATCCTTTCATGCCCGGTGCTTCGCCCTTAGTGGACGATCTCGGGATGGTGGATACGCTCGCAGACGCGGGAGCGTCCGCCATTGTCATGCATTCCCTTTTCGAGGAACAGCTCACCTACGATCAACTTCGTGCCTTTCGCGACACCGAGTTGTACGCCGAGTCCTTTGCCGAGGCGGCGAGCGTCCTCCCTTCACCCCCGCAATACACTTTGGGACCCGATGCCTACCTTGAGCAAATTCGCGCCATCAAGGCGCGGGTAGACGTGCCGGTCATTGCTTCCCTTAACGGTGCTTCGCCCTCTGGCTGGCTGGAGTATGCCAAGCTCATGCAACAAGCGGGCGCCGACGCGTTGGAACTCAACTACTACTACCTCCCCATTGACTCCCGCGAGACCGCCGAATCGGTAGAACAGCGACTTTTGGACGTGGTGAAAATCGTGAAAGAAGAGGTCACGGTTCCGGTAGCGGTGAAGCTTTCACCGTTTTACACGTGTCTGCCCAATCTGGCAGCCAAGCTTGAAAAAGCGGGTGTGGATGGACTTGTGCTCTTCAACCGCTTCTACCAACCGGACATTGACGTGGAAAACCTAGAAGCTACCACCACCTTGCACCTTTCCGACTCTTCTGAGCTGTTGCTCCGCTTGCGCTGGCTGGCCATCCTCTTTGGGCGCTTCAGTAAGTCCCTGGCGTGTTCCGGTGGCGTGCACACGGGCTTGGACGCCCTCAAGGCCATCATGTGCGGAGCCAGCGCCGTGCAGGTGGTTTCGGCGCTCTTGATGCACGGGCCGCAACGTCTGGCGGACATCAAAAACCAAGTCACGCAGTGGCTGGAGGAACACGAATACGAGTCCCTGCAGCAGGCATTGGGCTCCATGAGCTTGCGCCGCTGCCCGGACCCAGCCGCCTTTGAACGAACCAACTACATGCGCATCCTGCAATCCTTCAGGCTCACGCCGTAACGCCTTGCCTCCTCATGCAACGCCAAGCCGCCCGCAAGGGCGGCTTTTTTCCTTCAGCCTATGCCCCTGCCCCAAGCCATGGGTCTTGATGCGAAAGGAGCCGAAGTATTCACATTCGTTCCCTTCCTGTTCTGGGGCCATCTATTCGTCCATAACTTTTCCCACGCCTTGGTGGATTCGGAGAAAACCCGGGCCACCGCGAAGAAATGTCGTGCCACCGCGAAGAAATGTGGGGCCGCCGGTTATCTGCCGCGGGGGGCACGGCCACGCTCCTCCGCCCACCCGTGGCCGGCTTGGCCCCCCGCACCCCCACCGCTCGGCCCAGCAAAGCTGGGCCTCGCTGGCATGCTCTGGACTCTTTCCTGCAAAACCTGCGCGGAGCGCGGATCCCACATTTTTTCCTTGTGTACAGCAGATGCGAGGCAAATGTGGGGCCGGCGGTTATCTGCCGCGGGGGGCACGGCCACGCTCCTCCGCCCACCCGTGGCCGGCTTGGCTCCCCGCACCCCCGCCGCTCGGCCCAGCAGAGCTGGGCCTCGCTGGCATGCTCTGGACTCTTTCCTGCAAAACCCGCGCGGAGCGCGGGTGTCACATTTGTCGCGCC
>CALHAH010000022.1 GCA_937934115.1 uncultured Thermoanaerobaculum sp.
CTACCAATGTTCCCTGGTCTCAAGCTCCCCTTCGATTTCATGTTGGGCGCAGGGGTGGTGAGCTCTCTCCTCCTAGTTTTGGGCTTGGTGGGCCTCTACCGCCCGTGGGTTTTTGCTTCTGTCGGTTCCCTTTTCGCTGTAGTAGCTCGCTGGCGGAAAACCGGGTGGAAATGGCGGCATCTCCTCCCCCCCGCCTTAGCAAGCGTTCTGCTGGTGCCGGTGGCCCTTGCACAACCCTTTTTCTATGACGCCCTCGTGTACCATTTGGCTCTACCCTGGCAGGCACTGCTTGAAAGCGGGTGGCAGTCGCATCCGGAGAACATGTACGCTGCGGGTCCACCTCTTGCCCAGCTTTGCGCTTTACCTTTCCTTGTGGTTTTTTTGCCGCGTTCTTACGCTTTCCTTCACCTTTTAGCCTTTCTTTTGGCTGGCGCGGCTCTCTCCACCCTTTGCCGGCTTTTGGGAGGGCGCTGGCTTGGTTTTCTGGCGGCATTTTGCTTGCCTCTCATACCCCTTTACGTTTTAGTTCCGGCCCTGCCGGCGGCGGAAGGCTGGGCCGTGCTTGGCGTCACAACCGCAGCGGTTCTTTTGTTTTCTCCACGCACCGCCGCATTAGCTTCCCTTTTCGCTGGCCTTGCGGTGGCGGCCCGCCTCCAGGTGTTCCCCGTTGCGGTTGGAGTTGTAGCGTTGGCATGCCTCGGCCGGCAACGCTGGCGAGACCGGGTGGCGGTTGCACTTACTTTCGTCTTTGGGGCGGCGCTTTGGTGGGGAAAGAACCTTTTGCTTTTGGGGCAGCCCTTACTTCCCCTTGGCTGGACCGGCGTCGGGGCTTCCTTTGTCAATCGTGAGGCACTCCGGGTGGTTGCCCAGGGCTTGGGCGTAATCGATATCGTGAAGGCTCTTCTCCGCAGTCTCCTACCTCATGCTTCGTATATTTTGCCGCTTTTCGTCGCTTCGGTGGGGACCTTTTGCCTCGTCCCGCGGCGGCGGGTAGCAGTGGTTTCATTCTTGGGTGTTTTCGGGTTGCTGGGGGCCCCCTTCGTCGGTCTTGTTTCCCGTTACCTCGCAGGCACGGTGCCATTTTGGCTGGCCGTACCCACCGCTGCGCGCACCACCTTGAATAGGTTCGCCGCGGGCTTGGCCTTGGCATCGGCCGCTCTTCTTGGCCTTGTGGTTAGTGGGCAGCAAGTTCTGCGATGGGGAGGGGTTTCCCTGATGGGGCCAGCGTCTTGGGTGCAAGAGCGGCTAGTGGTGAACAACCCGTTTCCGGCTTTCCAAAAGGCCTGGGTACTGGAGAAGGACGCACGAGTGCTTTTTGTAGGAGAGCCGCGAGGTTTTCTGTTTCCTCGCCGATTCATTGCCCCTTCGGTGTTTGATGAGCACCCCCTCGTAAAAATCACGGAAACCGCATCTTCAGCGCAAGAAATGGTCCGGTTACTAGCAAAGGAGGGGTTTACTCATCTGTTGGTGAATTGGGGCGAGCTTCACAGGCTGGTTCCTGGGTATCCCTGCGCCCCTTGGCGGACACGGCGGGGGCGTGCGAACTTTCTCAATTTGATTCGATCTTTGGAGCCACCGATTCTTGCTGCGGAACCGGTGGCTATTTACTCGTTGCCGGCGCGACGCGGCCCGTGACTTTTTAGAGCTTTTGCGGGAAGAAAACGTCAAGCGTAGTGCGGATCTGGACGGTATTCACCGCAAAGCCACTCCGTTCCTCAACCGCGGAGGCGCGCACCTCCCCCGCCACGCCGGAAAACGCAAAACCCCGATCCAGGTTTTCTCCCAATCCACCAAGGCGTGCCAAAATTTATGGACCGATACACGCTGTTTGACAGGCGTGCACGCTTTGTGGTAAAAGGGCTGTCCCCGCGACAAGGGGTTTTGCGAGGAGCGTATGTACGCCATTGTGGAAGCAGGAGGTAAACAGCACAAAGTGGAGGTTGGCCAGCGGGTGCTGGTGGAGCGGGTTTGGCCTGAGGCGCAAGCCGGCACGCACGTGACCTTCCATCGGGTACTGCTGGTGCGCACCCACCAGGCGGTGCGCCTGGGTAACCCCACGGTGGAAGGGGCTACGGTACGGGCCACCGTGCTTCGTGCTCTCCGAGGCGAGAAGGTGATTGTTTTCAAAAAGAAGCGTCGGAAGCAATACCGTCGCACCAAGGGTCACCGCCAGAACCTCTTTGAGGTGCGGATTGACGCCATTGAGGCGTGAGGAGGGGATATGGCGCACAAGAAAGGCCAAGGTTCCAGCCGCAACGGTCGTGACTCCCACGCCCAGAGGTTGGGTGTCAAGCGGGGAGACGGTGAGTTGGTGCTCCCGGGCACCATCATCGTGCGCCAACGGGGGACCCGTTGGAAGCCGGGGGTGGGTGTGCGGCGTGGCGGTGACGATACGCTTTATGCCGCCATTTCCGGTCGGGTCCGTTTCCGTGACCGGGGCCGCCTCGGGAAGTTCGTTTCCATCGAGCCTGTAGCGTAGCTCTAGTCTTGCCGCAATCTTGCCGCCAAGCCAGCCTTTCGGGGGCGAGGCCCTCAACGGTTGGTGTGTGTCGGCGTTTCCCTGGGGTACAAGCCGGCTATGTTTCTTGATGAAGTGAGGCTTCTCGTAAAAGCTGGCGATGGGGGGCGGGGGTGTGTTTCTTTTCGCCGAGAAAAGTTCGTGCCCCGTGGTGGGCCCGACGGTGGCGACGGAGGAAGGGGCGGGCATGTGATTTTGCGTGCCACGGCCGAGTACAACACCCTTGCCCACCTCTACCACAAGCACGTGGTGAAGGCGAAGCGAGGGGAGCACGGGAGGGGTTCAAACCAAAGCGGGGCGGCAGGCGAGGATGTGGTAATCCTCGTTCCCTGTGGTACCGTGGTGCGCGATTTCGAAAGCGGAGAGGTTTTGGCTGACCTCGTAACTCCGGGGCAAGAGGTGGTGGTGGCCCGCGGCGGGCGAGGGGGGCGGGGCAACCAGCACTTTGCCACACCCACCCACAAGGCGCCTCGCTACGCCGAGGAAGGCCAACGGGGAGAGGAACGGCACCTGCAGTTGGAGCTCAAGCTTATCGCCGATGTGGGGTTGGTGGGCCTACCCAACGCTGGTAAGTCCACGCTGCTGTCCCGGGTTTCCGCGGCGCGCCCGAAAATTGCCGCTTACCCTTTCACCACTCTCGAACCCCATCTGGGCGTAGTTACGTGGGGCGAGCGGTCGTTGGTTTTTGCCGATATTCCTGGGCTTATCGCCGGGGCCTCCCTGGGTGCAGGTTTGGGTCACCGTTTTTTAAAGCACGTTGAGCGATGCCGCATGCTGCTACACCTGGTGGACCTGGCTTCGCCCATGCCACCGGGCGAGCAGGTGCAGGTCATTCGCCAGGAGTTGGCGCTTTTTGATCCCTCTTTGCCCGCGCGTACCACGATCCTGGTGGGCACCAAGGCGGATGCCATGGCCTCCCCGGAGCGGGGAGAGGAGCTAGCTTTGTTGGCGGGGCAACTGGCTTTAAGCTATGTGGTGATTTCCGCTGTCACCGGCAGCGGGCTGGAGGAGCTCTTGCGGGAGGTTTTTGGTCGGGTGGGGCAAGCGTGAGACGGGTTGCGGTTTTTGGTGGCACCTTTGATCCGGTGCACTTGGGCCACTTAGTCCCCACCGTGGGGGCTGCTGAAACCTTCGGCTTTTCCCAGGTAGTCTTTATCCCCGCCTTTGACCCTCCCCACAAGCAAGGGGCGGTTCTGGCGCCTTATTCGCACCGCTTTGCCATGTTGGCTTTGGCCACCCAGCCTTACGATCGTTTTTTTGTGTCCGACCTGGAAATGGGGCGGCCGGGGCCCACGTACACGGTAGATACCCTGCGTGAGTTTACCCGCCATTGCCCTGAAAACCAGGTTTACTTCCTTTTAGGCAGCGATTCCTTTTCGCAAATTGCCACCTGGCACCGGTGGGAGGAGCTCACCGACCTGGCGCATTTCGTGGTTTTGCATCGGGCTACGGTGTGGGGAGAAGAGCTCATGAACCGCGTTCCCGCCCGCCTCAAGGACCGCTTGACCCCGGTGCGGCTGTTTGCGCCCGTGCCCGAAGCCCCCCCTGGCCGAAAGCTGGTGTACCTTTTAGAACACGAGCCGTTTCCGGTTTCCGCCAGTCTCATCCGTGAACGCCTGCAAGCGGGGCAAACTATTTCCGAGTTGGTCCCCCCCGAAGTTCACCGTTGGATCGTGAAGTACGGTTTGTACCACCAGGTTTCCCATGGATGCTGAGATTTTTGCTCGCTTGCAAAAGGTTGTGGCGGCAATGGAAGCCAAAAAGGCGTACCACCTTTTGGCTTTAGATGTTTCGGAAAAAACCTCCATAGCAGACGCTTTCGTGCTGTGCTCGGTGGCATCCAGCCGCCAAGCGCAAGCGGTGGCCGACGAGGTGGATCGGGTACTTGCCCAGGCTGGGGTGCACGCCTTATCTGTGGAAGGCTACCTCCACGGCACGTGGATCCTCATGGACTACGGCGATTTTGTGCTACATATTTTCCAGGAGGACCGGCGGGAGTACTACGGCTTGGAGCGGCTTTGGGGGGACGCCCCAGACATTACCGCTGCGCTGCACGAGCAAACTGGGCTATGACGCCTCTTTACCGCAGCCTCAACGTGGAGGCCGCAAAGCTGGCGCGGGAGCTGGCGCGTCTGGCCCCCACTTCCTTGCCGCTGCTGCTGGAAGGCGAAACTGGCACGGGGAAGAGCTTTCTCGCCCGCCGCATCCACCGTCGCTCACGGCCGGGAAAGCCTTACGTGGTTGTGGATTGCGCGGCGATTCCGGAAACGCTTCTGCCCTCCGAGTTATTTGGCCACGTGGCTGGGGCGTTTACCGATGCCACCCGATCCCGGCGCGGGGCGTTGGACCGAGCGGGCGATGGGACCTTGGTTTTGGACCGCTTGGATGCGGTGGCACCCGCTACGCAAGCGGCGCTCTTGCGCGTGCTGGAGGAGCAGCGTTTTACCCCTTTGGGGGCAAGCCACTGGCGACCACTTCGCGCACGAGTCATGGCCCTGGTAGGCCCGGGTCTTGCGGCCAAGGTGAAAAGCGGTGAGTTTCGTCCCGACCTCTACCACCGGCTGGCGGGCTTCCACGCGGTGCTGTTGCCCTTGCGCCACCGCTGGCAGGATATCCTACCTGCCGCCAAGAGCTGGCTTTTCAAGCATGCCCCTCCCATTACCTTGGCGGCGGAGGCGGAAAAGCTGCTGGTCTCGTATCCCTGGCCGGGAAACTTCCGTGAACTTGAGGGTGTGCTACAGCGGGCGGTGCTGTCGGCTACGGGTTCCTCCATCGGTCCCGGCGAGCTCCGCTTGCCGCTTTGGCAGTGGAGTGAGGTTATGGCCCAGTTGTCCAAGAACGCCGTGCCCTTGGCGCAGGCTTGCAAGCTGTACGCGCTTTTCGTGTTAGCTCAGGAAGGCGGCAACGTGTCGCGTGCGGCCCGCCTTTTGGGGATTTCCCGGCGGACCCTTATCCGCTGGAAGAAGGAAACGTGAGGCAAGCCAAGCTCCTGTACGTGGGTGGGCGTCCAGAAGCCCCGTGGGAGGCGCTTTGCCAGGTTTACCGTCGGCGCCTGCAGCGGTTTCTTCACTGGGAGGAACGACGCTTGCCGTTGGCAGAAGGGCGTAGGCAAGACCCCAAAGGTGCCTTGGCGCGGGAGGCAAAGGCTATTTTGCGGGAGCTGGAGGCAGGGGAACGGGTGGTGGCCTTGGACGAAAGGGGCAAGGAGTGGAGCACGGAGGAGCTGGCCAACTTCCTGCAAGCTCATCTGCCCGTGGGGCCGGTGGCCTTCGTAATTGGCTCGGATTTGGGGCTGCACCAAGAGGTGTTGGCTCGGGCCCAGTTTTGCTGGTCCCTTTCCCGCCTTACCTTGCCCCACGAGCTAGCGCGTGTCTTAGTGATGGAACAGGTTTATCGGGCCTTGGATCTTCTGGCCGGGGGTTCGTACCACCGGGCTAAGCTATAATTTGCCTCTTGGAGGATCCGGTGGGCGTTTCGAACCTAGAAGCCATCAAAAAGGAGCTGGAAGCCAAGAGGCAGGAAATCCTTGAGGGTATCGCGCGGGCTAGGGCCTTGGGCCAGGTGGAAGGGGAAACCGGAGCCCCTGACATTGCCGATCGCGCCGCTTCCGCCCTGCAGCGGGAGTTTTCTTTTTCTCTCACTGAAAACGAGGGCAAAATCTTGAAGCTCATTGATGAGGCCCTTGTCCGCTTGCAAAACGGAAACTACGGGCTTTGTGTGCACTGCGGGCAGCCCATTGAGCCGGCCCGCTTGGCGGCGGTTCCTTGGGCGCGCCATTGCCTCGCCTGTCAGGAACTTCAGGACCGGGGGGAGCTCTGAAGCCGTTTTGCCTTCGCGTCGTAACGGCTTGCGATGAATACTTGTTGGCAAGGGCGAGAAAGGCTTTTGAGGCCCAGTTTCGAGAGGCCTTTCCCCAGGGCGAAGTGCACCTTGTGGATCCACCTTGGGAGCTTTCGCAACTTTGCCAGGAACTGCAAACGCCCTCGCTGTTTGCCAACGAGCGCTTGTTTTTGGTACCGCACGCTGAACCCTACTTTGCCCTCCCGCCAAAAGCTTCCCAGGTTCTGCTAGCAACTCTCAAAGCCCCGTTCTCGGGGGTGCTGTGGGTGGGTTTTTTTGCCGAGCTTCCGGAAGCTCCGGTGGGCCCGCTGGCGGAAGGTTTGGCCGGGCTGGGTGAGCTGCAGCACGTTTCCTTGCCCCCTCCCCCCAAGCCGTGGGAGGACGTAACACTCTCCAAGGAGCAAAAGGCGTTACTGCTCCAGCTTGTGGCAGAGGAAGCCCCGGAGCTTTTGGCGCACCAGGACGTGCTTGACGTGCTTTTGGAAACCCACGGCTTTTCTCCGCGCCAGCTGTTGCAAGCCGCCAAGAACATCGTGGCGTCCCAGGACCTAAGCCCAGAGGCAGCGCGGCGAAGCGCCGGTCGCCAAACCCTGCCTGCTTCAGAGTTGGAAAAGGCGCTCCAGGGTGGTGATTGGCCGCAGGTGGCCTACCACTTGGCGCAGCTGGCCGAAGGCGCCGTGCTTACGACTTTTAGGGGCAGTGAGGCCAGCGGTCGCAAGGCCGCGGAGCTGGCCGCGGGCCTTTTGGCCAGGGCTTGCCTGGCAGCGCTTGCGTTGCGCTTGCTTGCGGAGAAGGCAGGTCTTGAAAAGGAACTGGATCCCGCCAAGGTTTCGCAAGCTTTTTGGTACCCTCGGGAGTTCAAGCCCCGCCTGTACCCCAAGCTTTTGGCTGTGGCGCAGGAAATGCCCGAGTTGGGGCTTGGGGAGCGCTCCCCCTGGTCCCTGCAGGCCTCGTTCCGCCTGGCGGCGTATTTTTCAAGCAGGAAGCTGGCAGCAGGCGTGGGAGACCTCCTTCGTTTCGGGGCTCTCCGTGCCGAGGGGCTTGAACCTTGGGCCCCAGTGGTGTGGGCCTACGCCTCGCTTTTTGCGGCTTCCAAAAGCTCGTAAAGCTTTTTCCTGGAAACCCCCAATTGCTGCGAAGCCACCTTCTTGGCTTCCCCCAGGGGTAGCCCTTGCCCTTGCAGGCGGTGTATCAAGGCCAGAACTTCCTGGGGTTGTGGTTTTTTCCGCGGTACCTCCAGCGGCGGCCCTACCACCAAGGTAAACTCACCCCTGGCGAGGTGGGTTTGGGCGGCCAACGCCTGTAAGGAGCCGTGAACGCAGCGCTCATGCACCTTGGAAAGCTCGGCCAACAGCGCGGCTTCCCGCGCACCACCCAGGACCTCCGCCACGTCAGAAAGCTCCCCCGCGAGACGATGGGGGGAAAGAAAGACCACCAACGTGTGGTCAAGCTCGGCAAAGCGCTGTAAAAACCGCCTTCGGGCCTCACGCTTGGGGGGAAGGAAACCCACGAAGGTAAAGGGGTACGGGGGCAGGCCAGCAACGCTGAGCGCCGCGGTTATGGCCGAAGGGCCGGGAACGGAGGCTACGGGCAACCCCGCGTGCCGGCAAGCACGCACCAGGCGGTAGCCGGGATCGCATAAAAGTGGCGTCCCGGCATCGGAGACCAATGCCACGCTTACCCCCGCCTGCAGCTCCTCCAAAACACGGGGAAGAACCTGGCTTTCGTTGTGCTCGTGGAAAGCCAAAAGCTTCGTGGTGATACCGGCAGCAGACAAAAGCTTAGCGGTGCGGCGGGTATCTTCGGCCAGAATTACCGCCACCGAAGCCAAAACTTCCTTGGCACGGGGGGAAAGGTCGGCAAGGGTGCCGATGGGTGTGGCCACCACGAAGAGCGTGCCAGGGGCAACGGTGGCGTTGCTCACCAGTTTCACGGTTTGGGATTGCGGGGCAAGATGCGGTCCACGTTAATGCAAGAGGTAGAAACCCGAGCGATGACCGTGGGCCGCCACTTGAAGCGGTTACGACGGTAGGTGGCCAGCACTTTGCTCACCAGCGCAGAAGGGAAACCCTGAGCGCCAAGTTCGGCCTCAGAAAGCCCTTGGTCGTGGTGGTAGTACAAGATGGGGTCGGCTTCCAGGTAATCAAAACCCAGCTCGGCAGCATCGGTTTGCCCAGGCCAAAGGTCGGCGGTGGGGGGCTTTTTGAGGATGACCTCGGGTATTTGCAGGTACGCGCCCAAGGCAAAAACGTGAGTTTTCCATACATCGCCCAGAGGGTGCACGGAAGCCGCCTGGTCGCCAAAAAGCGTGGAGTAGCCCAGGAGGATCTCGCTCTTGTTGGCGGTACCCAACACCAAAAGGCCGTGGGCCCTGGCAGCGTCAAAGAGAGCTACCATCCGCAGGCGGGCCAAAAGGTTGCCAAAGCGCAACCGGTCGCTGGCACAGCCTAGGGTTTGCGCTAAAAGCTGGGAAGTGGGGCCGAGATCCAAAACCTCCAAACCAACGCCCAAGCTTTTGGCCACCTCTTGCGCATGGGTCAAGCTCTCGGCACTGGAGGTTGGCCCAGGAAGAGCAAGTAAACGGAGCTTCTCCCGGCCCACGGCACGCACCGCCAGGGCCGCTGCCACGGCCGAATCAAGGCCCCCGGAAAGCCCGCACACGTAGCCGGAAAGGCCAGAGGCCCGCAGCTCCTCGGCCAAAAACCGCTGCAGCACCTCGGCCAACAGCGGGATATCAACCGCGGGTAAGCTCGTCACGGTTTCTCTCCACCTCGGCTTGCCACAGCTCCCAACGTTCGGCATGGGGGATGGGGGCCAGGGTACGGTGCCGCCGGGCCATAGCCAGGTCCACCTCGCAAGCGATCACGGCGGGATCGCAGGCCGGTGCCGGTCCCCCCAGGGTTCGTCCCCGACCATCCACCGCCCAAGAACCCCCGGAAAACAAAATGCCCTCCTCCCATCCACAGCGGTTGGCGAAGAAGGTGGGGGTCACGGTGGTAATGGCGGTGGCCCCTACGATCCAGTGCCAGCGCTTCAGGCCCTGGGGAACGTCATCCCCGGAAACCTCCGAAGGCCCTCCCGCCACCACTACCAACAGCTCTGCTCCCCGCCGCACCAGGATGCTGGCAGAGGTGGGGTGCCAGGCATCTTCGCAAACGAGAACCCCAATTTTTGCGCGGTGCCAAGGGAGCGGCGTCAACGAGCGTCCGGGGAGAAAGTAGCGGCCTTCGTCAAACATCCCGTAGGTGGGAAGGTAAAGCTTGCGATGCACACCCACGATCTGCCCGCGGTGCAAAAGCACAGCGGCGTTGGCAATACCCCCGCCCCTCTCTCGCAACGGCAACCCCACCAAGAGAGCCACCTCCTGCGATGCCTCCCGCAAGGGTTTAAGCCTCGGGTCCTCCAGGTCCATGGCCAGCTCCAAAACCCCGTGACCCAAGAGGTACCCGGTCAGCGAAAGCTCGGGGAAAATCACCACCTCCGCTTTTGCCTTCCGGGCTTGCTCCAAGGCCCAAAAGTGAGCTTCTAAGTTGTGGGCGAGCTGACCCGGACACGTGGCAATTTGCGCCAGGGCTACGGTTACGCGTTCCCGCTGCCAGTTGCTCAACACCGTCACCAAAGGCAGTGTAGCATGGTGCGGTGCGGGCTTTTGTGCTCCTGGTCGTGCTGTGGCTTTGGGTTTTCCCCTCCGGGGCAGTGGAGGTGGAGCGGGTTTTGGCGCTGGTAAACGGTGTCCCTATCCTCGCTTCGGATGTGGAGCTGGCGTCCATCGCCGGTATCGTTCCAAAACTACCCCAGGAGGATGAGGCCGGTTACCGGAAAGCCGTGCTGGAGGCCCTTATTGCCCTGGAGCTCCGCTACCAAGATTTGGCCGAAGCCCGGCTCCAAACCCGGGTGAGCTACAACCGGGAGGCTGCTTGGCAGCGGGTTGTGGAGCAGGCGGGAGGTGAGGAAGAGCTGCGGCGCAAGCTTACACAAGCAGGCTTCAGCGAGGAGGAGGTGCGCCGCTTGGTGCAACGAGCGGCGCTGGTGGAAGCGTACGTGGCCAAGTGGTTTGCCCCCACCATGCGGGTGAGCCAGGAGGAGCTGGAGGCCTACTACCAACAGGAGTTCCTCCCGCGATGGCCACGGGACCAAGGCCCGCCGCCTTCCCTGGCGCAGGCACGCCGCCAGCTGGAAGCTTTGGTGAGGGAGAAAAAGCTTTTGGAGCAAGTGCAACGCTGGACGGAAGAGCTGGCCCGCCGTGGCGAGGTGGTGCGTTACTCCAGGTGACGGGCCAGAAACAGGCCTTCAGTCACAGCCAAGAGGTAACCGCGGGTTTCGGCGTAGGGCACCGCCAAGGCGAACAGCGGGTGCGGGCCCAGGTCCTCCCCTAGCCACAGCGCCACCCAGCTGTCTCCGGCGTTGTAGGCAGCAGCTAAGAGCAAAGGGTCAGGTCCAAACCTACGGGCGGAAGCCTCCAGGTGGCGGGAGGCCCACACGCTGCCGTCTATGTCCCCACTTAAAGCCTCGTGTTCCAGCATGAGCTGGGCAACCGTTGCTGGCATGAGCTGCCAAAGTCCCCGCGCCCCGGTGGGTGAAAAGGCGCGAGCGTCAAACCGGGACTCCTGGCGGGCAATGGCTATGAGCAAGGTGTGAAACGGGGAAGAAGTCTGCGGCACGATACGCGAGAAGGCTTTGGGGAGGATGTGGGGGAGCAGCTCTTCTGGCAACAGGAACGCGGGGATAGGGCCCACCTGGGCCCAAAGCCTCTCGCCCATGCGTGCGGCCGCGTGGAAGTTCCCGCTTTCGGCCAAAAAGGCCGCCGACCAAGCAAGCTCAGAGGGGGTTTTTTGCGGCAATAGGTGGGGTAGCACCGTGGCCACTTCTCGGGAAAACCCAGCGGCCAGCATGGCTGCAAGGCCTTGGGGCAGGGCAGGGGGCGGCAGGTTTTCGGCAAAGAGCGGAGAAAAGGCGGGGTCGTGGCGCAAGGCGGCAAGCAAGGAAAGCCTTGCCGTTGCCAAACCTTGCTCTACTGCCAAAAGCGACAGCTCTTCGAGCTTTCGGGTAGGCTTGGGCGACGCCTCGGCCACGGTGACAGGGAGGGCCAGAGCTACCAGTTCCCGCAGCTTTCCCGCGTGCGGGTCGGCCACCACCTGTGCCCATAGTCTGCGGGCTTGTGCCCCTTGTCCTGCATGCCAAGCCACGAACCCCTGGCAGAGCCGCAAGGCCGGCAGCGCAAAGGTAGCAGAGGAAACCAGCTTTTGGGCAGCGGCCAGGTGCCCACGCATAAGCAAGCTGGCACAGAGACGGGGGGCAAGCTCGCGGCGAACCGTGGGCGGAGCGTGCTCCCAAGCCCAAACCGCTGGCCAACCTTGGTCCATCCCCGCCAAAAGCAGCACCAGACCCGTCCACCCCTCCACCGCCTCCGGTCGCAGGGTCACGATTTGGCGGTAAAGCTCCTGGGCGCAGGCGCGTTGGCCTAGTTGCTCCCAAGCGCGGGCCGCAAACAGCCAACAGGTAGTCTTTTCCTCGGGGTTGGTGGTGGCAAGCTCTGCCTTTTCGAACCAAAAGATGGCTTGTTCCCAAGCTTGCAACCGGTAGGCGGTGCGCGCCCGGAGGAACGTGAGGGGGAAAGGTTCCCCTGGTTGGAAAGGAATTTTGGCGAGAAGATCGCGACTTTCTTGCCAGTAGCCGGCGGAAAAGAGGGCAAAAGCCACCAGTGCTTGGTCATCACGGGGAAGGTCTTTTTCCCGCAGGACGCGGGCTAACTCTCCGGCGAGCATATCGTTGGGCTTTTGCTCCAGAAGTTTGAGCATGCCGGCTACGTCCTGCTGCCGTTGTGCCAGGATGCCCTTGGCTTGTCTTGCCAGCGACGCTGGCAGGGAACGCCCCAGCCACGCTCTGGCCTTTGCCAGCGGCAAGGTAGCCACGGCCTGCCGGGCAACGTCTTCGGCGTGGCGACGGACGGCCGCAGGTGCCCGTGGCGAAAGCATGGGGGCAAGGTACGGGTACGGGTCCTGCCCCAGGGCCAACGCCAGGCGCGCGCCTTCTAAGCGAAGGATATCCGCCACGGCGCCGGCTTGGGGTATGGCTCGCTGCAGCAAAGCCAAAGCGTGCGCGTGGTGACCGGTTTTTGAGGCGGCGCGGGCAGCGGCCAGCGCTACCTCGGGGCGCAGGTGCGGGGGGCTCGGCGGCGTCGCAGGTCGCACCACCGCCGGGGGCGGTGCAGCCTCTAACCCGGGGGCCATGCCATGCGACGTCCGCCCAACACGTGGAAATGGAGGTGAAACACCGACTGTCCAGCCCCCTCACCACTGTTGGTGACCACGCGAAAGGCGTGGGCAATGCCAGCCTCGCGGGCTGCCCGCTGGACCCCTAACAGCAGCCTGCCCAAAAGCTCCAGGTGCTCCCTGGAGGCTTCGGCCAGGGAGGGGATGTGCTCCTTGGGGATCACCAGGAGGTGCACGGGAGCCCGCGGGGCAATGTCGTGGAACACCATGAGGTGGTCATCCTCAAAAAGCACGCGGGCCGGTGCTTGGTGGTTGGCAATACGGCAAAAAACGCAGTCGCTCACGGCGGGACAGTGTAGCTGGCGATGGGATACGCCCGCAAGGTTGCATGAAAAGCGACCCTTTTTGTCTTACACTGCGCACGGGTGCGGCGTTGCGCAGGCGGGAAAGGAGACTCGGGTGAGCTTTTGGCGGTGGCCGCGGGGTTTGCAAGCAGCAACCTTTGGCTTTGCCGTTCTCCTGCTCTTTGGCTGGCAACTGCGGGAGCATTTGGCCGCCGCCCATCGGCGGGTGGGTTTTGTGGCCGAAGTCAAGGACGGCCGCGTGGTGGTGGCCGACGTGACCGCCGATGGGCCGGCGGCGAGGGCTGGTTTGAAGAGCGGGGACGTGATCCTCCGGGTCAACGGTGCACCGATACCCAGCTTGGAAGCTTACGACGCCCAAGCCCGCCAGTTCAGGCGGGGACAGCAAGCGGTGTTCTTGGTGCAGCGTCAAGACCAGGAGCTGACGCTCACGGTGCAGCCGGGCATGCGTGCCAACTGGATATCCCTGGGGCTCAACGCCCTGAGCGCGTTGGCGTACTTTTTGGTGGCGCTGGTGACCCTTTACGCTCCCGCGCAGGACCCCCGTCGCCGCCTCCTGGTCCTCTTTGCCGTGGCGGTGGCGTGGGAGTTCTCCTTGCCCTCTTTCCCCTTTGGCCCCCCAGGGCTTGACCGGGCCCGGAACGTGGCTTTCCTCCTGCTTACCGGCTGGCAAATGGCCCTCGACCTGCGGTTGGTTTCATTAATCCCGCAACGCGCCCGGTGGCTTGTCCAACGCCCTGGGATGGAGCAAGGCCTCACCGCCCTGGGCTTGGGTTTGGGCGCGGGTTTGGCTGCGCTTTACCTGCTACCGGAGCTTTTACCCGGTTTCCTTGGAATTGGCCCCACTTTTGGGAATGCAGTCTTGAACTTCGTGGTGTTGCCGGGTTGGGCTTTGCTGGCGGTTTTCATGCTGTGGCAGCAGGCGCAGCGAGCGGCTTCCCCTTTGGGTCGGCAGCAAGCGCTTTTGGTGCTGGTGGGAACGGCACCGTGGGCGCTTTACGTGGTGATTTCCAGCACCTTTCAGCTTTTTGGGGGAAGCCTGCCCTACTGGAGCGACTACCTCCAGTCCCTTTGCCTGTTGGCCTTTCCCGTGGCGGTGTTTGTGGCCATTTACCGGTATCAGTTCTTGAACTTTGAGTTTTTGGTGCGCCGGTTTTTGCTTTATACGGCGGTGACCGGCAGCCTGGTGCTGGTGTTTTACGCACTGGTGGGCGCTGGAAGTGCCCTTTTGGCGGAGTGGATTGGCGGGGGTTTTTCGGTTTTTCTGGTTTCCGGTGCCACGCTGCTTTTGGGTTTGTTGTTTTCGCCGCTGCGCAGTTACCTGGAGAAGGTTGTTGATCAGCGTTTCTTCCCCGAGCGCTTGGCGCAAAGGCAGCAGCTGGTACAGCTGGCTTCAGAGCTTTCCACCTACGGCAAGGTCCAACCCATGGGGGCGTACCTTGTGGAGCAAATCCGTGAGGTTTTCGCTTGCCCACGAGTTACCTTGCTTTTGGTGGACAGCACGAACCAGCTCCTGGTGGCCACGGCGTCCACCACTGTGAACCTCAAAGCTGATTTCGATTCGGCCTTTCTTTTGTCTCGGGAGGATCCGGCGGTGCGAGCCATGGCGCAAGCAGGGGTCCCCACCCCCGCTTCCGAAGTAACGCCGATAAGTGGCGCCATGGCCCAGAGACTGGCGCTCTTTGGCGCTGATTTGGTCGTTCCTGTCCTCGGCCCCCGTGACCTCGTGGGTTTGCTGCTTTTGGGAGGTAAAGGGCAAAGCTGGGTTGCCGAGGAGCTGGAGCTTTTGACGTTGCTTTCGCACCACGTGGCGGTGGTCTTGGAAAACGCACGCCTCTTCGAAGCGGCCACGGTGGATAGCTTGACCGGCCTGTTACGTCGGGAAGCGGTTTTGGAACAGTTGGAGCGGGAGTGGCAGCGGGCCGTACGCTATGCCCGTCCGCTGGCGGTGGCCATGGCCGACGTGGACTTTTTTAAACCGGTGAACGACCGTTACGGCCATTTGGTGGGGGATGCGGTGCTCAAGAGGGTGGCGTTGCTCCTCACCCAAGAGGTGCGCTCCTCCGATATCGTGGGCCGGTACGGGGGGGAGGAGTTTCTCCTGGTGTTCCCGGAGACCGACGAGGTGGGGGCGCGAGCGGTGGCGGAAAAGCTGCGCCAAAGGGTAGAAGAGGCGGGGAGCGTGCGTTTGGAAACCGGGGCCGTGGTGCGGGTCACGATTTCCCTGGGGGTGGCGGGTCTTGCGTGCGGGGGGGCAGCGCCTCCGGCAAGTCCTTGGGAGTTGGTGGAGCGTGCCGACAGCTGGCTTTTGCAGGCCAAGGCCGCAGGGCGCAACTGCGTCAAGCCGTAAGCTCAGAGGAAGGGCCCGGGGTTGAAACGCTCAATGCGCGCCCCCAGACTTGAGAGCTTTACCTCCATAGCCTCATACCCCCGATCCAAATGGTAAATGCGGTCCACCACCGTTTCCCCTTCGGCGACGAGGCCAGCTAAAACCAAGGCCGCCGAGGCGCGGAGGTCGGAAGCCATGACCGTGGTGCCCTGCAGCTTGCAGGGGCCACGAACCACAGCCTTATGTCCCGCGACAGCAATATCAGCTCCCAAACGCTTGAGCTCAAGGACGTGCTGAAACCGGTTTTCGAAGATGTTTTCCACGATTTCTGAAAGCCCCTCTGCCTGGGTGGCCAAGGCCATGGCTTGCGCTTGCAAGTCCGTAGGGAAACCGGGGTACTCCCTGGTGGCTAAGGCAAAACCTCGTAGCCCAGTTTCCTGTGGCGGGACCACCAGGGCTTCGGGCTCCGCTGTCACCTGGGCCCCGGCGGCCTCCAGCACCTCTAAAACCGCCGCAAGGTGCTGGGGAAGGCACCCTTCGATGCGCACGCCGTTCCCCACCATGAGGGCGGCCATGAGGTAGGTCCCGGCCTCAATGCGATCGGGAATGACCGTGTGGGCGCAGCCGGCCAGCTGATCCACCCCTTCTACCTCGATCACTTCCGTACCCGCGCCAGAAATGCGCGCCCCCATGCGGGAGAGCATGGTGGCCAGGTCCACCACCTCCGGTTCCCGAGCACAACCTTTAAGCACCGTGCGCCCACGGGCAAGGGTGGCGGCCATGAGCAGGTTTTCGGTGCCCGTTACCGTTACGCGGGGGAAGGTGATTTCTGCTCCAAAAAGGCCACGGGGAGCCTCAGCCACCACGTCGCCGTGCTCCAGGCGAATGTGGGCGCCGAGGCGGGCCAAAGCCGCCAAGTGGAAATCGATGGGGCGAGCGCCGATGGCACAGCCACCGGGGAGGGCGACCCGCGCCTGCCTGCGGGCAGCCAACAGCGGGCCCAAAACCAAAACCGACGCGCGCATGGTGCGCACCAGCTCGTATGGGGCATGGGTGTTGGTGGCTTGCCCCATGACCACGGTGGTGGTGCCGTTTTTATGGGCGCAGTGTTCGCCCAAAGCCCGTAGCACCTTTTCCATAGTGAGGATATCCCGCACCCTGGGTAACCCCGAAAGCCTCACCGGCTCGCGGGTGAGGAGACTGGCGGCAAGGCAAGGCAGGGCCGCGTTTTTTGCTCCCGAAACCCTGACCGTGCCGGTAAGACGGTGGTCGCCAAAAATGCGAAACTTCTCCACGGGGAGGGAGTTTGGAGCCCATGGGCAGGAACGTCAAGGAGGCAGGCGAGGCAGCAAACCGGGAGCAGCGTCTGGCGAGCGTGGAGGAGAGGCTTGGGTACCGTTTCCGCCGTCCCGAGCTTTTGGCCGAGGCCTTGCGTCACCGTTCGGTAGCGGTGCCCAAGGGCCTTGCCAGCAACGAGCGGTTGGAGTTTTTGGGTGATGCCGCGCTTTCCCATGCCGTGGCCGAGCTTTTGTTTACCGCTTGGCCGCGGGCGCGGGAAGGGGAGCTCACCCGGGCTCGTGCAGCTCTGGTGAAGGGGGAAACCCTGGCGGCTTTGGCCACGGAGCTAGGTCTTGCTGAGGCGTTGGAGGTGGCGGAAGGGGTGGAGCCGGGGGAAGCGCTTTTGGCCGATGCTTTGGAAGCGGTTTTGGGTGCTCTCGTGCTGGAGATGGGGTACCGCCGGTTTGCCGTTTTGGTACGCAGGCTCCTACGCCCCGCCCTTGCCGGCCTTTCTCGCTCCGAGCTCGCAAGCCTAGAACCCAAATCGGCGCTGCAGGAGCTTTGCCAGCGCCAGGGCTGGGAGCTCCCTTTGTATCGGGAGGTGGAGGTGCGGGGCCCGGAGCACCAACGCCTTTACGTGTATGAGGTGGAAGTGGGGGGCGAGGTCCGAGGCCGGGGCGAAGGCACCTCCAAGAAGCTGGCGCAGCGGGCAGCGGCGCGGGTGGCCTTGCAGGCCTTAGAACAAGAAACCTCAAGCTAGAGCTGCGGAAACCGTAGGGCTGAGGCTGGGCAGCCGAAGGCGGGCAAATTCTTCCACCAATTTGAGCTCCGATGGCCGCGTGCTGTACAGCTTGGACGGGTTTCCATCCCAAGAGCTGCGAAAATGCTGGGTGAGCTGCTCACACCACGCCACAAAGGCTGTAGGTTTGAACAAAAGATCCCTCTGCGCCGCAGAAACGTCCAAAACGATGTCGTGATCGTGGCTGTAGGGGGAAAAGCTAGTTCCCAGCTGTACCGCCTTGAGCCATTCGCTGGGCACGGAAACCAAGGCCGGTCGCCGGTCCAAAAAAGCCGCCGACAGCTCCACAAACTGCCGCACGTTTACCACCTCACGCTGGGCCAAGTTGTAGGCGTTGCCAAAGGCGTTGGCGTTGGCAAGGTTGGAAACCACCACTTCGGCCACGTCATGCACCCACAAAAAGCCCCAAGAGTTGAGGCCACCGTCCGGGAGGATGATGGGTCCTCCATCCAAGAGCCGCTCCAGGTAGGCTTGCGTGCGAGCGGTGTAATCGTCCGGCCCTACCACCACTGGGAGCCTTAAGGAGGTAAAGGGGAACTGCTGATTTTCCCAAGCTTGTTGCAAAGCTACCTCGCAACGACGCTTGTGGTACGCGTAAAGCCAAGTGGAAGCAGTGGCCTCGGCTTTTGGCTGCAGGCGACCGGCGAAATCTTCTTCGCGGAAGGGGCAGTAAATCCCGTCGCGGATAAGGTACACGGCGGCCGTGGAGATATGCACGAAGTGTCCGATGCGCCCGGAAAACGCCTGGATGGCAGCCTTGGTGTCCTCTTCCCGAAAGGCCACCATATCCACAACGGCGTCAAAGTCTCGCCGGCTCACGGCGCGCCGGAGGGTTTCAGGATCGGAGCGATCGCCAATGACCCGTGACACCCTGGTACCAAAAGGATCGGGGCTTTTACCGCGGTTGAGCAACGTCACGCGATGGCCTTCCACCAGCAACCGTTGCACCACGGCCCGACCTATGAAGCGGCTGCCACCAATAACCAATACGTGCATAGTGCCAACCTACCCACCCACCGCCCTTTGGGCGAGGGCCTTTTGGGCGGCTTCCCGGGCATGCGCAAAGGCGCCGGCCACCGCCGGGTTGTCCTCGAAGGACGGAGAGGGTCCCCCCAGTGCTTGATCGCCGGCGGCCAGGGTGGCCAGCTCCGCCACGCGCGCACCGGGGTGGGTGGAAGGCTCGCCGGTGAGGGCGGCCAAAAGCACCTCGGGGAGGCCGGAGGCGGCGCCAGCGGTTTTCCCCACCAACGGCAACAACCTGCGCACCAGGGCGCCTTGCACGCTGGTGGCTGCCGAACCTGCAGGGCTAAAAGCCGTTAGCACCAGCGTCAGCAGCACCAGCGGCAACACCGCCGCGGTGGCAGCTGTCTCTTCGGCAAGGCTAAAGGTAGACGCCAAGGCACGGGCTGCTGCCGCCCTGGCGACCGCCATGCGCTGGATCGTTTCGTCCAGTGGTTCTTCTCTCTCCCTTCGCCAGCGGGAATTTTCGAGCAAAAGCCGGGCCAAACCCTGGGCGTCCCCCGCTGCCATCATCCACGCCTCATGCAAGCTCCCCGCGCGGGAGGAGCCAGGGGCGTCCAAACCGTTGACCAAGGCCAGAAAGTCCCAAGCCAAGGTGGGAGCCTCCTCAGGCTTGGGCACTTGACCTTGATCCAGCTTTACGCTTACGACCGTGGCTTCCCGTGGGGGCAGCGGGAGAAGAGGCGGCCCTTGCGACAACCAACGGGCCAAGAGGTCCCCTGCGCGCAGCAGGGTTTGGTGGCTTTCGGCCACGCTGCCAGGGTCTACGTTGCTGCCGCTGAGGCTTGCCATGACCTCCCAAAAAAGTGCCTCCAGCGAGGGCCGCTCCAAGCTGGAAACCGGCACCGCTTCCCCGTGATCGGTGGGGGGCCGGCTGTCGGCGCTCACCGCTGCTTGCATGATGAGCTGGGAGCACGCCAGCTCCAGGTTTACCAGTTCACCCTTGCGCACCGGGTAGGTGGGATCAAAGCGGAACAGCACCTGCTGCTCCTTCAGGATGCGGCTGACCAAAGCCACGGCTAAGGCAGTACCGGCGCTTACCAGATCCTCTCTCGTGAGGTAGCCATCGCGCAAGACCACCGTCGTAAAAGGCTCGCCTTGAATTTGCGAGATGGCCAAGGATTTTAGCAGCGCTTGCCGGCTAGCCACGCGTTTACGCAAGAGCCACGAAGCAAGCCGTTCGGCAGCGCGCGATGAGGAAGCAAAGATAACCTTGCCTCCGGAAAAGTCGAAGGTTCTGGTAACCGCACCGGTACTCAAGAAAAGCCGGCCGGTGGCCCGCGTCATGTGGAGCCATTCCAACAGGTCGTTGAGGTGCAAGGGGTCAAGGTTGCCGGAAAGCGCCAGCATCGGTGTTAGTATGCCACAACACGGCGCGGGATGAAGGTTTTCTTGGCAACGAGACCAACGTAAAGGCTGCGCCCTTACCCGCTATACTGCCGCCGGAGGGCCTATCCATGGACGAAGATGCCTACCAACAATGGCTTTCCCGTCTCCCCAAGGATGTAACGTACCGGCAAGAGGTGCGTACGCCTTCGGGTCTTCCGGTGGCACTGGTCTACGGGCCGTGGAGCATCACTGGCAGCTATGAAGAAAAGCAGGGCTTCCCGGGTGAGTACCCTTTTACCCGCGGGATTTACCCCGCCGGCTACCGAGGCAAGCTTTGGACCATGCGGCAGTACGCGGGTTTTGCCACGGCGGAGGAGTCCAACCGCCGCTACCGCTTCCTGCTCTCCCGAGGGCAAACCGGACTGTCGGTGGCCTTCGATTTGCCCACGCAAATTGGCTACGATTCCGATCATCCGTTGGCACAAGGCGAGGTGGGACGGGTGGGCGTGGCCATTGACAGCCTGGCCGACATGGAAACGCTCCTCCAGGGCATTCCCCTGGACCGGGTTTCCCTTTCCATGACCATTAACGCTACGGCTTCCATTTTGCTGGCTATGGTGCTGGCGGTGGCCAAAAAACAAGGGGTGGGTTGGGACAAGCTTTCCGGCACCGTGCAAAACGACATCCTCAAGGAGTACGTCGCCCGCGGCACCTACCGTTTCCCACCGCGCCCCTCCTTGCGTTTGGTGACCGATCTCATGGCTTTTTGCCACGCCCATGTACCCAAGTGGAACACCATTTCCATTTCCGGCTACCACATTCGCGAAGCGGGGGCGACGGCGGTGCAGGAGGTGGCCTTTACGTTGGCCAACGCCCGGGAGTACGTGCGTCAGGCGTTGGCCGCAGGGCTTGCGGTGGACGATTTTGCACCTCGCCTCTCCTTCTTTTTTGCTGCCCACAATAACTTTCTGGAAGAGGTGGCCAAGTTTCGAGCGGCGCGCCGCCTCTGGGCGAAAACCATGAGGGAGGAGTTTGGCGCCCAGGATCCACGCTCCTGGCTTTTGCGGTTCCACACCCAAACCGCTGGTTCCACGCTAACCGCCCAGCAACCGGACAACAACGTGGTGCGGGTCACGATGCAAGCTATGGCGGCAGTGTGCGGCGGCACCCAGTCTTTACACACCAACGCCAAGGACGAAGCCCTGGCACTCCCTTCTGAGGAGTCAGCCCTCCTCGCCTTACGCACCCAGCAAATCATCGCGTACGAGTCGGGGCTTGCCGATGTGGTGGATCCGTTGGGTGGTGCCTATGTGGTTGAGGCGTGGACCGATCGCATCGAGGAGCAAGCGTCCCAGTACATTCGTCGCATTGAGGACATGGGGGGGGCGCTGGCTGCCATTGAAAGGGGTTTTGTCCAGCGTGAAATTCAGGATGCCGCCTACCGGGCACAAAAGGCCATCGAGGAAGGGTCGCAGGTGGTGGTGGGGGTCAACCGCTTCCAGGAAGGTGAGGCCAAGACACCGCCCGTGTTTCGGGTGAACGATGAGGTGCAGAGGGCGCAAGTGGAGCGTTTGCGGGCAGTCAAAGCCCGCCGCTTGCAGGCGGACGTCAAGCGCACCTTGGACGCTTTAGAAAACGCGGCAAGAACCGGGGACAACTTGATGCCCCCGATACTTTCGGCGGTGGAAGCCTACGCCACGGTGGGCGAAATTGCGGAAACCCTGGCTGCGGTTTTTGGTGAGCATAGGGAAGGAGGCTGGTCTTGAGTTTTAGATCCTTCATTTGTGCAGGCTTGATAAGTTTTGCGGTCGCGGGTGCCGCAGCGACGCCAGGAGAAGTCACCCTGGCTTTGGTTTTTACCTCGGACGTGCACGCCCATCTCTTGCCCTACGACGAAGTGCGCCAAAGGCCGGCCCGCGGTTCCTTGGCCCAGGTAGCCACCTTCGTGCGCCAGGTGCGCCAGAAAAACCCCCTCACCGTGGTGCTGGACGGGGGCGACGCCATTCAAGGCACGCCACTGGCCCATTACGTGCTCACCGGACAATTGGGCAACGGCACCGACCCTACGGTGGCGGCCATGAACCTGGTGGGTTACGACGCGGCAGTTTTGGGTAACCACGAGTTCAACTACGGGCTGGCGCCGCTGCGCCGGGCCCTGAGCCAAAGTCGTTTCCCGTGGTTGGCTGCCAATTTGGGCCAAGCCGCGGAGGCACAGCTTTCGGTGCAGCCTTGGCTCATCCTGGAACGGGGACCGGTACGGGTGGGCATCCTTGGCCTTACAAACCCCCATGTCCCCTACTGGGATCCCGAGGAGCATTGGAAACCGTTGGCTTTTATGGATCCGCTAGCGGTAGCGGCAAGGGCGATCCGTAAACTGCGTCCCCAGGTGGACCTTTTGATCGTGGTGGCCCACACCGGTTTTGAGCGGGATTTGCAAACCGGAGAGGCCAACGGCTCCGAGGACGAGAACTTCGCTTGGCGGCTGGCGCAGCTTCCGGGGATAGATATCCTCCTCACCGGCCACACCCACCGCGACATACCTCCGCAAAGGCTAGGGGGGGCGTGGGTGGCGCAACCCGGGCGTTGGGCGGAGCTGGTGAGCTACCTGGAGGTGCGTTTGCGCAGGGAACGCGGCCGCTTCCGGGTAGCTTCGGTTGAGGGCCGCAACGTGCCTACCGGGGGTTTGGCCCCGGATCCTCAAGTGGCGGAGGCCTTGCAGCCTCTCACCGGACAGGTGCAAGCCGAGCTGGGCCGGTCCTTAGGCACACTGGTGGCACCTTTGCGAGTGGGCGGTGTCCCCGTGGAGGATGACCCAGGTTTAGACCTCATCCATCAGGTACAGCTTTGGGCTACAGGTGCTCAGCTTTCTTTAGCGGCCCCTGTGGCCAGCTCGGTGGTGGAGTTTCCGCCGGGCCCCATCACGCCGCGCCTCGCCCACGCTTTGTACGTGTACCCCAACTCCTTGGTGGTGGTGCAGGTCAGCGGTGAACAACTCAAGGCCATTTTGGAACATGCCGTGCGTGGCTGGGAGGGCGTACGGTGCACCGGCGACGTGCCCCTGCAGCTGGCGCGGGACGAGAGGCTTCCGCCCTACAACTACGACACCCTGGAAGGTGCCACCTACGTGGTGGACCCCACAGCCCCTGTGGGGCAAAGGGTGCGGGGGCTGAAGTTTGGCGGCAGAGCGGTGCAGCCTACCGATACCCTTACCTTGGTGGTGAACTCCTACCGCGCCGCGGGCGGCGGGAACTACCCTTTTTTGCGTAACCTTCCCCGGGTGAAGGTGGTGGAAAAGCAGGTGGTGGATCTCTTGGTGGAGTACTTTGCCAAGAGCAAAACCTTGCAACCCGCAGCCAGCGAAAACTGGTTCTTTGCCCCTCGCCTCGTTTTGGCGCCGGAGTCCCGGCGGTAGGGTCCTGGAGCTGCACCATGGAGGCAAAGCCGCTGCGCATCTTGGCGGTGGCCACCTACTACCGGCCGTACCTCTCAGGCCTCACGGTTTACCTGCAGCGCGTGGCGGAACACGTGGCGGCTTGCGGCCACCAAGTAGTGGTGCTCACCTCCCGATTTCCCCAAGGCCTCCCTGAAGAGGAGGTGCATCAAGGGGTACGGGTGGTGCGCGTTCCGTTTTGGCTGAAGGTGGGCAAGGGCGTGGTTATGCCGGGCCTTTACCGTCGTTTTTGGCAGGAGGCTAAAGCCGCCGATGTTGTCTGGTTGGTACTCCCCCAAGCCGATGCCGCCCCCTTGGCTTGGCTTACAAAAAGAGCACATAAGCCGCTGGTGGTTTCGTACCTCTGTGATGTTACGTTGGGGAAAGGTTGGATGAATCAAGCCATGGAAGGGCTCCTTGCTCTTTCCCATGGGCGGTGTCTGGCTCGCGCCGATGCGGTTGTGGCCTTAAGCGAGGATTACGCGGCATCCTCGCTGCTTTTACAGCAGGTGCGGCAGCGGGTTACGGTCATCCCCCCACCAGTCCCCAGCATTGCCTTTTCGCCCGACGAAGTGACGGCGCTGAAAAAGCGATGGCAACTGCACTCCGAGGCAGCGGTCATTGGCTACGTAGGAAGGGTTTCCCGCGAAAAGGGGCTGCACATCTTGGCTCAAGCCATGCCTGAAGTTTGGGCTGCGTTTCCGCAAGCGCGGGTGATATGCGTTGGTCCCGGGAGTGAAGTTCCGGGAGAAAAAAACTACCGCACAGCGGTACAAAAGCTGGTTCGCCCTTTTGGTAAGCGCTGGCTTTTCGCCGGGGTGCTCACGGAAGAGGAACTAGCCGCCTTTTACGGCCTGTGTACGGTTTTGGTGCTTCCCAGCCTCAACTCCACCGAGGCCTTTGGCATGGTGCAAGTGGAGGCCATGAGCTGCGGCGCGCCGGTGGTTGCCAGTGACTTACCCGGGGTGCGGGAACCTATCGCCATGACCGGCATGGGTCTGGTGGTCCCGCCAGGTGATCCCCCGGCGCTGGCGGCTGCGCTTCGCCAGGTCCTTGCCGGTGATGTCAAGGTTTTACCTTTTCAGCGGGCAACGCTCAGCCGTTTTTCCCCGGAGGTTGTAACGCAAGATTTTTTGCAGATCTTCACAGAACTTTCACAAAGGCCCCTTGGCATGGGTGGGGGGAGGGTAGTACAATGACAACGTGCACGGGCAGCTTCATTACATAAGGAGGAGGGTATGAGGAATAGAAACGTTTTGGTGGCGTTTTTGGTGGTAACT
This sequence comes from uncultured Thermoanaerobaculum sp., assembly GCA_937934115.1. Classification (GTDB taxonomy): domain Bacteria; phylum Acidobacteriota; class Thermoanaerobaculia; order Thermoanaerobaculales; family Thermoanaerobaculaceae; genus Thermoanaerobaculum. The sequence goes on from CALHAH010000022.1 coordinate 24,398, forward strand.
CTCGCGCTTTTGGCGCTTCCGAGCTGGGCCCAGTCCAACATCACCACCGGTGAGGTGCTGGGCAACGTCAAGGACGCCGAGGGCGGGGTGCTTCCCGGGGTGACCGTAGAGCTCCGGAACATGGAAACCGGTTTGGTGCGGCGGACCGTCACTAACCTCCAGGGCGCCTTCCGGTTTGAGTTTGTACCGGTGGGGACTTACGAGGTCCGCGCCGAGCTTTCCGGTTTTCGCCCAGAAGTCAAGCAGGGCATTACCGTTTCCCTGGGTACTTCGGTGCGCGTGGAGTTCACCCTCAACGTGGGGACCTTGGCGGAAGAGGTGACGGTCACTGCCGCCGCACCGTTGGTGGAAACCACCCGCCCTGATGTGGCCAACGCCGTCGGTGAAATTCAGATTGCCAACCTGCCCCTCAACGGCCGGGACTTCTTGGATTTCATTGCCCTGACACCGCAGTCCACGGTGGATGACAACGGTCGCGCTCACATTGGCGGCATGCGCGGCATCCAAAACAACTTCAACATTGACGGTGCCAATGCGCAATCCACCTTTTTTGGTGAAGAGAGGGGCGGCACCAGGCCGGCGTTTACGTTTTCTCAGGGGGCAATTAAGGAATTCCAGGTCATTGTCTCGTCGTACAACGTACAGTTCGGCAACGCTTCCGGAGGTATCATCAATGCCATTACCAAATCTGGCACCAACAACTTCAAGTTAGAAAGCTGGTACTACTTCCGTGATGAGTCCATGATGGAGGATTTCAAGAAGCCACCGGCAGCCACGGTGGCGCCGCAAAAGCGGGCCTTCGAACAGCATCAGTTCGGTCTCTCGCTGGGTGGGCCGGTTATCAAGGATAAGCTGCACTACTTTCTCTCTTACGACGGACAGCGCTTGGATCGTCCCTTAGCTTTGGAGTTCCGCAACTTCCCGGCGGGCAGAGAAGCGGACTTTGAGGCCAAAACCGGCCTTCGCCTTTCGCAAGAGAGCTTCCGCACCATCACCCAGACCAACGACGACGACGTGCTCTTGGGCAAATTGGACTGGCAAGTTTCGCCAAGCCTTTTGGTTACTTTCCGGCACAACTACTCCAACTACGAGGGTCAAAACGCCACCTCTGATTCCATTACAACTGGGGTTTCCAACAACGGCTTGGAAAAGAACAAGTTCCACTCCTCGGTTTTGAATCTCAACGCGGTGTTGGGGGCTAACGTCTTTAACGAGCTCATTCTGCAATACGCCAAGGAAGAACGGCCGCGGTTGGCCAACAACACCTCGCTTCCCGAGGTGGCCATCTCCTCGGATGCTTTCTTTGGGCAAAACAACTTCTTGCCCAATAACCTCGTTGAGGAGCGCACGCAAATTGCCGACAACTTCAGCTATTACTTGGAAAAGCACGGTATTAAGGCCGGGTTCAACGTTGACCTGGTAAGCTACGACGACCTCTTCTACCGGTACCAAAGGGGTCGGTACTTCTACCGCTCCTGGAGCGACTTCTTTAACAACAGGCCGAGCCAATACATCCAGAGCTTCTCGGATTTTGGTGGGCGGGTGAAGTTCGACACCAACTACTACTCCGGCTACCTGCAAGACGAATGGAAGCCCACCCCGCACCTCACCGTTACGGCCGGTATCCGCTACGACTTCCAGGACAACCCCAAACCCCACGAGACCAACCCCAAGTTCCCCAACACCGGCAAGATCCCTGACGACAAGAACAACTGGGCACCGCGCGTGGGTTTTGCTTGGGACCCATTTGGTGAAGGGAGGACCGTGGTGCGAGGGGGCTTCGGTTACTTCTACGACATCACACCCACGCTTTTGATTGCCAACGCCATGCTGACTAACGGTATCCGCGTGGTGAGGGTAACCTTGAACTGCACGTCCACCCAGCCCTGTCCCACGTTCCCCAACATTTTCCCAAGCCTGGGTTCCCTGCCCATTACCACCCCCGATCTCTTCGTGTTTGCTCCGGGTTTCGAAAACCCCAAGACCAAGCGCTTTTCCTTGGGTGTGGAACAGGAGCTTGGCGGCAACTACGCCCTGGGCGCTGAGTTTATCTGGTCCTACACCACGCACTTGGAGAGGCTCCGGGATTTGAACCTGGTGCCGGTGGGGTACACCGAGTTTGGCACCCACTACTACAACCCGAGCTTAAAGAACTACAGGGACTTCGGCCGGATCGGGCAATTCACCGACGATGCCGAATCTCGTTACTGGGCGGTGGTGCTTAAGACGCGCAAGCGGTGGGCTGACGGTTGGATGCTCGACGCCTCTTACACGTACTCCAAGTGGCGGGACAACAACTCCAACGAGCGCACGGTTTCCATTGGTACGTATGGGGCCGGGGATGACCAACTAAACATCATGGATAACTGGGGGCCGGGAGACTACGACCTTGCCCACAAGTTCGTGCTTTCGGCGGTGGTTTTGTTACCGTGGGATATTCAGCTCTCCACTATTGCCACGGTGCGTTCCGGGTACCCCTTTACACCCACCGACGGGCGTGACCTCAACAACGACACCTACACCGGCGACCGCGCGTGGTGGAACGGCGTGCGCTACGGCCGAAACTCCTTCCGGCAGCCATACTACCGCAATGTGGACCTTCGTCTTTCCAAGATTTTCCGTTTTGGTGCCAGCTACGAGCTGGAAGTCATCGGTGAGGCTTTCAACTTGTTTGACAACTCCAACTTCCGCACTTCCATCACGCAAATGGTCAATTACGACCGTACCCGTGGCGTGGCGAGCTACAACGCCAACTTTGGCCGTGCCAACATTGCCGGCTCGCCGAGACAGTACCAGGTAGGGTTGAAGTTCCGCTTGTAACGCAGGGACGGCAACGCGACAGGCGGGGCCCTGCGGGGCCCCGCTTTGCTTTGGTTTTTTTTACTTTGGTGGCGAAAGGCCCAAAAGCTCGCTCACGAAGGGCGCTACTTGTGTCAAGTGGATCTTGGCCAGCATCTTACGTGGTACGCCGGCGCCCTGGGCCATAAAAACCGCCCCCATTTCTGGGTGGTGGTTGAGGTAGCCGTGCATGCCCGCGTAGGGGGGAGCAGTTACCAGGGGATCGCCCAAACGCCCGCCCAGCCCCACTCCAGGTTTCGGGAAGACCACTAAGTCCCCACTGTGGGGGTGGGCCAGCCCCCAGGTGCTGGCCTTTTCCCGCGGGGCAACGGCCTCCAAAGCGGGGCTACCACCCGCCTCTAACCGCGCCAAGGCTTCGGTGACTGCCACAAGCAACTTCTCTCGGGCCTGGTGGGTGGCAAGGCCTGTGGGTTCTCGTGTTTCAAGGTGGGTGTAAAGGTGGGCTACGCCTCCTCCCTGCACGGCCCAAAGCCGGCATTCGGGGGACAGGCTCTCCCTTTCAGCTTGCCGGGAGATGGGACACCAACCCCCTTGGTCCAACATCGCCTGGAGGTTGAGCTGTACCCACACCGGCTGAATGCCATGGTCGGAAACCACCACCAGAGCGTCCCGAGAAAGGTCCAGGGCCCTGGCTAGCGCCCCCACCGCCCGGTCCGCCACCTGGTAGGTCCAGTCCAAAAACGCAGCGCTGGTTTGAGCAAGGCCCTCGGTGAAGCGTGGCTGCCGGTGGTCGGTGAACAGCAAGGCATGTTGCGCCTGGTCCACCACCGGTTGGTACGAGAGGAGAAGGTCAAACTCCATGTGGCGCAGGGCCACCAACGTGGCGGCAGTAAAAAACGAGGAAAAGCGCGTAAGCTGTGCGCCGTACTCCTCCAGCGTGAGGCCTTTTTCCCCTCGCAAGCCGGCTTCCAGGGCACGGTCATCGGGGGGGCCCGGCCAAAACCCGGCCTCTTGTTCCAAGAGCTCACGAAAGGCCCGTGGGTAAGCGTCCAGAGCGTAAAAGCCGCCCTGGTACAACACCAGCCGGGGCGGGTGGAGCTGGATTTCCTTCAGTAGGCACCAAGCTCCCAGGGTTTGTTCGCCACCGTCGGCGTGCCGTTCTTTTACCGTGAGGGGGAACCACTCCCCGACGGCGATCACCTGTCGTTGGCTCCCCTCGCCCACCACGAGGCGCGGCGTTCCCCGATGGTCGCCGGCGGGCGCAATGAAAAATGGAAACGCCACGGTTTTTTCTCTGCCTTGAAGCGACAGGCGCACCTCCAGCTTTGACGGATGGGTTTGTGGCTCTGCGGTAAGCTCCCAGAAACGGGGACGGCTGGCCGCTTGATTGACGTAAACCATAAAGAAATCAGCGCTCCGCTCTGGGGAGGCGCCGTCGCACCCGGGGAAGGTAACCACCCCTACTTTGCCCCCCTGCCTTTTCACCGCGCCCCAAAGGGGTTCCACTTCCCAGGGGTAATCAAAGCCGGAAACCGTTGCCCCCAGCGAGGTATTGGGCAGGTGGAAACGGTTAGCCACAATGCCGTGCTCTTGCGGGAGACGGCCGGTGGCGATGGTGGCGTGGCTTACGGAGGTGAGCGTGGGGTTTGGAGGAATGGCCACTTCTGCTGTCAGACCCTGCTTAGCGAAGCTCGCCAAGCCGTGGGTATCTCCGTAGGCTTGGGCCATCAACAGCTGGCGGTGACGGGCGGCTGCCAATCCGTCCACCGAAAGCAAAACCACCCGTCGCGCTTTTTTCCCTTTGGTGGGTGGGGTGGGTGTTGGCGCCTGACAGCTGGTTACGAACAAGGCCAGAAGGCAAAGGGCAATTATCATGGGCGTAGTGTAGCCCAGCCCGCGTTTGCTTCCACCTTCACAGAATCTTCAGACGTGTGAGGAAAATGGAGCTGGGGTGGTAAGCACCCCGGGAGGAACGGATGAAAAAAAGAATCACCTGGGGTGTGGCAGTACTTTTGTATGGGGCCGTGGCTTTTGCGCAAGCCGTGAAGGTGGATCCGGCGATTAAGCCGTACGTGAAGAAACGGCAGGTTTCAGGTAACCTCAACTCTGTGGGTTCCGACACCATGAATAACCTTATGACCCTCTGGGCAGAGGCTTTCCGGAAGCAGCAACCGGCGGTGCGGGTGCAGGTGGAAGGCAAGGGCTCATCGACGGCGCCGGCAGCGCTCATGGCCGGTACCGCCCAGCTGGGACCCATGTCGCGGGAAATGAAGGACTCGGAGGTAGATGCCATCGTTGCCAAATACGGCTTCGAACCCACGCAAATCATCACTGCTCTGGACGTGCTGGCGGTTTACGTGCACAAGGATAACCCTCTGAACTCCCTGAGCTTGCCGGAAGTGGACGCGATCTTCTCGAAAACCCGACGTTTGGGGTTCGGTCGTGATATTACCACCTGGGGCCAGCTGGGGCTTTCCGGGGAGTGGGCCAGGAAGCCCATCTCTCTCTACGGCCGTAACGCGGCTTCCGGCACCTACGGCTATTTCAAAGACCACGCTTTGGGAGGCGGGGATTTCAAGGACACCGTAAAAGAGCAGCCAGGTTCTGCCTCGGTGGTGCAGGGGGTCAGTGAGGACCGTTACGGTATCGGCTACTCGGGTATTGGCTACGCCACCTCCGGGGTCAAGGCTCTGGCGCTGGCTAAGAAACCTGGGGAGAAGGCCTATCCCCCAAACTACGAGGATGCTCTCCAGAAGACTTACCCGCTGGCGCGATCGCTGTACATTTACGTGGTGCAAGACCCACGCAAGCCCATGGACCCGTTGGTGGAAGAGTTCTTGCGCTTCGTGCTGTCTAAGGAAGGACAGGAGATCGTCATCAAGGACGGTTACTTGCCCCTAGCTGCCCAAATGGTGGAGCAAGAGCTGGCGAAGCTTTCGCGCTAGGGGCAAGCCATGGCTGGGGCTCGGGATCGGGCTAGACGTCGTGAGCTTTGGGCCAAGGCCCTGATTACCGGTGCCGCCATGGCGGTGCTTTCTTCTACCTTCTTGCTTTTTGCGTACCTGTTGTGGGAAGTGTTGCCTTTGCTTCGCCCGGCTCGTCTGCGGCCATTGGAAACGGTAGCCGTGAAGGGCTCCGTTTTCGCTTTTCCCGGTGAGCTCCCTGGCTCTTTTTGGACCTTGAGCCAGGAGGGGGTCGTCCGGGTCCGCCCCCAAGGCGAGGCGGTGCGCCTTCCGCAAGTGGCCCCCCCCCTCACCGCAGCCATCGCCGATCGCTGGGCCCGTTGGTTGGCTGTGAGCGATGCCGAGGGCATTAAGGTTTACCGTGTTTCCCTTCGCCCCAGCTTTGTGGGCCAGGAACGGCAGCTCAAGCTGCGCTTGAGCTCGCCTTTTGTGGCCGCAGCCACGGAGGTCAAACTCTTGGCGGTGGGGGGTGAGGCAACGCCCCTGGTACTGGGGGTCAGGGGGGGCGTAACGTACCTTTGGCGGGCACAGGGGGGTTCCCTGGAAGCTGTGGTTTTAAGCTCCCAGGAAGGGCACGCCGCCGTGGTGAACGAGGCCGGTGACCGCGTATGGCTGGCCAGCGACCGCCAGCTTACGGTTTGGGACGGTGGCGGCGGGCGTTTGGCGACGGCCCCGCTTTTGGCTCCAGCCACGGTAGTGACCCTGCTTCTGGGCGACCTCACCTGCCTGGTGGGGGATCGCCAGGGGAACGTGCAGGCCTTCGGGCTTTTTCAGGGGGAAGGCGGTAACTTCCTCTTGGAAGGCTTTGCTACCTTCCGTGGCCCTGGGCCTGTGCTGGGGCTAGCCCCTTCCCCGCGCAGCAAGGCCTTTGCGGTTCTCCGCCCGGGCCTGGTGCAGGTGGACTACCTGACTTCCGGCAAAGTTTTGGCGCAACACGCGGTACCTGAAGGTGCCCGCACCGGCCTTGCCTTTGCCCCGCGGGGGGAGAGGCTTTTGGTGACCGAAGAATCCGGAGGTGCCCATGTGTTGGCCGCGGATCTTGGGCACCCCGAGGCCACCCTGGGGACCCTCTTCGGGAAGGTGCGGTACGAAGGGTACCGCAACACCACATGGACGTGGCAGTCCACCGGGGGGAGCAACGCCTTTGAGCCAAAGCTTTCCTTGGTTCCGCTCATCTTTGGCTCTTTTAAAGGCGCTTTTTACGCCATGCTCTTCTCCGCGCCCTTGGCTTTTTTGGCCGCGCTGTACACCAGCCAGTTTGCCACCGCCCGTCTGCGGCAGTGGGTTAAGCCTGTGGTGGAGCTTTTGGCAGGAGTGCCTTCGGTGGTGGTGGGGTTTGTGGCGGCTTTAGTCCTGGCGCCTTGGCTTTCCGCGCACCTGGGTGCGGTTCTTCTCGCTTTGTTCGTGCTTCCAGTTACGCTTCTTACCGCGGCGTGGCTCTGTGAGCTCCGTCCGCGGCCCTGGCAACTGCGCTTGCAAGAGCGGTGGGAACGGGTGCTCACCCTGGGCCTTTTGCTCGTGGGGCTGGGAATCGTTTGGCTTTTTGCCCCAGGCGTAGAGCGGTTGCTTTTCCCGGGCGGACTTTTGGAGTTCTTGCATACCCGCCTGGGCGTGTCCTACGATCAAAGGAACGCCCTTGTGACGGGCTTTGCCTTGGGTTTTGCGGTACTGCCCGTGATTTTTACGCTGGCGGAAGAGGCCTTGAGCAACGTGCCGGAGAGCCTGGTGAACGCAGCGTTGAGCCTCGGGGCTTCGCGAGCAAGGGCAGCGTGGACGGTGGTGGTACCGGCGGCGGCACCGGGTCTGGTGGCGGCCCTGCTTTTGGGTTTTGGAAGGGCGGTGGGCGAGACCATGATCGTGCTCATGGCTTCTGGTAACGCCCCGGTGCTTTCCTTTTCGCCCTTTTCTGGTATGCGCACGATGGCGGCGTGCATTGCGGTGGAGCTGCCAGAGGCCGCTTACGGTGAAACCTTATACCGAGTGCTGCTTTTGGTGGCCTTGCTTCTCTTTGCCTTTACGCTGGTCACTAACCTTTTAGGTCAACGGATCGCGCGCGGTTTGCGCCGTCGCTTTGGGGTGGCAAGGTGAAACCGTTTCATTTAGTGGTCGGGGAAGATCTTCCCAAGCGCTTTCTCTCGGCAGCGGCGCTCCTGGTTGCCTTAGGTCTTATGTTTGGCCTGACCTTTCTGGTGGCGTGGGGTGCTGGCTGGGGCTTTTGGCCCAAGCCTTTGGAGCTCCTCACGCTGGCTGATGGCACCAAGGTTTTGGGGGAGCTTTGGGATCGGGAATCGGACCCCGTGGGAACTGGCCTTCGTTGGCGGGTGAAGGTAGGCAACCGTGACCTTTGGGGCAGTGACTTTCGCGTGGTGCGGCAAGCAGAGGTAGTAAAGGTGGAAAGGCCCACAGATGCGTGGGTTCTGGAGCGCTGGGAGTACGGGAACTTTTACGGCTTCGTTTTGAGTCTTGACGCTGATGGTCAGGTTTTTGATCCAAAAACGCCGGGGTTTCAGGCTATCTTAAGTCGCAAGCTCAGAGAAGTGGCGAGCCTTAAAAGGCAAAGTGACAAGCTGGCTGCGAAGGTGGCACGGAAGGCGCAAGCCTCAGAGGAGGAGCTGGCACGTCTTGCAAGCCTGCAGCAAGCGCAGGAGGGATGTACCTTGCTCATGACCACGGCCGGTGGCGAGCGCAAGGATATCCCCTGTGCCCAGGTGGTCCACGCCCGCCCCATGAACCGGTTGGGGTTTTGGGGCAAACTGGCGGTTTTTGGCGAAAGGTGGCTTGAGTTTATCACCGCCGAACCGCGAGAGTCCAACACCGAAGGAGGGATTTTTCCCGCCCTTTTTGGAACCTCGCTTTTGGTTTTGCTCATGACGGTGGGTGTGGTGCCGTTGGGGGTGCTCACGGCGGTGTACCTACGGGAGTACGCCGGCGATACCCGTTTTACGCGGGCGGTGCGGCTTTCGGTTACCACTTTGGCCGGTGTTCCCTCCATTGTCTTTGGGGCTTTTGGGTTGGCCTTTTTTGTGTATACCTTAGGCGGCACGGTGGACAAGCTGTTCTTCGCGAGCTCGCTGCCTACCCCCACCTTTGGGACCGGCGGCATCCTCTGGGCCTCGGCCACCCTTGCCCTGCTCACCTTACCAGTGGTGGTGGTGGCCACGGAGGAAGGCTTGGCGGCAGCACCCGTGGAGGTGCGGGAGGGGGCGCAGGCTCTGGGGGCTACCCGCTGGGAGACCCTCCGCTACGTGGTGTTGCCTTACGCCAAGCCAGGAATCTACACCGGCATGATCTTGGCGGTGGCGCGAGCTGCCGGGGAGGTGGCGCCCTTGATGCTCACCGGTGTGGTGAAGTTGGCGCCGGCCTTACCCCTGGATAGCTCCCCTCCCTTTTTCCATCTGGAGCGCAAGTTCATGCATTTGGGGTTCCACATTTACGACGTGGGGTTTCAGTCACCAAACGTGGAGGCGGCAAGGCCCGTGGTTTTTGCCACCACCCTGGTTCTCCTGGTGTTGGTGGTTTTGCTAAACCTTTTGGCACTGATCCTGCGCAACCGGGCGCGGAACCGGGTTATGAGCCAAGCCCTATGAGTGCCGCTTTGGAGTGTCGGAACCTGAAAGCTGGGTTTGGCGACCACCTGGTGCTGCAGGGGGTAACGCTTGCGGTTCCCAGCGGCGGCGTGACCGCGGTTATGGGGCCTTCGGGTTGCGGCAAGTCCACGCTTTTACGTTGCTTCAACCGCATGAACGACCACTTACCGGGATTTTTCCGCGAAGGCGAGGTGCGGGCTTTGGGGCGGGATGTCTACGACCCTACCTGGCCGGTGGACAGCCTTCGTTTTTCGGTGGGCATGGTGTTCCAAAAGCCAAACCCCTTCCCCATGAGCGTTGCCGATAATGTGCTCTTTGGCCCGCGACTTTTAGGGATTCGGCAAAAGCAGGAGCTTTCAGAAATCTTGGAACGTTCCCTGCGCGCCGCGCACCTTTGGGATGAGGTTAAGGATAGCTTGTCGAGCTCGGCTCTTAAGCTTTCGGGGGGTCAGCAACAGCGCTTGTGCATTGCTCGCGCCTTGGCCTGCAAGCCGCAGGTTTTGCTATTGGACGAGCCTTCTTCCGCCTTAGATCCCATTGCCACGGCTCGTTTGGAAGAAACGGTCCTTGACCTTGCCACCAGTGTGACGGTGCTGTGGGTTACACACGATCTGCAGCAAGCAGCCCGGGTTTCCCAGCATGTGGCGTTTCTGTACCTGGGGGAGCTGGTGGAAGAGGGCCCCACGGCGGAAGTTTTCGCAAACCCGAAAAACCAGCTCACCGAGCGCTACCTCACGGGGAGATTCGGCTAGGAGGCGGTGATGGAACGGCCTATAGATTTGGAACTCAAAAAGCTCAAAGAGCAACTTTTAACCATGGCTGGGGAAGTGGAGCAACAGCTGTCCCTGGCTGTGCGTTCGCTGGTGGACAGGGACTCGCAGGCAGCGGAGGCGGTCATTGCCGCCGACGAGCGGGTGGACGCCAGGGAAAAAGAGGTGGATCGCACGGCTGTGGAAATCATCGTGCGGGAAAGACCATTGGCGTCGGACCTACGTCTCGTCATCACCGCGACCAAAATTGCCCCGGATTTGGAGCGGGTGGGGGACCACGCGGTGAACATTGCCGAGCAGGCGTTGGTTTTAAACCGCATGCCGCCCTTGAAGCCCTTTGTGACGCTGCCACGCATGGCGGACATTGCCAAGGAAATGCTGCGCCAAGCGCTCACCTCCTACGTGGAGCACGACGCGAGGTTAGCTCGCCAGGTCATCGCTCGTGACGATGTGGTGGATGCCCTCCACGAGGAGGTTTTCCGCGAGCTTCTGACCTACATGCTGGGGGACCCGCAAACCATTCCGCGCGCTTTGGCCTTGATCTTGATAAGTCGCTCTTTGGAGCGTATCGCCGACCAAGCCACAAACATTGCCGAGCAAGTGGTGTACCTGGTGGAGGGACAAGACATCCGGCACGTCCACGGAGGTGAGGAGCGCGGTGTCTGAAAACGTGCGTTTTTCCTTGCAAAACCTCACCTGTGCCTACAGCGGCCAGGTGGTGGTGAGGGATGTGAGCTTGGACATTCCCGCTGCAGGGGTGACCGCATTTATTGGTCCTTCGGGCTGTGGCAAATCCACGATCCTGCGATGCCTCAACCGCATGAATGACGTGGTTCCCGGTTTTTCCCTTAGCGGACGGGTGCTTTTGGATGGAGAAGACCTTTACGGCGATTCCCAGGACCCGGTGCTGATACGCCGCCGGGTGGGAATGGTGTTTCAGCGCTCCAACCCCTTCCCCACCTCCATCTTTAACAACGTGGCTTACGGTTTAAAGTTGCACTTTAAGCTCACCCGCGCCCAGTTGGAGCTGGAGGTGGAGCAGGCCTTGCGCGCGGCGGCCCTATGGGATGAAGTGAAAGACCGTCTCCAGGCGCCGGCCACGAGTCTTTCCGGCGGGCAGCAGCAGCGACTGTGCATTGCCCGCGCGTTGGCGGTGAAGCCCGAGGTGATGCTGTTTGACGAACCAGCCTCGGCCTTGGACCCTGTGGCTACCGGCAAGGTGGAGGAGCTGGTCATGGACCTGGGGCGGCGCATGACCGTGGTAATCGTGACCCATAACCTGGCGCAAGCCAGCCGTGTGGCCGATCGCACCGCGTTTTTCCTGCGCGGCGAGCTCATCGAGTTCAATCGCACCGTGGCGTTGTTTACCAACCCCCAGCGTCCCGAGACCGAGGCGTACCTTCTGGGTAGGCTTGCATGAGCAAAAAGGTCTTCTTAGTGGAAGACGACCCGGATATTGGCCGGCTGGTACAGTCCCGCTTGGAAAAAGGGGGGGAGTTTTCGGTTCGTGTCTTTGCCCGTGGGAATGATTTTTTGCAGGCGTGCGAAACCGAACTCCCGGATGTGGTCATCTTGGATTTAGCTTTGCCCGACACCGATGGTCTCACCCTCTGTCGGGAGCTACGCAGCTGGGAGGCCAGCCGCACCATCCCCATTCTCATGCTCACAGCTCGTGCTGGGGAAGCGGACCGTGTCACCGGTTTGTCCCTTGGTGCAGATGACTACCTGGTAAAGCCCTTTTCCCTGGCGGAGCTGGAAGCCCGGGTAAAAGCCTTACTGCGGCGCGTGGGGTGGGAACGGGGGACGCCGGAAGAGCGTTTCCAGGACCGTCGCCTAAAGGTAGATGCTGCCAGTTTCCAGGTTTGGCTGGACGGCAAGGCGGTGCATCTTACCCGCCGGGAATTTGCCGTTCTTTGGTACCTCATCACCTTGAAGGGGCGCGTCGCCAACCGCGAGCAAATCTTGGACGCAGTTTGGGGATTGGCGGCCTCGGTGGACGCTCGCACCGTGGACGCCCACATTCGCACCTTGCGGAAGAAGCTGGGGGATGAGGTTATCGAAACGGTGTTAGGTGTAGGTTACCGATTTCGAGGGTGGCCGTGAGCTTCCGTTTTCGCCTGGCCTTCACCGCGTCGGTCTTGGCCTTTGCTCTCGGCCTTGTGGTGCTCCTTGGGTTTTTTGCCTCCTGGGAGAAGGCCGGAAGATATAAAGAGGTCTTCGAACTCCGCACTGCCGCTCGCCGGCTTGTGCCGCAGGTACCGGAGCTTTTACAACTGGCCCCCGAACAACGCAACCAAAGGGTTGAACAGCTTGCCGCTGTCCTGGGGGTGCATGTTACCGTGTTGGCCGCGGACGGCCAGGTAGTGGCTGATTCCCGCATGCCCTACCCGCATGTGTCGGTGCTGGAAAATTACGGGCAACGTCCTGAGGTGCAAATGGCCCTAGCCGTGGGAGAGGGCAGCACGTGCCTCCGCCCTTTGAGCGCGGGACTCCGCACCTGCTACGTAGCTTTGCGAGGCGAGGAGCAAGGTCATGTATGGGTGTTGCGGTTGGCCAAGGAAAGCGCGCGCTCTCGTCTCCCATGGCTGTGGCTTTTGCTTTTGGCTTTGGGGTCAGTGGGTGTGGGGTGGACGTGCCGGCGGTTTTTAGCTTCGTGGGAGCGCCGGATTTACCAGCATTTGGCCCCCTGGTGCGAGCTGCCGGAAAGCTCCGAAATTGACGCGGTGGCCTTTGAGGCCGACCGTCGCTTCCGCAGCCTCATGGAGGAGAGGAACCGTGAATTGGATGCGTGTCGGCAAGCGCTTTCCCGCGTGACGGACGCGGTTGTCCTTTTGGACCGCGAGCAGGTGGTGCGTTTTGCCAACCCTGCCGCCCATGAGCTTTTAGGAAAGCTGCCGGAGGGCAGCCCCCTTTGGGAGCACTGCCCCAATCCCCAGCTGTTGGCTTTGGTGGGCGAGGGGCTTTCGGGAGCGGCAAACCGGCACGGCGAAATCACCCACAACGGCCGCACCCTGGCCGTAACCGTTTCTTCCTTGCAACACCCGGTGTTGGTCCTGGCCATCCTCGTTCGGGACATCTCGCCGCAAGCGCGTTTTGAAGCAGCCCGTCGCGCCTTTGTGGCCGACCTGGCCCATGAGTTACGAACGCCCGTGACGGTTTTAGGGGGAGTTCTGGAGGAGCTTAAAGATCGCGGGGTTGCTCCTGAGCTCGCTGAGATGCTGGGTCGCCAGGTGCAGAGGCTTTCCCGTTTTGCTGCGGACTTGGAGGAGCTGGTGAGCATCGAAACGGGCCGTCTGCAGCTGGTTTCATCGCCGGTGGAGTTGTTGGCGCTGGTGCAGGAAGTGGCTGCCGACTTTGCACCCATGGCGCACGCGCGGGAGCTCAGTCTGAAGGTGGAGGGACAGCCAGTAACGGTGGTCACCGATCGCACGCGGTTGGCCCAGGTTATCTCCAATTTGCTGGACAACGCCATCCGTTACAACCGCCCAGAAGGCCAGGTGACCGTAACCGTTGCTGCCCGGGAAGAAGGTGCCCAACTGGTGGTGGAGGATACGGGACTGGGCATTCCAGAAAATGAAATCCCCTTGGTTTTCCAGCGCTTCTACCGGGTGCGTCGCGCTGAAGGTGAAGCCGCCGGATCAGGACTGGGCCTGGCTATCGTCAAGCATCTGGTAGCACGGCTTGGGGGACGGGTGCACCTTGCTTCAAAACTCGGTGAAGGCACGCAAGTGACGGTAGAACTCCCCGCCGAGGCCCCTCGCGAGCCTTCCGCTCCTTCAGCGGCTTGAGCCCACCCTTACCGCAAGCCAACCTTCACCCCCGGCCCTGCCGTAAGCCAACGGGTATCATGGGGTGATATGAGATATGGATGCGCGATGGCGTGTCAAACCGCCGTTGGTTGCGCCAATGGGCGGTGTGAGAGGAGCGCTTACCGAGGATCTTGGAGGCGAGCTTGTCAGTGCACGATGCATTTCGGCTGAAGCTTCTTCGGGACACGCCCTTCGGGAGGATGCCTGAAGAAGCAGTGGCACGCGTTGCCCACCTTACGGCGCTTCGGGAGGTGGGGGCGGGCAAGATCCTGTGCCGGGAAGGCAAGACTGGGGGCGTGTTTTGCGTCGTGGCCGCAGGCTTACTTAAGGCATACCGCGGTCTTGCTTCTGGTCGGGAAATCACGATCTTCCTCCTTCGGCCCGGGGATTCCTTTGGTTTTTAACCACTCTTGGACGGTGGCCCTTGTCCCATGAGCATTGCAACCTCAAAAACCCCCACGTTGCTCACCCTCCGAAGCAGTGCGCTGCTCGCGCTTTTCCACAAAGCGCCAAAATTTTCGCGGTTTTTTTGGAGCATTTCGCTGGGGAAAAAGCAAGCCCGTGAACCGCGTAGGTATGGTCACAAGCCAGGGCGCCGCGGCACGGGTGGCTCACGCCTTGTCGAGCTTGGCGTCCCTCGCTGTTGATGGTCGCTCTGGGGAGGCCCTATTACCTGTAAGCCAGAGGGAGCTGGCGCAAACCTTCGGGCTAGCGCCAGAAAACCTTTCTCGGGCCTTGGCGCGACTCCAAACTCAGGGGCTCATCCGCAAAAGTGGCAAGCAGCGCTTCGTCATCTTTTTCCGTGCAGCGGCTTGCGCAGCTGGCAGAAACCTGAGGCCTGCTCCTTCCCCTTGACGCCCGTCAATGCGCAGGTAGCACTCCCCGTTTACCTTACGTATGCGGGGCGCAGAGAAGCGCCCTTTTCCGGGGCTGGGACCTAGGTCTCAAGGACACGTCCTCATCTTTTTGGTGCCGGTGATACAGCTACGGGGGCTTGGCTCGGCTTTTCGGGGACCTTTCTCGTCCCTTGCCTGTGCGGGTTTGGTGTCAGCTCTTGGTGGAAGGGGAGGCGTGCGTGCGCACCATGGCGCGAAGGCTTGGCGTGGAGCAACCTACCCTTTCGCACCACCGGAGAATTTTTAACGATCACGGCGCCGTGGGGGCCCGGTGTAAAAAGGCAAATATTTTTTTGGCCCACGGACGGTAGCGCCGTGGCTTTGCTCGCCGCCCTCGGTCCGAGAAACCCGCAGGTGCGGCAGAAGGGGGAGTCATGAAGCTTTTTCCTTTCTCCTGGGCAGTTGTTGGCCTTTTTCACGGTCTTTTGTGGGTGGGCACGGCTTGGGCTTCTGAGCCGTTGCCCCTCGCGCAAGAAGAAACCAAGGCCCTGGCTGCTAATCCCGTATGGCAAGCGGCCAAGCTAAGGGCGTCGGCAGCGCAGGAACGAACCAAAGAGGTTTTCGGTCGCCACTTCGGGGAGTTGAGCCTCATAGGTTCCTACAACCACTTCGCACGGGACCGGTTGCTTGTGCCCATGGCCATCGATCTCTTCGCGGACCCTAGCAAGGGCATGGGTCAACTTCCTTGGGACCGTAACCAGGTACACTACGGGCTCACCTGGCAGGTGCCGCTTCTGGCAGCGGGCGCGCTGCGCGAGGGCGATGGCATGGCCCGCCTTGCGGAAAGTGCCAGCGAGCACCTGGCCTTTTTTTGGGGATCAGGTCCGCTACAACGTGCGCGCGGCATACCGCAACGCCCTCATTGCCCGCCACGCCCTCATTGCGGCCCAGGCGTACCGGGAGGCGTTGGCCAAGGACGAGGCCGATGCCCAGGCAAAGCTCAAAATTGGGGCCATCGCGCCGGTGGACGCTGCAAAAATAACCTACGTTTTGCCAGGGGCAGAGGCGCAGGTGGCGCAATGGGCGGCAGAGGCCGAAACCGCCCAAGCGTACCTCGCCGCTTTGCTGGGGGAGGACCTGCCCGCTGGTGGTTTTGAGCTTGTGGATCTTCCGGAAAAGCCACCAGCTCCCCCAACGGTGGCGGAAGAAAGTGTCTCTGTTGCCCTAAAGACGCGAAATGACCTGCTGGCAGCCAGGGCCACAACGCCAACGGCGACGCATAAGAAGCGCTTGGCGGTCAAGGCGTTTACCCCGCAACTGCTGCTGCAGGCGAGTTACCTAAGAAATGAGGCCCCTTCGGTGGAACCGTTGATGACGCGGGAGTGGACCCTGGCGCTCAAGCTGCCGCTTTTTACAGGTCTGCGCCGAATTCATGCTGTGCGCGCAGCCGACGCCGAGCTTTTGGCCGCCAAGAAGCGGGAACGCGCTAAGGAACTGGAAGTGGCGACCCAAGTGAGAGAGGCTCAGTCCCGGCTTGAGGCTGCCAAGGCTCTTCTGCAAGTGGGTAAGGCCCAACGTGCACTTGGGCAGGAGGTGGCTCGTGTGGAACACCTCAAGCGGGAGCAGGGTACGGGGAAAGTGGACACCTAGCTGCCCGGGCCCAGGAGATGGCAGGCGAAACCTCCTACGGGAGGGGGTTGTACGTGTACCAATCGGCTCTGGAGGACCTGGCCTTTGTGGTGGGGCGGGGAGGAAACCATGATTAAGAAATCCTTGGCCATCGTGATGGTCGGCGCGGTCGAGGCTGCGGTAGCGATCGTTGTTCCCAAAAAGCGTGCCCTGCCCTTGCTTCCGCCCCCGGAAAGCCCACCGCTGCCTGTGCTTACGGCCACAGTGTACGAGGGCGCGGTGGGAAGCACCGTGGACACCGTGGCCCTGATCGTTGCGAAAACGGCAACAACGGTGGCCGCGCACGTGTCCGGAACGCTGTTGGAGGTTCGCTTCCCAGAAGGCCACACCGTGCGCCAGGGCGAGGTTATGGCCCAGATTGATCCAAGGCTGTTGGACGATGCCGTGCGCGCAGCAAAGGCCCGGGTGGCAGCGACCGCCGAAGATCTTGCCAAACAGCAAGCCATTTGCGAGCGGGACAAGGTTCTTTACGAGAACCAAGCTATTTCCCGACAAGCTTTCGAAATGAGAGCGGCTCAGTTGGCCGCAGTGAAGGCAGCCCACGTGGTTGCCGAACAAGCTTTAGAAAGCGCTAAAACCCTTCGCGCCTACGCGGATGTACCCGCACCTTTCACGGGAGTGGTCACCTCTCCCTTGGTGGAGCCGGGGGATTTGGCAGTGCCCGGGAAACCTTTGTACTCCTTACAGGTCCAGGGGCCGGTGAAGCTCATCTCTAAGCCTTCCCAGGAGAACCTACAAAAGCTCCGGCCTGGCGATCCGGTTGTCTTCCAAGCTCTTGGGCATTCCCTTGCGGCAAAAACGCGCGCCTTTACCTGGCTTTTAATGCTAACCACTTGGGGACCGTGGAAACCGAGCTGCCAGAAGCACCTTTTGGCCTACAACCTGGGGCCACGGTCTCGGCCAGGTACAGCGCGGTTGTGACTTCTGGGCTGGTAGTCCCTGGGTCCCCCCTGCTCCAAGGACTGGAAGAAACGGTGGTGATCCGCGTGAAGGACGGTAAAGCCGATCCGGTACCGGTAGCGGTTCTCGCGCCAAAGGCCACCGAGGCGGTTGTCCGTGGCCAGTTGCACCCCGGCGAAACGGTGGTGGTTGGCCCGCCTAGCCAGCTTGTGGCTCTCACCGCCGGTACTCCTTTGGCCCCCCAGGCATCGGCTGCAGCGGCTGCCGCCGGGAGGTAAACCATGCGTCTCGTGGATAGTTACGTTAAGCGGCCTCATCTTTTGCTTTCTTTGGTGCTGCTGTTGGCGGTGGTGGGCATGGTGGGCTTTTTCCGTATGCCGGTGAACCTTTTTCCGGATAGTGAGCGCCCCCAAATTGCGGTGGTGACGGTGTGGCCCGCGGCCTTTGCCGACGACGGGGAGGCGATGTAAGCCGCATTATTGAAAAAGAACTCAAAACCATCCAGCTGGTACGGCGCGTCACCTCCACCTCCAACGATGAAGTTTCGGTGGTGCTTGCCGAGTTTCACTACGAAAAGGGGCTGGACTCGGCGGCCACTGATCTCTCCAACGCTTTGCACAAGATCCGTCCCCTGTTGCCGCGGGACAGTAGCCCTTTCCAGGTTTACAAGGTTTCCTCGGCAACGCCAGCGGTGCTCACCTTGGCTCTCACCCCTAAAGAGGGCTCACACCTGGACCTTTCCATGGTCCGCCAGCTGGCCGATAACCCCATTAAAGAGGCCCTCCTGCGGTTGCCGGACGTGGCCAACGGGGAGGTTTTTGGCGGTTACCAGCAGGTCCTCCGCGTCACATTAGACCCGGACAAGCTGCAAACCTACCGTTTGCGTCCCGGGCAGGTCATGCAAGCACTGAAGGCTTGCAACCGCAATACACCCGAAGGTTTGCTGGTCACGCACCAAACTCATTTTTTGCTCAAAAACCGAGGGGAATTTATTCGCCCCGAAGAGGTGGGGGCGGTGGTGGTGCGTGCGGGGGCAGGTCCCCCTGTTTACCTTCGCGATGTGGCCACCGTGGAGCGGGGGATCCAAGAGAGGCTTTCGGCCTTTCACGGTAACGGCAAGCCAGCCATTGGTATCAACATCCAGCGACGGCTCTCGGGATTTGCTCTGCCTACGATTGCCTCCGTCACCAAGTACCTTCCGCAACTGGAGCGCCAATTTCCTGGGATTCGCTTGGAAATTGCCCACACCCAGGGGGAGCTTATCCATACCAGCGTTACCAACATGGTAGACGCCCTACGCGACGCTATCATCATGACCGTCATCGTCATTTTCCTGTTCCTTGCGGACGTGCGCGGGGTGATCCTGGCGGGCATCTCGATTCCGTTTACCTACCTCATCACTTTTGCCTTCATGTGGCTTTTTGGTTTTGAGTGCAACATGGTCACGCTCACCGGCGTCATCCTGGGGGTGGGCATGCTGTTGGACGACGCCATTGTGGTTTTGGAAAACATCGAACGGCACTACCGCAAGCTAGGAGAGGATATCAGGGAGGCCACCATTGGCGGCACCGAGGAGGTTATGCTGGCCATTCTCTCAGGTACCTACGCTACGGTGGTCGTGCTCCTGCCCATCATTTACATCGGTGGGTTTGTGCAAACCGTGCTGCGGCCCTTAAGCCTTACGCTTTCCATAGCCCTTATTGCCTCGTACCTGGTTTCCGTCACGATCCTTCCCATTTTGGCACCTACCCTTCTCAAAATCGGCGGGCGCCTCGGCTGCCACCGTGGCTGCGCAAGTGAGCGCGCAGGAAAAGGGTTTCCCGGCCACGCTTTTCTGCCTCGCCGGGCAGGATTCCTTTGCCCTGTGGGTGCAGGCGGAAGCCACTCGCCGGCAAACACCCCTCCCGTTGGAAACGCTGCCCATGCAAACCCCTGGCGGGACGGTGCCCCTCTCAGCTTTGGGTAAGGTGGAGGCAGCGTTAGTCCCCACTCGCCACACCAGACAAAACCTCCACGCCACGGTGGACGTCTTAGGCTATCGCGGCACTGCTGCCGTCACCCACATCAACGCCAACGTCGCCAAGGCTTTGGAAGGTTTGCACTTGCCCCTTGGGGGAACGATTACCGAGGAAGGGGAACGCAAGACCATGGACGAGGCCTTTTCGGCCCTCATGAAGGCGCTCCTTTTAGGGCTGATCCTCCTTTACTTTTCCTTGGTTTCGGCGTTTCGCTCGTTTGTGCATCCCCTCACCATCATGGTGGCCGTTGCGCCGTAGGCATGCTGCCCATTGCCCTGGAACGGGCCACAGGCTTGGAAAGGCTTAGCCCGTTGGCGGTGGTGGCCATCGGCGGGTTGATGGTTGCCACATTCCTTACCCTGATTTACGTTCCGCTTTTTTACGAGTTTTACCGGGTAACGGCGCAAGTCGCGGCTTTTTTCGGAAAAAAGACCCAGCAAACAGGTGAGATAGCCTGAAATGCCACAGGCTTTGGATGAAAGGGGGAGCGACAGCATGGCTGAGGAAAAAAATCGGTATCTGCCACCACCGTGGGCTTACGAGTTTTACGGGCATAAATGCCCTTTCATGCCTTTGGGCTACCGTATGGGGGTATTGGCCTTGGAACGCCTAGGTTTTCAGCGGGAAAAGGATCACACCTTACGGGTTTTTCTCAAGATCGGCGGGGGTCACCCGCAGATGTGCCTGGGCGACGGCATCCAGGTAGCCACTGGTGCTATAAGATGGCCTGGGACTTGATTGTCCAAGGGGACTAGCGACGAGGGTGTCTGTCGGTGAAAGAATCGCGAGCCTTGGGAGCAAGACACGAGCGTAAACAGAAGTGGTGGAGCTTTGCCAAGGGGCTGCAACCTTTTTACCGGACCTCTCGCTCTTTGAGTGCCTTAAGCAAAGCCATACCAAAAGCGGTGACCTGCGGCTCAGGCTTGGCCTTCTTTTCCTCCGCCCACTGACGGAACTCCTTGGTGGCCTTCTTTTCTTTTGCTTTTTTGATGGAAAGCGACAGCCGGCGTTGCGCCGGATCCACGCTTAAGACCACTGCTGCCACTTTGTTTCCAGGGAGGAACGTCTCCGCCAGCGACTTCCCCTTGGCTACGTCGCTTTCGGAGGCCGGAATGAGAGCCTCTAAACCCGGCTCCAGCTCTACGAACACCCCGAAGGGTGCCACGCGGTCCACCGTGCCTTCTACCAAAGTGCCTTCCGGATAGCGCTCCCGCGCATCAACCCAAGGATCCGAGGTGGCCACCGGCCGCAAGCTCAAGCTGATGCGCCGCCGTTCCAAGTCCACCTCACGCACAAATCCTTTGATTTCGTTTCCTTCGGACAAGGACGGGTCGTCTAAGGTCACCCCCGCAGGCAGTTGGGTTACGTGCAGCAACCCATCTACGCCTTCGGGGAGCTCCACAAACACCCCAAAATCGGTCTTGCGCGCCACTCGGCCGGTGAACTGGGAGCCGGCTTGGTAGCTTCTTGCCACCTGCTCCCAGGGGTCGGGCTGGAGCGCTTTAAGGGAAAGGGCAATGCGCTCTTTTTCCCGATCCGCTTCAATGACCTTTACCCGAATCTTCTCGCCAACCTTCACCACTTGGGAAGGCTTCACCGGCTGTTTGTGGGATAGCTCGGTTACGTGGATCATGCCGTCCACGCCCCCCAAGTCCACGAACACTCCAAAGTCCCGGATGGTTTTGACGGTCCCCTCCAGCTCCGCCCCCGCAACGATCTTTTCCCAGGCCTTACGCTTAGCTTCTTCCCGCTCTTCCTGCAAGACCGCCGCGCGGGACACCACCATGGTGGAGAGGTCCTCGGCCATTTCCGTAATCAAGAACATGAAGGTCTTGCCCAAATAGGCATCCACGTTTTTGGGATAGCCCAGTTCAATTTGGGAGTAGGGGCAAAAGGCGCGGATACCCGCAATGGAAACGTCATAACCGCCCTTATTCCGGCCGGTCACTTTCCCTTGCACCGGAATACGGTTGGCAAAGGCACCTCGCAAGGCCTCGCGCTCCCGTCGCTCGATGGCCAGACGGTGGGAAACCTTAACCTCTGGAGCGGTTGCCACCACGATAGCCTCAAGGTTATCCCCGGGGCGCAGCTCCCCCAGTTCCGCCCGGTCCATGAGGGCTTCGGTTTTGCCCCCGACGGCGATGAGAGCCACATCGCCGGACACCGCCACGATTTGCCCGGAGACCAGTTGGCCAACCTGCAGTTCCTCGCTGGAGAAGCTCTCCGCCAAGGCCTCCATGAAACGTGCCTTTTGCTCTTGGTGGTTGTGTTGCGTCATGGGCTGTCCCTCGTCCCGCTCGCAAGCGGGGAATGTATTTTACACCATTGCCTCGGTGAGCTGGGAAGGCCGGCGGGTTACCTTTGCCTCTGCCCTTGAGGTTACACTTCCCAGGTGCAGGTGAAGGGTCCCACGGATCAGGAGCTGCAAACGCTCATGGAGGCCTACCAGCAAGGCCAGCTGGAGGCTTTCGAGAAGCTTTACAGCTGCCTTGCCGGGGAGGTGGGTAGTTACCTTCGCAACCTCGTACGGGACCCCCACCGTGCTGAGGACCTCCTCCAAGAAACCTTTTTGCAAATCCACCGGGCGCGGCATACCTACTGGCCAGGCAAGCCGGTGCGCCCTTGGATCTACGCCATTGCCCGCAACGTCTTCCTTATGAGCGAACGGGCTCGGCGCCGGCGGCAGGCCCACGAGCAGTTGGCCGAGGGGGAATTGCCGGAACTGCCGGTGGCGTCCCCGGTGACGGCCTGGGAAGGACAAAAGGACCTCCTTCGGCTGCTGGCCCGTCTGCCGGAGAAGACCCGGGAGGTGCTCATGCTGCACCATGTGGCAGGGTTGAGCTTCAAGGAGGTAGGCGAGGTTTTGGGGCTTTCGGAGGGCGCGGCCAAGGTGCGAGCCCATAGGGCCATGGAACAGCTCCGGCGGGCTGCCCGCGGGGAGGGTACATGAGCCAGCGCGTTCCCCAAAAGCTTCGGGAAAGGGTGTCCCGGGACCTGCGCCCAGTGCGGCCAGTGGCAGCCCCCTCGGTGCGCCTCTTGTTGGTGATTCTTTGGGCGTGTGCCGCCCTCGTGGCGGTTCCCGCCGTGATGGGTTTGCGCTTTAACGCCCCGCGGCTGGGTTTCTGGTTACTTTGGGGCGCCACCGCGTGTGAAACAATAGCGGGGCTTTCTTTGATCTTTTTGGCGCTGCGGGAGGGTATTCCCGCTTGGGGTGCGCCGCGAGGAGTGTTGGTTTCGGCACTCTTAGGTGCTTGGGTGGTGCAGCTGGGCGTGGCGCTTTTCACCCACGCTCGCTGCCCCTGTCCGGCCATTGCCGGCATGGGTGACATGGCGTGCTTCACCACCGAAACGCTTCTGGGAATTCCCGCTTTGTTACTGACGCTTGTATTGGTAATAAGGGCCTACCCGCTGTCGCCGCCGCGAGCTGGGCTTTTTGGGGGGGTGGGTGCGGGCTTGCTGGCGGATGCGGTGCAGCATTTGGTTTGCCCGGTTTCCGACCTGCGCCACGTGCTGCTTTGGCATTTGGGAGCGGTGGCAGCGCTGGGGTTTTTGGGGCTTTTGTTTGGCTTTGCTTGGGAGGGTTTGCGACTGCGCCGCTTTCGGCGGGACATGGAGCAAGATCCGTGAGCAACGCCGCTTTTGCGCTTTTTCGCGGTCACAGCGAGAGGGTGGGGGTGCTTCTCGTAAACCTGGGGACGCCGACGGCGCCCACGCCACGAGCCCTTCGTCGCTACCTCAGGGAGTTCCTTTCGGATCGCCGGGTGGTGGAGCTGCCGCGCTGGCAATGGGGGCCCATTCTTTACCTTTTTGTTTTAACCCTGCGTCCCCGGCGCTCGGCAGCGCTGTACCGCCGCATTTGGTGGCCGGAAGGTTCGCCGCTTTTGCTGATTTCCTTAAGGCAACGAAACGGTTTGGCTCAGCGCCTCGCCAGCACCTTTGGTGACCGTGTGCACGTGGCTTTGGCCATGCGTTATGGACAGCCTTCCATTGCCCAGGGCCTTCGCGAGCTGACAGCGGCGGGGTGTGGCAAGCTTTTGATTTTTCCTTTGTACCCTCAGTACGCCTCCGCCACTACCGGCTCTAGCCTAGAAGCAGCATTTTCTGCCCTGGCGTCACTGCGCCTCATTCCGGAGTTGCGCACCGTGAATAGCTACTTTGATCACCCGGGCTACATTAGGGCTTTGGCGTCCTCGGTACAGGAAGTTTGGGAACGGCACGGGCGCTGCGACTACGTGCTCTTTTCCTTTCACGGGATTCCTGAAAAAGGCGTGCTTGCAGGCGATCCTTACCCCCACCAGTGTCGGGCCACGGCTCAGCTGGTTGCTGACCAACTCCGCCTGGCACCCCAGCAATGGGGTGTGGCGTTTCAATCCCGCTTTGGCAAGGAAAGGTGGGTGGAGCCGGAAACCATAGCTGTGGTCCGGGAGTTGGGTGCAAAGCGGATTTCCCGACTGGATGTACTGTGTCCCGGATTCGCGGCCGATTGCTTGGAAACCCTAGAAGAAATTGCCATCTCCAACCGGGAAGCGTTCGCGGCGGCAGGAGGCGGCCACTTCCGCTACATCCCCGCCCTCAACGACCGGCCTGACCACCTCCAAGCGTTGGCGGATATCGTGACCACCCATCTGCAGGGGTGGTTGTCCCGTTGACGGCACCTACAGACCAAGGCCTCGAGCCTGTGGGGTTGCTACGATTTGGCGTCGGAAAGGCAAAGCACCAACTGCTGACGCGCCTGCGTTTGGGTTTGCCGGTAAGCGGTGCTTTCTACTTGCTCGCAGAGCCGCGAAGACACGGGCAACACCATGGGGAAGGCGCCCCAATGTACGGGTTTGCCAGTGTGAGCATCTACAACCTTGCCCTCGTGGACGAGGCGGGAGGCTTCAGCTAAGGGCTTGTCTTGGAGGAGCTGGGAAAGGGCATCGAAAAGCGCGGCCTCTCGTGGGTTTAGGAAACTAGCATGCTTGCGGGCCAAGGCTGCCAAGTGAAAGTGCGAGGGGCGAAAGTAAAGTCCGTCCAAGCCCAATTTTTCGCAAAGCAAGACCAACCAGGCAAAAACCTCCGCCAACAAGCCTAAACCCGGGTGCGCCTGGCCGGGGAGGCGCGGCCGCTGGGGTGTGAACGAAGCCCGTGGGTTCTGCAGCAGCAGCCACTCCACGGCCAAAAGCTCAAACCCCGGGACCGCCCCGGAAGTACGGGCCAAGCGTAGCTCCATGAGTAACTCCCGTTTGTGGGGGTCGGCAAAGATGCGCAAGGTGTGCCCCAGAGGGTGGTCCAGTTCCAGCGTGACGGTGGGGCAAACAAAACCCTTGGCGCGAATTTGCTGGAGAAAGCCCATGCGTTCCAGCATCAGCTCCACACCCACCTGGGAAAAGGTGCCCAAAAACTTGCGCTCCACCGAGATTCCGGGAAGAATACCGGCCAAGTCTTCTTCCGTAAGTCCCCAAGAGTCATCCGTGGCTTCTTCTGCCAGGAAACCTGGCATTTGCCGCAGACGCGCCAGGGCCACCACCTCGTCGGCGGGAGGTTCGTAAACGTCGCCGCTGAGCACCCAGGCGATGAAGCGAGCGGGGTAACGCCAGGCGTTTTCACCGTAGCCGCCACCCAAAAGCACGATGACCGGAACCTTGCGCTCCCGGAACGTGTTTAACACAAACTGGTCCCGGTCGAGAACACCCTCCGGGGAAATCCGCCAGTTGCCGAGAGCATCGTCGTGCGCCACGTCGCTGCCGGCTACGTAGAACACCAGCTCGGGCTGGAAGTGCCGCAGTACGTGTTCCAAGGACTCCCGCACGGCGGCCAAGTACTGCCCATCGTCCACGCCACTGCCCAGGGCCAGGGAAAGCGAGGCTAGGGCTTCCGGCTCATCCCAGTGTTGATTGTGGATGGAAAGCGTGAACACCGAAGGGTCGTGCGCAAAAATTTCCCGCGTACCGTTCCCATCGTGGAGGTCCAAGTCCACCACGAGCACGTTCCCCCCAAACCCCCTTTGGCGTAGCCGCAGGATCGCCACGGCCATATCGTTGAAGACGCAGAAGCCTGCTCCCCGACGGCGCCCGGCGTGGTGAAAACCGCCCCCCAAATGCACCACCACCTGTTCCCCGCGGGCCACCAAGCGCGTGGCTTGAATGGTGCCACCCACCATCAAGCGTTGCAAAGCCAAGATCGTGTCGCGGTCCCCGGGATTAACCGGCACCCCAAGGATCGAAGTGAGGGTACTGGGGAGCTGGAGGCTCTCCAAATAAACGGGGTCGTGGGCCAGCAGGAGGTTTTTGAGGGCGGCGGGGAGAGGGCGGCTGAGCCCCTGGTTGGAAAGCAGCCTTTCCAACCGCAGGAACGCCACAATCTTCTCACCGCGGAGGGGATCCAGCGGCGCGCCCTGGATGCTTTGGCGATACGCGGGGTCAAAAACCAAAAACGGCGAGCGGTGGCCAAAACGGAGCGCCACAGCCCGCAAAAGCCTACGCACTCGTTGCAACATCGTAAATGGCAAATGGTGCGAGAACGCTTCAGGTTTATCCATGGATCCTCTGCGCCTTTTCTGGGCCCTGGGGCGTGTTTTGTACCTCGTACTCACCAACTGCCCCAAGCCAGCATACAACGCAGCGTGGCCAGTTTTTCCGCCTCCTTCTGCGAGGTGTTCGAAAGCAAACACCTTGAAGCGGAAGCAACGCGTGGGCGCCCGACTCACCTCAAACACCGTTGGAACCAGGAGACTGTCGCAAAACAGGAGAAAAGTTCGGGCCCCCAAGAGCTCCGTTTTCGCCAAAGCACCAAAGGGGTCGCCTTCACCACCACGAGAACAAACAACCGGACCGTAAGTGTCATCGTGCAAAAAACCTTAACACCCCAGGGGCAAAGCCTCACCCTGCAAAAAAAGGCCAGGGAACCCCCTGGCCTTTGCCTGGTTTTTATTTGGGAGCTACTTCTTATGACACTCAGCGCACTTGACGGGCCCTTTGGCTTCCTTCTTGTGGCAGTCAATGCAAAGCTTGTGGAAGGGGTTTTTCCCTAAAGACATTTCCCGCATGGAAAGTGTTTCCGGCTTTTCCGGATCCAAATGGCACTTGAAGCACGGCACCACTTGTATTGAGGAATCAGCCTTAAGATTTTCGTGGTTATGGTGGCACGTGCTGCATGCGTACTTTTCAGCGTGAGCCTTGTGCGTCAAAACCACCGGGGCTTGCTTCTTTTGCGCTTTATCAATGGTCACGGTTTCTGGAATCTGCACCGCCACCGCTAAGCCTGCCAGAACAGACGCCGCCACCAGGCTTAAAACAAACCGACGCTTTGTGGTCATCATCACCCTCCCTTCGTCGTTTAATATAGCATGACCACGGGGACAATGTGGAGAGCGAATGTCAAAGGAAGGTGAGCACCATCACTGGAGGGGGCGTTGGGCGTGGCCGCACAGTTGGGAAGAAGCAGAGGGCTTTTTGAAGAGGATTGCCATGGAGGTTCGCGAGGAGCCGCTGCCATGGGCACCCCACTGGTTGGTTGGGGTGGATGTGGCGTACGGCGTGACGCGCGCCTTTGCCGGCGTGGCGGCTTACGATTTGGAAAAAGCTTCCGTTGCCGCTTCTTGGGTGGTCCCTGGTGTACCACCTTGGCCTTACCGGCCGGGATTTTTCTTTCTCCGGGAGGCACCCTTGGTGCTGGCGGCTCTAAAAGGTTTGCCGAAAAGGTCGGTGGTGGTCCTCCACGGTCATGGGCGTGCCCATCCCCTGCGGGCCGGGCTTGCCTCCGTGGTGGGGGTCTTACTTGAGCTCCCGACCATTGGATGCGCCGGCTCGCTTCTTTGCGGAGAAGCGACGGAACCGGGAGCAGCAGCTGGAAGCTGGAGCCCGATTTGGTGGGAAAAAAGACGGGTGGGTGCCTGGGTGCGAACCAAGGCTGGGGTAAAACCGGTGGTGGTTTCCGTGGGTCACGGGATCCGCTTGCAGGAGGCGGTGCACCTGGTAAGCACCGCCAGCGTGTACCGTCTTCCCCAGCCGTTACGGGAAGCGGACCGCCTAGCCCGGCAGGTCATGAGGAGCTGCGGCGGGTAAGGGTCGGGGAACCTTTGCTCCAGGATACGCCAGTGACGTAAAATTAGGTGATGGTCAAAAAAGGCGTAGCTGCGGTGGAGGAGGGGGTGCTTGCGCTCCTTTACGATGCTGTTCGTTGTTTGCCCGCGGGTCTGATCGTGGTGAGCGAAGACGGCAGAATTGTGTTTTGCAACGAAAAAGCCGACGCCATCCGTGGTGTGGGAGAACGATTGGGACGGCCTGTAGCCGAGTGCCATCCAGCCCGTTCGTTGCCGGCTTTGGAAGCGCTTTTGCACCGCTTCCGCGACGCTCCGCCCGACCGTGACCACCCGGTGGTGGTGGAACGCGGGGAGAAATGGGAGGTTCTTTACCAACGCATCACCGGTGAGGATGGCAGGTTCCGAGGCGTGGTGTGGTTGGCCCACGATATTTCTCGGCACAAGCTTATACAGCAGCAACTCTTGCACCACGAGCGTATGGCGGGCTTGGGGAGCATGGCCGCGCGGCTGGCTCACGACATCAAAAACCCTTTGAACGTGGTAGCGGGTGCCGCCCACAACCTCAGGGGACTGGTTAGCGATCCGCTGGCACAGGAAATGGTTGCGCTCATCGAAACCCAGGTGCGGCGCCTGGAGGAGCTTTTGATGCAACTGCGAGAGATCACCCGTCCCCTAAAACCTCGCTTTGGCCAGGTGCGCGTGAACGAGTTTTTCCAGGAGTTCATGGGGAAGCAACCGCCGCAGATCCGCAAACAGGTGGAGCTCCTACCCTTGGATGAGGAGGCGGTGGTGCGTTTGGACCCGCAACTTCTAGGTCGCTTTCTGGACAACGCCCTCGCCAACGCTCTCCACCACTCGCCCCGGGTTGTGGTGCGTCTTCAACTGGCCACCGAGCCGGAAGGGGAGTGGCTCGTGGTCAGCGTGCGCGACTTTGGCCCGGGCTTTCCCCAGGAGGTGCTGGAGCGGCTTTTTCAGCCTTTCGTTTCCACCCGACCTGATGGTTTGGGGTTGGGTCTCACCATCATGCGGGAAATTTGCGTGCTGCACGGTGGGGACCTTAAGGTGGAGAACCACCCCGAAGGCGGGGCAGTGGTCACCGGCCGGTTTGCTACCCGATGACGAATCAAGGCCGAGTTTTCCTCGTGGAAGATGAAGCCGCCGCTGTCCGGGTCACACAGCTGGCCTTAGAACGGGCCGGCTTCGAAGTCCTGGCCTGTGGGGATGCCGCCGCGGCGCTGCGCCGCTTCGACGAGGTGACCCCGGACGTGGTGGTGGCAGATTACCTTTTGCCTGGCCTTTCTGGACTTGAGCTCTTGCGGTACGTAAACCGACGAGCCCCTGATGTGCCGGTGGTCCTCATTACCGGCCACGGCAGTGAGAAGCTGGCGGTGGAAGCGCTCAAGCTGGGTGCCTATTCCTACCTCCCCAAGCCGTTGGATTTCGAAGAGCTGGTGCTGGTTCTCCGTCGCGCGGTGGAGGTGAAGAGGCTGCGGGAGGAAAGCCGTCGGGTACAGCTGGAGAGCGCCACCGCGGAGCTGGTGGGCCGCTCGCAAGCCTTAGCAGAGGTGCGCCAGCTGATCGCCGACTTGGCTCCCACTGAGGTGACCGTGCTCATCTTGGGTGAAACCGGAACCGGCAAGGAACTGGTGGCCCGCGCCATCCATCGCGGTTCTCGACGCGCCCGCGGCCGCTTCGTGGCCGTGAACTGCGCTGCTATCCCGGAAACCCTTCTGGAAGCAGAACTTTTTGGCTATGTGAAGGGTGCCTTTACGGGTGCCGAGGCGCGTCGCGAAGGCAAGTTTGTGGCGGCCTCCGGTGGCACTTTGTTTTTAGATGAAGTGGGGGAGCTACCCCTTTCCCTGCAGCCTAAGCTTTTACGGGCACTGGAGGAAAAAGAAGTAACGCCACTGGGCTCCGACCGATCTGTGGCTGTGGACGTGCGTCTGGTGGCCGCCACCAACCGCGATTTGCAGGCTTTGGTCAAAGAGGGCAAATTCCGCCCCGACTTGTACTTCCGCCTCAACGTCGTGCCCATAAAGCTTGCGCCTTTGCGGGAGCGGCGGGAGGATATTGAGCCTCTGGTGCAGTACCTTTTGCCCCGCATAGCCGCCCGTCACGGAAAGCCCATCCGTGACGTGGAGCCGGGGCTTTACGCGTGGCTGGCTGCCCAGGAGTGGCCGGGGAACGTTCGCGAGTTGGAAAACACCTTAGAACGCTTGGTGGTTCTTGCCGCTGATGGCGTCTTGCGTCCCCCTGCGGGTGCGAAGGGCGTGCTTTTGCCCTTTTATGAGGAAAAGGAGCGCGTGCTGGCGGCGTTTGAAAGGGAATACCTGCGTTTCGGCCTGAAGATGGTGGCGGGAAACCTTTCAGAGCTTTCTCGGCGCTCGGGGATTTCTCCCAGGCACCTCTACAACCTCCTGCGAAAGCACGGCTTACACCAGGAAAAAAGCGACTAACGCGCGAGCTTTTGCCCCGCGCCAAAATCCGGCATTGTTTTGCCGTTTTCCAAGATGTCTATGTTCTTTTTTGTCAGAACCTTACGAAACATAACCAAGTGTTCGGCAATGGAATGCCGAGGGCACCATGCCTCCGCGGCGTCGTCACCAGAGTTAAGCTGTTGCCAAAGCGTGACATGTCGTCTTTTATGTATCTGGCATGCCTTTTGCTTCCAGACTTGCGGGAGGTGCTATGGCCGAGAGGGATCGTCGGGAGTTTCTGGTAAACCTCATCTTGGGTTTGTCTGTGGTCCCAGGTTTTGCCTTGGCAGCTCGGCATGTGTTGCGCTACCTCGTACCGCCGGAAGCCCAGCGGAAAACCGAGGTGCGCCTCACGCGGCTGGCCGATTTGCCTGTGGGTGGCGGCCGGGAATTCAAGGGGGTTTTGGGCAACGACTTGATTGTCGCGCGTTTGCCTTCCGGGGACGTTAGGGTCTTTTCCTCTATTTGCACACACTTGGGTTGCCACGTGCAATGGGATCAGGTGGCGGGAAACTTCCTGTGCCCATGCCATCTGGCGCGGTTTGACACGGAAGGTAAGGTGCTGGGCGGTCCCCCCCCCGCGCCCCTACCGTCGTTTCCGGTGCGCGTGAGCGGGCAGGACGTGTACGTGACGGTGCCGGTAAAGGAGGGGTAAGGCATGGCCAATCAGCGCGCATTACCGAAGTGGCTGCGGTTTTTGCGGGAACGGGTACCGGTTAACATTGAAATTTTCGAGGAGTTGTCCAAGGAACCCATCCCCCACCACATGAAGAACTGGTGGTACTGCTTGGGCGGGACGCCCCTCATGCTGTTGGCCATTCAAGTGGTCACCGGCATTCTTTTGACTTTTTACTACCGTCCATCCCCCGACGAAGCCTACAACTCGGTGCGCATGATTACCGAAGAGGTTCCCTTTGGTTGGTGGATCCGCTCGGTGCATCACTGGGCTGCCAACCTCATGGTTTTGGCGGTGGGTCTCCACCTGATCCGGGTGTTTTTCACCGGTGCGTACCGTAAGCCCCGGGAACTGAACTGGGTGGTGGGCACTGGGTTGTTGTTTACTACCTTAGGGTTCGCTTTTACCGGCTACGCCTTAGTTTACGATCAGCTTTCTTACTGGGCGGCCACCGTGGGCACCAACGTGGCGGAACAGTTCCCACTGATTGGCCCATGGATCGCCAAGCTCCTGCGAGGGGGTGAGACCGTTAACCCCACCACCCTTACCCGCTTTTTTGTGTTTCACGTGGGGGCCATGCCGACCCTGATGGTGATCTTCTTGGGTTTGCACATTTTCCTGTTGCGGATTCATGGGGTTATGGAGTTAGAAGCCCCGCCGGAAGTTCAAGAAACACCCCTTACGGTGGAAGAGGATCGCGAAGGTAAGCGCCGCTTCGACCCTAACCGATTTTTTGCTTTCTTCCCTGACCACGTGACGACCGAGTTGTTGGTGGGCATGTTCCTCCTCACCCTGGTCACCATGCTCGCCATTGTCTTTCCCGCCCACCTCGGCCCGCCGGCCAACCCCGACGAAACTCCCTTGCATATCAAGCCCGAGTGGTACTTCTACCCGGTGTTTCGGTGGTTGAAGCTCGTTCCTCTGTGGGCAGCCATGGCCGGTCTACTTTTAGGAGGTGTGGCTTTTGTGTTTTGGCCTTTCGTTGACGGCTGGATCCGCAAAGTGAAACCACGTAGCGAGTTGGGAACGGTCATTGGTGCGGTGGCGGCTTTGCTTTTGGTGACGTTCCTGCTTTGGGAAGCTTTAGCGACGCACTAAAAGGAGGGAGGGTTTATGAGTCTTCAGTTTAAGAAGATCGTCGTGGCCATATTTGCCTTGGCCTTTACTGCTGCGGTGATCATCGTGGGACTAATCGAAAAAGAGCGGGCCAAGCCCGAAAAGGCGGCGGTAGCTTACGCCGATGAGGTCACCAAGGCGTGTATTAAGTGCCATGACGAAAAACACGCGGCGGTGGATTGGAGCCGGCAGTGGGAGCAGTCCCGGCACGCGCAAAAGGGCATTGGCTGTATGGCTTGCCATGAGGCCAAGGACGGTGACAAAGACCTGTGGCTGCACGAGGGCTACAAGATCGCCACGGTTCCTTCGCCTTTGGACTGCAAATCCTGTCACGAACAGCAGTTTAAGGAGTTTACCGAGTCGCACCATGCCAAGGCCGCGCAGTTCATTGGCTCCTTGGACAACCTCTTGGGTGAAATTGTCGAGGGCCCCCCAGCGGCCAACTTGGGGTGCAAGCAGTGCCACGGTTCCACGGTGCAAATCCAACGGACGGGCGACCCGAAGACCGATGGCTTGCCCCTGCCTGGCTCGTGGCCCAACACTGGCATCGGTCGGGTCAACCCTGATGGGTCCCTGGGAACCTGCACCGCGTGTCATACCCGTCACATGTTTTCCAAAAAGCAAGCCCGGGAGCCCCGTACGTGTGGCCGTTGCCATATGGGTCCTGATCACCCCCAGATGGAAGTTTACGAGGAGTCCAAACACGGGATCATGTTTGCCGCCTGGCGCGAAAAGATGCGTTTGGATGCTGACGAGTGGATCGTCGGCAAGACCTACACGGCGGCACCTACGTGCGTGACCTGCCACATGGGTGCTACGCCTACCATGAAAGCCACCCATGACGTGGGGGCTCGCATTTCCTGGACTTTGCGGCCACTTTTCTCCAAGCGCTTAGAAAACTGGGAAGAAAAGCGCGACCGCATGAGGAAGGTATGCCTGGAGTGCCACGGCAAAAACTGGGTGGACAACTACTTCGTGATGTTTGATGACGCCGTGGAGCTGTGGAACAACAAGTTCGCCAAACCCGCCAACGACATCATGGAAAAGCTCAAGGCCGCCGGCAAGGTCACGGCCACACCCTTTGACGATCCCATCGAGTGGACCTTCTACGAGCTCTGGCACCATGAGGGCCGTCGGGCGCGGCATGGCGCTTCCATGATGGGGCCCGACTTTACCCAGTGGCATGGGTTTTACGAGGTGGCCAAGCACTTTTACACCAAGTTCCTGCCTGAGGCGGAACGCCTCCTCCCTGGGGTAACCGCAGGTATTAACCAAATCCCTGAGCATGCGTGGCGCCAGGGACTTACCAAGGAGCAAATTCAGCAGATGCTGGACTTTTATCAGAGCCGTTACCAGCAAAGGGTGCAGTAAGCAAAAAGGGTGGCCAAGGCCTCCCCTTTTCCCCTGGTCTTGCGAAAACAAGACCAAAGATAAGGAGGATGCGGTGATGAAACGATGGATGGTTGTCATGATGGTCACGGCAGTTGTGGGTTTTGCGTGGGCGCAAACCCCCCCAGCGCAAGCTGGCCCAGAAAAGCCAAAGCTTTCCTTGAGCCTTTCTGGGTTTTACGAATTTAACGGCTACACTCAAAACAACTTCTTCTTTGGGGCACGGCCTTCGGGTTTGGTCACCGACCATGACGATTACGCCGTTCAGCTCTTGCGTCTGCAGAGCGAGTTGGCCTACGGACCCAACCTCAAAGCCGTGATGCGGGTGGACTACGCCCAAGGAATCTGGGGCATTGACGATCAATACCGCGATAATTTCCGTCCGGGATTTTCCAACCTTTACAACAACAAGGACACTAACTCCACCGTCCATGTGGACTGGGCCTACGTGGAGTTTAACGCTACCAAGCTAGCAAACACCACCTTCCGCATTGGCCGCATGAAGAACGCCTTGGGTAACCTCTTGGTATTGGATCAGGACGGTGATGGGGTGCAGGTGGTCAGGAAATTCGGCGACTGGAACGCAACGTTAGCCTGGACGAAGATGTACGAAGGTGCTGATAGCCTCACCGACAATGCGGTGGGAACCACCAACGGCAAGGATGCCGATCTTTTCTACTTGAATTTCCAGGGCAAGGTTAAGAATTTTGACCTGGAGCCGTTTTTCGCGTACTACACTGACCGCGGCTACCGCGATGGGACTACCTACCTCCCCAACGAGCTCCAGTACTTCAACGCTCGCTTTCGCCCTAACATCACCAGCGCGCAGGTGGCGGGTGTGGCCTTTTCCGGGAAGGTAGGCAAGCTGAGCCTCAAGGGTGAGGTGGACTATCTGACGGGCAAGGACAAAGTCCGCAACGCTAACTCCGGCCCTTTCCAGCTCTTGGACGTGAACAACGGCGACTTGCGCGGCTACAACGTTTACGTGGATGCCAGACTGCCGGTGGGCAAGACCACGCTCGGAGCAGTCTTTGGCCTAGGCTCCGGCGATGACGATCTCATGTCCGGCAAGGGGAACATCAACAAAATCCGCACCAACGGGTTTTTCTACATCACGGAAATTTGGGAAGACTCCATCATGCCCGATGAAGAAGGAATTACGCCTCAGGGCTTGGGTTCGCCCGCATCCCGTGGCTACCGGGAGTTTGAAAACACCACGCTTTTGCAGCTAAATGCCACCTTCCCCCTGCGCCCGGACCTGAAGCTCTTCGTTTCGGGGACGTACATTCGCGCCACGGAAGCCCTGCACCCTTGGGCTGATCTCAATCGCAACGGCGCCATTGATCCCGGTGAGTTTGGTGCTGCGTCTTCCCGCGATCTGGGCAAAGAAATTGATTTCAAGCTGGACTGGACGGTGATGGACAACTTGGTGTGGACGCTGCGGGGTGGCTATTTCTGGCCAGGTGACGCGGCGTTGTACCTGGTGAACGGCAACAACCTCCACGCCAAGAACGCTTGGGAGCTGCGGACCCAGCTCACCTTTACCTTTGGTGGGCTGAAGATCATGTAAAGGAGGTGGTTATGAAGGCAAGACTTCTTGTTGGCCTGCTGGTGGTGTTGCCCTTGGTGTTGGCGGCAGCGCCACCAAAGAAAACGAGGGCAGTGCACCCCCAGGTGGACACTCAAGAAGCCTGCGACGTCTGCCACCGCGAGGTGACCCCGGAAGTTGTAGAGGCTTGGTACCAAAGCCGCCACGGACTCATGAACGTGAAATGCTTCGTGTGCCACGGCACGGTTGGACCCGAGTTTGTGCGCCGGGCACCGGTATCCCGGTGTGTGGGGTGCCACAACGACAAGGTGGATTCCTTGGCCAACCCCTTTTTCAAAGGGAAGGATTGTTTTTCCTGCCATGCGGGGCATGAGCTCAACCCCCATAAGATTGGAGGTGGAAAATGAGCATTTCCAGAAGGGAGTTTCTTGAATCAGCGGCTGCTGCTTCCGCTCTGGCCGCACTTTCGGGTTTACCCAGGCCGGTGCAAGCGGCGGGCGGGGAGAAGTGGGTCAAGTCCGTGTGCCGGTACTGCGGCACCGGCTGTGGCCTCTACATTGGCGTGCGGGACGGCAAGGTCTTCGCAGTGAAAGGGGACAAAGACAACCACAACCAGGGGTTCCTTTGTCTGAAAGGTTTTCTACTACCGCAAATTCTCACTGCCCCTACCCGTTGCCTGTACCCGATGATTCGCAAGGATGGAAAACTGGTGCGGGCTTCCTGGGAGGAAGCCATGAGCTTGGTGGCATCCAAGTTCAAGGAAGCCATCGAAAAGTACGGGCCCGATGCCGTGGCTTTTTACGGCTCCGGACAAGGTTTGACCGAAGAAACCTACGTTGCCAACAAGCTCTTTAAGGCAGGTATTCGCACCAACAACGTGGACGGGAACCCGCGTTTGTGCATGGCCTCGGCGGTGGGTGGTTACGTAACCACCTTTGGCAAGGACGAACCCATGGGCTGCTACGAGGACATTGACCACGCCGATGTGTTCCTGCTGGTGGGCACCAACACGGCGGAAGCACACCCCATCCTCTTCCAGCGCATCGTGCGTCGCAAGGAAAAAGCCCCGGGCACCAAGGTGATTGTGATGGATCCCCGCCGTACTCCCACCGCCCGCATTGCGGACCTTCACATTTCTTTCAAGCCCGGCACTGACTTGGCCATCCTTAATGCCATGGCTTACGTCCTCGTGCATGAAGGGTACGTTGATGAGGAGTTCATCAAAAACCATGTGGTGTTTGGTGAAGGAACCGAGACCAACAAGAGCTTTGAGGATTACAAGGCCTTCCTGGCCAAATACACCCCGGAAAAGGCAGCAGCCATCGCTGGCTGCAAAGCGGAAGACATTGTGACGGCTGCACGTTGGTTTGGGGCCAGGGGCAAAGCCTCTATGTCCATGTGGACCATGGGCTTAAACCAGCGGACCGAGGGTGTTTGGGCCAACAACTTGGTGCATAACCTTCACCTCATCACCGGGAAAATTGGGACACCCGGCTCCACCCCGTTCTCGCTTACCGGTCAACCCAACGCGTGTGGTGGTGTTCGCGATGGTGGCGCCCTTTCCCACCTCTTGCCCTACGGCCGCTTGATTGCCAACGAAGCCCACCGCAAGGAAATGGAAAAACTTTGGGGGGTGCCCGAGGGCACTCTCAAGCCCAAACCCGGGCCTTCCACAGTGGAAATGTTCCAAAAGGTCGAGGCTGGCGAGATTAAGTGCCTTTACATCATGTGCACCAACCCCGGCCAGTCTTTGCCCAACGTCGGCCGCTACCGTAAGGCGCTCCAGCGGGACGACGTGTTCGTGGTGGTGGCGGAAGCCTTCCACCCCACCCGCACCAGTGAGCTTGCGGACGTGGTTTTGCCAGCGGCAGCGTGGGCGGAGAAGGAAGGCGTCTACGGCTGCGCGGAACGCCGGTATCAGCTCTTGGAGCAAGCCATCCCGCCCTCGGGTGAGGCCCGTCCCGATTTTGAAATCCTCTGTGATCTGGGTCGGCGTCTCGGTCTTGGACACCTGGTGCCTTACAAGACGCCCACGGACATCTGGAACGAGATCCTCACCGTTTGCAAAGGTACCGTATATGACTTCACCGGCATGACGCGCGAACGCTTGCGGCAAGCCCACGGTTTGCTTTGGCCTTTGCCCACCCCTGATCATCCGGGAACCAACCGCCGTTACGTCAAAGGCGAAGATCCCTTCGTGCCTGCCGACTGGCCGCACCGCATCAAGTTTTACGGCAGACCGGATGGCCGTGCCGTGGTCTGGATGCGGCCGTTCAAAGGACCCGAGGAAGCACCGGATGCCGAGTACCCCATGTACTACACCACCGGTCGCGTCATCGAACACTGGCACACCGGTACCATGACCCGCACCTGCAAGGAGCTGGTGCACGCCAACGCCGAAGCGGTAGCGGAGCTGCACCCCGCCGATGCCCAAAAGCTCGGGGTTAAAACCGGGGACAAGGTCAAGATCACGTCCCGCCGCGGGAGCCAGGTATTCAAGGTAAAGGTCACGGATACATCCCGGGAAAACCTGGTGTTCGTTCACATGCACGATGACCAACACCTGTGTAACCTCATCACCATTGATGCCTTGGACCCCATTTCCAAGCAGCCGGAGTTTAAGGTTTGCGGTGTTAAGGTTGAAAAGGCTTAAAGTGCAAAGCCCGGGCCCCGGGTGAGGCGATCCCTCCCCGGGGCCCTTTTGGAGGTTGCCATGGTCATTGCTGGCGTCTTGATTACCACCAAGCCTGGGCAGGCGCCCTTCGTGGCTGCCAGCCTGGGCGCATCCCCACACGTGCAGCTGGTGGGCGGCGACGGGAGCGAGAGGCTTGCGGCAGTGGTGAGCCGGGAAAGCGGCGAGGCGTTGGAAGCTTGGGCGGAGGAGCTTTTGCGAGACGATGAAAGAATCTTGGGGGTTTACCCCACCTTTGTGGGCCACGATCCGGAATGAAAGCTTCCCGGCGAGGGCTTTTTCCCGCTCTTTGCGGCCGAGTTCCGTTGCGCCCTCCGGGAGCACGGCCGGAGCCAGAGTTTGCCGCCCTATGCATTCGCTGTAACCGCTGCATAACCGCTTGTCCCTATAAAACCTTAAAGCCGGCCTCTTGGATTTACGGGGAACGGGCAGGAACACCTCTGGTGGTGCCTCGGAAAATCCCCTGTTATTTGTGCATGGCGTGTCCGCCCGTTTGCCCCACCGGCGCCTTGGACCCCATTACCGACAAACGGGCGGTGCGGATGGGTCTGGCAGTGGTGGATCCCGAAAGTTGCTTTGCGCACCAGGGCATCCTTTGCCGCACCTGCGTGGACGAGTGTCCCCTGGAAGGTGAGGCCATTTACCAAGACGGCGAGCTCAAGCCGGTGGTTACCGAAAAGTGCGTGGGTTGCGGTGTGTGCGAGAAGGTATGCCCCGTGGCGGAGCCGGCCATCGTGGTGCGTCCACGAGGTGACCAATGAACAAGCCGCGTCGGTGGACACCCCTGCGACGGTCCGTGCAGCTTGCTGTGGCCTTGTTGTATCTGGTTTTGCCCTTTTTGAACCGCTGGGGCCTTCGGGGTTTCATGGGAAACCTCGCCTCCTTGAAGGTAGGACCGGTGGACTTGCTAGAACCGGCGGTGGCGTTGTCGGTGGTGCTGGCGGCTGGCAAGATAACAGCCTCGCTAGTTTTGGCACTGCTGCCGGTGGTGGCCTTGGCAGTCGTGCTTGGCCCGGTTTTTTGCTCTTGGGTTTGCCCCTGGGGTCTCCTATCCGAGGGCTTGGACTATCTTAAAATCCGCACCTTGCACCTGCACCGCACCTGGACCGCGGATGGTTACCGCAAGCTCCGACCGCTGCGCATGGCAGCCCTCTTGGTTTTCTTGCTGGCGTCTTCTGTGGTGGCCAGTCCCTTGGTGGCACTGCTTGCGCCTCCCCGCTTGGTCACGGCGCTACCGCAGGAGCTTTTTTATTTGAGCGTGCGCCCTGTGGTCACCGGCAGCGTGCTCTTGCTTTGGCTTCTGGCCGAGCTGTTTTTGCCTCGGCGCTGGGTTTGCCGGGCCCTGTGCCCGGTGGGGGCTTTGTGGAACTTTTTGCGGCTGCCCTGGACTCTCCAAGTGCGGTTCGAACCAACCCTTTGCGTGGATCCCAAAGTTGCCCCCTGCCACTTGCATTGCCCCTGGGGCATTGACCCGCGCTCCATGGGGCGCTTTGACGGCTGCACCAACTGCCTGCGCTGCGTGGAAGGGTGCCCCTCCACCGCGTTGCGTGCCGGCTTTGGAAAACCCATGGACCCTCCGGTGCGCACAAAAAAGGTCAGCACCTAGGATACCGGTGCCCTCGCCAGTGACGCCTATGCCCCCCTTTACGATTCCGGTGGGCTCCTTTACCATACTGGGCGGTACACACCATGGCTCGTTCGGCTCTTTCCACTCTCGTGCAACGATTTAAGGCGCTGGCCCACCCGGCGCGTTTGCGGATGGCGGCTATGCTTGCCACGGGTGAGCTGTGCGTATGTCAAATTGTGGCCGTTCTCCAGCTTGCTCCCTCCACTGTGTCAGCGCACCTTGCAACCCTCCGGCGCGGTGGTCTCGTGGGCCAGCGTAAGGACGGTCGCTGGGTCTTCTACTACTTGGAAGACGAGGGCAGGGAGCTTCTCGCCCTGATTCAGAATGAACTTGCTGCTATTCCACAAGTGGCCATGGACGCTGTGGTTGTGGCCCGCCTGCGAAGCTTCAGCCCCGAGGACTTGTGCCGCGTGGACTTAGATTTGGGCCGGCTGGGCATTTCTCCTGTCTCGCCTTTGCGGAAGGCTTGAAGGAGCCGCTACGCGCTCCCCAAAACACACGTTGCTTCCTGCTCTTGGTCACGGCCAGACGCGGTGGCCCTTTTGGGAAGGTGTCTTTACAACCCCTGGCCTAACCCGTGGGATAGGGGTGGGCCCTGGGTGCACCCGGTACCCTGATCACGTGTTTTTGGAGAAAAGCGGTGGTGGTTGCACGGGGCTTTTGGGTTGGGTTTATACCCGGCGCTTGCGGCGTAGGGCGCACCGCCGGTGGGCGTGGGCGCAATGGTGCTGGTGGTGTCCGTGCACTCTAGGCTGGCTTAAGTGCTTATGAACCATGCCCACGGGGAAAACGGAAAAGGGGGTGGAACGTAAGCGCAAGCTCTCCGTGGGGAAGATCGAGGCTGTACGCTGGCGTGCGCCCTTGACAACAGCCATGGATGCATCTATATTTCGTGAGGGAACGAAATGAGTCTCCACCCCAGGTTGTTCGCCTTCGCTGTCGCCGGCAAATGCTGGCTAGCATTTTGAGGCGAAGGGGGAAACTGGCGAAGACTCAAGCCGAGGGGGGCCAAGGCAACGATGGTGACGGCCGCCAACACAGGTGGCTGACCGAGGAAGAAGGAGGCAGAACGGGAGTGATATGACAAGCAAGACTGCGAAGATGAACGTTTTCGAGCGGTACTTGAGCCTTTGGGTCGCCCTGTGCATGGTGGTTGGGGTTGCCCTTGGTAAGTTATTCCCTGGTTTAACGTCGGCGCTGCGTGCGTTGGAGTTTGGCGAAGGATCGCAAATCAACGTTCCCATTGCCGTGCTCATTTGGCTCATGGTGTATCCGATGATGCTGAAAGTTGACTTTGCCTCCGTCGCGCGGGTGAGCCGCAAGCCGAAGGGGCTTTTCATTACGGTGGTGGTGAACTGGCTTGTGAAGCCCTTTTCCATGGCGGTTTTTGGCTGGGTCTTCTTCAAGCATCTCTTCTTGCCGCTGATTGGACCGGAGCTGGCAAGCCAGTATATTGCTGGTGTGATCATTTTGGCGGCAGCGCCCTGTACTGCCATGGTGTTTGTGTGGTCGTATCTTGCTGACGGTGATCCCGCCTACACGCTGGTCCAGGTCTCGGTTAATGACCTTATCATGTTGGTGGCCTTCGCGCCGGTGGTGAAGCTTTTGGTGTCCGGGGCTACGGACTTGGAAGTTCCGTTTAAGGTTCTCATCTATTCGGTGCTTGTGTTTGTGGTGGTACCTCTGGCCTTGGGCTCGTTGTCGCGTTGGTGGCTCATCCGCACCAAAGGACCGGCGTGGTTCGCTGAGAAGTTTGTGGCGTTTTTCCACCCCATTACCGTCTTTGCCCTTTTGGGGACGTTGGTGTTGATCTTCGCATTCCAAGCTGAAAACATCACCACGCGCTGGTTCCATGTGTTGCTGATTGCGGTTCCCCTTATCATTCAGGTCTACTTTAACTCGTCGCTGACCTACGGGCTTATGAGGCTTTTCCGCGTAGAGTACTCAGTGGCGGCTCCAGGGGCGCTCATTGGAGCGTCCAACTTCTTTGAGCTGGCGGTGGCCACGGCCATTGCCCTTTACGGTCCCGGTTCCGGGGCAGCTTTGGCCACTGTGGTGGGGGTGCTGGTGGAGGTGCCGGTGATGCTTTCGGTGTGCCGGTTTTGCTTGGCGACCAAGCACTGGTTTGCGGCTGCTCCGGCTGTGACCGCGGAAGGGACGCACCATGTTTGAAAGGTTAGTTTTTGCCACGGATCTCTCCCCTGCTTCCGATATGGCCCTTGACTGCGTGGCCCGCTGGAAGGGTCTGGGCTTGCGCAAGGTGACGGTTACCCACGTTCACAGCTTGGCTCGCTCCGCGGGTTTGGAGGACATATTACGCCGAGACCACGAGCCGAAGCTGGAGCGCCAGGCGCAACGTTTGCGGGACGCGGGTCTTTTTGCCTCCTGGAGGTTGGAGTTTGGCGTGCCCTACTTGGAACTGGAAGGGATTGCCCGCCAGGAGGGCGCCGAAGCTGTGGTGCTTGGCTCCCATGGCAGCTCCTGGGTGAAGGAAGTTTGGCTGGGTTCAGTGGCGGATGCCATCTTGCGCCATGTGCAGCTGCCGGTGCTCGTCATTAAAGTTAACCTGCTTGCGGCTATGTCGGGTGCGGAGTGTGGCCATTTTTGCGACTCGCTTTTTAGTCGTGTGCTCCTGGCCACAGATTTTTCGCCAGCTTCCAGCGGTGCGATAGCCTTCGCCAAGCTGTTAGCACGGAAAGCAGCACCTGCCTTTCATCTCCTACATGTGCAAGAACACAGTCGCATCGTCCCTCATTTGACGAGCCGCCTGGACGAATGTAACCGCGAGGATTTGCGCCGCCTCGATGCTCTCGGTTCTGAGCTTCGCAACGCCGGGGCAAGCGATGTCACTGTGGAGGTACGTTTTGACCATGCGGTCCGTGGCATCCTTTCGGCCATTAAAGCGTGGAACCCGGGGCTGGTGTTGGTGGGCCGTCATGGGCGGGGGGGGCGGCGTTTGATCGGTTCCGTGGCGCACGATGTGGCCCGGGAGAGTCCGGCGCCGGTGCTGGTGGTCCCGGGGGAGGTGTGATATGCCGGTGTACGAGTTTATTTGCCAAAAGTGTGGCAAGCCCAGTGAGTTTCGGGCTACGGTGGCGGAGTACAGCAAAGGACTGGCAGCACAGTGCCCCCACTGTGGCTCTACGAAGCTTATTCGGAGTTTTTCGTCGGTGGGGCTGGTGACCTCCGCAGGCGGGCGTGGCCCCGTTTGCGGACCTGGGGCAGGCCCGGGCTGCTGCGGACGGTAAAAGGAGGTGACGATGTCCACAGTTCATGAAACGGTAACCCCTGGCGTGGTGCAGGCGGCCAAGGCACTGGCCGAAGCCATCCAGGGTTCGCCAGCCTGGCAGGCGTGGGAACAAGCTTGTGCCCGCTTTGAGAGCGACGCTGAGCTGCGGCGGGCGATGGAGCGACTGCAGCAGCTGTCAATGCAGTTTCGGCAAGCACGAGCCCAGGGGCGGGGCCTTTTCGGGCCGGCCGTGGCGGAAATGAACCGCTTGCAAATGGAAATCCAGCAGTCGCCCTTGGCGCAAAAGCGCGACCAAGCGGCGCAGGCACTATTAAGCTTCTTGCAGGCCACGAATCGGGTTCTCTCCGATGCGCTGGGAATTGACTTTGCCGCCAGTGCCGCCCCGCGCGGCGGCGGTTGCTGTGGCTAACCTTGGGAAAGGAGGTGCTTTATGGCATCTGAGATGGGGCAGCCGAAGGGCCGGGCGGTGCTCTTTTGTGCCTGTTCGGGCGCGTGCCCAAGTATGGAGAAAATTGATTTTTGGGCCTTGGCGGAGCGCGTACGACTGGAACTGGGTGATAAAGTGGAATTCCTCGCTTTGCACCCGCGTTTGTGTGAGGGGGACGGCGAAAAACTCATGGAACGCCTCTTGACACCAACGCTCAAGTTTATTACCCCAGCGTGCGCGGAGAAGCGGCAAGAAAAACTGCTGCGCGACGGCTTTGCCAAAGCCGGGGTGCCCATGGATGAAGAGCACTGGATTCCTATTAGCATGGCGCAGCAAGATACCGAAGCCGTTTTTGCACGGATCAAGGCGGCGTTGGCTGACGGCGCGCCGGGAAAGGAGTGACCCATGCCTGGGCGCACGTACCTGGGTATCCCCCGGGAGCGTATCCCTTGGGCGCCAAAGATTGACGCTGACGCGTGCAGAGGATGCGGTGAGTGCTTGGAAATGTGTCCCAACGGTGTCTTTGCGCTTAATGAGGATGAGGGCAAGATGACTGTGGTGGCGCCGGAGAATTGCGTGGTTCTCTGTGACAAGTGCGGACCCCTCTGTCCTACCGAAGCCATCTCTTTTCCCGACAAGGAAGAAACCAAGCGGTT
The DNA here is from genome assembly GCA_937934115.1 of uncultured Thermoanaerobaculum sp. GTDB lineage: Bacteria > Acidobacteriota > Thermoanaerobaculia > Thermoanaerobaculales > Thermoanaerobaculaceae > Thermoanaerobaculum. Next base: position 67,651 of record CALHAH010000022.1, read on the forward strand.
GCTGCAACGCTTGTTGCGGGAGCAACAGGGGCTCCAGGCGGTAGCGGGGGGCGCAAGCGGCCTTTAAAGGTAGGAAAGAAGTGGTATGCATGGGGCTAGCTTTTCTGGGAAGCGCGTCCAAGGGGATGCTGAGCTAGTAAAGGCGTAAGCCCGTAAAAACTTCGGTTTTGTGGTGTTTACGTTAGCACTGGGGAAGGAACGTTGCATGCGGGCGCGGAGGAAACATGGCTGAGTTTTTTGAAAGTAGACCTAACACCCTGGGCGGTACGGCCGAGGGGAAGGGAGCCACCGCCCAAGACACCATGGAAACCCCGGGAGCGGCGGCTACCCACGGGTTTCGTCCCACGCCCACCATGTGGCTGTACTTGGCTTTGGTGGTGGTGATGTACGTTTCGGCACTGGTGTACGCCGTGCATCATGGGCTTTCCATCAAATCACTGTACCTTTACGGTTTGCTGCAACCCCCGGGCATTGAAGGGGAGGAAGCCCGCATAGCGGAAATTCCCACGCCCCTGTCCTGGAACGTAGCCCAGGTAGCGTGGTTCATTTACATCAAAGCCGCGGCGGTTTTGGTGGAGCTCTTTCAGTACTGGGTGGTGGGCATGCTCATTGCCGGGGCGCTAATCGTTTTTGTTTCCTGGGAGAAGGTGAAGGCGAAGATGGGGTACGGGGGCTTTAAGGCCAATCTTTTGGCCACCTCCGCCGGAGCCGTGATTCCCATTTGTTCCTGCGGCATTGTGCCGGTGTTGGCCGGTATGGTGGAGGCGGGTATTCCCTTGGGCCCCACTATGGCGTTTCTGGTGGCGGCGCCCATGCTCAACATCCCCACGGTGTTCATGACTGCGGGGGTGCTGGGCTGGCCCATGGCCTTGGCTAGGGTGATTGCAACCTTTGGCATTGCTCTGGCGGTGGGTGGGGTTTTGGTGGCGTGGCAGCGGCGCCACCGCAACCCCCGCCATTTCTTGAAGATCTACATTCCACCCAAACTTTCCCCGGAACTTGCGCAGTTTGCCTTTCGCTTTGGCATGCTAGCGGCGCAAAACCCCGCAGGGGTACGGGCAGAAGAACTGGGTCCCGGGGCCGAGGCCAAGCTTGTGCAGCTGGAAGAAGGTGGGATGGTAGAACGTACGGCCGACGGGCGGTGGAAGCTCTACGAGGCGGAGGAGGCGCACATTAAAAGCGTGGGGGCTTGCGCGGTGTTACCTACGGGCTCCAGTATGGCGGGTGCGTCCCTCTGGGAAAAGCTTGCGGAAACCGGCCGCACGGGTTTGCGCTTGTTTATTCAGCTGAATGGCTATCTGCTGCTGGCGGTGCTTATTGCTGGGGCGATTAAGGTGCTTTTGCCCACGTCACTCATTACCAGTTGGGTGGGAGGTACCGCCCTCAACAGCGTGCTCGTGGCCGCGGCGGTTGCGGTTTTAGCCTACGTGTGCACCTACGTGGAAGTGCCTACTGCTCTGGCACTGATGAGCAAAGGCATGGGACCAGGTGCCACCTTGGCGTACCTGTTGGGGGGGCCGGGGTTGTCTTTGCCCTCCATCGCTATGCTTTCCGGAGTTTTTCGGGCGAAGGTGCTGGCCTTGTACGTGGGGGTTTCTCTTTTCGGTTGCGTGCTGGCCGGGTACGTGTACAACCTTTTCATGTAGGAGGTTAGGTTCATGAGCGACAACAACAAAAACGTGCGTCTTTACTTTGCACCCCAGTCGTTTCCCTGCGGCCCTGATTCCAGTTGCTGCGGGCCGGTGGGCCAAGCTCAGGAGGAGCTGGAGCAGTGGGCGCAGCAAATCAAAGCGGCCCTGCCGGAGGTGACGGTGGACTTCATTGACGTGACGAAACCCCTCCGGCTGGATCGGGATGGCGCCGTTATTCGTCTTTTGAATTCCTTTGGCTTGCAGGCGTGTCCCATTTTTGCAGTGGGTCGGGAAATCGTCTCCATGGGCCCGCCGGTGACTGATGAGCTCATCCCGCTCATTGCTGCGAAGCTGGGGGGCGCGGAGTCTGGCGCTTAGCTCTTGCAGGTGGGCCCATGATGCAACAGGCTCTTCAGGTGCTCAAAAATGCCAAAAGCTTCGCGCTCCTGGGAGCCTCCGCCGAGCCGGGAAAGTACGGCCATAAGGTATTCCAGACACTGAAGGACCATTACCGAGTTTTTCCGGTAAACCCCAAGCGCACGGAAATTGACGGCACCCCATGCTTTTCTTCTTACGGCGAGGTCCCGGAAAAACCGGATGCGGTGATCCTGGCCTTAGCACCACAGGTCACGGAAGCGGTGGTGCCAACGCTTGTTGCCCAGGGTGCGCCGCTGCTCTGGCTGCCGCCGGAGTGTTTCACCGATGCAGCTGTGACACGATGCACTGAAGCAGGGGTTCCTGTGATTTACGACATTTGTCCGGTGGCGGCTTTTGCCACGCTGCAACGGCAGCGGGCGGCTTTCGGTACGTAACGCTTGGGGTGCACTCCCGTAGCAAAAAACCCACCTGTAGGCGCCGGTGGCTTGCGACTTTTGGGATTGGCGCCCACGCGTGCTACGCCGCTTTTGGGGATTGGCGACAGGCGCGTTCATCCCGTAGACGTGCGTTCTTCGCGCGCGCCGCAATTGCCTTCCGACAACAGGAAGGCCACCGGCCTGGGTGGGCTTGTGGCTTTTTTTTCTGCGTGGGGCTGTTTCGATACGGCTTGGAGAGGGGTTCGTAGGGCCAAAAAGTAGCGGTTCAGGGAGTGTGGTCCCGGGGCGTGATCAACTTGACAAGGTGACGGTGCTCGACTATATTTCGCAAGATGACGAACTGTCTGCCCCTGCCATGGAGTGGGGGGAGCTCCTGAATGCGCGGGCGGCGGAAAGGAGGGTTGCGGTGAAGAAAACAAAAACAAGCTTCGTCCTCGGCACGGTGGTTCTTCTCATGACCGCTTTGAGCTTTGCGGAAGCGCAAGGACCAACATCTCCCCCCGTGGGGGTGGCGTCACCCGCAGACCTCAGCGCGCTTTTGAAAAGCGGTAAATGGGTCATTGTGGAGTTTGGAGGAGAACACTGCATCCCCTGCCGGGCTATGCAGCCAATTCTGCAAAAGCTGCGGGATGAGCTTGCGGGGAAAGTGGAGATCCGCAACTTTTGGGTCCAGGAGCATCCCCCGGTGGCCCGCCAATACAGGGTGATGGTGATTCCCACGCAAGTGGTTTTTAACCCCAAAGGTGAAGAGGTTTTCCGGCACATGGGGTATTACCCGTTGGAGGAGTTTCGGGCGGCATTGGCGGAAAAGGGACTAAAGTGAATGGAAAGCCTGCTTACTGAGCTGGCCCAGCGCGCTGCGGCTGCCCCTCCCTTGCTCACTTTAGCGTTGGTTTTTCTCGGGGGTCTTCTGTCCTCTGCCAGTCCCTGCGTGCTGGCGGCGGTGCCCTTAATTGTTGCCACGGTGGGCGGAACCAGCACGAGCCGACAGCGAGCCCTGGTTTTAACCCTAGCGTTTGTTTCAGGTTTGGTGCTGTGTTTTACGCTTTTGGGGGCGTTGGCTGCCCTCACTGGCAGGTTGATTGGCGACGTGGGACCAGGCTGGCTCGTGCTCTTGGGTGTGGTGGCCGTGGCCATGGGGGCGTACCTAGCCCGCCTTGTGCAGTTGCCTTTACCACAGGTAAGGCCGAGCAGGCTGCGGGGTGCCGGCGTGCTGGGGGCTTTCGCCTTGGGGGCCTTGACCGGTACGCTGTCGTCACCTTGTGCCACGCCTATCCTCGTGGTGATCCTGTCTTTGGTGGCCTTCGAACGGCAGGTGGCTTGGGGCATTTTATTGTTGGGAGTTTACGCTTTAGGTCATGTGGTGCTTCTCTTTGCTGCCGGTGCGGTAAGTGGTTTTGCCACGGCTTTTCTTTCAAGCCGGGCGGCCCGGTGGGGTGAACGCCTCCATCGCGCCTTTGGTATGGTGCTTTTGGGACTTGGTTTGTGGGTACTGATTCCGGCGTTACATCGGTGGTTAGCGCCGTGACACAAAGGGGGGAGAAAAACATGAGCGACGTGAAGGTAATTGAGGTTTTGGGGCCAGGATGTCCGCGCTGTAAAGCCACCTTAGAAGTGGTGCAGAAGGTGGTAGAAGAGGCGGGCCTTTCCTGCCAAGTGATAAAAAACGAATCCATTGACCGTATGGTGGAGCTGGGCCTCATGGCCACGCCAGGAGTTGCCGTGGATGGTAAAGTGGTGATTTTTGGACGAATTCCAAAACCAGAGGAGGTCCGTCGCGCCCTTGGTTTGGTGTGAGTAGCGGCAGGTCTGTAGCGGGGGGAATGCACCATGAATGAGCGGACCAAGCTCGGCCTTATAGTCGCGGTTTTCTTGGCGGCGTATTTTCTGCCCATAGAGCACGCGCGCGTGCAGCAGTCCTTTTTGGAAGGCCTGTTTCTCCTAAAGGACTATGCCCGTCAGCACGTGTTGCTGTGTCTTGTGCCGGCTTTTTTCATTGCTGGAGCTATTGGCGTTTTCGTAAGCCAGGGGGCAGTGTGGCGCTACCTGGGATCCACTGCTCCCCGGCATGTGGCGTACGGGGTCGCTGCCGTTTCGGGATCTATCCTTGCCGTTTGTTCGTGTACAGTCCTCCCTTTGTTTGCTGGAATTTACAAGCGAGGTGCCGGGCTCGGACCGGCTACGGCCTTTCTTTACTCAGGTCCTGCCATCAATGTGCTAGCCATTATCCTCACGGCCCGAGTTTTGGGTCTTGAACTTGGCCTTGCCAGGGCCATAGGTGCGGTTTTGTTTGCGGTGGTGATGGGAGTGCTCATGGCAGTGATATTCCGGCGGGAGGAGGCGGAACGGCAGGCGGCGGGGGTGGATCCTTTCGCGTACCAGAGCTCGGAAGAAGGTCGAAAGGGGTGGCAAGACGCTACCTTCATGGCGGTAATGGTGGGCATTTTGGTTTTTGCCAACTGGGGTGAACCGAATCGGATGGTTGGCCTGTTTGCTTTCATATGGCGAATTCATTGGGTCCTGGTGGCGGTGTTGGGTGTGGCTTTAGTTTTAATGCTTTGGCGCTGGTACGACCGAGAAGAGTTGCGTAGCTGGGTGGAAGCGAGCTGGGGTTTTGCCAAGCAAATTTTTCCTCTCCTTTTCGCCGGAGTCTTGGTCTCCGGCTGGCTGTTGGGCCGGCCTGGTCTGGACCACGGAATCATTCCAGCCCGCTGGGTGGCCTCGGTGGTGGGTGGCAACTCCCTTAGTGCCAACCTTGTGGCGTCGGTGGTGGGGGCGTTTATGTACTTTGCCACCCTCACCGAGGTTCCCATTTTGCAAACCCTCCTTGGTGCCGGCATGGGCAAGGGACCAGCTCTGGCTTTGCTGCTTGCGGGACCAGCACTTTCTTTGCCCAATATGTTGGTCATCAACTCTTACCTTGGCCCTAAGAAGACCGTTACCTATGTTTCTCTGGTGGTGATTATGGCTACCTTGTCGGGACTCATTTTTGGGACCGTGGCAAGCTAAAAAACTTGGCAGGTGGCCTGCCCCAGGCGCGGCAGGCTGGCTTAGGACGTGCTGGGGTTTTGGGGGCTGTGCTTAGTCCCGCGAACTATTGCGGGCAGGTTCGGTTAGGCCCATGATGAAAAGCGCAGCAAGGGCCCCGTTGCCTCTGGGCAAGAGTGTTGTGGTTTTCAACTACCGCTGTTGTGTTTTTCAACGCTGAAGCTCTCCACGACCAACCCCTCATCTCCCTTGAACTACAAGGCTTATTCCTTTGGGGGGTGTTTTTACCTTGCGGCCACCTGTGGTACCGTTGAATTATGAAACACGATTCTTCGCATTTTCATCGTCTCACGCTTGTGATATATGGCACGACCTCTGCAAAAGCCCAGCAGGGGGTGAGTATGGTGGCCCTGCCCAGGGTCCAAGCGAAGGACCGCGAAAGGATGGGAACGTGAGGCTAGCGGCGAAACTGACTACCATTGTGGCTATCGGCTTGGTGGTGGTTTTTGGTGCCATGACCGCGCTCAACTTGTGGCTCCAAAAACGAGCGACCTTGCGGATCCTGCAGCTCAACGGCAGGCAACTGGGCGACATGGTGGTGGCCGCTACGCGCGACGGCATGCTCCACAATGACACGGAGCGCATTCAAGCCACCGTGGAGGCCTTGGCTCGGCAAGGGGAAATGGGCGTCATCCGCATCATGCGCAAGGATGGCACCATCATGTACTCCAGCATACCGGCAGAAATTGGCCGCCGCTTGCGTCTTAACGATGAGCAGTGCGTGGTTTGCCATACCGGTGCCGTACCCCCTCGGGAACTGCCGCCGGAACTTCGCACCAGGCAAGTTACTGGGGAGGGGGGACGTGCTTTGGGGGTTATCCAAACCATCCTCAACGAAAAGGAGTGCTCGCAAGGGGGTTGCCACGTGCATCCGGAAACGGAAACCCTTTTGGGAATCTTGGATGTGAATGTGTGGCTCACGCCCCATGAGGAAATCCGAGCCGAGAGTGCTTTGGGGATGACCGTGGTAAGTGTCCTGGGGATTGCTCTTGGCATTGGCGCTACCGCCCTGGCGGTGCGACAAATGGTGCACCTTCGGGTCCGCACCCTCATCGCTCACACGCAAAAAATTGCCGCTGGCGATCTTTCCGCGCGCGTTCCGGAAGTGGGTAGCGATGAGTTAGCTGATTTGGCCAAACATTTCAACCGTATGGCGCGCGATCTGGAAACGGCGCGTGAGGAGTTGCTGGAGTGGGGAAGAACACTGGAAATGCGGGTGGAAGAAAAAGCGCAAGAGCTGGAGAGAGCAAAGGATCACATCCTGCAAGTGGAAAAAATGGCTTCCTTGGGAAAACTGGCGGCGGTAGTAGCTCACGAGATTAACAACCCCCTTTCCAGCGTCGTAACCTATGCCAAGCTTTTGAGCCGGCGCATCAAGGCCCAGCACACATCAGAAGATCGGGAAGAAATCCTGCGTCTTTTAGATGCCATTGCTTCGGAGGCCAGTCGCTGCGGCCGCATCGTGAACCAACTCCTTTCTTTTGCGCGGAAAAAAGATGGCGATTTTTCCCCCACGAACCTCAACGAGGTGGCAGAAAAAGCTGTTTTTTTGGTTCTCCACAAGCTTGAGTTAAGCAACGTGAAGGCAGTCATGGAGTTGCAACCTGATCTACCATCCGTAGTCGCAGATGCGGGACAGGTTCAGCAGGCGCTCATGGCCTTGCTGATTAACGCCGCTGAAGCGATGGCGGGCAGCGGTGGGCACGTGAAAGTGGTAACCGCGCGGGCAGATGGAGGGGTGGCGGTAACCGTTGAGGACAACGGGCCTGGGATGACACCCGAGGTGGCTGCCCGTGCCTTTGAGCCTTTTTTTACAACCAAATCCCAAGGCGGGGTGGGTCTTGGCCTCCCCGTGGTGTACGGCATTGTGGAACGGCATGGAGGCCACATTGACTTGCAAACCGCCCCAGGTCAGGGTTGCCGGATAACGCTTTTCTTTCCCTTGGTGCCGGCGGCCCTGGAAGGAAAGGAGGAATCATGAGCTCGCAAAACGCACGCCTCCTGATTGTGGATGATGAGCTCCACATGCGGGAATCGCTCGCGCGCTGGTTTACGGAAGATGGTTACGAAGTGGAGACTGTGGGCGATGCCAAAGGGGCTTTGGCCGCTTTGGGGAGGCAATCCTTCGATGCCATCATTACCGACATTCGCATGCCCGGCATGGACGGGCTTGAGCTCTTGAAGCAAATCAAGGAAAAAGACCCCAACGCCACCATTATCCTCGTGACGGCGTATGCTTCGGTGGCATCTGCGGTGGAAGCCCTCAAAGCAGGGGCTTACGACTATTTGGTGAAGCCCTTTGACCCCGAGGAGCTATCTCGCGTGGTGGCACGCGCTTGTGAGCGGACACGCCTTAAGGAAGAAAACATCGCCCTGAAGCAGAAATTGGCCGCCGCTGGCCGGGAGTTGGTGGTGGGCGAGAGCGAAGCCATGAAAAAAGTCATGAGCTTGGTGGAATCAGTGGCCCCCACGGAAACCACGGTCATGATTCGCGGAGAATCGGGAACGGGCAAAGAGCTCATCGCGCGCCTGATTCATGCCAAAAGTCCCCGCGCCTTTGGCCCCCTTGTGGCTGTAAACTGCGGCGCTCTTCCGGAAGGGGTTTTGGAATCAGAGCTTTTTGGGCACGAAAGGGGAGCCTTTACCGGTGCCGTGAGCCGGCGAAAAGGCAAGCTGGAGCTTGCTGACGGCGGCACGCTTTTTCTCGACGAAATCGGTGAAATTTCTCCGAAAGTCCAGGTGGAACTCCTACGGGTCATCGAGGAAAAACAACTGGTGCGCGTGGGCGGCACGCAACCGGTGCACGTGGATTTTCGTGTGGTTTGTGCCACCAACCGCGACCTCGAACAGGCGGTAAGGGAGGGGACCTTCCGGGAAGATTTGTACTATCGCTTGGCTGTTTTTCGTATTGATTTGCCGCCACTGCGTGAACGCAAGGAAGATATCTTGCCAATTGCCAACCATTACTTGAAGAAATTTGCCGAAGCCATGGGGCGCAAGGTGTGTTGCTTCTCGCCCAAGGCTAAGGAGTTGCTGCTCTCCTACCCTTGGCCAGGAAACATCCGTGAGCTCATCAACGCTGTGGAGCGAGCTTTGGTGCTTTGTCGCGAAGGGGCGGTCCTACCTGAGCATCTGCCCATTGCACCAAGCAAAGCCGTTGCGCCCCCCAAGGACGATGACCTGTCCTTGGAAGCCGTGGAGCGCCGTCACATCGAGTATGTACTGGAGCGGTGTGGACACAACGTCACCCAGGCAGCAAAGCTCCTGGGGATTGATCGCGTAACCCTTTACAACCGCATGCGGCGTTATGGCATCGCATGGCGTCAACGGGAGTGCTAGTGGCGGCAACGCCTTGGGCGCTGGAGCTTATGCTTGTGGGTGCGGTTCCCTTGGCCGTGGTGCGCAGGTTGCAAGCTAACCTGCAGGAGATTCTTCACCACCCCGTGTCCATCATGCCGGAAAGGTTAGATCCTAGCCCTGCTTTTAACCCAGCGCGGCGCCAGTACGACGCCATGACTCTCTTGGGGTTGCTGCAACCCCTACCCGGCAAACACCAGGTTCGCCGTTTGGGTGTTACCGACGTGGACATTTTCCTTCCGGTCTTCACGCACATTTTTGGTTTGGGTTCGCTTTCGGGGGGTGCGGCGGTGGTTTCTCTTTTCCGTTTGCGCCCCGAAAACAACGGCTACCCCCCCAACCAGGAACTCCTCCACTGGCGCCTTGCCAAAGAAGCCCTGCACGAGCTTGGTCATTTGTTTGGGTTGAGGCACTGCCCGGTTCCATGGTGTGCCATGGCCTCATCCCGTAGCGCGGAAGAAGTGGATCTCAAGGACGCGGCGTTTTGTCCAACCTGCGCTGAGCAGATAGGCATTGTGCCGCTACCAAAAGGCTTTACGGCCCACAAGCCGTGGTGAGCCGTGGGTGAAAGGGGAATTGGAAAGGAGGATACCCATGAGCGCATGTTCACACAATCACGTAGTCCGCAATTTTGTGGCGGTTCTTCTCGTTTTGATTGGCTTTAGCCCAGGCCCAGCCAGAGCGAGAGGCGACGTGCACGGGAAGCAAAATCCTCCTGAGGAGCTGGTATTTCCGTCCCCGATTGGAACCGTCACCTTTCCGCACGCCCTTCACGTAACCGATCTGGGAGCATCCTGTACCGACTGCCATCACCCGGCGGCTGCTCCGGCCCTGGAGACGCCGCACCCGCAATGGCTCCCCAAGGCTGGCCACCAGTGCTTGGCGTGTCACGGGAAAAAGGAAACCACGGCTGAGCACTTTGCATGTACGGATTGTCATAGTCAGCCCCTGCCTGCCAGTCACGGGGTGATCCCCAGTCGCAAAGTGGCCATTCATCTCACCTGTGGCCGCTGCCACGAATTTGGCACCGGCCCCGTGGCCAGTAAAGCCTGTGTGACCTGTCATAGTGGGGCCAAGGCGCCTTGGTGAGAGGAGGAGGGACCATGAATCGGAGAAAATTCCTCACACTTGCAGCGTCTGCCACGGCGGTGGCGACGGCGAAGGCGGTAGGCGCCGTCTCGTTTAAGCGCCAGGAGAAGGAGAAAGAAGAGTTTGTTGGTGTTCTCATCGACACCACCCGCTGCATCGGCTGTCGGCAGTGCGAAATTGCATGCGCTGAGGTCAACCAGTTGCCGGTGCCCAAACCAGGAGAAGACGAGGGCTTGACCCGGACCCGGGACACGAGCCCCGAACAATTTACCGTGGTAAACGCCTTCAATACCGAAAAGGGCAAGGTGTTTGTTAAAAAACAGTGCCTGCACTGCTGGCAACCCGCCTGCGCAGCCGCCTGTCCCAGCAACGCCATGGAAAAAACGCCTCAAGGCCCAGTCATTTGGCATCCCGACCGTTGCTTGGGCTGCCGCTACTGCATGCTGGCCTGTCCGTTTAATATCCCCAAATTCGAGTATTTCAGCCCCAACCCACGGATCCGCAAGTGCACCATGTGCTTTTCTCGGCTAGAGGAAGGGAAAATCCCAGCCTGTGTGGCTGCCTGCCCCATGGATGCGTTGCAGTTCGGCAAGAAGCGTGAACTCATGGAAATTGCCCGCAGCCGCATATACAACAATCCGGATCGGTATGTTCGCCACATCTACGGCGAATATGAGGCCGGGGGCACGGGCTGGCTTTATTTGGCCGGTGTACCGTTTGAACAGCTGGGATTCCGTACCGACTTAGGCACGGAAACCTTCCCGGACTATACCCGAGAGTTCCTTTACGCCGTGCCTCTGGTGGACATCCTTCTGCCCAGTGTCCTCTATGGCATTTGGGAGCTTACCAAGCAGAAAGGGGGGAAGTGACATGGCTGTTGCCCAATCGCAAGCGCCGGTATCTCGTTGGCAGTTTATTTTGCAAGAATTAAAACCTAAAGGCCCGCTCCTAACCCCTTTTAACGTACTAGCGGCTTTCATCATCGTTGGTGGGCTCATTATCACGGCCATTCGCTTCATCTACGGGCTCGGTGCCGTGACAAACCTCAGCCAAGAGTATCCGTGGGGGCTGTGGATTGGTTTCGATGTGATTACCGGTGTAGCTTTTGCTGGAGGTGCGTACATCATCACTCTGTGCGTGTATGTCTTGAATGTGGAAAAGCTCCAGCCCATCGTCCGCCCTGCGGTGCTCAACGGATTTTTAAGCTACGTATTTTACGCAGGGGCCTTGGTCTTCGACTTGGGCCGACCGTGGCACATCGTAAACCCCATCATTGGAAATAAGTTCGGCTATAACTCCGTGATGTTCTTGGTAGCGTGGCACTTCCTCCTTTACATGCTGGCCGAGCTTTTGGAGTTTTCGCCCGTCATCGCCGAATGGCTGAACGCCAAAAAAGCAAAGCGCATTCTGGAGCGTCTCACCTTGGGCACCGTCATCGTGGGCGTGACCCTATCGACTCTCCACCAGGCCGGCCTTGGTGCGCTCTTCCTCTTTTCCAAGACCAAACTGCATCCCCTTTGGTACTCGGAGTTCATCCCCGTCCTCTTCGTTGTTTCCAGTGTGTTCGCCGGCATTTCAATGATCCTTTTAGAGGGCACCATAAGCCACAAGGTATTTCGTGACCGCATTGACCCTCGGTATCACGCAACCTTTGAGGAAATCGTTTTTTCCCTAGCCAAAGGTGCCGCAGTGACCATGTACGTCTATTTGTTCCTCAAGTTTTTGGTGTTTGTCCACGGGCAGCATTGGGAACACCTGGCAACTAAGTGGGGGGCGTGGTTCCTCGTGGAGGTGATTATCTTTACCCTCATACCCTGTGCGCTTTTCACGCACGGCTACCGCCAGGAACGTCTCGATTTGGTGCGCATAGCAGCGGTGATGACCCTTCTGGGTATTTTGCTCAACCGCCTGAATGTTTCGATCATTGCCTTTAACTGGAACCTTCCCGTCACGTACTACCCCACAGTGTGGGAAGTTTGGGTTTCCCTCATGGTGGTGTTTGCCGAAATCCTGGTGTTCCGCTGGGTGGTGAACCGCATGCCGGTTTTTTCCGCGTCCGGCCACTAAAAAGGAGGGGAGGATCATGGAGTACTACCACTATGTAAACATCTTTGAAACGAAGGGACTGGAAAACATCCTGGTCATTTGCTTTCTCATCACCTTGGTTTTCTTTGTGACAAAAATGCAAAAACCGCGCGGCCACAACGGAGGCAACCACGTTCCCTAGGTTGCGGCCAGTTCACCTCCGTTCTGCGGCGGACAGCGCTGGGGCGCTGTCCGCCTTTTCTTGTGTGGACGGCCATCCCTCGTTTTTGGGGAGTGTTTACCGCCGTTGACAGTCTCAACATTCGGCGCTTTTCTCAATTACTGTGGGCACGAGCAGGGGGTTAAAAACGACGGCGCCGGCGCCTCGCTGTTGAAAACTTCAGCGTTGTAGGCTTGTGCACATCCAGCTCCATTCTGCCATCATCGTGTGGATCAGTAACTTACCTAAATCATCCCCTTTGGCACGAACTCTGCAAGAGCACGAAGCGGAGGTGCACATGAAGCAAGCAGCGGTGGCGAGACACCCGGAACACCCAAAGGAGGGGGAGGGGTCAGCTGCCACGTTGCTTCCTGATCGCCTCCAGGGAGGGAACCATGACCGTCATTATCGTACTTATCTCGATTTTCCTGTTTGTCTCCATTGAGGCCATTGGCCTCGTGCTGCGCCGTCGCCGCGGGGAAGCACCTGGCGAGCATGCCCGCGCCTTCGCACCCGTGCATGCACCCAAGGGTTTGTTCTTCAGTCCGGGACACACCTGGGCGTTCCTCACCCCAACTGGCGAACTGCGTTTGGGAGTTGACGAGCTACTGGCGCAAGCACTGGGCGGCGCCGACCGCGTGGAGCTGCCCAAGCCGGGGACCACGCTGCGCAGGGGTGAGCCCATGGCAAAAATTTTTCGCTTGTCCCGAACCCTTACCGTGCCGGCACCAGTGGATGCCACGGTAGTGGCAGTAAACGATAGCCTCCAACACGGGTCGGTACCGCTGGATGCGGATCCCTACGGCGCTTTTTGGTTCGTAACCGCCGTCCCCGTGGAGCACACCGAGGCTCTGGCTTCCCTGAAGGTGGGAGACCGCGCCGTGCAATGGCTCAAGCGGGAGATGCAAAGGTTTACCGAGTTCTTGGCGGCTCGCTTGACACCTCAAACCTTGGGTGTGGCGTTGCCCGATGGTGCCCGACCGGTGATGGGTGCGGCGTTGACCCTGGACGAAGAGGCGTTCCAGAAGTTTCAGCAAGAATTTGCAAGCGGGAAGAGCGCCTGAACTTGTCTTCCCACAGGAGCGAGATGAGCCCACGTTGGTGGGCTCTTTTTTTTTTTTAAAGCATCCACAATCCTTCTCGTGGAGCTTTTCCGAACAAAAAAACCGCCACCAGCGGCACCGCCTGCAAAGCGTGAGCAAACGGTGGAGGGAGTGCCGACGGAATGGCTCCACAAACCGGCGGTACAATAAAAATCGTGCCCGAAAGGGGATCCCGCAGCGCGGCCTTTTTCACGCGGTTTCTGTTGCGCAGGTGGGGTGCCTTTTTGGTGGCCCTCGCGTACGCGTTGGGCGCGGGCCTGTACATTTGGGTTTCGGGGTTTGTGGTTCAGTCCCTGGCCCACGAAGACGTTGCCGTGCTTCACCGCTGGGAAGTGCTCAAGGGCTGGGCCTATGTTTTCGTCACGGCCGCGGGTCTTTACGCCCTCTTGCGGCTGGTGGTACGGGCATCACGAGGAGAACAGCAGGTTGCCCACCAGCTCCTCCGCGCCCACCAACGCTTTCAGCTCTTGGTGGAAGGCAACCCGCATTTTTTCTTTTACACCCGCGACGTTCACGGCAACGTCACCTATGTGTCCCCCAGCGTTGAACCCATCACCGGCAGAAGCGTTGCGGAGTGGCTGAACCAAAAGCACTGGTGGGCCACCGATCACCCCATGAACGAAGAAGCTCGCAGAAAGACCCGGGAACACCTAGCGGGCCAATTTGATGGGCAACCTCTTTTGTTGGAAATCGCCCATCCTTCAGGGCGGCGGGTTGTGCTCGAGGCTTTTGAGGCGCCCCTTGAGGGTCCCTTCGGCCCTGAAGGTATTCAAGGAGTTGCCCACGATGTGACCGCCCAAAGGCGGGGAGAGTGGCTTCGGGAGTTTTTCCTTCGCGTTTCCCACGCCACGGCGGAGGCCGAAAGCGTTGCAAGCCTTCTGGCCGAGGTTCATCGCCACATAGCGGTTCTTTTTCCCGCAAAAAACTTTTACGTGGCGCTTTGGGATGGGAAGGCGTCCGCAGTGCGTTTTCCCTACTTCCGGGACGAAAAAGATGCGCCACCCCAGCCTCGGCCGCCGCGCCGTGGTCTTACGGAGTACGTCATCCGCACTGGCCGGCCTGTGCTGCTAGATCCAGAAGAGGAAGCTCGCTTGGTGGCAGCCGGCGAGGTGGAGCTGATAGGGAGCCCGGCGGTTTCCTGGATGGGTGCTCCCCTAAAGGTGGCCGGTACTACCTTGGGCTGCATGGTGGTGCAGTCCTACGACCCCTCCGTACGCTACTTTCCCGAGGACCTGGATGTCCTCGCTTTGGCAGCGCGGGAAGTGGCCCAGGTGGTGCACCGCTTCCAACTGCAGCAAGACCTGGCCGAAACGGCCGCTCAGTATCAGCGCTTGGTGGAGCTTTCCCCTGACGCGATTGTCATCCATCAGGACGGGGTAATACAGTTTGCCAACCCTGCCGCTGCTCGCCTTTGGGGTGCTCGCGACCCCGCAGAGCTGGTGGGGCGGCGCGCGTTGGAGCTGGTGGCTCCAGATTTTCGGGAAACCGTGAAAGAACGAATACGGCTCGCCCTTGAGCAGGGAAAGCCCGCGCCACCTTTGGTGGAGGAGTTTCTGCGGTTGGACGGCACCACCTTTCGCGGCGAAGCGGCAGCGGCACCCCTTCAGTACCGAGGACGCCCGGCCATGGAGGTAGTCATTCGCGATGTAACGCAGCGGGAAAAAAGCGAAGCGCTTGTGCGCGAAGCGCAAAAAATGCAAGCCCTTGGCGCCTTAGCTGGGGGCATCGCCCACGACTTCAACAACTTGCTTCAGGCGTTTTCGGCATTGGTTTTTTCCCTCAAGAGCAAGCTCGAGGAAGGCATGGTCACTGAGGAATTACAGACCTGCGAGGAACTGGTACAGCGCGGTGCGGCATTGACTCGGCAACTGCTCCTGTTTTCGCGCCGTGAAATTTCTCGGCGAGAAATCCTCGATTTGAACGTGGTGGTGCAAGGGGTGGAGAGGTTGCTCCGTCGCCTGTTGCCCGAGAACATCTCCCTCGTCCTTTGTCCCTCCCCTGAAGCGTTGACGGTGGAAATGGACCGCAATCAACTGGAACAAGTGATCTTGAATTTGGTGGTGAACGCCATTGATGCCATGCCGGAGGGAGGCAGGCTGGCGATCAGCGTAGAACGGCAAGGTGAGGAAGCGCGCTTGATTGTGAGCGACACCGGCTGTGGTATTCCCGAAGACGTTCTTCCCCGAATTTTTGAACCGTTTTTTTCTACCAAAGGTGCGGAAAAAGGCACGGGCTTGGGTTTGGCTGTGGTGCACGGTATTGTCAGTCAACACGGAGGGCGGGTGGAGGTGCAAAGCAAGGTGGGAAGCGGGAGTACCTTTACCGTGATCCTCCCTGCCTTGGCGGTTGCCGTGGCGAGTCCTGCCCCTGTCACCTCCCCGGCTTCGGTGCCAGTGGGTAAAAGGCAGCGGGTGCTGCCGGTAGAGGACGAGGAGGCCGCACGCAAGACCTTAGCCCAGGTGCTGGAGGCTTTGGGCTATCAGGTGACCGCGGTTGGGGATGCGGAAACGGCAGGGAAACTGCCAGCCCAACCAGCTTTTGATGTTCTTCTCACGGATTTTCTCCTTCCCGGTGCCAGTGGTGCCCAGTTGGCCGCAGGTCTTCTGCAGCGGTGGCCGCGGCTTAAGGTAATCGTCATGTCGGGGTATGCCCCTGACCACGTTCTACAGGAAAAGGTGACGAGCGGCCACCTTCATTTCCTGCAAAAGCCGTTTACCATGGAAGAGCTCGCAAACGCTTTGGCTTCTGTCCTTGCTGACTGAGGCAGGAGCCGAGCCCTGGGAGGTGCCCATGGAACTTACCCCCGACCTTCGGCAACGGCTCCTCGCCTTTCAGCAGTTGGAGCTCACCGAATACGAAATCTACGCACGCTTGGCCCGGGGCCTTCCCGAAGGGGAAAACCGTCGCATCCTAGAGCGCATTGCCGCTGATGAGCTGCGTCACGCTCGGGATTGGCAAGCCATCACCGGCCAGGAGGTGAAACCCAAACGCTTATGGGTGTGGGTGTACACCTGGATTGCTCGGGTTTTTGGCCTGACCTTTGGCTTGAAGCTCATGGAGCGGGGCGAAGAGCGAGTCCAAGGGGGTTACAAGGATCTCCTGGGTGTGATACCCAACGTCGAGGCTTGGCTTCAAGATGAGGAAGAACATGAGCACCAGCTTTTGGGCATGTTGGAGGAGGAGCGGCTCCACTACGCGGGTTCTGTAGTCTTAGGCCTTAACGACGCCCTGGTGGAGCTTACCGGCGCTTTGGCTGGCTTCACACTGGCCCTGCAAAACACCAAGCTCATTGCCCTTTCCGGGCTTATTACCGGTATTGCCGCGTCTTTATCCATGGCGGCTTCCGAGTACCTTTCCACCCGCTCCGAAGGTAGCGAAAAGCACCCCTTGCGGGCAGCTGTCTACACCGGCATTGCCTACATCGCCACCGTTACGTTGTTGGTCCTACCTTACTTGCTCTTTGCCAGCTTCTACCTCGATTTGGCTCTTACCCTCCTGGTGGCGGTGGTCATCATTGCGGCGTTTAACTTCTACATTTCCGTGGCCAAGGATGAACCCTTCACCCGCCGCTTTGCGGAAATGGCGTTGCTATCTTTTTCCGTAGCTGCGCTTTCCTTTGCTGTGGGGTTTGTGGCCCGCCGGATACTGGGTGTGGACGTGTAAAAGGCACGCAGTGGGTTTCTAGCTCACACTTCTCGTAGCAAACGTTCATCCGATCTGCTGTCTTCCTCCATGGCGTGGGGCCCCCCTCCGTCTGTGCGGCCGCCGCGAGGAAACGGTGGGGCCCACGCGGGGAAACTGTGGGGCCGCCGGTTATCTGACGCGGGTGGCACGGCCACGCTCCTCCCACCCACCCGTGGCCGGCTTGGCCCCACGTACCCCCACCGCTCGGCCCAACAAAGCTGGGCCTCGCTTCTGTGGGGCTGCCGCGAAATTGTGGGGCCGCCGCGAAATTGTGGGGCCGCCGCTCCGCGGCGGCTGTTCACGCCCTTTCTTAAGCCTTGCCGCGAAGGGCTGGCGCCGCATGGTTCTGTGGGTCCCCGGGGTATTGAAAGTTGATAAAAAATCGCTCATATTTTGTAACGGGCGGCACGCCCGAAGAAGAGGTGCTTATGAAGGACCTATACGCGGTGTTGGGGGTAAGCAGAGACGCCAGTCAAGAGGAAATTAAGAAGGCTTACCGGAAGCTGGCGCGGAAGTACCATCCTGACGTCAACCCTGGTAATCCGGAAGCCGAGCAAAAGTTTAAGGAAATTCAAGAGGCGTACCAAGTGCTTTCGGATCCGGCCAAACGGGCACAGTACGACAAATTCGGTACCGTTGACGAAGCCGAGATGGCGGCCCGTGCTGCCGCGCAAGCCCAGGCGCGGGCGCGGGCACGTGCTGGCAGCCCCTTTGGTGGGTTCCGGGTATCCTTTGGGGGCTTCGAGGATCTGGGGGATATCTTCTCGGATCTCTTCGGCCGGGTGCGGGCGCAGGCGCGGCCGGCGCCGGAGCCGGTGGAAGCCGCGGTGGAGCTTTCCTTTGAGCAAGCGGTGAAAGGAGCCGCGGTGGTGGTTCCCGTGCGGCGGGAGGTGCCTTGCCCGCAGTGTGGTGGCAGCGGCGTGGCTGCGGGCGCGTTGTGCTTCCGTTGCCGGGGCAGCGGCCTGTTGGTGCACACCGACAGGCTTCGCGTGCGCATCCCACCAGGCATCGGCGACGGTGACCGGGTTCGCTCCCGCACACCCGACGGGCGGGAAGTGAGCATTGTCGTAAAAGTTGCCCCTCACCCCTTTTTCGAGCGCAAGGGAGATGACATTTACACCACGGTCCCCGTGACCTTCACCGAAGCCTATCTGGGTGCAGAAATTGAAATTGGCACCATTCACGGGCCGGTGCGCACCCGCATCCCGCCGGGGACGTCGTCGGGCCAGCGTTTCCGTTTGCGGGGCAAAGGCGTGCGCAACGTGCGTACCGGTGTTTTTGGCGACCATTACTACACGGTGCAGGTGGTGGTGCCGAAGGTGGTCTCGCCTGCGGGGAGGGAGCTTGCGCAGCGGGTGGCAGATCTCTACAGCGAAAACCCCAGAGCCGGCCTGCCGTTGCGTTTGGAGTAAGGGAAACCAAAAGCGGTGTGGGGAACGGGCACGGAGCACGCGTACCCACCGGCAACCGGGGGCAAAAGCGGGTAGCATACCTGGGCCGGGGAGGAGGTGGCCGTGGGCTTTTTCCGGGAACTATGGATGCACAGGCAGTTGGTGCTTACGCTGGCGGCGCGGGCGGTGAAGGCTCGCTACGCCGGCTCCGTTTTAGGCTTGGCGTGGGCCATCGTAGAGCCGCTTTTGCAGTTTGCGCTTTTCCTTGTGGTTTTTGGCGTGTTCTTGGGTCTGCGCGGCCTGGCCCCATCGGGAAGTTCCTTTGCCCTGTGGCTTTTGGCCGGGCTCATCCCTTTTCTCTTGCTGCAGGAAGGCTGGGTACGGGCGGCGGGGGTCTTCCGCGCTCACGCTGGCTTGGTGAAGCACGTGCCGGTGCCCTTGAGCGTGCTTTTGGCTTCTGAGCTTCTCGCCGTTTTGGCCCGCCATGGTGTCACCTTCACGGTTTTGGTGATTTTAGCCGCCATCACTGGACAGGTACAGCTTTCCGGTGTGCCTTTTTTCCTGGGGGGGCTAGGGCTGGTGCTTATGTTTCTTTTAGCGGGCAGCCTGTGGCTTGCCACCGCGGGGGCCTATTTGCCGGATACGGTGCCGGTGACCTCGACGGTGATGGGTTTTTTGCTTTACCTCACGCCAATTCTTTACCCCTTGAGTGTGGTTCCGGAAAGATGGCGCCAGGTTGTGGTGCTCAACCCACTTTTTGGGGTGGTGGAAATCCTTCGCTGCTTTTTGGTGGGTGGGGATGCGAGCTTCGCAGCCGTGGCCTTCAGCGGCGCCGTAGCGATACCCATGTTGCTGGGAGGCTTTGCCTTTTTTTCGCGACGACAAGCGTACATTCGGGATTTGGTATGAAAGCCCGTGCAGAAGTCTGGGGGTGTGGGCCTTTACCTTGCCAGGTTTTCCACCAGGGCGATGGCTTGGTCTAAGCTGACGCCTTCGCTGAGCTTGAGAATCCGCTTAGGTGACCACCCAGTAGCAGTGGCCACCGTGTACTCTACCCCCTCAGGCAGCACGCGGTAAAGCACGGGTTGCAAATCGGCCCCCAAAA
>CALHAH010000023.1 GCA_937934115.1 uncultured Thermoanaerobaculum sp.
GCAGGGGCAAAAAGCCTAAAGCCGAGGCCAGTACAATCATTGCGAGAACTAGTGGGGCAACTTCATCGCCCCTTTTCAACGGGCCGCGGACGTTGCCGGCACGGGAAACCAAGTAAAAGTCTTTGGAGTACCGGTGGCGAGCAAGAAACTCCTGATCTCCGGCACTAAAGTGTCACCAGGGGGAAATATCGCCCAGCCGCCCAAATAAGCGCTCCCCGTGGCGGTGAATAGCAAGTACGGCGGCGTTGTAGTGACCGCGAATTCTCGCATCGCGGATATTTTGTCCCACAAGGGGCGAGGAGGGAGAAACCACAGCCTCAACGAGCAAGCCGCGCTATTCCAGGCCAGCAAGTTGTTGGTCCCCGAGATCTTCTGCTGGTGCAAGACCAGGTGTACCCGCGAGACTCTCGATGCTGGCCACGTGGCCCACCATCTTGCCGGAGTTCAAGTTCTGGACCGACAGGGGACAGGACCTCTCCCCTGCGTTCCACCGCGGCCAAGAAGAGCCCAGGGAGGCGGCGAAATGCGCCCACGTGTCTGCCCGGGAGGCGAATTACATCCGTCACCGGCAACCGTGCTACCTACTCCCGCGGGTTGTGTTCCAGCTCGTCTATAGGGTCTACGCGACGAGCGATGAGGTGTGGAGCTACAAACGAAAGGAACAGCAAGCCTAAAAGGGCCGTCGGTACGGCTACGTGGCTTCTTTCAAAAAGTCCCAAACCGCGGTCGCCGTGTTCGAGAAGAAGGCCGTGAACAACAAGGTTCGTTGATGTCCCCAAAAGGGTACACATACCTCCGAGAATCGCGGCAAAGGAAAGGCGCATGAGAAGGCTTGGGGGTGCGTTTTTGTTTTCCCGGGCGCAGGGTTGCACCGCGGGAATGAGTGCCGCAACGACGGAAGTGTTGGCAATAAACGCGGGCAAAAAAGCCACCCCTCCCTACGTTGGCAAGAGATGAATTACTTTAAGCCAGCGAGCTTTCTTGCCAAAAAGTGCCTCCGCCACGTGCTCTACCAGCGCCGAACTTTGCAGGGGAGTGACCACCACGGAAAGCAACGCCACCACAACTTCTGCTGGGGAGGCAAGAGCACGCTCCGGGGTAAGAACACCCGAAAGGACGATAACCCCAGTGCCCAAGGCCAGAACCATCACCGGCTCGAAGGCGCCGCGCAACGTCCTCACGGCGGCGGCGAAAAGCACCGCTAGGGTCAACCAGCTTTCCCAGCTCAGGAGGGATTTTTTTTCTTTTGGTTTTCAAAACGCGGAGAAAAAGTCGCGAGACCCTTGGGGAAAAGCTTTTCCAAGACAGTTTGCACACGGTCAAGCCAAGAATGCTTTTGGGCAAAGCTGCGCAGTTGCGCCACAAAGGAGGGATCGTTGGTCAACTGGGCTGCGTGCTCCAAGGCGGAAGCAAAAGAGCTTGCAGTTTCCGCGGCAAAAACTCCAGGAACACCCTGGGCCTCGGGGAAAGGCGTTACCACCACGGGCTTTCCCGCCGCCAGGTTTTCGTAAAGCTTTAAAGGTGAAAGACCGCGCAGGATGTCTTTGTCGCGAAAGGGATTGACTCCAACAGTGTAGTGCTGCATGTAAAAGGGTAAGCTGGGGTAGGGGCGAGGACCAAGGTAGAAAACGTGGGGTTCAGCAAAGAGCGGATGGGAGTGGCCAGCTTTATCCAGGTGGGGACCGATAAGGAGGAAACGCCACCGAGGTAAGAGCTGCGCCACCTGGTAAAGAAGGTCAAAGTCGAACCACTGGGCAAAAGAGCCACAGTAGCCGGCCACCGGTGAGTCCCCGTGGGCTGCGTGAAAAAATGGCGCCAGGCTTGGATCTTCGGGCATGGGAACGCCGTGGGTATCGAAGCGCCATGCTTTTACCGCGTTAGGGAGGTAAAGAGCGTCTGGCCGTGATACTTGGACGTCTTTTAAAAGCTCTTTCGAAACACAGGTCACCAGATCGGCCCACTGCAGTGCCCAGCGGTGGTTTGTCTCGAGGAAGCTTCGTCCGTAGGGAAAAACGTGGAAAGCATCAATAACGTCGTAAACCATAGATGCGGAGGGTGTTACATAGAGGCGAAAGGGTACGTTGTAAACGAAACACCAAACCAGCGTTACGGGAATTTCAGCCAACAACTCGCGAGGGGCTTTGAAGAGAAAAATGTCCGGTTCAACTTCGAAAAAGCCGAACACGGGGTCATGGGCATTGGAGCAGTCGAAGACAACGGCAAAACCGAGCGTTGCAAAGGCGCGGGCCAAGTGGTGAGGGCGCTGGATTGAGGCAATGTGCCAACCTATGGAAGGCGGAAAGTAAACCAGTCCGCGCCGCTCCTGCGCCCGGCGGCTAACCCAGGCTACTTGCTCCACCAACGCCTGCTTGGTGGAAAAACTCACTGCTGCCAGCGATACCGATGCGGTGTCCACGCCTTTCCCCACTTGGCCTCAAAGAGGGCGCGATTTTTTTCGAAAAGCTCTTGATACTGCGCTGGCGGCATGTTCTTAAAGGATGCTTTTCCGTGGTGATGAACGAAGACGTCCTCCACGCACACCACCCGCAGGCCCACGTCCCGTACGCGGATGGCGTAGTCGTCATCCTCAAACATCCCCAGACCAAAACGTTCATCTAGCTCACCCACTAGAGTGAAAGTCTCGCGGCGCATGGCGGCGCAGAAAAGGGCAGCCACGGGAATATCGAAGAACTCGCCATCGTGGTCCTTCACGTAGTTTTGCGCCCAAAGCGGCATGTCTTCTAAAGAGCAATAACCCACCTGAACTTGTGCCTCGTTCCCTATCCAATTGCTCACCGGTCCCACGAGGCCAAAATCCGGGTGAGAGCGCAGGTGGCGAATCAGTCCTGAAAGCCAACCGCGGGTGACTACGGTGTCATTGTTCAATAAGACGATAAATTCCCCTTGCGCCTCACGCAGGGCTTGATTGTTGGCGGCAGCAAACCCGCGGTTTTCCGCATTCAAGATGACTCGTACGCGGGGATCCTCTCGGCCAAGCTCGCGCAAATACTCCGGGGTACCGTCGCTGGAGGCGTTATCTACCACAAAAAGCTCGTAGTTTGGCCATTCGGTACGGGCAAAGATGCTTTCGAGGCACTGCTTCGTGAGGTGAAGGTTGTTGTGCGTCACCACCACGATGGAAGCCTTGGGGAAGGCAGAAACAACCGCTGGGTGAAGAGTCTCGAAACGCTTTTCCCACGTGTGGTTCTGCGCAAACGCCCGGCGCCTTGCCGAAGATTCTTCCGTCTCCTCGTCCAGAGCGCACGTAATCTCGCGCACAAAGCCATCGGCGGTTTCGGCAAAACGCACGTAATCGCCAAAAGGCAGTAGTTCAGGCAAGGGCACAGAAACCAAGGGCTTGCCTGCCGCCATGATCTCAAAGAACTTGACGGGATTTGTAGCATCGGTAAGAGGTGTGCGCTTGAAAGGAATGATGAGGCAGTCCATCTGCTCTACCCACTGGGGGATTTGGGGGTATGGCTTTTCTCCCACAAGTTCCACGTTAGGTAGGCGCGCGAGGCGCTTGGTGTCGGCAGTAAACGTTGACCCAACCAACAAAAAACGCCAATTGGGCCGCAACTCCGCCAGGTCGGCAACTAAGTCGCTGTCGAACCAATCAGCGATGGCCCCGTAGTACCCGACCACGGGAGTTTGCGCGGGAATGCGGAAAGGCACCCTCGCGAAATGCTCAAAATCGCAGGCGTTGGGAAGGTGGAGAACGCGGGGGTTATGCTTGCCGCAATGCTCTAAAAGCAACTGCGACGAGGCCAACACTAAATCTGCACCGGCAAGAAGGTCATCCTCCAGCTGGAGCATATCCGGCCGATTTGTGGAAAAGCCCGCGTGGTAGTCCATGCAATCGTAAATGACAGGCCAGCCAAAGCGTTCCCGTAAACGTTGAGCTAAAGGCCACCAAAAGGGGAGTTGCACGATGACCGCCGTAGCCCCCAGCTGGTGTTCTCTTCGCAAATAGTCACAGGCTTCAAAATAAGCTTCTAAAGCTTCAGGGTCCATGGCATCCTGGTACACGTTGCGCTTGGGCCCCTTGAGGCTCACCTCCCAAATGTTCTGGCCTTTTTGTTCAAGGCCTACGCGTTTACCAAAGCTCCGGAATTTCTGTGTGACGTAAAAAACACGGTGTCCATGGCGAGCCCATTGCACGGCCAGTTGTTGCGGCCTTTGAAAGCGAAAATCCCAATCAATGATCGGTAAACACAACACATCAAATCGGTAGTCGCAGGTCCAAAGCACAGGTGCTCTCTGCGACGATGGATTTTCCCGGAGGGCGAGGGGCGGCTCTTCTGCCTTGCTGGGCTGTTCAGATTCAGGGGGAGTTAATATTGTGTCGTTATCACTGCGGTTTTGTTTTGTGCCCGCCAGTCGGCTTCGCAGGCGCCAGTAAAACGAAGCTAACCGGAACCAACGGGTTGAGGTAATTCCCGTGAGCAAACGAGACAGACGTTCAACCTCGCGCTGTCTGTTGTCATACTCTTTCACAAGCGCCTGGTGCTTCGTCGTCCACTCAGCCACCTGGGTACGAAGCTGCTGGTTTTCAACCACAAGTCTTTCAATTTCTTGCTGCCTTTCACCGTACTGACCCACCAACGCCTGGTATTTGCTACCCCAGTCCGCCTCTTTCGTTTCGAGAAGCCGGCAAAGCCTCTCCACTTCCTGCTGGCGCTTGCCGTATTGGTCGACCAAGGCTTGATATCTAAATTGCAGCTCTGTAATGTTTTGTTGTTGCTTTTCCAGCTGATTAAGCAAGTCAAAAAGGTGTTCTTGAGCATAGGACGCATAGGAGAGACTTAGGCGAACAACATCCTGGACGCTGAAACGGGAGGGGAGTGCTGCCTGTTGCCAGGTTAGCTCTGTGTCCAGGGACACGGTGCTGAGGGGAGCGGAAAACTCACCTGTAATGGAAGGCGCACAACGCTGTAGACTGGTCTGAAGCGTATCAAAAAAATGCTTTCCCGTTTCGGCGGGGGGCTGGACCGCAGTGGCACGCTCCCTTTCGCTGGCCAACGAAACAGCTAGCGCCGATCGTACGGCCGGTTCGAGGTCGGAAAGATTTAAGGCAATAAAGCATAGAGGACTGGAGAGCAGATTGGGACGAAAATTTAAAACCGTTGGCGTGCCGAAGGAGATAGCCGTGGCCGCGGCTTCTTCAGCCCAAAATTCGTCGTCTTTACTGAATGCGGGTACGATGACGCTGTCGCAACCTCTAAGAAAGCCAACTGTTTCTTCCTCAGTTAAGTCCGGCAAAGGGACTGCCGAGGATCCGGTCAATTCCCCAAGGGCTGGAGCAATGGCCTCCGCGCCGGGGCCGACAAGCAGCCAACGAATCTCAGTGCTTTTGGGGAGCGAACAAAACAGTTCTTGCCACAGCCCCCTTCGAAAATCTCCCAGAATTCCCGCAAGAAAAACGCCGTCACGAAGATTGTCAATAGGAAAAGGTGGGGTTTCATCCGTCCACGCAGGCAGGACCGGAGGCTCGGTCCGAAGTCGTTCCTGATTCGGGAAAAGCAGGACCTCCAGAACACCGTTTTTGACCTCGGCCAATGCTATTGACCACCATGGTGGCTCGCTGCCGCTGCCTTCCGGGGGCTCTGGGAGAAGCTGCCCACTTTGTGGAAAGAAAAGGGAAAATCCATCAGGTACGACGAAGCGGTTCGGTGGTACACAGCTAAAATCGCGCCCCTTTTCGATTGCTACGCGCATGCCTCTGTTTGCCAGCTCTCGCCAAACGGCCATGCGAAAAAGCCCCATTCCAGGATGTGCCGCCTCGCCCGGATTCTTGATGAAGACGAAGTGACGGGGTATATCTTCCAAGGGGCTTTGCAAAAAGCTGCTTAGCAACTCTAACCACCGTTGCCGCCAAGATTCCAATGAGAAAGCTAGCGATGCTTGACGTGCGTTCCTCGAAAGCCCCCTTTTTAACTCGGGGTTACGGATAAGCTGGAGTACGGCTCGAGCTATTGGTTCGGGAAAAGGGTCGACAAGAAGGCCGGTAACACCATCAACAATGAGCTCAGGCAAGCCCCCAACGGGAGTAGCAATAACTGCCTTTCCGGCGGCCAGAGCTTCCAAGCAGGCCAAAGATGTTCCTTCCGCGCTCGTGGACGGGATGATGACAATGTCCGCCAAGTCGTATGCTTCAGCCATGTCCTCCATGGGCACTTCAGCTATCCTGACATTTGTCGGAAATTCCGCAGCTAGCTTTTCCGCTGTAACCTTTGCTTCCTCGTCTTCTGGCTGACCTACAAGGAAAAAAAGAGCCTCCGGGGCGTCTTTCACCACAGACTTGATCACAGGGTACAAAAGGTCTAGGCCACGTGCCTTTGCCAGCCGTCGGGGAAACAGAACCGCTGGTCGCGTCGTATCTTGCACCTTGGGCCTTGGTGCGAATCGCGAGGTATCGACAAAGTTCGGTATGCGAATGCATTTCTGCGCCACGTTCCAGTCCATGCTCCTTAGACAATTAATCGTGTTTGCATCAACGGAAACCAACGTGGTGAGGTTCCGAACGGCTCGCAGAAGTCTATCGACGGTCACTTGGTAAGACCTGTCCCAAGTTTGTAGCACAGGGTCGTCCCAGTAAACGCCGTGAGAAATACCAATTGACGGAGAAAAGGCGAAATGTTCTGCAAGAAATGGGGCAAAGTAAATCGTCAATTCGGACGCTGACACCCTTAAATGAAACTCTCTGGAAAAATCTGCGGCACTCTCACTGGTTGGTAGCCCGAATACTGGAATTCCGTGGAAGAAACTCAGAAATGAGTTCTCAGCGGGCTGAAATACTTCTACTTCGTAGCCCATGCTCCGAATAAGCTTGCAAAGCTCATAAAGATACCGTTCGGCACCGCCTAAAAAAGCGCGTTTAGCGCTTCGGTTGAACGGTGAAGGCGACGCGATAGTGACAAGGCCGTGACGACGTTTTTTCATCATTGCTCGCACTCCCCACAATTCAGACCGTTTCCAAGAGGCCTTTCTCCCCACTGCCGCAAACGTAAAGAAACTCGTCCAACTCTTTACCGTGGACAGCAAGGCGCTGCCTAGCTGCTTGGCAATAAGCTCGCTGGCGTTCGCGTTGGAGCGAGGGGAACAGTAGTAATTTTTCAATGGCGTCAACCAAGGCAGTTTCGTCCCACCCGCTTAAGGGCCAGCACCAACGCGATAGAGAAGACTCAAGGAAAAGGTATGAGAGTTTTGGGTCGTAAGCGAACCCTAAAACCGGCGTGCTATGGCGAAAGGCGAAGACTACCGCGTGATACCGCATGGCGATCACCACATCACTGGCCGAGATAACAGCATCGGCTAACCATGGTCCAAGGTGTGGCAATATGTAAAACTTTACGCCATTACCAACATATTCTCGGAGCCGAAATCCCACGGCAATATCATCGGTCCACGGATGTCCTTGCCAGGTTTGGAAGGGAATGTACAGACCAAGACCACCTACTCTATGCAATACCTTTTTAAGGGCTGACCCAATCATTGCAAGAAACTGAGAGCGCAGACCAGTTACATCCCAGCCGCGTAGTATCACGGATATCACGGGTCGGGGCGCTTCACCCAACCCGAGCGATGACCATAGTTTATCCCTTGGCGGGTGCCGGTGAGGCAAATCGAAGGCCGGATCGGCAGTTACAGCAACTCTAGTGCTTTTCGTAACTCCGCCGAGATCGAGGAGTTCAAATGAAGCTTTATCGCGAACTGTCACGAGGTATGCATTACTAAGCACTTCTGCAACTGCTTTGAGGCTTCCCTCTGAACGAAGGGGTCCAACCCCAACTCCAAAAAGAAGACAAGGTTTGTTTAAACGGGTGGCCCGTGCCACCAAGGATAAGTAGGCGGTTGGGCCTTCGGGGTCTTCGCTGAAAAGTTTTTCTGGCTCAAAAGCCCACCAGTCGTGAAAAAGTCCCCCACCGCCGATGACCACCAGGTCAGAAGTCGCAATTGCTTCCTCAACTTTGGGCCAATGGAAGAGAGAAAGCGCCGGTGTTTGGAGAAAAGACAGAGGCCCAGGTTTGGGCGCTACAACCGTGACAGAAACGTGTGGGTGTCTGGCCTTTAATAGTTCGTAGTTGGAAAGGAGAATTGCATCATCTCCAATATTACTGACGCCAAAGTCGCCTGCCAGAAGCACTGACAAACGTCGTGCAGGCTGCCGTATGTTCGCTGAATCATTGTCGGGAATGTTAGAACTGCTTATGGCAGACGAGTTGTATGCCTCGGTGGTTTTTACGTGTGTTTGGCTTTGCCGTTCTAGTGCACGCAAAAGCAACGTTTCCCATTCAACGGCCCTCTCCTGCCATGTGGGTATCGATTTGGCTGCCGCCAGGCGGATTGATTCAAACTTCTCAGGCTGGCGGAGGTAAAGCTCCAAGAGCGCAGCAGCTTCTGACAAATTCGGCTTTCCCGCTTCTACCGGCACGAGGAACCCAGTTTCACGATCGGCCACGAGCTCAGCGTTGGAACCGTGGTTGCTTGCGAACACTACTACACCCGCACTCATGGCCTCAGCAGTAGCGAGAGAGCAGCCGTCTGCCCAGTCCACAAAATACGGCATAAAGCCACACCCAAGCAACGTTTCCGGTATGTTGTCTTGGGGTATATCACCAGCGAAATGAAGCCATGGAATGTTAGCGGGCTTGGGCGCCTTGTCCCAAAAGGACGTATCGCCAAAAACCAGTAGGCGAAAGCGCAAGCCTTTTGCGTATAAGCTGTCAAGGACCGTGAAGATGTTGTGGAACCCCTTTTCGGGCGTAGACAGATAGACTCCGAGGAAAGGGTCCCGTGCAGTATTACGAATTGCCCGAAGCGGGAACTTGTGGAGGACCGCTTCTCCTCGGATAACGCGGAGCTTGTTCGAAGGGAAACCCCATTCGCTTTCGGCAAGCTTCTTAACGTAGACGGATTCCGCCACCACGAAGTCGAGAGGCCCGTCAGGCTCCGCTACTCGGACGGGGCCACGAAGCCAAAGGATGCGAACTTTGCCCTCAAGGCGGTCAATCTCAGGTTGTTGAAAATGAAGTACTTGTCCCGTGTGAAAAACGAGAACATCAAATGATCCCTGACATTCATTGAGCCCCCGAACCGAAAGAAGGTCCTGTGTTCCGCGAACCGCGTTGCCCGCGAAGATTGTGACCTCGAACCCTCGGTTCGCAAGGGCTCTTGCCCAGTGAATAAGACCAGCCTTGCCACCTCTTAAAGCAGCGCGGGAAGGCAAATCGATCCCAAGAGGCAGGTTGATGTCGGGGCAGTAGAGCGCCAGGGTCCGTCCGCGAGACAGTCTTCTTGCCGCCATGCGAATGGGTCTCTCACTCACTCGAAATGGAGCCCTCGGGAAGCGAGAAAACTAACGGAACTTCCAGGGTAAAGCGATGATGGATACCATGCTCCCAAAGGCCATCTTCGCCCCAACAGTCGCCGTGATCAGCACACAGAACGATGGCCGCGTCGTGAAAGTATGCCAGAAGTGGGTAAATGTGACAGTCAATCCACTCCAAGCACGCAATCTGCCTTCTTCGAGCCTCTTGAGCGTCATTGTTTCTACCAAAGGCCTGAGCGGGATTAATATTCCTATCCCATTCGGCCTCAGGGTGCCAGTACGGAACATGTGTCTCACCTGCGTTTAAAAATGCAAAAACAGGCCGTCTGTCGCTGCGCGCTTCCTCTGCCTTCTCGATTACCCATTTGACTTGCTGACGAACGTCCGGTAGCGGCAAAAAAAGGAACTCGTCAAAGTCCTCGGTCAACAGTTGACCGGCTGGAGTAGCTGGATCAAACCAACGGACAGCTCCAGTACCAACACAGCGGTAGCCTTGGTTTTTGAAGCCCTCCACAATAGTGCGGCCGTGCAAAAGAAAATAACCTGGATGCATACCGGGCGCGCCGCCGTTGTAAAGCCGGAAGATCCGCCCATACTTCGGATTCACAAACGGTTCTGCACGTTCGGAAATCCCGGGCGTGAAGCCTACAAAAAACGCAGCATGGGAGCCGAAGGTGAAGTGCGACGGGGCCCAGGCACGCCACACTTTGCCAATAGCCCTTACGTTTGGCAGAGCAGCCTGCGTGAACGCATCGTAGCGAGCTGAATCTAGCGTTACGAACAGGACGTCTAGCGACATGAGCAGATTATAATTGTGCTTGATGGTCGAAGCAAGCCGCCTCCTCATGCGAGAAGGAGAGCAACCGGTGCTTATTGCTGGAATGCACCGAAGTGGCACTTCAGCGCTCGCCGGGATGATGAGGTCGCTTGGAGTGTGGTTCGGTCCGGACGAGAACTTGCTTCCACCAGCACCGGACAACCCCTTGGGTTTTTTCGAACACCGTGAAATCGTGGCACTTAACGTTGAGCTTTTACGAACCCTCGGCAGAACTAGCGATGACCCGCACCTTCCCTTTCCACCGGTGTGGCACACCCAAAGCTCCCTTTCCCAGCTTATTGAGCGAGCTTGTTCGATCTTGCTCCGGGACTTGTGCGGGCGACCGGTATGGGCCTGGAAAGATCCTCGAAATTGTCTTACATTATCATTCTGGTTGCATCTGGTGCCTAATGCCAAAGTTATTTTGATTTACCGTGATCCTTTGGAGGTTGCAGCGTCTTTGCAACGCCGGGGCAGGTACACGTTGGAATGGGGTCTTTACCTTTGGGCAGCCTACCATTGGTCGTTCGTCACCTCATTGCGGGCTTCGGTTTCGCCATGTGTCGTGAGTTACCACGACCTACTGCATGCACCCAAAGAAACAACGTGGCGGGTGTTGCAGTTTATTGGTGGCTTCTCGCTTGGTGTGGAGGATGCGCCCCGAGATTGTTTCTCTATCAGAACCTCGCTTTATCGGAATAGACGCCGCGAGCTTAGCTGGCCCCGGACTATAAGCCCACTGCGTTTTCGGATCGCCGTCATGGTGCTCAGGGCAACGGCGGCAACAGGCGGCTCCCGAATGGTGCGCCTGCTTCCCCGCGTTTTGAATCCGTGGGCACTTGTACCGCCAGCCGGCATTAACCGGTTTTGTAGCTAGCGGAAAAAAGATCAACGCGAGGCATTTTGGAAACGATCTGTGAATCACCCGTTTCCACTCTGCTCATTTGCCTCTGTCGAATCGTGGTGATTCGTCGTGCTGTTCGCCCTTTTGTGGCTCTGCCTCAACCTAGGGGGCTAGGTTGGTCAGGATGAAATTCCAGAGTCAAGTTTTGCGTTTACTTCGTCAGTTGACCATTCCCACGAAAGAGTTACCGGCGGGTACCGGGCCCTCCTAGCAGCGCTCGTTACCAATCAAACTCTTTGGGAGATGAGTTTTGGCCCTGCAGGTTTACGGGCACCAGCGCGCAAAATCGAAATAGCTTTAACGACGGTTCGGCTCCGGGGGAGCGCATGGATACACCGGTAATTCAAGATGGGGCAGCGACCTTAGGAGTACGGTGGCGACCTTCGGGGAAAAGCCGCGGGGCCGCGCAGTGCAGTGGCGGCGTGCCGGCGCAGCTTGCATAAGGCTAGGAAGCTGATATTTACCGTGTTTACCAATATTTCAGGAACGTGTTGCCGAACCGCCTTTACTGCGAGAGGCGACGCCAAAGCCCGCCACAATGTCAATCCGGTAGCTGAGGGCAGCGCCACAAACTGCCTCTCAGCGTGACCTTTGGCCCAACAATGTGGCTGGTGCGACCATCTTTGGCCTCTTGGTGGCTGTCTGCCACCCACGAAGCAGGCAATCGAGGAACATCCACGATTGCAAGGTTTACATTTTTCACGACAGCCACGGTGGTACGCCGAAAGCCTCTTACGTCCGCGAAGAGGCTCGCCAAGAGTTTAATATGCGGCGAAACGGTTTCTTACTCAAAAAAAAAACCGGGCCCGAAGGCCCGGCTTTATGTTGGTGCCGTTGTGGCGTCCTAAGGGCAGGTCGGGATGTTCCAGTTCCGCACTACGAACTTCGCCATGGAAGCGCGAGAGAGAGCATCAGTGGGGCAGTACAAAAGCGGCGTAGCGCTGCAGCCATCGGTGACCCCGCGGTTATACAGGTCCTCGATCCATTTCACAGCAAAACCACTGGGACAGGGTACATCGGCGAACAGGCCAACGCACGGTGGCGGCGTATAACCGGAGGGCTCCTTCGCTTTGATAAGGAAGACGGCCATTTGCGCGCGATCTACCACTTGATCCGGGCAATAGCGAAGGGGATTGGTGCCGCAGCCACTGGTGATGCCCTTGTTGTAGAGGTCCTCGATCCAGTCAGCGTTGGGTGTGTTTTCGCAGTCCACGTCGGCAAAGATGCCCTGGCATGGGGGTGGCGCGTACGTGTTGCCGTAGCGACCGAGGAGCAACCAACGGGCCATAGTCCCGCGCGTGATCAGTACGCCTGGATTGAAGTTACCGCCAAAACCTTGGGTAATCTTCGCTCCGGCGAGAGCATGAATGTTCTTGTCACCCGGGTACCCCTGCGGAATGTCATTGAAGGCGCGGTAGAAGCAGACGGAGGGGTTGGTGACGGGGTACGCGCTGTCGTGAATGACGTTGATGGTGGCGCGCTGGGATCCGTAGATGGGTGGGCAGGTGCTGGTGGCTTGGAAGTGGGCATCCACGGCTACTTGGGAGTTGGCGGGTACCTGACCGGAAGCGGGGGTGAGGGTGAGCCAGCAAACGCCGCCGGCAAAGCTCTTAATGGCAAGAGCGTCCACTTCAGCTCCACCGGGGAAGGCTCCCACCAAGGTGGACGCACCGGTGGTGGTGTCAATGACGCGCAGCGCGCCCGAGGTACTGAAGGAAGCCCAGTAAAGTGTGCCGGTGACATCGTCGAAGTCCATGCCTTGGGCGAAGTTGGCGTTGATACCCACGGGGCCAACAACGGTGCCTGCGCCGGTGGCGGGATCAATACGGACCAGGTTGTCGTTGACGATATCCACGGCGTAGAGCCACTGACCGGCTGGGTCTATGGCCAGGTTAATAGCGCAGGGTGCGTTGGTAATGGTGCCAATGAGGGTGGCGGCGCCGGTGTTCTTGTCAATGGTGTAAAGCGAGGAGCTGGAACAATCGCTTGCCGAAGCGTACACGGTACCGGTCACCGAAGCTGCCATACCGGTCCACACGTGGCCGAAGGAAGGCACTGCGGGACCGACGATGGTACGAGCCCCCGTGGCGGTGTTCAGGTACGCCAGTTGATTGTTGCTGTAGTCGAGAACGTAGAGTTTGCTGAAGTCGCCGAGAATAAAGTCGCCACCAAAGTCGGCATTGGGGTCGGGGCCCACCACGCTGGCGGTCCCGGGAACCGTGATATCTGGCCAGTACCTCAGTTGGTCATTGGACAAATCAACGCCGTAAGCCTCCACGCTGGTGAGGTACGGCTTGATGATCTTGCCGTAGGTGGGCGGGTTCACCACCGGTGCACGGCCAAGGGAAGAAGGCCCACTGGGAGCGTTGCCCGGGGTGATGGGTGAGAGGTGGGGCCAGGTGGTAGCTTGCGGGATGACGAACAGCTGGTAGTTAACCGGCATGCCGCCTTGGTTGGTGAGGTTCAAGGTTTGATGCTCGTCTTGGCCGGTGTACAAGCGGGAGAACAGGGACGTGGGGCTCACCACCAGCCACCCTGAGGGCAAGGCAAAGTTAATTTGGTACGTGGTGTTGGGCGGCAGGATGGCGCTGGCGTTGGCAGGCCCGTAGCCGGTCTTGGTGGCGGTGAAGGTGCGCGTGGCGGGACCGTAACCGGGCTGGGGCACAAAGAGCCAGTAGAAACCATCGGGGAGGTTGTTGTCCTGCGGCGTGGCGAAGCTCTGAGCGGTGCGGCCCGTCTCGTTGTTGGTAATGGTGGCGCCGTTTACGGGTAGACCCGTGTTTTGGTCGGTGACAAACCCTGCCACCAAGGTACCGGGTACCGGCGAACAAATGAACGTGGGGTTGTCGGGGATGGGTGGGGTGCCACCGGTGCCCAGCAAGAACTCCACGTTGTCAATGTGCACGTCGTTGCCGAAACCGCTGATGCCCAAAAGCCCCACGTAAATGGCCCCTGTGGCGCCGGTAAGCTCCACCAAGTGGTACTTCCAGCCCGTGCTGCCGTCGACACGGTAGATGGGTGCGCCGGCGTTGGTCCACGTGCTGCCATCGGTGGAGTACTGCACCTGCAGGCGGTCCTGCGCGCCGGAATACTGCGTATCGTGGTACATCCAAAAGCCTACAAAGCCCGTTTGTCCAGAGGGAATGGTATCCGTGGTGGTCTTGTACAGCCGGGTGGAGCTACCCGATGAAGCAGTATAAGAATTGAAGTACGCCAAATTGGGTGCAGAGTAAGGCGGCTGCCCCGCAGGGTGCACCGTGCCCGTAGCCGTCCTCCAGTCCCCCGCGGTGCCGTTCACATCCACCTGCGCCCAGCCGGTGGGAAGGTTAGGTACCGTGGCACCGTCAAAGTTTTCCACCCACTGCAAGGCCGGTGGTGGTGGCGGCACAGCCGGCTGCTGCGTGCGCACGTTGTCAATGTACCAGTACCACGCCCAGCTGCCGGAGACGTAACGGAAGCGCAGCTTCACCGTTTGTCCCGCGTAGGCAGCGAGGTTCACGGTTTGCGGAAGGTTGTTAGTGGAACTAAACGTGAGGAGGTTTGTCCACGAACTACACGGGGCGACGCAAATGTCCACGTAGCCGCGGTCGCTAGTGTAAAGAGCCCTAAACCAGTGATTGAACACCAGCTCGCGGGGTGTGGCGGGCATTTGAATCCATGGGGTCACCAGCGCCGTGTCGAAAGGCCCAGAACCGCTGCCGGCCGCATCGGAGTCAGCGCCGGCGGCGTAGCCGGACCCACCTGGGACCACGTTGGCGCGGCCCCACTGGTCGTTGCGCCGCCAGTTGTTGTTGGTGTTGGCGTTGTAAACCTCCACTTTCCACCCACTGGGCGGGAACGGACCCTCAAAGTCTTCATTAAGCCCACCTTGCAGGACGCAGCTTATCCAGTCCGCTTGACCGTCATCCACCAGGAAGAAGTTTTCCGTTTGCCCGCTGGGGTGCAACGTGATGCTGCGAGCCCCTGGCAGGTAGCCGGAGATTTGCGGGGTTACTTCAATGTCGTAGTTCACCAGGGCCGGCAGAGCCGTGAACTCGTAGTACCCGTTAAAGGGGTTGGTGAAGGTTTGCGCCACCGGGTTGTTTTGGTATTTCACCACAACCTTTGCGTACAAAGGCCAACCGTGGGCTTGACCCATGACGAAGCCATCCAAATCGGCGGTGGCCGTGGGGGTGAGGGCCACATCCAGGGTGATGTCGTCGCCGTTGTTAACCACCACGTTGTTTTGCGTGTAGGGGCTGTAGCCAAAAGCCGAGAACGTGATGTTGTAGGTATCCGGTGGCAGCGTGAGGGAGTACTGGCCCAAATTGTTGGTGGAGGTGGAGTAGGTTCCCGTTCCCACGGCGGTCACCAAAGCGTTTTGAATGGGGTTGGAGGTCATGGAGTTGGTAACGGTGCCGTGGACCACACCGGAAGGCCCCGCCACACAGGAGGGCATCTTGAAGCTGGCAATGAAGGTGGACCAAAGGAAAGACCCCGAGGCTCGCCCGTACTCTTGCGCAGTCCAGAACGTGCACTGATCAGTGGGGTCAACACTCAAGGTGGAGTAGTCACCCCAGCGGTTGCCACCGCTTTGATAACCCGTACCCACTTTGTAAATAACTTCGTTTCCTAGAGTTCCCAACGGATCGCTAGCGTCACGGCAGGCGTAAGCGGCTGATGGGTACATGCTGCTGGAGGAAATGGTATAGGCCACGCAAATGTTGCCGGAGTTGTCCATGGCTGCGGAACCCATCCACCGGTGGTTGGCATCGGGGGCGTAAGTGCCCTCTTGGTAAACGAACCACCCCGTGCCGGTGTTACGCAGCTCCCGCCAGTGAACACCGGCGTGATCCTGGCCATTGGCGTCCACGGTTTGCGTGGTGACCATGGCTTGGTACGTACCAAAATCCCGGTACTGGATGCGGTACATGAGGCGATCGGAAAGGGCATCCAGTCTTTGCGTGGTTCCCAACTGCGGGATGCAGTTGCGGCTGTAGCCGCACATGTTGGAGTCGACGTTGGCGGTATAAAGAATTTGGTTGGGTTGGCCGCCGATACCAAAGGTGGAGTTGCCCGGTGTGTTCCAATCAGGGGTGAAGTACCAAATTCGCAAAGCGTCCTGAGGATCACCAAGCCATGCCGCCTCGTCCCACTCCACGAAGATCCCCGGGGGCGTGCCGGTAATAGGACCCTCCAGGTGCGCGGGGAACATGTTGCCGAAGTTGGGATTAACAGAGAAGAGGTCAAAGTAAATTACTGCCGGATTGGGCTGGCCCGCGACCATCTTGGCCTTTTCCAGGCCCAGCGCGCCGGCCCCGCCCCAGTTCTGAAGGTTCAAGAACTGGTTGAACCCCACGTAGTAGGCGTCGTGCCACACACCCACCTTGGGGTAATCGGGGAACTTGTTGTTGGTGAACACGTACTCCCATCGGTAATAGCTGCCGGCAGGGTCGTTGGTGGTAGAAAGGGCAATACAGAGACGGTAAGGGCTTTCGGTGGAAAACTGCTGCACAAACCAGCGGTCGGCCAAATGGTCGTAAAGGACGATGGGGTCACCATCGTTGTCGCTCTGGCAGGGCCCTCCAAAACCTGCCCAAAAGGCGTTGCCGGGGAGAGGGTTCGGCAGAACGGGGCTGCCCGTTGCCTTATCGTAAATTTGGAACACCAGGTTGACCCACTCGAAGTAGTGGCTGGGACCCACGTCCCCCTGGGTGTCCGGGGGCATCACCCGGTAACCCAGTACGGCTTGGTTGTGGTCACTATCCAAGCCCTGGAAGGTCAAAAGCGGGTTTGGGGTGCTCAAGCGCCCGGGGAAGTTTTGAACGGTGTCGTACCTGCCACCCGCACCCGCCTGCACCTTGGGGATGGTGCGGTTGACGATTTCCCGAGGCTTGCCCATCTCCGCCGGCTTGCCAACCTTCACGTCCCGCAAGGGCTGGGAAACGTCGAACTTGGTTGGATAGAAAACCTGGGGCTTCAGCGGTTCTGGGTTTGCTGCCAAGACAGGCAACGCCCCCATTGCCACAAAGCCCAGGACTACTAACGAAATCACGGTTTTTTTCATGCATTACCTCCTCGCTCAAGCTGACATCGTTCCTAGCAGCGGCATTAGCTTTGAAAAAGCGTACCACCAACTGTTTAGGATCAAGGTGGTGCCCGTCCCCAGCCGCACGTGTTCATAGCCACCCTTTCTTTACGTTGCGGTCAAGGCCTTTTTTGGTCCCTGCCGTGCCGTCAGCCAAAACCTTTGAAGCGGCCGCTTGCGGAAAGCTTTTTCCGTTTCCCATCGGCCCTTGCCGTCTTGGCCTCGGTCCCACGACCCACCCTACGCGCCGAGGTTGCAAGTATTATGCTCCCAAGGATGGCCCTTTGTCAAGGGGGGTGTCTTCGCCCATGACTTTTGCCACGCCTTGGTGGATTCGGAGAAAACCTGGATAGGGGTTTTGCGTTTCCCGACGTGATGGGGGAGTTGGGTGTCTGCGCGCATGAGGAACTGGGCGAGCTTGCGGCTTCTAGGTCCAAGGCGGTGAAGAGGAGATTAAGGTTGTAGTTGATGCACATGGCCTCAAGGGTGCGGCTTGCCCGCTCCACGAAGGGGTTTTCCTTGGGCAAGCCCAAGGTGAGGGAAGAAGTGTTGGAGACCGAAGGCTTGCAGGACTTTTTCGAACTCCCCGGCGAACTCGGAAAGGTTTTGGGGCCTCGCCTCTGTGGGGCCGCCGCGGAGAAATGTGGGGCCGGCGCGAAGAGATGTGGGGCCGGCGCTCCTGCGCCGGCTATTAACGCTTTTCGTTTTCAATCCGCGCGGAGCGCGGGTTTCACATTCTGTTCTTAGTGGGGCCGCCGGTTATCAGACGCCTGGGGCAGGGCCTGGCTGCCCCACACAAAGGAAGGTAAGCGCGGGGGGTCATTGACGGGGGGCAACGATAAAGCCTTCTCTTTCAATATAAAGAAGGATCTCGTGCACCGCCTCTTCAGGCGTCATGTGGGCAGTGTTTAGAACCAACTGGGCGTCGTCAGGGGGCTCGTAGGGGTCGGAGATGCCTGTAAATTCCGGAATGAGGCCAGCGCGAGCCTTGGCGTAGAGGCCTTTGCGATCACGGGCTTCGCATACCTCAAGGGGTGTGTTGACGTACACAAGGATAAAGCCCCCGTAGCGGCTAATTTCCCGGCGGATCTCCTTGCGCACGCTATCGTATGGGGCAATGGGGGCACAGAGGGCAACCCCTCCTGCCTTGGTGATTTCGCTGGCCACAAAGCCGATGCGGCGGATGTTTATGTCGCGGTCCTTTTTCGAAAAACCCAACTCGGAGGAGAGGTGCTTGCGCACCAAATCCCCATCCAAGAGGGTTACCGACCGACCCCCAATTTCCAAAAGCTTGATCTGCAGGATGCGGGCAAGGGTGGATTTGCCAGAGCCCGAAAGGCCGGTAAAGAAGACCGTGAACCCTTGCTGGGACCTGGGAGGGTAGGTCCGCCGCAGCTCAGCCTCCACTTCTGGGTATGTAAACCAAGGGGGGATGGGCTTTCCCTCATTGAGAAGCTTTCGGAGTTGCGTGCCGGAAAGGCTGCGCACCGTGCTTCCCGTGGGAACTTTGTGGTCTTCCACGTAACCGGCAAGCTCCTCGACGTAGACCATGTTTCTAAAAGGAACAACGCCAATTCCCAGCTCCTGTTGGTGGGCCGTTACCAGGTCTTGGGCAGCGTAGGGCTCGTAAAAAGGCTTACCTTGGGAGTCGAAGCCGGGACCGGCGTGATCGCGCCCCACGATCAAGTGAGAGCATCCGTAGTTTTTGCGAATAATGGCGTGCCAAAGTGCTTCGCGCGGTCCGGCCATGCGCATGGCCAAGGGCAAAAGGGAAAGCAGGGCCATGCCCGGAGGGTAATGGGAAAGCAAAGCCTGGTAGCAACGCACCCGCGTGTAGTGGTCTACGTCCCCGGGCTTGGTCATGCCAACCACAGGGTGAATGAGCACGGAAGCACCGGTTTCCTTGGCCGCTTGCAGGGTGAGTTCCACGTGAGCGCGGTGCATGGGGTTACGGGTTTGAAAGGCCACAACGCTTTTCCAACCACGACGGGCGAACTCCCTGCGAAGCTCTGCGGGGGTGTGGCGCACGTGAGGGAAGTCGTAGTGCGTGGGCAACTGTAAGCCTTCCACGGGCCCGCCTACGTAAACGGGGTGGGTTTCGCGGAGAAGCTGAGCAACTCCAGGGTGTTCGGGCGATGAGGTGCCGTAAACCATTTGTGCTTCTCTCTCCTTGTCGGGCCGCCAAACATCGTGCACGTAAAGCACGGCCAAGGGGACACCTTCGGGGTCGCGCAAAACCAGAGGCGTGCCCTGGGCAAGTCCCTGCGCTCGCTCTTCCGAAACATCCAGCACCACAGGAATGGGCCAAAGAAGCCCCGAAGGCAAGCGCATGTTCTGCACCACCGCTTCGTATTCTTTCCGGGTCATGAAACCTTGAAGTGGTGAAAAGCCGCCATTTAAGAGGAGCTCCACATCGCAGATCTGCCGCGGTGTGAGGTCCCAGGAGGGCCAGTCCACGGAGGCCTCCTTGAGTTCCCGTGCCCGCTCGGGGGGGACGAGCAAGTTGACCAGTGGGCCACCGTGGGCAGGAACCAGGGAATGCATGCTTCCTCCAGGTGCGCTATGCTACCACGCAGCTACGTTGCGCTTCCCCAACCCGCCGTTGACAGGCGGGGGAGAGCGGGGAATAATGCGCAGCGCGCCGGAGTGGCGGAATGGCAGACGCGCGGGACTCAAAATCCCGTGTCCGCAAGGGCGTGTGGGTTCGACTCCCACCTCCGGCACCAACCCTTTTCCTCAAGTCCACGCCTGGGAAACCTTCGACTAAGATAAAACGATGCCGGGTCCGCGCGCCTTTTGTTTTGCTTCCCCGCAGGGGGCTGAGGCGTACCTCGCGGAGAAGCTTCAGGAGCTTACGGCTTCCGGTAACTTTTTTCGTCCCGCTTTGGTGGTGGTGCCTTCGCGAAGCGTGCGAGAGGGGCTGGTACAGGCCCTCTTGCGGCGAAGACCCGCCTGGTTGGGGGTTGAGGTGCGCACGCTTCACGGCGTGGCTTTGGCGCTCCTGCAAGAAAAAGGGCTTGCCTTCCAGCCACGGGAAGAGCTCCTTCCGGTGGTGATACGCCGGGTGGCGCAATCTTTTCAAGAGCGGTATCCGTTTTTGCAGTTGCTTACGCCGCTGCCCCAGGTATGGCACCTGGTGTCCACGGTGCGGGACTTGCTGGACGCCGGCTTTACCCACGAGCACGGGGAAGCGGCCGGTGAGCTGGTGGAAAGCGACGTGGAAGGAAGCTTGCGGGAGCGGGCGACGGCGGTTTTGCAGGTGGCGGCGGCGGTGGATGAGGCCTTAAGCGCCGCGGGTGTTCTGCGCCGCAATGACGCCTTACGCCAAGCTACGCACCTTCTCAAGACGCAGGAAGCTTTCCT
This sequence comes from uncultured Thermoanaerobaculum sp., assembly GCA_937934115.1. Lineage (GTDB taxonomy): Bacteria > Acidobacteriota > Thermoanaerobaculia > Thermoanaerobaculales > Thermoanaerobaculaceae > Thermoanaerobaculum. The sequence continues at coordinate 20,483 of CALHAH010000023.1, forward strand.
GGGGTTGGCGCGGCCGGTGGTGGTTTACGGCTTTGCGGATGTTACGGGTCTTGCTGCGGACTTTTTGGAAGCATTCCTGAGCGCAAGCGAAGGGGAGTTGCTCTTGGTCCAACCGCCCGACCCCATGGACCCGGAAGTGGGAGCGGGAGAGGCTTTTCTTTCGCGCTTGCGGCAACGGGTGCCGCAGGCCACGCGTGCGCCGCTTTCGGACCAGGGGCAGCGGCCTGAGCTGCTCCTGTGGGAAGCCCCCGAGCTGGAAGCAGAGGTACGGTGGGTGGCCGAAGATATCAAAAAGCACCTGGCCGCCGGGGTCAAGCCTGAGCACATCGGGGTGGTGGCGCGTTCGTTGGAACCTTACGCCGTGACCATCCGCCAGGTGTTTTCAGCTTTGGGTGTGCCCTTTTCCGCATACCAAACGGCCACCGCCTTAAGGCCTCTGGCCTTCCGCCTGTTTTCGCTTTTAGCGCTGGTGGCGCAAGGGAAGGAGGCTCTTGTTTCCGAGCTTCTTGCTGCCATTCCTGGCAGCCATGAGCAGGGTCGGGCGTTGATGGCAACTGTGGAAAGACTTGCGGCCGCTGGGGGAGCCCGCACCGTGGGCCAGCTGATCCAGCGCGGCAAAACTGCCCTGGGTGAGCCAGGGGAAACGGAACCTGGGGGTAGCGTGAGCTTTGCGGCGTGGCGCTCGTGGTTGGCCCAGGTGGAAGAGGTGCTTGCTGATGGGCAGGAGGGGCAGGACAGTGCACTTTTTAAGCAAAAGGTGCTTGCACTGGCAGCCCTTTGCGATCCCAGCCAGGAGTGTACCGAGGTTTTAGAGCAGGCCCTAGTAGCGGTGGAAGGGCAGGTGGGCGGCTTCCCCCTTTCCCTGGAGGAGCGATGCTTTCTTTTAGGGGAAGAGCTGCGGCGGAAGCTTTCGTTGCCCCTGGGAGGCAACGGTGGGGGGGTGGCGGTGCTTTCCGTTATGGAAGCACGCTTTCGCACCTTCCAACGCCTTTACGTGATGGGTTTGCAGAGGGACGTTTTCCCGCGGGTTCCCAAAGAAGACCCTTTGCTCCCCGACCACGTGCGGCGAAAGCTCGCCCTGCTTTTACCCGATATTCCGCTGGCGGAGAGGGGGGCCAGCGAGGAAAGGTACCTCTTTGGGTTGTTGTTGACATCGGCGCCCTGGGTGTGGCTTTCGTGGCCCGCCCACGATGCCGAAGAAAGACCGCTGGCGCGCTCACCTTTTGTGGATGAGTTGCTGGTGGCCTACCCCCATTGGCAGCCGCGCAAGGTACCTGCGCGGGAAGCGTTGCTTTTGCAAACTGGCGTGCGCCCGGCCCCCGCCAAGGAGTGGGCGGTTTTTGCTGCGCTCCAGGAGGACCGCCAGGCTTGGCGTTTGCTTTTCCAACGCGCCCTGGAAGAAGCGCGATCCGAGGTAGGTTCAGACGCCGGCCTGTCTTCCGAAGCGGTGACGGAGGCGCGGGCGCGGGTGCTTGCAGAGTGGGCACCGCCCCCTTGGCAGGCAGAAAAGCGGGCGCTTTCGCCGTATTTGGGGTTTTTGGGGTCATGCCCGTGGGTGGGGGAGAGTTCCACGCTGTTAGCAGTTACCGCCATGGAGGCGTACGCGGAATGTCCGTGGAAAACCTTTTTGGAACGGGTGCTGCGGCTTCACAACCGGTTCGTTGGCGAAGCGGAGGGCGCAAATTTGCGCCCGCGGCTTTTGGGGGATGTGGTGCACGGGGTTTTGGAGGCGATCCTTTCCGCCCAAGCCCGCAACAACAGGGGTCGGCGTGAGGTGGGCGCGGGGGGGGAGTCCTGGAGCTGGCCGCCGGCGAAGGAGCTAAATGAGATTGCTTTCGAGGTGGCCCGCCAGCGGTTGCAGCGGGGTGGTGTGGTTTACCCCGGCCTGGTCTTGGCTTTGGCGGCGGCAGCCATGCCCTATATAGAGGTGGCGCGCCGGCTATTTGCGGAGGAAAAGCAGGGACGAATCCTCGCGGGGGAAGGTTCAGGATGGGTGGGCGGCGACGGAAGGCAGCCTTTCTGGTATTTTCGGTTTGACGCCGCATGGCAAAGGGAAGGGGTCCTGGTGCTCTTGGATTTCAAAACCGGAAGCCCTGAGCCTTACCTGCGGGGAAAGACCAAACCGGAAAGCCGGGTGCGGCGCGGCGAGCTCCTGCAAGGGGCTATGTACGCGGTGGCCACCCACGGCAGCGGGTGTTACGTGTTTTTGCGCCCAGACTGGCACGGCGAGAGGATGTTAGAGCTTCAATTTTCCCACGCCCTCAAGCGAAGGCTGTTGGCCACCTTGTTTGCCTTTTTCACGCGAGCGAGGTTTGGGGTTTTTTTTCCACGGCTTTTTGACCCCGTAGCCAAGAAGGAACCGGACACCTGCGAACGGTGCTCTATGCGCTTGGCCTGTTCCCGCGGGGAATCGGCGGCAAGGCGGCGTTTGGAACAATGGGGGGAAAGCTTTCCCATCGGCGGAAGCTTGGCGGCGCTGGCGTGGGATCACTGGTGGTTGCAAAAGGAGGACTCCCATGCCGGCAACCCATGAGCTTTGGGGGGATCTTCGCCGCCAGGACCAACGGACCCGTCAGTTGGCCGTCACCGAGTTTTCCCGCCCCCTGTTGGTGGAGGCCGGCGCGGGAACCGGAAAAACGGCTTTGCTGGTGGCTCGGATTTTGGCTTGGAGCTTGGGTCCCGGGTGGGAGCTGGCAGAAGCGGAAGGGCAAGGTTCTTCCCTGGACGTGGCAGGGCGCGTGGCCGCGGGCGTGGTGGCTATAACCTTTACGGAAAAGGCTGCCGCGGAAATGGGCACGCGTTTGGCGGAGGGTCTGGCTACGATTTTGGCGGGCGCTTTACCGCCTGGTTTGCAATACGCGCATCTTCCGGAGGCAAAAGTACGCCGCCAACGCTGTCGGGCACTGGTTTCGGTGTTAGACCGCTACGTGCTCTGTACCATTCACGCATTCGCTTTGCGCCTCCTCTCCCGTTACCCCTTGGAAGCGGGACTTAACCCCGACTTCCGGGTGGACGCTGAGGGCTTTGGGGTGGTACGTGCGGTGGAGGGGGTGGTGGCGGATTTCTTGGCCGATCCCGATCCAGGTTTGGTGGACGCGTGGAGAACTCTCGCCGAAAGGCAGGTGAGCAGCGAAGAGCTGGCGGAATCGCTGGTGGCCGCCGTGGGGCAAGGGGTAACCCCTGAGATGCTGATGGGTTTTCCCCTAGAGGAAAAGCTCCAGGTCTTGGCTGGCCAACTGCGGGAAGCCTCGGACCAGCTGGCGCGATTGGTTGCGCCTTTGTCTAAGGAAAAGCGTTTGAAGAAGGCGCAAGAGCTTTGGGAGTTGGCGAGCCGGTGGGCCCGCGACGAAGCACCGCCGGAACAGTACCTGAGCCGCTGGGTGGCGGCAGGCGAGGCCGAGGAGGTGCTTCCCAAAATCAAGGACTGGGGCCAGGGGCGGTTTGCAGCCACGGAAGTCAGTGTGCTTGGGGGGGAAACCGGTGCTGTGCAAGCGCTGGCTCAGAGGTTGACCCCGCTTTGCCAAGCGGCCAAGCTGTGCGACCCAAAAGCCCTGGCGGCTTTTTTTGCGCTGGGTGGCCATCTCCTGCGCAAGGTGAGAAAACGTATGCGTGAAGAGGGCCTGGTGACCTTTCAAGATTTGCTGATGGACTCTTGCCGGCTGCTGGACGAAAACACCGATGTGGCACGAAGGGAGCAAACCCGAATCAAACAGCTGTTGGTAGACGAATTTCAGGACACGGATCGCTTTCAATGCAAGCTTGTGAGCTTGCTGGCGTTAACCGATGCGAGCCCCAAACCTGGGTTGTTCCTGGTGGGTGACCCGAAGCAGTCCATTTACGGTTGGCGCTCGGCGGATTTGGCGGTTTACGATGCTTTCAAGGAAAAGGTGAAGCATGCGGGCGGCGAGGTTTGTCCGCTGGTGGTGAACTTTCGCTCCGTGCCAGCCATTTTGCAGGAGGTGGTGAGGGCGGTGAGGCCGGTGATGGTGGAGGAGCCAGGGATGCAACCGGCGTTTCAGGAGCTGGTGCCTTTCCGCTCTCGTCCCGAAGACACCGGCTTTGTGAAGGGAAACCACCGCCCGGTGGAGTACTGGGTGTGTTGGGCTTTTGAGGATGGTAACCCCCAAAGGAAGTCACGGCTTGCCGACGCACGGCGGTTGGAAGCGCAGGCTTTGGCCCGCCATATCCGCGAGCTCCACGACGTTTTCGGCGTCCCTTATAGCGACGTGGCCGTGTTGTTGCGGGCCTTTTCCGATGTGGATGTTTACCTGGAGGCTTTGCGCTGGGAGGGTATCCCTTACGCCACCACCCACGACCCCACGTACTTTCAACGCCGCGAGGTTTTGGATGCCTTTTGTTTGCTGCAGGCGGTGGCGGATCCGGAGGACGAGCTGGCTTTGGTGGGTTTTTTGCGTTCGGCGTGGGCGGGCATCCCCGATGCTGCCTGGTGGGAGCTGAAGAACCGAGGCTTTTTCCCGTTGGTGCGTGAGCTTTACGGAATTCACGAGGAAAAGCTCGCAAAGCTTTACCAAATGCTTACGGAGGTGGCGCACGGGCTCCCCGCGGACATGCCGGGAAAGGACCGGATCCAGGGGTGGCACCAGGCTGCTCTGTGGGCTTTGCTGTGCTTGGGGGTTTTGCGACGAAGTTTTCACGAAGACCCTGTGGACGTGTTTGCCAGTCATGTTCGTTCTTGGTTGTTGCCGGAGGCGACGGAAGCAGCGCGCTTTCCGGGGCGGGTGCGGGTTGCCAACCTGGAGCAGTTTTTCCGCTTTCTGGTGACGGATTTACCCGCGATACCGACGCGCAGGGAGCTTACGCGGGCCTTGCGGCGAGCGGTGGAAGAAGTGCAACGGGAAAGTGGCTCTCATCCCCCCGAAGCGGAAGAAGCGGTGCTTTTTTCCACCATCCACCAAGCCAAAGGTCTCGATTTCCCCTTTGTGTTTCTTGCCGATGTGGCGCGGGGAAGCCGTGGAGCACGCGAAGCTGCCGCCGGCGTTTGGTGGCTGGGAAACAGCGAGAACAGCGGGGAGCTGGTCATCAAGGTGGGCAGGCTTGCAACTCCCAACATTTCTCGCCTTGGGGAGTGGCAAAAAAGGGTCGCGGCAGCGGAAAGCGTGCGGCTGTTGTACGTTGCCCTTACCCGCGCAAGGGAAAGGCTCGTGGTGTCGGGTCATTGGCCGGAAAGCCCTGGGAAGGAAGCGCTGGTACGTTTGTTGCAGCGTCGTCACGACCTGCCGAATTTGGAGGCCCTGGCCGCTAACCTGGGGACCGGTGACCGGGTGGAAGCCGGGGGGGTACTTTGGGTGTTTCCCGGTGGCCTGACGCTTCCGGGGCTGGAGGCGTCCCCCAAGCAAAGGCCGGCGTTGCCGGTGGCGGTGCTGGCGGAAAGCGTACAAAAGCTGGCAAAGGAGAAGCGGCAGGCGCAGCTCCGCCAAGAATTACCGCTGAGTCGGCCAGTTTCCGCAGAAGCTCACGACGAGCTGCGGGATCGTTGGGCGGCAGACGAGGAAAGGCAGCGGGAAAAGCACAGCGCGGCCACGGTGGCAGGTACCGTAGTGCACCGGGTTTTTCAGGCTTGGGATTTCGCGAGAACACCAGAGGAGGAGCTGGGAAGACAGCTTGAGCTGCTTGCAAGTTACGTCCCTGTGCACGCCGATCCCCACCAGGCTGCCCAAGGTGTTGCCAGGGCCAAGAACCTCCTGCAGCGCTTTGCCGCTGGCCCGCTTTTTGGGGAGTTTTGTTCTCTGGGTACAAAGCTTTTAGGGCGGGAAGTGCCGGTGCTGCTGGAGGGGGACGCCACCCACGTGGCGGGGTTTTACACCGGGGCCATGGACCTCCTGTACTCTGAAAACGGGGATGTGGTGGTGGTGGATTTCAAGACCGATACGGTGGAGGGGGAGGAGCTTGCCCTACGGGCACGGGCGTATAGGTGGCAGGGGGCACTGTACGCGCAAGCCGTGGCCAAAGCCTTCGGGCTTAACCGGCTTCCGCGCTTTGAGCTGTGGTTTGTGGGGGCCGGGCAAAAGGTGGTTTTTTTGCCCGAAGAGCTGGCTTCTGGTGGCAAAGGTGGCGAGGTGTAGCGTTTTTGCCGATTCTGGCAGGCCCCAGGGGCGCGGTGGTTTCTTTACCCCAGGTGCGGGGACAGGGCTTATATTGGAAGCATGAGCGAGTTGAAGCGGGTACGACCGGGGGTTTGGGAGGTGACACCAAGGGGCGGGATGCGGGTGCCGGCGCGCATATTTGCCACCGAGAAGCTGGTGGAAGCGATCAAAAAAGACCAGTCGGTGCAACAGGCGTGCAACGTGGCCCATTTGCCGGGAATCGTGAGGGCTTCGCTGGTAATGCCTGATGTGCACGAGGGGTACGGTTTCCCCATTGGCGGCGTGGCTGCTTTCGATCTGAAGGACGGTGTGATTTCCCCCGGCGGTGTGGGTTACGACATCAACTGCGGGGTACGCCTCATCCGCACTAACCTCACCGGGGAGGAGCTGCAAGGGAAGCTCAAACAACTGGTGCATCAGCTGCAGCGGGATGTGCCGGCAGGGGTGGGCAGCGAAGGTGCGATTTTTACGCTTTCGGACCGAGACCTGGACGAGGTGATGGTGAAGGGCGCCCGCTGGGCGGTGGAGCGCGGGTTTGGTCAAGAAGAGGACTTGGCCTTTACCGAGGCGCAGGGGGCTTTGCCCGAGGCCAAGCCCGAGTACGTCTCGGCGCGGGCCCGAGAGCGAGGTGCACCCCAGGTGGGCACCCTGGGTTCCGGCAACCACTTTTGCGAAATTCAAGTGGTAGAGGAGGTGTACGACCACGGCGCGGCTCAAGCTTTTGGTTTGGCTGCGGGGCAGGTAACGTTCATGATTCACTGCGGATCCCGGGGGCTGGGTTACCAGGTGTGCGACGACTTTTTGGATCTCATGCGCTTGGCCGCCAAAAAATACGGCATCGAGCTCCCCGATCCGCAGCTGGTTTCGGTGCCGGTGAACTCCCCGGAGGGAGAGCGTTACCTGGGAGCCATGCGTGCTGCTGCCAACTTCGCTTGGGCTAACCGGCAAGTGATTATGGCTCTGGTGGAAAAGGCCTTGGTGCGGGTTTTTGGGGGGGACCGTAATTCGTTAGGCTTCCGTCTCGTTTACGACGTGGCCCACAACATTGCCAAGGTGGAAGAACACGTGGTGGATGAAAAGAAAAAGCAGGTCATCGTGCACCGCAAAGGGGCCACCCGTGCTTTTCCCGCCGGCCACCCGGAAACCCCCGAGCCTTACCGTACCGTGGGTCAGCCGGTGCTCATCCCCGGGGACATGGGGCGCGCCTCCTACGTTTTGGTGGGCACGGAAAGGGCTATGGCGGAGTGCTGGGGTTCCTCCGCCCACGGCGCCGGCCGCATGATGTCGCGCACGGCGGCCCGTCGCTCCGCGGGCCACCGCAACTTGGTGAAAGAAATGGGCGAGCAAGGGGTGATTGTGGCGGCACGTTCGCCCAAGACCCTGGCGGAGGAAATGCCCGAGGCTTACAAGGACGTGAGCTTGGTGGTGGAAGCGGTGGAAGAAGCAGGAATTGCCAAGGCCGTGGCCAAGCTGCGGCCCATTGGGGTGGTGAAGGGGTAGACAGGCTGCGCCTCCCAAACCGAGGCTTTGTGGTACAACCTCACCGTGAGTGAGGAAAGTAAGCTCCGGGCTTTTTGGCGGCTCCAGACCTTTGCGGTGGGTTCGTGGCTGGTGGTGGGCTCTGGTCTGCACGCGGTGCTGACCCCTTTTCCCGAAAGGTGGCGTAAAACCGCGCCTTACATTCGTCGCTGGGCAGCTTTGGGTGCCCGTTGTTTGGGGGTTAGGGTGCTGCTGGAGGGTACGGTGCCCCCGGCCGGATCCCTGGTGGTGGCCAATCACCAAGGCTACGTGGATATCGTGAGCTTAGGCTCGCTTTTTCCGTGTATTTTTGTGGCACGCCACGATATGCGCCGCTGGCCACTTTTTGGCCAGTTGGCGGCTTCTGGAGCTACGATTTTTTTGAACCGCGAAAACAAGCGCGCCGGCGTGCGCGGGGTGGCCCAGGTGCGCGAAGCTCTCAAGGTGGGAGCAACGGTCATCGCCTTTCCGGAGGGGACCTCCACCGATGGCACGGGCCTTTTGCCTTTTCGGACAGGGGTTTTCCAGGCGGCCATAGACGCCCAAGCACCGGTGGTGCCGGCAGCTATCCGCTACCTCACCCTGGACGGCCGACCTCTGGACGAGCACTCCCGCAGTGTGGTGGGTTGGTATCAGGGCGAACCTTTCGTTAGGCATCTTTTGCGGCTGGGGAGTCACCATCACGTGGAGGTGGCCATCCGCCTGGGGGAACCGCTTTGGCCGCCCCACCCGCAGCGCCGCGAACTGGCAGCCTGCGCGGAAGAGGAGGTCTTTCGCCTCTTGGGTTTGCCCCAGGGCAGGCGCCCTGAGCGGGTAGGTCGGGAGGCGGCTGGAGAAAGGGGGGCGGTATGAGCTCGCTTTTGTGGGTGCTGTCGGTGGTGGTGACGGTGGCTGTGGTGCTTTTGCTTCTCCTGCTGCAAAGCCGGTCCACGCGCAGGCTGGAGGAGCAGCTTTCCCGGGTTACGGCAGAAGTGGCCCTGTCCCAACAAAACGCGTTAACGGCGGCGCTGTCGCAGGTGGGGCAAACCGTGGAACGGTTTTATCAAGCGCTGGGCGATTTTGGGCAAAAGGTACAAACCAGCCACCAGCAGGAGCTGGAGGCGGCACGGCAAACGCTTTCGCGACAGCTCACCGAGCTTATTGCCGCGGTGAACCACCAGCTTGCACAGGCCCAAGCGCAGCTGGGGGAAAGGTTTGAAGGCGCAACCCGCATCTTTGGCGAGCTGCGCGGGCAATTGGGACAGGTGGCGGAGATGGCCGCGCGCATGGAAAACCTGGGCAAGGAAATTCAAGAACTGCAAGACATCTTAAAAGCTCCCAAGCTGCGTGGTCAGCTGGGGGAAATGCAGCTGGAGGCTTTTCTCGCACAAGTGCTGCCGGAAAAGTTTTGGCAAAGCCAGTACCGGTTTCGGGATGGACAGGTGGTGGATGCGGTGATCCGGCTACGGGATCATTTGGTACCGGTGGATGCCAAGTTTCCCTTAGAGGCGTTCCAAAGGCTCTTGCGAGCGGAGGACGAGCCAGCCCGGCGCCAGGCGCGGCGGGAATTTGTGCGCACCGTCAAGGCCAGGGTGGACGAAATTGCCGATAAGTACATACGACCAGCGGAGGGCACCTTTGATTTTGCGCTCATGTTTGTGCCTTCGGAAAACGTGTACTACGAAATTTTGCTGCGGGGTGAAGGCGAGGGGGACGAGCCTGTCCTGGCCTACGCTACCGCCCGCAAGGTGATTCCGGTTTCGCCCAACTCCTTTTACGCCTACCTCATGACCATCGTGCTCGGGCTTAAGGGCATGCAGGTGGAAGCGCGGGCGGCCCAGATCCTCGCGGAGCTTTCCCGGCTGCAAGTGGACTTTGAAAGACTGGCCGACACACTCCGGCTTTTGGGCCGGCATTTGGGCAACGCCATGAACCAGTACCAAGAGGCGGACAAGCTCGCCAGCCGCTTTGCCGACCGCCTGCAGCAAACGGCCTCTGGTGAGCTAGCAGAAGGCGATAGGGCATCGCTTCCTGCCAGGAAAGCCTAGCTGCCCTTGGCTTGGTGACCAACTGTGAAGCCTTCCTGGCGTTCGGCTTTTCAGGCGTTGCGCCACCCCGCTTTTCGCCGTTACTGGGTGGGTTGGGCCATTTCGGTTTTAGGCAGCTGGATGCAAACCCTGGCCCAGGGGTGGTTAGTTTTTCGCCTCACCAACTCGGCGCAAGCGTTGGGCATTCTTTCCGCCCTGCGCTTTGGCCCCTCTCTCTTCGGCTTGCCCTTTGCCGGTGTTCTAACTGATTATTTGCCCCGGCGCAGGCTTCTTGTGGCCACGCAAAGCGCAGGTATCCTGCAAGCTGGTCTTTTGGCGTTCCTCACCCTCACTGGAGAAGTACGGGTTTGGCACGTTTTTGTCTTGGCTTTCGTGCAAGGGCTCATTGACACCGTGGACATGCCCGCGCGCCAGAGTTTCCAAGGGGAGTTGGTGCCGGTTTCGGATTTGCAGAGTGCCGTGTCCTTAAACTCCACGGTTTTTAACGCGGGCAGGCTCGTAGGGCCGGCATTGGCGGGGTTGGTGGTGGCGGAAGCGGGGGAGGGTTGGTGCTTCGCCTTGAACGCGGCAAGCTTTGTGCCGTTTCTTTTCGCTGTGATTTCCGTGGAGGAGCGGGCACCGGCAACGGTTGGGCGTTTGGCGGTGATCCCTCAACTTGTGGAGGGCTTACGGTTTGCCTGGGAAGAGGCAAGGGTGCGAAGGCTGTTGCTTTCCGTGCTGGTCACCGCCGTGTTTGGAATTTCCCACAGCACGTTGCTGCCAGTCCTCGCTGGGGTGGTGCTGGGAAGCGACGCTCGCGGCTACGGTTTGCTTTTGGCTGCCTCGGGTTTCGGGGCAATGGTGGGCTCGTTGGCGGTGGCGGCCGTGGGGAGAAGGCAAGGATTGGTGTTTTGCTCGCAGCTGCTGCTGGGGCTTTCCCTTGGGGTTTTGGCTTTGAGCAAGAGCCTCCCCCTGGCATCTCTTTCACTGGTGGTGGCCGGACTTTCGGTGGCGGCGCAGCTGGCCACCACCAACGGGTACATTCAAACCAACTCCCCCGACCACTTGCGCGCCCGACTTATCTCGCTTTACATTTGGGTTTTTTCCGGAGGAGCACCACTGGGTGGCCTCGTGGCTGGTTTTTTGGCGCAGCACTGGGGTGTTCCCACAGCCATCGCTTTTGCCGCTTTTCTGTGCGTGGTGGCAGCCTTACTTCAGCTCGTCCCCGGGCGTGATGTAAAATCGCCGCGCTGAGGGGGTGCCATGAACGTACGCATCACGTACTGCGTGGTTTGAAACTACGAACCAAAAGCCGCCAGGTTGGCGGCCTACCTGCAGGAACACCTGGGCGCCAAGGTGGAGCTGGTCAAAGGCTCCGGTGGTGTTTTTGACGTGGAGGTGGACGGCCGCCGGATTTTTTCTAAGCATCATGAAGGCCGGTTCCCGGAGCCCGAGGAAATCGTGGCCAAGCTCCGCAGCTAGCCACCAACACGAAAGTTGCTGTGCTCCCGACAAAAAGCGGGTTTTTCCCCGGCGCAGGGCCAATCCTGGAGGTCAACGCTTTGTGGAATAGCGTTACAATCCCCGCGTGAGTGCCCGTTTGCTGCGCTTGCCGCCAAAGAAAATGGGGTTGGTGGTCAAAACCACAAGCCCAGAGGCCATTGCCTTGGGCAAGCAGGTGCTTTTCCGAGTTAGGCAAAAGGGCGTGGAGGTGGTGGTAGACGCCCAAAGCGCGCCTTTTTTAGGGGAAAAGCCTGGTCCTTCCCGAGCCACCCTGGGCCGGGAAGTGGACGTGGTACTGGTGCTGGGGGGTGACGGCACTTTTCTCTCGGTAACCCGGGGCTGCCCTGCCACTACGCCGGTGGCCGGTGTCAACTTGGGTACCCTGGGTTTTCTCACCGAGCATCCGGCGGAGCGCGTGTGGCAGCTGGTGGAGGACCTGCTGACGGGGCACGTGCAGTGCGAAAAGCGTGACCGCTTGTTGTGCCGGGTGGAGGGTGAGACGCATCCTCAGGAGTTTTTGGTGCTCAACGACGTGGTGATTGCCAAGGCCACCCTCGCCCGCATCTTGACCATTGATGTGGAGGTGCAAGGGGACTTCTTTTCCCGTTACCGGGCCGATGGGTTGATCTTGGCCACCCCCACCGGCTCCACGGCCTACAACCTTTCGGCGGGGGGGCCCATCGTACACCCGCAGCTTTCCGCGCTCATCATTACCCCCATTTGTTCCCATACCCTGTCCAACAGGCCTTTGGTGGTGCCTCTGCACTTTGAGGTGGCAGTACGCGTGCACCCCGGGGACGAGGACGTGTACCTGACCTTGGACGGGCAGTACGGGCTGCCCCTCAACGATCGCCACACCGTGCGCGTGCTCCCCGAGGGTGACCCGCTTTTGGTTGTGCGTCCACCCAACGCCAGCTTCTTTGCAATTCTTCACGATAAGCTCAAGTGGGGTGACTGGGGGGGGTAGCGTGACGGGGCGGTGGTGGCGTCGGGCCAAATGGGGCGCGGCGGTGCTCGCGGTTTTGTTGCTGGCCGCGCAGGCTTTGATGGTATGGCTTGACAGCGCCAAGGGTAGGGCCACACTGGCCCGTCTGGTAGCCGATAGGCTCGCCCAAGGCTTGCACCAGCAGGTTTCGGTGAGCGATGCGCGCTTGCGGCTATTGCCGCTGCAGCTTTCCGTACAGGGGGTGCGGGTGGGCCCCGCGTCCCAGCCGGTTTTGCTTTTAGATACGGCCCAGGTCAACCTCGGCAGCCTCAAGCTTGCGGACCGCGAGGTGTATCTGGACTTGGTTCGGGTAAGGGGGCTAAGGGTACGCTCCGGGCCTCCCCCGGGCGTTGGTGCTGGCGGAGGAGGGGCGTTGCGGGTGAGCGTGAGGCAGCTGGTGGTGGAAGATGCAAGCTTCGAGGAGCTGCGTTTGGCACCGGGGGTTTTGCTTTCGGTGTCCCATTTTCAGTTGATGCTCGCTGGCCGGCCGGAACGCGGGTTTCAAGCGGCTTTTTTGCGAGCCGGTGCCTTCAAGCTGGAAGGTGTGGGCGAGTTCCCGCTGGCGGGAAGCCTCGAGGCCTGGGGCCAAGTTTTTCCGGAAAAAGTTCACATCCGCCGCGTGGTGGTAGAGACTTCATGGATCAAAGCAAACCTGAGCGGGGAGCTGGGATTAAAGCCGGAGGTTTGGGTGCGGCTGGGCGGCGCGGTCATTGGCGATCTGGAGGCGGTGGATTCGTTTTTCGGTATTGGTATTGGCCTCCGTGGGAACGTTCACAGCGCCACCGCCATTACCGCGGGTGGTGCCGGCTTTGGGGTGGATGCCGAGTTGGTGAGCGATGGCGTCCAGGTGGCAGGGTTTGAGGTAAAGCAAGTGGCGGGGAGGGTCCACGTTTCCCCTGATGGTTTGGAAGCCACGTTGGATTCTGGGCGTTTTGCCGGCGGCGTGGTGGAAGGCTCGTACCAGCTAGCCGACTTTGGTCCCAGTTTCGCCCACAAGGTGGCCCTCCGTGGCCACGGCGTAGGTGTTGACGATTTCTTGGCTTTCTTGGGGATTGCACGTGGGGGGCTGGCGGCGCGCGCTAGTGTGAACGCTGAATTGGCATGGGAAGGTACTGCCATTGGGCTGGGCAGGGGCGTGGCCGTGGTGAGACTTTCCCCCGGTGGCCAGGGTGTGCCGGCGGAAGGGCAGCTGGTGGTGGCGTTGCGGGGTGACGATGCACTGCACTTTGAGGCCCGGGGGCTTGCCTTGAGCGGTGGTTCCGTTTCCTGGCAGGGGAGTCTCGCCTTGGGGAGTTGGATTCCCCAGTGGTCGGTGGCCAGCCCAGGGGTACCTTTGGAAGCGGTTTCTCGTTTGCTGGCAGGATGGGTGGGACAGCCTTTATTGCCTGAGGGGTTAACGGGCACCGCGGTTTTTGACCTTACGATTTCCGGCGCCTTTACGGACCTCACCGTGGCAGGTCCGGTGGCCCTTTCCCCGGTTTGTTTTGGGCCCTTGGAAGCCGACGCCTTGGAAGGGGACATACGTCTTGGCCAAGGAACTTTGCGGTTTACCCATGGACAGTTAGCTTTGGGCAGGGGCAGCCTGCGTTTTTCGGGGGAGCTGGACCTTAAGCAAGCCTCCCCGGGGTTGTGGCTGGAGTACAGCGGACGGGGGCTTCCCCTTTCACGGATTGCCCGCTGGGCGGGTCTGACCTTTCCGTTGGCGGGCAGCGGTGCTGTGACCGGCGTGCTGACGGGCAACCTCGCGCGCCCGGAGTTGGATGCAGAGCTAAAGTTCGAAGGGGTGAGCGTGGTGGGCCTGTTTTTGGGGGAAGGCGAGGCTCACGCCACCCTTCAGCGCGATGTGCTGCGCGTGGAACCCTTCACGGTGGGCGGTGTTTCGGGATCTTTGCAAGTGGATTTTGCCAGCCACCGGGTTGCGGTAAGGAGTAGGGTGCGGGGCTTGGGCCTCGAACCTCTATCCCCGGTACTGGCTCGGCTTTTGGGGGGCCAAGTAGAAGCTGAGTTTGTGGGCGATTTTCCTTGGGAGGAACCCGCCGGTCGGTTTGCTTTGCATTCTGCTCAGGGGGTGGTGGGGGAGGTCACCCTTGGACATGCGGGGCTTTCGGCAGCCTTTCGGCGTCCCGGCCGGTGGAGTTTTAACGCGGAAGTGCAGCAAAAAAGAAAAGCCTTCAGTGGCTCGGCCACGCTGCGGGTGGAGTCCCTGTCGCTTTTGTTGCTGGACCTTTTGGGGAGCGACGTGCCGGTGGAGGGAGAGCTGGAAGCCCAGATGGCGTTAGCCCTGGGTCACTCCGGCCCGCCTTCGCTTTCCGGGAGGATCACCAAAGCGACCTTAGTAGCAGAGGGGGAAAGGGTTTCGCTCACCAGCCCGGCACCGTTTACCCTCCAGGGTCTTCACTTTGAGCTTCCGGGGTTGGCCTTGGCGGGCCCCTCGGCACGGCTTTTCCTGCGGGGCTCGCGCCAGCTGGATGGCACCTTGGCGGGCAACATCTCGGCCAGTATTCCCGCTTCGCTTATGGGACTTTTTTGGCGGGAGGCGGCACCCCGAGGGCGGTTGGAGGTGTTGGGGGAAATTTCGGGCACGGAAGATGCTCCCCGCGTGGAGGGGGTCCTTCGTGTAGAGGGGGGCAGCTTGCGCATTCCGGGCTTGCCTGCACCGGTAACCGGCATTGATGGCCTAGCAGAGTTGGCTGGGGACGTGGTGAGCCTGAGGAAGGTGCGGTTTGCCTTTCAAGGCGGGACCGGGACATGTTCTGGTCAGTTACGCTTTTGGCCCAGCTTAGAGTTGGATCTTTCCTTAAGTGTTGCCGCGGTGCGTTGGCCTCTGGCGCAGGGGTTCGAGCCAAGTTTGGACGGGCAGTTGCGCTTGGCTGGCGATGTAACCCGCATGCAGCTTTCAGGTGAGCTATCACTTCGCCGCACGGTGTACCGCCGGGACCTAAGCCTGCAGCGTTTGGTGTTGGAAGAGCTCTTGGGCCACGAGCGAACCGCGTCGCCTGGGCCGGGGCTTTTGGTTTTCGATGTGCGTATTGCTATTCCCGGCACTTTGGAGGTGCACACGCCGCTGGCGCGGGTGGTGGCGCAAGGGGAGCTGCGTTTGGTGGGGGACTCTTCCCAGCCTGGGCTTTTGGGTCAAGTGGCGCTGCTCCCGGGCGGCGAGTTGGAGCTGGCTGGGGCGATTTACGAGGTGGAGAGAGCTTCCATTCGCTTTGTGGATGCCAACGGCATTCGACCAGTTATTGACCTGCAAGCCCGCGGCCTGGTGCAGAACTTCACGGTGAACTTGGGTGTTGCGGGAACTCTTGACCGCTTGGTTCCTACGCTTTCCTCGGATCCGCCGTTGCCTGAGAGCGATATCTTGGCGCTGGTGGCACTAGGGGTTTCGCCCACCTCCACTGGGTCGGGAGCGGCGTCGGCGTCGGCTATGGCTTCATCTTTTCTCACCGAACACCTCACCGGCGCCGTGACCACCCGTACCCGCACGCTCCTGGCGTTAGACCAACTGCGCATTGACCCCTTTGTAAGCACCGAGGCGGGCACACCTACAGCCAGAGTCACCATGGTGAAACAACTTTCCCGGGATTGGTCGGTGACGGTTTCCACGAATCTCTCGTCCAACCGCGAGGAGGTTGTCCAAAGCCGCTGGCGCGTGAGCAAGGATCTGTTTTTGGAAGCCACGCGGGATACAGACGGTTCTTACTCTTTGGAGGTCAAGTGGCGCCGGCGGTACTAGTGCTGTTGGCTGCCATCCCATGGGGGCAGGTGCCGGTGACCACAGTGCACGTGGTAGCCCCCGGTGCCAAAGACCCGGCACGATTGACCCGCATTTTTGGTGTAAAACCCGGCGAGGTTTTGCATCGACAAGCCATTCGCCAGGGGGTGCAGGCGCTTCTGGCTTCCCAGGAGGTGGAGGACGTGCGGGTGGAACTCGCCCCGGAGGGCGATGGCGTTACCTTGGTTTTTCGTGCGCAAGTAGCCTCTCGGGTTTCGCGCTTGGAGTTTTCGGGCCTTCCCCGCCGCCAGAAGGAATTGGTTTCGCGGCAGCTGGGCGTCAAGGTAGGAACCCCCCTTCATATGGCGCACTTTGAGCAGGCTTTGGCGCGGGCCGCGGAGGTGTTGAAGGCTGACGGTTTCCCCAGCGCCGAATTGCAGCCGGAGCTTAACTTTGACGTGGCACGGGGCACCGTAGACGTTCGTATTTTGGGCCGCTTAGGCCCACCCATGACCTTGTGCCAAATAGAAGCCACGGGGTTCCCCTGGGACCAGGCCAAGCTTTGGCGCGCTTGTGACGTAAAACCGGGCAACAGGCTCACCGCCGGCACGCGCGAGGGGATGCGCCGTAAGCTCTTGGCAAGCCTGCGAAAGGCTGGTTTTTGGCAAGCGGAGGTGGAGGGCCCTTTTCTGCAATCTGAAAGCTGCGGTATTTCGGCGCGGTTTGCGATCACCCCCGGTGATCACTTCACCCTTGCCGTAAAAGGAGACCCCGTCCCCCAGGAGGCATTGGCGGAAGCGTTGCCGTTTCTTTCGGGTGAGGACGGCTTTGCGGAGGGCTCTGAGGAGTGGCTGGCCAACCGCCTCCGCCTTTTTCTGCAGCGTCGGGGCTACCTTCTCGCCCAAGTGGGTGTTTCGCAAGAGACGACACCTTCGGGGCGCCGCTTGGTGGTGGCGGTAAAACGGGGGAGCAAGCTACCCATCTTGGGTGTTCGCTTCCCGGGGATTTCTGAACAGAGCTCCTTGGCAGCCACCCTGCGAGGATATGTCACTGCCGCAGCGGGGAGGCTGGCGACGCTTGCCGGCCATACCGTGGACGACGACCACTTAACTGGTGACCGCGATGCCCTCCAGCAGGCCTTGCAAGCCTTGGGCTACGCCCAAGTCCAGGTGGGTGTGCCGCGGCTTATCCGCGAGGGAAAAGGTGTGGTGGTGGAATTCCCGGTGGAGCTGGGGCCGCGCTTGGTGGTAGGCAGCCTCGAGCTTCGCGGATGGCCGGAGGGTTTGGATGTACCTGCACTTCCTTTGGCCAGCGGTGAAGCTTGGAGTCAAGGTGCGGAAGAAGAGGCGCGAGTGCTGCTTGCCGACCATCTGGCCAGCGCTGGCTTTCCAGAAGCCGCGGTCAAGACCTGGCACCAGTGCCGGGAAAGCACCTGCGAGGTTGTCATCGAAGTGCAGCCGGGACCTCGCGTGTATATCAGCCGAGTGGTGGTAGCGGCCTTGGGCCGCACCGATCCGGCCGTCGTGGAAAAAATGGTAGGTGTCACAAGCGGCGAGCCCTTTTCTCCTGAGACCGTCCTGCAGGCGCAGAGGCGGCTTTTGAGTTTGGGGATTTTCGAAAAAGTTACGGTCAAGGAAATTCCAGGGCAGGATTTCGGTGGGGAAAGGGGGCTGGTGGTGGAGCCGGTGGAGGCTCCTTCCCGGTCGGTAACTGTAGGCATTGGCTGGGATACCGAAGACAAGCTGCGGCTTTCTGGAACCTGGTCGGAGCTGAACCTCTGGGGGAAGGCGCGGACGCTTTCGGTGGAAGGTCGTTTTTCGGCGCGGACCAGGCGTTTCCAAGTCAACTATCGAGAGCCGGCTCTTTTAGGTCTTTTTGGGCAACCCACTTGGGTTGCGATTTACCGCACTGAGGAGACGTTTCCCACGTACTCCTTGCTGCGGCGGGGGATGTGGGTGGAGGTGGGTGACCACCTGGTGCGCCCCAAGCGCTTCTTGCTGCGCTATGACTACCAGATTATTGCCCCCGATGCCCCAGAGGACATCCTTTCAGGCTTGGAGCGTGCCAAACAGCAGCTGCGCTTGGCGTCGCTCACGCCTATCTTCGAGTGGGATACCCGAGACGACGTTTTGTCTCCCACCAGGGGAACACTTTTTACTTTGCAGCTGCAAAGGGCTTTCCCGGTTTTTTTGGCGGATGCCGCGTTTACCAAAGTAACTGCTGGGGTTTCTTGGCTTAAGCCGGCATGGGATACGGTTTTAGCTTTCGGCTTGCGAACCGGTGCGGTGAAGCCCTACCAGGGGAGCGCGGCAACCCCGGATAATTTGCGCGTACCCATTGCCGCGCGTTTCTTTGCCGGTGGCCGCATTTCCCATAGGGCTTTTGCCACCGACCGTTTAGGAATCCCGGGGCAAACCTTGCTGTGTCCCCGCAGCAAAACAAGCTGCACGGTGAGTGAGCTCGAACCGGTAGGCGGCGCAGCGCAGCTTTTGGCCAACGTAGAGTGGCGGGTACCGATTTCGGGATCGCTGGGTGTGGCCCTGTTTTTAGATTCTGGCAACACCTGGGCTAGCCTCTCGCAAATGGCCGTGGACGACCTCCGTTGGGGAGCAGGTCTTGGCTTGCGTTTTGAAACACCTGTGGGACCGCTGCGTTTGGAGTACGGTTGGAAGCTGGATCGCCTGCCGGGAGAGTCCAAAGGAGAACTGTTCCTTTCCTTCGGCAACCCCTTCTGAGGAGGGTCCTCGGCGTCGCAAAAAGGGTGTATGATGCTGTTGCCCCGCCGGCAGCGCGGGGCGAGATGAGGAGACCAGATCCGATGAGCAAACGTTTGGCAGCAACTTTTTTGGCGATGGCCATGGGTGCCTCCGGCTTGAGGGCCGACACCCTGCCGTTGGTTAAGGACATTCTTAAAAGCCCCACCGGCTACCTCTTTACCAAAGATGAGAGAAAAGCCTTGGAAAAACTCGCCAGCGAGCAGGAAGTCAACAAGTTCTTGGAGCTGTTTTGGGCGAAGAGAGATCCAGACCTCAACACCCAGGTCAACGAGTTCAAAGCCGACTTTGAGGCGCGAGTAAAGGCTGCCGACAAAATGTTTTCTGTGGGTGCAACCCCGGGCAGCCTTACCGATCGGGGCAAGGTACTCCTCCTCCTCGGTCGTCCTACCCGCGCTTCCAATCTCCCCGCGGGATCGGCGGTACAGGGGGCGCAGAGGGACACCGGCCCATACCAAGACCGGGGAGCCACGGAAATTTGGGTTTACACCAAGGATCGTTTGCCCCAGGGTCTGGTCAAGGCCGAAGAGGTGTGGGCGGTCTTCATTGAAACGCGGGTGGGTAGCAACGAGTTCATCTTGGACCGCACCGACCCGCGAAACGTGGCGGTCATGAAAATTTTGGCGGAAATGCCCGAGGTGTTGGTGAGAAACCCTAAGCTTACGGAAGTTCCGCGCTTGGGTCTTTTGCCCAGGTCCAAGGCAGCCAAGGGTGAGGACCTGGCTGTGTTCGACAAGGGCGAAGTTTGGCCAGAGGGCGCTTTGAGCTTTGTGGCCGAAGGCGTGGTTGCCACCAGCCTGAACCCCATTTGGCTTTATATACAGCTGCCCGACGCGGTGGGTCCGGCAGCTTCGGTGGTGGGCCGAGTGACGACAACGGACGGTGACGAAGTTGGCACCTTCGTTAAGGATATCGTGCCGCTTTCGGTTAGCGGTGGCCGTGGCTACGAGTTCAGCTTGCCCCTGGATCCTGGCAAGTACCAGTTGCAGATAGCCCTCCTGGATTCTGCCAAGAACGTATTGGCTTCGAAAGCCTTAACCTTTGAGGTGTCAAGCATTCCCGAAACCGGTACCGTGATTTCGCCCTTTTACTGGGGTGTGGATGTTCGCCAGGAAGCCACAGCCCACCTGGGGGATCCTTTTAACATCGGTGGTTGGCACGTGATCCCCCGTGCCAGCAACGCCTACACGTCCAAGGAAAACCTGGCGTACTTTTGTTACATCTTGCACCCCGCTTTGGACGATAGCGGCAAAGCCGATTATCGGGTAACCCTGACCGTTTACAAGGATGACAAAAAGCTCAACGAGAATGCGGATCAGCCGGTAAACCTTTCGCAAGTGGCTCCTGACCTCTGGATGTTTGGCAACGGCTTGCCCCTTTCCGTATTCCGCAAGAGCGGGGACTACGTTTTGGAGGTGCGGCTGCGGGATGCGCGGGCCAACGTGGAGCGCACGGCGCGAATCCCGCTTTCCGTCACGGTGCAGTGAACGGCCTAACCGCAACCAACGTTTTTGCCACGGTGGAAGAGGCCGCGGAGGAGTTCCGCCGCGGCCGCTTTGTCATCATCGTGGACGACGAGGCCAGGGAAAACGAAGGTGACTTGGCGATTGCTGCTGAAAAGGTGAGCCCGGAAGCCATCAACTTCATGGCCACCCATGCTCGCGGCTTGATTTGCGTAAGCCTCACCGAGGAGCGGTGCGATCAGTTGGATTTGCCGCTTATGGTGCAGGAAAACACCTCGCCACACGGGACCGCCTTTTGTGTTTCCGTAGAGGCGCGAGGTCGCGTGACCACTGGCATTTCTGCCGCTGATCGCGCGGCCACGGTGCAAGCCCTCATTGACCCCAAAACCAAACCCGAAGACCTTATCCGCCCGGGGCACATGTTCCCCCTGCGAGCCAAACCGGGTGGGGTTTTAAAACGCGCGGGGCACACCGAAGCTTCTGTGGACTTGGCACGCATCGCCGGCTTGTACCCGGCGGCGGTGATTTGCGAAATCATGGACGAAGACGGCACCATGGCTCGCTTGCCGCGCCTGGCCAGCTTTGCCACTGAACACGGGTTGAAGATCCTCACCGTTCGCGATCTCATTGCGTACCGCTTACGCTCAGAACGACTGGTGGAGTTGGTGGCCTCACCTCAGTTACCCACGCGCTTTGGAGACTTTCGCGTTTACGCTTTCCGCAGCATGGTCACCAACGAGGAGCACCTCGCCTTGGTAATGGGAGAGGTTTCGCCGGAAGAACCGGTATTGGTGCGCGTGCATTCCCAGTGCCTAACGGGCGACATCTTTGGCTCTGCGCGGTGCGACTGCGGCGCGCAGCTGGAAGCAGCGTTGTCCAGGATAGCCGCCGAGGGCAAGGGCGTGCTTTTGTACCTGTTGCAGGAAGGGCGCGGTATTGGGCTCATCAATAAGCTCAAGGCTTACCAGTTGCAGGACGAGGGCTTGGACACGGTGGAGGCCAACCACCGTTTGGGCTTTGGTGCCGATCAGCGGGATTACGGCGTGGGTGCGCAAATCCTGCGGGAGCTGGGGGTGCGCAAGATGCGTCTCATGACCAACAACCCCGCGAAGTACGTGGCGCTTTCCGGTTACGGTTTGGAAATCGTGGAACGCATCCCGCTGGAAGTCCCACCCACACCTCATTCCCGCAAATACCTGCGGGCAAAAAAGGAAAAGCTGGGCCACATTCTGAAGATGGTTTAGGGCCTTTGGGGATCCGGGATCACCGAAGGGCGACGGGGAGGGGGCGCGCTTGGCCGTTTCCCTACGGCCTCCGCGGCGCTCGGGACGAACTGCAAGAAATAAACACGCCCGAGATTGGCAATTGGTTCTGCCAACCCAGGGTGGACGCGGTTGAAGGTTTCCACCTCAAAGTCGAAAAGCGGCAAAAAAGCGGGAAACCCTTGTTGCTGGGATACTTGAAGCAGATCCTTTAGCTCCCCGGGGGTCATAAGATCGTAACGGACAATGCCGCGCGAACTGTAAAAGTAAAAAGCACCGGAAAGCTGCATGGCGAAAAGCCACGAGGTCTCTGGGGTTTGGCTGCAAACCCAGTGAACACTTTGCCGGTACACAATTTCCTCGCGAGAAAGGGAGAAGACCCGCAGCTTGATCAGCCAAGTAACGTTGGCGCCGAGCGCCAGCAAAGCCATAAAGGCGGGTAGGGCGACCGCCCAGCGCTTGGAAAACCTCTCTGCCATGAATTGTTGCAGGTCAGAAAAAGCGGCAACACCTGCCAAAACCAAAGCGGGGAGAGCCGGCAGTACAAAGCGCAGGTACCACCACGTGTCGTTGGTGTACTTGTAAAAGGCGTAAAAGGCGAAAAACGGCAGCCACCAAAGGGCAAGCAAGAGGTGCAGCGGTTGGCGACGGCGGATGGCTCCTAGATGGGCGAAGAAAGACACGAAGGCAATGGGTGAGAAAAAGCGGCCGATCCAGGAGGCGTAATGCGAAAGCGTGGGCAAGAAATAGCGCAGCTTGAATTCCCTGGCCATGGCGCCGTAACCGGTGCGCCAAAAGGCCCCGTACTGCACGTGGTTGTAGAAAAAGAGCACGGAAAGCAAAGGGGCAGCACCTAATGCAAAAAAGAGGTGTTTCTTCGGTTGCCGACCAAAAGCATAAGCAAGCGCGGGGTAAAGCAGGGCGTTGGTGGGCCTAGTGGCTACACCTAGGGCAAAGAAAAAACCAGACAAAGGGGCAAAACCCGGTCTTTTTTGCGCACGAACCGCAAAAAATATGGCGGCTAGGGCCCAGGTGCTTGCGGGCCCGTCGCTCATGTTCCAAGTGAAAAAACGCACGGTCACCGGGTTTGCCGCCACCAGCAGGGTGGCGACAAGCGATGCCGCCCGCGGCAAGCCAAAAGCGCGTCCCAGGCGGTAGGTGAAGAAAACCAGCAGCACTCCGCAAAAAACGTTCACCGCTTGGGCAGCGGTTTCCAGGGAGCCTGTAAGCTCTGCAAAAAGGGCTTGGGTGACGGAAAGACCGGGAGGGTAGACAGGGATGAGCTCTTTGCCGTCGGCGGAGGGACTGAAACCCAGGGGAGTGAAAAGCCACGGTCGAAACTGGCCTTGGTGCAACCCCACGGGGAGGCGGAGGGGTTCGCGCATTTTACCGGCCAAAAAAAGCCGCGCCGTGTTCATGTAGCCGCTGTTGTCGGCCCCCGAAGCCACCCCTTGTGCATGGCGAGCCAAAAGCCACCCATAGGCCACCAGAGTCCCCAGCCCCGCTGCTGCCAAGAGTCGTCGCACCCGCGTATAGTAGCGCAGCTGCCAAGGCTTCCGCTTGCGGCCGCGTACAAGAACACTGAAGGCGTACCCTGGAGCACGCCAGCGATGCAAATAGCTTTTGTTCTCATCGTGGCAAGTACCTGGCCGCTGGGGGGGCGAGCACCTGAAAGCTGGGGCGTTTCCTTTTCCTCCAGCACCTACGAAGAGGTGAGGGGTGCTGTGGTGCTCGCAGATGCTTAGAATGGTCAAACCCTTTGGAGCCGGGAGCCTTCGGGAAAGCCGCGGAGACTGGCGGTGTTGTCCTCGGGAGCTTTGGCGCTTTTTGGGGAAATTTGTTCCTTGTTGGGCCTGACGGGGAAAATTAGGCGACCTACGAGTTTGCAACTCTCCAAGGGGAGCCGCTTTTCCCCGGCTTTGTTGCGCAAACGGAAGACGGCTTTCTCAGGTTGCAAGGGGGACCCATGGGGCAGGTAGTGGAAACGGCCACGGATACATTTGGCGTCTCAGTCCTACGGATGAGGCCTTGGGCGGTTGGACCGTTGCAAGCGCGCCGGGTTTTGCGGCGGCTGCTGTTTTACAGGTTGGCTCGTAAATTTTTGTGGGGTCCCCGCGCCCGTCCACACCCGCCATCAATTCCTGGGTGGCGCCAGTTGACGTGCGAGGTTCCGTGGTGTGGGCCACAGCCCTTTCCGGGGATCCACCTCTTTGGTGGCAAGAAGACACGAGGAGGTTTTCTTTACTTGCGGCTCAGGCTTTGTGGCTTTGCAGCGGGGGCTTGTCCTTGTGGCCCTGAATTTTTCTTTTGGTCCCACACCTCTTAGTTTTCTCCATGGTCTTGTTTTCCTGGATGCGGAAGGAAAGCTCATCAACGCCGAAGGCGGGTGGTGGACGGGTCGCCGTTCCTGGGGTCAAGTGGCCGGCGTGCATCCCGACGGCAGCGTTTTGTGGCTGGAACGCGGCCCAGGGGTATTCGCCACTGGAATGCTTTGCTGGAAAAAATGGGGGGCTGGCCTGAGCGTACCCCCGCGTGTCCCAAGTTTCCAATGTTCGTAAACACGGCGCCCGCGTCCTTGGCGCTCATTCCCGCCGGTGTGCATGTGCACCGAAGCTCTGGCCGACTGGCGGCCTTCCCCATCCCTTTTGCAACGTTTTTAACGAAAACAAGCCTCTCTTGCGCCGCGTAAAAAGGGGATGCGGACCTAGCTGTGGCAGGCTCCGTGGATTGGCAGGAAGACATCGGCACTCACGTTTTACGTGCAGGCGTGAGGAATTTTGGCCCCAAAGACGCTTAAGACGTCTTTCTTTCGGACTCACCGGAGAACCCACGAACTCGCGCTTTTCCTGCTGGCGGGAGGAGCCGTGGCAAGGGGTTTGGTTTCTTGTTATTTTCCAAAAATGACGGTGGGCGAAGAAGTGGCAATGGCTGTGGTTTTGCCAGGAGGCTATGATCTCACCCGGGTGGGTTGCGCTGTGACGGCGTGGAGCCCCGACCCTTGCGCCAGTAACAACCGCGTGCGCCTTCGCCTTGCACGGCGCACCTTGGTTCCTAGGCTAACAGGACCGGCAGGCCATGGGGAGGTGTAGGCTTTCATTGACCTCACGTAGGCGTTCGGTAAGCGCTAGAAGGCGAAGATCTTAAACCTAAAGAAGGCGTTGCGGGAAAAGTAGCGGGGTAGCCGCGGATGTAACGCGCGGCTACCTCAAGAGTGCCAAAAGGCCAGCAACCGCTGCTAATTGCCCAATCCAAAAGAGGAACATCCACTTGATGATTTCCGCCTTAAACGCGCTCATATCGGCCCGTAGCTTGGCCATTTCCTCGGTAATGCGAGCATCGAGCTTGCCTACTTCCTCGGTGATGCGGGCATCCACGCGGGCAATGTGCAGTTCAAGCTTGGCCACTTCCTCGGTGATGCGAGCATCGAGCTTGCCTACTTCCTCGGTGATGCGGGCATCCACGCGGGCAATGTGCAGCGCAAGCTTGGCCACTTCCTCGGTGATACGATTTTCCAGCTTGGCCACTTCCTGGGTGATACGATTTTCCAGCTTGGCCACTTCCTGGGTGATACGATTTTCCAGCTTGGCCACTTCCTCGGTGATGCGTTGGTTGAGGCGGGCTTCCGTGTCGGTAATTCGCTGGTTAAGGCGCGCTTCCGTATCGAAGATCCGTTGCTCGAGCCGGGCC
>CALHAH010000024.1 GCA_937934115.1 uncultured Thermoanaerobaculum sp.
CCACCCGCTGCTCCGTGCGCCGCTGCGCTTCCGCCAGCTCCTCCACCCGCTGCTCCGTGCGCCGCTGCGCTTCCGCCAGCTCCTCCACCCGCTGCTCCGTGCGCCGCTGCGCTTCCGCCAACTCCGCCACCCGCTGCTCCGTGCGCCGCTGCGCTTCCGCCAACTCCTCCACCCGCTGCTCCGTGCGCCGCTGCGCTTCAATTAAGCGTTGCACTTCGGAAGCCAACGCCTTGACCTGCTCCTCCGTCTGCCGTTGAGCCTCCGTCAAGCGTTCCACCTGCACGGCCAACGCCCTGACCTGCGCTTCGGTCTGTTTTTGAGCTTCCGCCAAGCTTCGAACCTCTTCGCCCAGCTCCCGCACGATCTGGGGCAGATGCAGGATTTCCTCGGTTAACAGCAGTTGGCGCAGCTGCTCCCGCCACTCAGGGTGGTCCGTGAGCGCTCGTACAAGGTCGTAAAAGTCCAACGTCGTCGGCACCACCAAATTGTAGCGCGGTTTTAAAAAAGCCGTCTGCTTTCGCAAAAAGCTGCCCGAAACCGGGTGCTAGCCCCAGGAAAGAAGCCGCAGGCAAGAAGATACAGGACAAACGTGGAAGCTGTGCTCCCACGCGCAGTTACAACAAGCTTTCGTACCAATGGTGAAAACTTCAAGACGCTACCTAAAAATGTGGAAATTCCCAAAAAACGTGAGAACGGTGCTTCGTCGCAGGTCTTGCGATCGGTACGTACCCACAGCCAAGCGACGGCCCGACACGGGAAGTTTTTGCTCCACGGGTTTCATGGGGCGCGGTTTTCCATGAGGTATGGGAGGCCGGCGCAACCTGCTCACAGCTTTGCCGTATGCTTTCCGCATGATTGACCTGCGTTCCGATACCGTGACCAAGCCCACTCCGGAAATGCGCAAGGCCATGGCGCAAGCCGAGGTGGGGGACGACGTTTACGGCGAAGATCCCACCGTTACGCGTTTGGAGGAGCTCGCTGCCGCCAAGCTGGAGCGGGAAGCGGCGCTTTTCGTCCCCACGGGTTCCATGGGGAACCAAATTGCCGTGCACGTATGGACGCATCCCGGCAGCGAGGTGATCATTGAAGCGCGGGGGCACATCTTCAACTTTGAGATGGGAGCCATGGCAGCGCTTTCCGGGGCGCTTCCCCGGCCTATCACCACCAACGATGGCTTGCTGCGGCCGGAGCAGGTGGAAGCCGCCATCAACCCCAAGGTGAGCTACCGAACCCCCACGCGCCTCTTGTGCTTGGAAAACACCCACAACCTGTGGTCCGGCTTGCCTATGCCCAAGGGCTTGAAGGACGAGCTGGTGGCGGTGGCCCACAAGCATGGCCTCAAGGTGCACCTGGACGGGGCCCGCATCTTCAACGCTGCGGCTGCCTTGGAAACCACTGCTGCTGAGTTGGCGCGGGGGTGTGACAGCGTGATGTTTTGCCTGTCCAAGGGCCTCGCAGCACCCGTCGGCTCCATGCTGGTGGGGGATGCCGACTTCATCGCTGAAGCCCGCCGGGTGCGCAAGCTGTTCGGTGGTGGCATGCGCCAGGTGGGGGTGCTGGCTGCGGCAGGCATCGTGGCCCTAACCACCATGGTGGACCGACTGGCCGAGGACCACTGCCGGGCACGACGCTTAGCCGAGGGGTTGGCGGAACTCCCCGGCGTGATTCTCGACCCGCAATGCATCAAAACCAACATCGTGGTGTTTCGTTTAACTCGCCCCGATCTCCTCGGTGACCGCGAGGTCGCCCCCAACGTCAGGTTCGTAGCCGCCATGAAGGCGCAAGGGGTGCTGTGCGGGGCTTTCGGCCAGGACGAGGTGCGCATGGTGACCCACTACCACATCTGCGATAGCGACATTGACCACGCACTGAGGGCTGCCCGCACTGTCCTTGCAGCGGCATAAAAAAAGCGCCCGCATCTGCGGGCGCTTTCTTGACAAAAGCTTCGGAAATTAAGCCGCCGGTTCCCCCACTTGCGGTTTGTCGGTGGCGGCCTTGTACATGGCGTAAACGGTAAGACCCACGCCCACAAGGAAGGTCACCAAGAACACGAGGAAAATCCCCCACTGGGGTACCACTTGCGCCCCTGCCAGAGGCTGCCACTCCGCGAGGTAGGCCTCCCGGAGTTGATGGCGGGTAATGATCATGAGGGCAACAGCCCCCACCAAAAACTCCATGGCTCGTCGCACCTTGGTGCCCTCAGCTATGGGCTCACGGATGCCGGCAAGCACCACCAAAAGCCCAATACCAGCCAAAATGCCCAAACCCAAAGGCAAGGTGGTGGCTGCCCCCCCCTTCATGAAGGCAGACAACACCGGTGAAGGCAGGGCCAAAAGTAACCAGAAACCCACCAGGAGCTGAACCACAGAGGTGTAAAGGGCAGCTTTCACCCCCAAGCGCGCCATGTCCGTAAGCTCTGCCGTTTGTCCTTGGGTCTTAGCCCGCCGCACCGCTACGTAGGCTGCCAGGGCCCCAGCCATGGCCAAGGCAGCCAACAGGAAGTGCAGAAAGCGCGGGAAGAACGTGGGGTCCGCCAGGGCGCTTTTCGCTTGCGTCCACACCCCTTCCCAACGGGAAGGTTGCAGATGTAGGAGGTTTACCATCACTTGGATGAGAGCAATAAGCACGAAGCACAGAGCCGAAAGGGGAAGGGAAATGCCTACACCCTTGCCCTTTTGCAGGCGGAACTTAGCCACGTAGTTAAGGTAGTAGCCAACCATCAAAAGGCCCAGCATACCGAGCCACGAACCAGCCACCAGTATTGTGGCCGTGTAAAAGAGACGACCGTAAAGCACTTGGATGAACAAAAGCGGGGCAATACCAAACGTAATGGCAAAGGAAATGGCCCAGGAGTTGGCGTTGACAAAAAACGACTGCACCTCTCGCCGACTGCTGCCCGCAAAAGTAGCCAAAAGCGAGCCACCCAATACAACGTTGACGAAAAGCATGTGCACGAGAAACGTTACCACCCACAACAGGTGGAAAAGCCACACCGGCCCGGGGATGGGAGCCGGATCCAGGGCGGGCATCAAGTTAGTTGCCATGGCGCACCTCCGCGACCTTTGTTTCCGTGAGGGTTGCGAGATAGGTTTTCAAAGCCTCCTTTTCCTCTTCTGTACCCACAAAAGGCGGCATAAATGGGTAATTCAGGTTCTCCGTGGCCACGTGGGAGTTTACGGTGTACTGTCCCGAAACGTACGTGTCGCCTTCTTCACGCATGGTGGTGAGGATGAGGTCCAGAGTTTCGGGATCAGCACCAGCAACCAGTTTGCGAATGCCCAGATAACCATTTTCGGTATGGCACATGGCGCACTGAGCCCGAAACACCGCCCGACCTTTGGCCACCGGCTCATCGGGCTGGCCCACCATGAGCCACCGGGCTTTCGAGAGGATCCCCTCCTGGTTGAGCTTGGCGATTTCCGAAATGAGGACACCGTTGGAAAACATGTAGTCGCGAATGATGAAGGGCTTGCGGGCGCCTTCCCGCAGCCGCTCGTACCCACCAAAAAACGCAAAGGCCAAAAGCAAGGCCACTGCAGTCACCGGCCAACGCTGCGCTTTCGGGGCGAGCAAGGCGAAAAGAACCAACAGGAAGTACGCCGCCAGCATCCACAGCAAAAAGTGGCGAGTGGAGGCCAACGCCGCAAGCTTCGGGCTTGCACCCAGGAAAAGAGCACGAATGGATTCCGGCAAAGCCGCTTCCCACCAGCGGTACCCACCGTAGGCGATGAGGATGCCCACCACTTGGATTCCAGCCAGAAACCGCACCAGCCGCACGCGCGCCGCCTGGTCTTGTTCGCGCAACGCGGCAAAAGCCATGTACGCCCCTGCCAAAAACACGCAAATACCTGTGCGCAGTACCAATCCAGGCACATACGTGGGGTTAAAGAAGCCGTCGACAAAGGCCTTGCTCTCCAGCCAGTTGCCTGGGGTGAGCATAAAGGAAATAATGCCTTGGATGATCACCAACGACATGAAAGCCGCAAAGGCGTAAAGCCAAATGAGCAAAAGGTGTGTTCGCGGCCGCACCTTATCCCAAGTGGCGTAGTAAGCCAAAGCGGTTGCCACCTCCAGGATGAAGAACACCCACTCGGTGGCCCACCCCCAAACGTAGGAGTGAATAAGGGCGGAGGTCGCCACCGGGTGGAGAAGCCCAATGGTGACCCAAATCCCCACGCCAGAAATGGCGCCAAACACTGTGGAAACCAAAATTAAGATCAAAGAGGTGCGTTTTGCCAGGTTCCTCATGGCCTGGTCCTGGCGTCTCACCGCCAGCGTTTCCACCACCGCCATTACAATACCGCCCCCCACGGCAAAGTGGGAAACGAGCACGTGGGCGATGGCCACCAGGCCAATGAGCACCCCGGCCCCTATGCCTGGTATCCACAACGGGTAATCCATCCTTGCCTCCCTTCCCGGCCCTTCCGGCCGTAAACTACTTCCAATTTATGACAAAACTTTGCCAAAGGCAAGGTCGCAACCCCTTCTTTATGAAAGGCAAAAAGCGCGAACGATCTTTCACAAGCCACCAAAAGGAAACCGCCCGGACTCCCGGGCGGTTCGGAGCCAACGTGCTTGCGTCTACGGGCGTAGCGGTCGACCCCCACCAGGGACCTCCGGGCGCAGGTGCCGACGGATCACCGGCCGCTGCGGCTTGCCGGTTTGCGGCACAAAAAGCTGAAGTGTGCTGTTGAAAGCCCCCGGGTCTATTTGTACCTGGGACGCCATCACCGTGGTGGTGGTTTCCGTGCCCTCCAAGTACTTTTGCAGGTTCACTTGCGGTACCCTGGCACCAAAAGCGGAGTTGATACGCTTCACGAACTCGTTCGCAACCAAGGCGTAACCTAGCCGCTGCGGGTGCACACCGTCGTAGGAAAAGATGCCACCGGTAAGAAAGGCGGCGGTCAGCTTGATGCCGCCCAACATGTAGCCATGTGCGAGGATTTCGTTGAAAATGGAGTTCACGTCCAAAACCGGCGCCCCTACGGCCGCCGCTTCCTCGGCAATGATTTGGTTGAGCTGAGCAATACGGGCGTTAATGGCAGCAGCTTCCGCCGCCCGCAGCACCACACCGGGGACAAACTGACCGTTGACGATCCCACCGTCAGGCAAAAGCTTGCCGGTTCCGGGAATGCCATAGCCCTGGGCGATGAGGGAGGATGCTTGCAGCGTCACGTAGTCGTTGTCGGTAAGCGGCCCACTATCTGCTAACAAATAAACCTTTTGTCCTTGAGGTGTGAAAACGTACGGTTTTATCGTCGTGACAAAGGGAATAGCGGTAACGTTAGGGATGTTGGCCACCACCATCTTGGTATTGGGAAGCTGCGAGCGCAAGGTTGCCAAAAGTGTACGGTACTGCTGTTGAAAGGTAGCCACTGGTGTCATGGTCACGCCGTCAATGGGCACCGCGGCCAGGGCTGCCCCCAAAACGTCGTTGTTGCCAATCCAAACCGAAAGGAAGGTGGGTTTGGCCGCAATGGCTTGGGCCACGGCTGTGCCGGTAATGTTGGTACCGGGAATCTTGGGGAAACGCAGGACGATGTCATACATGATGGTGTTGGGGTCAATTTCACCCCTCTGCACCTTGCCAATGTCCCCGGTTTTCGTGAGCAAATCCCCTGTCTTGGCGCCCGGAATTGCCAAATTATTGTAGATCCCCTGGTAGGTAGCGTTGATGGGCTGGCCAGGAGTGGTGCCTGAAGGCACCAGCAGGGGAGCCAACGTACCCGTTTGCGGGTCAATGAGGCGCTGAAGTTTCAGCACCGGTGCAATGCCTGGATCCGAAACTAGCGGCTGCTGAAAGCTGGCCATGCCAAACTGCCGGGCAAGAATTGCCGGATAGGAGTGTTCTTGGTAGAACTTGGCCAACCCCCCAGAAGCGTAGCCAGCAGTGAGCGAATCACCCAAAGCCACGTAGTTGGTGAAGTTCACCTGGGCCGAGGCTAGGGTGGCTATGCCCAGGGCAAAGAAAACCAATGCGGCAGTTGCCTTTTTCATGTTGCCCTCCTTAGAAGCTGTAGACCACGCTCATGCCGAAAAGCTCGGCACGGGTGCGGTAGGTACCGTTGTAATTGTCAAGGTTTTGCCCCTTGGTGGAACGGTTGTCAAAGGGCAAATGCAGGAAAGACCCATCCACCCGCATCTTGGGGTTAACCTGCCAGGAAAACCCCACGGAATAGCCGTTGCGGTCAGCATCGGGCAGCATCGGGGAAACAATGTGGGTGGGCATGGGGGTGCGGTCACGCAGATACCCCACCTGCACCGCGAAGGTGTCGGAGAACTTGCGCTCGAGGCCCACGCGGTAAGTCCATGCGTCGCGGAACTCCTCCGGGCGCACCGAAGACAGGTGCGGGTAGCCAACCACGGTGATGGGAAGCTCGCTAAAGCTATCCCATCCCATGTGCACGGCATCGGCGCTCACGATGGTCTTTTCTCCGCGCCAAGCCAGGCCAATACGGGCCTCCGCCGGGAAGTTCACGCGGGTGTATCCTTTGGGGTTGCGATCAAAGGGGATGAGTTGCGCCACCATGGCGTCAAAATCCGCATACCCAGTACTGAATTGCACGAAGGAGGCTTTGGCGTCGTTAATTTCCACCTCCACCCGGGAACGGTAGGCAGTCCCCAAAGAGAAGCCGCCCCCTAGCTTCCACAGAACACCCAGGTTGTAGCCCCAGCCGCCAGCCCAGGTGTCGTTGTACATGTGCACCTGGCCTACTTCCGCAACGCGCTGGGTATACGGGTTGATGACGCCAATGGACTTGGTGAGGTCCACCTGCACTAAGAAGTAGTCAAACCCAACACCCACGGCAAAGTTGTCAAAAAGCTTCCAGGAAACGTTGGGGTTGACATCAAACACCTTGAGGTCAATACGTTTGGAAATAAAGCGGCCGGCGTAGTTGTCAGGCCACCAGGTACCGAGCCCGAAGGGTGCAATCATGGATAAACCCCAGCGGAAGTTCCCAGCCAAGGGGGCCGAGTAGTGAAAATGCGGCGGATAGAAAATTTGGTCCTCCATTTCTGTCTTGTAGCCGGCGCCGGGATAGGGATTGTCCCCGCGGAATTTGGAGGACATGGTGATGAGAAACGCGCCAGCCAGCGCCTGCGTCCCCTCCAAAAACGCCAACCCCGCAGGGTTGTAATAACCGGCAGAAGCGTCGTCCGCCACGGCTACAAACGCCCCGCCCATGCTCACGCCCCGGGCTCCGTGCTCAAACAGCGCAAAGCCGTTCCCCCAAGCCAGAGCCGGCAGCAGGACCACCACCGCCAACAACACACCGCACTTCCTCACCATGGTCATCTCTCCTCCTTTCTTGAGCTTGCCCTTTCCAGGTTTGCCCTACAGATCATGCTGCAACTTTAGAACTCCAGCTACGGCTTCGTCAATATGGATTTTGCGCAAAAAAGACCGAACAAAAGAGAATCTGCGGTCGTCCTTTAGTGCAAAAAAGTACAATGCGGAAATTCCAGAGCTTACACGGTCCGTCGTACCGCCACAAAGGTGAAGTCGTCGCTGACCGGTTCCCCCCGCGCGAACTCGCGCACAGCATCGAGCACATTTCTTGCTAACTCGCCAGGTGACACATCCGGGTTCTGCGCTACCAGCGTCCGCAAGCGAGCTAACCCGAACTCTTCGCCGTGAGGATCGGTGGCCTCCACGATGCCGTCGGTGGCCACCACCATGGTCTCGCCAGGCTGGAGCACCAGCGTGTCCTCCTCTAACCAGGGGTTGGGTACAAGCCCCAGAGGTGGCCCTTGAGCGTACAGCAAACGGGTTTCGCCACAAGTACCCACCACGATGGCCGGCATGTGCCCGGCTCCTAGGTAGCTGACCGCGCCATCTGCCCGCAGCTTAAAGAAAAACGCCGTGGCAAACTGGTGAGCCGCCCACAGCGTGGCCAAGTGCCCGTCGAGGGTTTTTGCCAGCTCACGTAAGCTTGAGGCTTGCTGGGCTGCCACCCGCAATGCCCCTTGCAAAGAGGCAGCCAACAGTGCTGCGGGAACCCCTTTTCCGGAAACGTCAAAAAGGGCCAAGAGCGCCTCGTTTCCAGCGGGGAAAAAATCGAAAAGGTCACCCCCCACGTGCCGGGAAGGCATGGAAAACCCTGCCAGCTGCCAACCCAAAAGAAAATCCGGCAGCCGGGGCAACAAGTGCTGCTGTACCGCAGCGGCCAGCGCCAGTTCCCGCTCCAGCCTCTCCTGGGCCACCCTTTGGCGGTGGGCCACAATTGCGGAAAACGCCAGACCACCTTGAGCCGCAAGAAGCGTAAGGGTTTCCACATCCTGGGAAGAAAAAGGAGCAAGCCCACCGCGCACTTCACGATCAGCTACGGCCAAGACCCCGAAGCTTCGCTCTCGGCCGCGGAGAGGCACCACCACCACAAAGGGGGACAAAAGCCTCGGACTCGTGAACTCCTCTGGCGTGGGGGCAGCGAGCACCGCCTCACCCACCCTCTCCGCCAGGCACGGCGCGTTTTGCGACCTTCCGCTTTCCCCCGCACCGGGACACAGGTCTTTTGCCAGCCAAAGCTCTCCGCGCCGCGCATCCAAGAGGGCCATACTGTGGAAGAGCAGGCTTTGCCCAACGGCCCTGGCGTCCAGCTGCCCGCCCAAAACCTCGGCCATGGCCCGTAGGCTTTCCCCCTCCCACACCCGTCGCCGCTCGGCAAAACGGCTGGCCCGCAACTCTTCCCGCAGCCACCATGCGGCCAGCACCGTTCCTGCCGCCAAAAGCAGATCCTCGCCGGGAGGCGAGCCTCCAGCCAAGGCCAGCTCGAACGTATCCCGGCCCGCGGGGAGGCGGTGCACCACCGGCGGAGAGCGAAAATGCCCCACCTCCGCCAAAAGCTCCGCGCCCCGCATGAGCCGCCCGCCCGTAGCTCCCGTGCTCGCCACCAAGCTTTCCAAAGCCCGCAGGGGCAGGGACGTCTGGCTCCCCCGGCTTGCTTCCTGCCAAAGCCCAAGGAGCTCCTTGACGATCACAACGTTGCGAGGTGGGCCAGTGCCTCGTCCCTGGAGCCAAAAAGGCAGGCGTACTGGGAAAGTCCCATGACGTCAAAGGTCTTGGCCACCGAGGGGTGGAGGTTGCAAAAGGCTAGCACCACCTTTTCCGCAAGGCACGCCTCCAGCACCTCCAAAAGCAGGGAAATGCCAATGGAATTTATGATCCTCACATTGGCCAGGTCGAGGAGAATGGCTTTTTTGCCCTCCGCCAAAATCTCGCCAGCAGCCTTGGCAATGGCTTCCCCACCTTCGTTGTTAATGTAACCGCCCACCGCCAGAATGGCTACGGCGCCGCGGTCAGTTTCCCGTGTAAGGGTGCACGCTTCCACCTTTAGCTCCCGGAAGCCAGTCGGTACAAGCTCACTACCGTTCGCCCCGGCTGCACATCAATAGTCAAGCGATCCGAAAAGCGCCGCATGATCTCCAGCCCCCAACCGCGTTTTCGAGGCGAGCTCAGTTTATCAGCCAGCTGGGGCTGGGGCACGGCCTCAGGAAGAAAACCCGGCCCGTGGTCTACCACCCGCACCCAAAAATGGACTCCCTCTCCATCGCGGTGGCCTTCCACTTCCACTGCCACCGGTGCTTGCCCGTGCTCCAAGGCGTTAAGACACGCCTCCAAGACTGCCAAGCGAAAATCGGAAAGGGCCTCGGGTTTGACTGCAAAGAAGCAGCGCGCTTCCTCTAGAAGCTGCAGAGCTTGCGCCTCCCCGCCCTCCTCCTTACACAACTCCACCTGCGCGGAAAAGGTGGCGGTTTCCGATTGCCGTCCCATACCCCCCTCAAAGGCTTAAAAGCAGCAGCAACAAGCGAACCGCCACCCGTAGCGAAAGCTGCAGCTGCTCAGGGGCTCCCTGGGCGGCTCCCACCACACCAAAACCCAAAACCCAAAGACCCTTCGTGGGTCTCGGGATCACTTTTTCCCCTCCTCGTGTTGGCCACCGCACCGCCGCCAAACCTTGCACGCTCCATGCCATCGAAGGTTTGCAACGAAGTTTATTCCTCTCAAATGTTTACCCTAAGCACCTAAAAGCTTTATGTTGCACTATGCCACAGAACGCTTCGATGCGACCCGGCGCCGCTTGCCAATTTGCAGACCGATTGAATGTTATCCTCGTGATGCAAAATGCACCCTTATGTTGCATTCCACCTCTTGAGCATGCGGTACAAGGTGGTGCGGTCCACCCCCAAAGCCTTGGCAGCTTCCTTCCTTCGGCCGCCGAAGCGCTCCAAGGTGCGAAACACGTGCTCCCGCACCACTTCCTCCAGGGTCCCGGCGGAGGCCAGTTTTCTTGCGGTAGAACCCATGGCCAACAGCACATCCTCTGCAGTTACCTCGAAACCGCTGGCCAACGCCAAGGAGGCCTCCACCAAGTGCTCCAGCTCCCTCACATTCCCTGGGAAGTCGTACCTTAAGAAAAGCTGCCAGGCATCCCGCGAAAGGCGAACCTCCCCTTTTCCCAGCTTACGGCCCAAGCGCTGGAGGAAGTACCGCACCAGCACCGGAATGTCCTCGGGGCGCTCGCGCAAGGGGGGCAGCCGCAACTCCACCACCCGCAGGCGGTAATAAAGGTCCTGGCGAAACTCGCCGCGTTCCAGCATCTGCTCCAGGTTGCGGTGGGTGGCCGCCACCAGCCGCACATCCACAGGGATTTGGCGCCTGCCCCCTACCCTTTCCAGGGTCCGCTCCTGAAGAACACGGAGGAGCTTGGCCTGCAGGTTTAAAGAAAGGTCGCCCACCTCGTCCAAAAAAAGCGTGCCCCCCTGGGCTACTTCCAGCTTGCCAATCCTGGCCTCAACGCCGGTAGCTACTCCCCTTTCGATGCCGAAAAGCTCGGCCTCCAAAAGGCTTTCCGGCACCGCTGCGCAATTGATGGCAACGAAGGGCTTGTGGGCACGGGGGGAAAGGTCGTGGAGAAGACGGGCCACCTTTTCCTTGCCGGTACCCGACTCCCCCCGCACCAAAACAGAAACATCCAAGGGCGCTACCCGCCGCGCTAACTCCAAAGCCCGTAGCATGGCCGGGGACTCGGCGACAAAGTCCGCAAGCCCCTCCCGCAAGCTCCTGTTTTCCTCCTCCAGCGCCTGCCTTTTTCGCTTTTCCGCCGCTAAAGCCCGCGAAGAGGCCAACGCCGAGGCGGCCAAAAGCGAAAGCGACCGCAAAAACGTAGCATCGTCGGCGGTAAAGTCCCCCTCGCCTTCCCTTGTTTCGCGCTCGGCCACCGCCACCAAAAGTACCCACTCCCCCTGCCAACTCCCCGGAGCCGCCATCACCTGGCGGTAAGGCAAACCTAAATTGCTGCCGGGGAAGACCTGCACCGCATCCTCGGCGTAGCGGGCGCGAAAGGCTTCAAAAAAGCCCTGGGGGTGACCGTGCCACTGCACTGCTGCCCAACTGCTCACAAGACCCTCAGGGCTGAGCGCTACCACCAGTCCCCGGCGAGCATCTAACAGCCCCACGGCGCGGTGGACCAGTTCCTCCACCAGCTCGTTTTCTTCCCGTGGCCCCCCCAGGGCTAAGGACAGCTCCAAGATGGCTTCCAGTTGCGCCTGCCGCCAGGTGGGCACTGGCCAGCTCAAAGCTGTCCCTCCAGTTGTGCCAAAAGCGGGAAGCGCGGGTTCGTGGCTCGCACCTGCGCAAGGACCGCCAGCGCCTCCCCCTTCCTCGCCAGGCGCGCCAAAGCTAAAGCCCGCCAACATTGGGCGGTAAGGCGACTCACCGCCTGCCAAACGTTGACAAAGGAGTTCCTGGCCTCCGCCTGTTCCAAAAAAACCAAGGCCTCCTGCCACCGTTCCTGGGCCAGAAGCCTGTGCGCTCGCAGCAAAGGCCAAAGCCGCCCCAAGCTCCGCGACCCAGGGGCACCCGCGGCCATCGCTTGCTCCACCGCGGTCTCCACGGCCTCAGCGTGCGCCCAATCCCTTCGGGCACAGGATGCCGCATGCACCACGAAAAACTCCACATCGTCCCGCGGCATGGTCATGCTCCCCGCCGCCCCGAGGAGCAAGGGCAAGTTGTTGTGAAAAAACCCCAAAAGGCCAAGCGTGGTTGCTTCCACCACCGCCCGCTCTTGCGGCTTGAGGTCAAGGGCCAAAGCCAGCTCAGCAGTGGCGGATGTGGCCAGCTTAGGGTCCCCGCGCAAAACCGCCAGGTCAGCTACGTGGCGCCAGGCGGGGTAAAAGCGTGGGTTGGCCTTGATGGCCGCTTGCAGCTCCTGCTCGGCTTCCTCAAAACGGCCGGTAATGAGGAAAAGCTCCCCCAGGGAATCGTGGGGGTTGGCCTGGTCCGGGGCAATGAACGCGTACTTGCGAAACTGTGCTTCAGCCTCCTCCCAGCGACCCCTAGCCAACTCGATGTAGCCCAAAATGTTGTAGGCCAGGGCGTCGTTGGCGTCTAGCTCCAAAGTCTTACGCCCCCATTTTTCAGCTTCTTCTGACTTCCCCGCTTCTTGGTACGTGAGGGCCAAAAGCCGGGTGAGCTCCACTTCCCGCGGGTACTGGGCCTGGTACTCCAAAAGCCGGCTCAAAAAAGCCTCGCGGTCACCGCTGCGCCGCAGCACCAGAAGGTCCAAAAGCATACGCTCCCTTGGAGTCAGACTGTCCTGGTCCCTTTGCTTTAAAAATTCCAGTTGTTCCCTTGCCTCCTGGGAACGGCCCAGCCCACTGTAGGCCCGCTGCAAAAAGTACCGAACCGCAAAGGAGTTGGGGTCTTTGACCAAAGCGCGCTCCAAAATCTCCGCGGCTTCCCGGTAGTACAGCTTGTTAAGCTCCCCTCGCGCCTGTTCCAACAACACCAAAACTTCAGGGTCGCGGGTGCTCCACGCCGGCCGCTGGCGCCAGGACCAAAGGCCCAAAACCGCACCCACAAGCACCAACGCCAGACCCACAACCAAGGACTTCTTCATAGGGTTCCTTCCCAGCTGACGGTCATCACGGTGATGTCGTCAAAAGCTTTCCCTCTGCCGGAGAACTGCTGTACGAAGCCAATTACGTGGGCCACGGCTTGCTCTACATCGCAAGGTGCCGCCGAAAACACCTCCCGAAGACGGCCATCGCCCAAGGGTTGGCCATCGCCACCCTGGGCGTCCGAAAGTCCATCCGAGTACACCAACACCAAATCCCCGGGCTCCAGCTGCACCCGCACTTCGTCCCACTGCGCTTCCGCCAAAGCCCCCAGTGGCAGCCGGAAGACCGGCATGGGGAGCTCCTCCACCACCCCACGGCGTCGGCGCACCAACGGCGGGGGCTGCCCCGCCAGGCAGTAACGGAGCTCCCCTCCCGGGCACAGGAGGAGGTAAGCCAAGGCCAACACCATACGCCGCTCCCGGCGGTAAAGCCGGCGGTTGACCGCCGCCAAAAGACGAGCCGGATCCGCCGTGGTCATGGCTTCGGCCCGCAAAGCCTCGCGGGCTGCCACCATAAGCATGGCCCCCGCCACTGACTTCCCAGCCACATCGCCCAAAACCAAGGCCTGGCACTCCGCGCGAGGGTTGGGGAGGACATCGTAAAAGTCGCCGCCCACTTGATACGCCGGCACGCAACGGGCAGCCACCCGCCAGGGTGCCGGCGCAAGGATGCGCTCCGGGATTAAGGAAAACTGCACTTGACGAGCAATGTCCAGCTCCTTTTCCAGCTCCCTTTGGCGTGTGTGCTCGGCGAGAAAGCGGGCGTTTTCAAAACCCACCGCCCCTTGGTTGGCGACGGTACGCAAAAGCTGCAACTCCTCGCGGCTTATGTCCTCCTCGGAAAGCTTGGGTCCCACCACTAGCAAGGCGTAAAGCTCTCCCGACGCCACCAAGGGTACAAGAAGCTTGGCCCCTGCCTCCCGTGCTGCCGTCAGAAAAGACCCTGTGGCTTCGTCCAAGAGCGAAAGCCCTTCCAACTGCGGCAGACGAAGGGGGGCTCCCCTGTGGCGCAGTTCCGTCACCAACGCCCCAGCCTCCGCGAGCGCAGGCGGCATACCGCCCCGGGGTTGGGAAGCCACCAGTCTGCGGCCTTCCCTCCGGTACAAGACCACCCAAGCCAGGTGCATGATTTGCGAAAGCCTGCGCGTGAGCCAATCTTCCAAACGATGCACCGAGAACTCGCGGGTGAGGGCCTCCGAAAGCTCCTCCAAGGCCCTACGCGCATCCACCATATCTCGGAAGAAGAAGCGATCCACTGGCCCTTGGATGCGGCGGCGGAGGGGGTCAAAAAGCGCCACCACCAAGAGCGCAAAAAGCACGGGAAAGTACCGCGACTGCACCAGACCCTGGTGCCGGGCTAAGGCGTTGGCGGCCGTCAAGGTCAAAGCATAAATGGCGGTCACCGATGCGGTGGTGAGGGTGTACAAAAGCGACCGGCGAACCACCACCCGTACGTCCAAAAGCTGGAAACGAACGATGGCGTAGGCAAAAGCCACAGGGATGGCACCAAAGGACAGAACCGCCCAGGCCAGACTTGCCTCGGCGTCGCTCATGGTGGGGATGACCACCGCCAAGAGCAAGAAAGGCACTACCCCCACCACCGTCCCCGCAAAAACCGTTCCCATTTGCCGACGTTGGCGCGGGTCTTCGGCTCGCAACAGCGACCGCAAGAGTGCCAAAAGCCCCAACACCAGGTAATCGCCCATGAGCACCCAGGAGGCCACCGGCGCCCCCGACAAGAAACGCAGCTTCCAGCCCAAAATCCGCGAGCCGAAGGTGCTCACCACGTAGGTGGCGGGTGGTAAGGCGTAAAGGAGCGTAAAGAGGTGCGGTGAGCTGTTGATGAAGCGCTGCATATCCGCCAAAAAACCGCTTTGCGGTGCGAAGGCAAAAACCTGTCTTTGCGGGAAAATCAAAAAGAAGTGCAAAAACGCCGCAGGAAGCGCCAACAGTGAAAGGGTTCCGGTGGTGAGCACCACCCCGTCAAAGAACCCGTAGGAGGCAGGGCGCAAGCGACAAACCAGGAAAAGCATGAACAGCGTGCAAAGGACGAAGAAAACGCGCGCCGGTCCTGCAGGGGCATCGTCGGGACGGGAAACCAGCACAAAAAAACCCACAGCAAAAAAGAAAAAGCCGGTGAACGCCGCGTAAAGGAAAAGCGGCGTGGAAAGCCTTCGGGAGGAAAGCTGCACCTCCAACTCCAAGAGCGTACCGTCCCGGAGGATGAGGTACGGGACCTTTTCCCCCCGCCACGTGGCCAAAAGCCGCGCCACCTCCCCCGGAGAGCGAACGATGGCACGCGCCACGCCTACGATTCGGTCCCCGGCCTTAATGCCAGCCAAAGCCCCGCCCGTCCCCGGAACCACCGCCTTTACAAGCAAAAGCTCGCGGTCAGCAGCCAACAAAACTCCGTCCCAAGGTCGGGGGACAAACATATCCAAGACCGAAAGGCAGGCCACCAACAGGGCCGCGAGCCCAAACCACGTAAGGCGACGGGGGAGGCGGGAAAACCCAAACACGCGCCCACAATAATACGCTTGGCTTACCAGCGCCAAGGGTAGAATGGCGCGATGGCAGGGGGGGTCTTGGTGAGCTTCGAGGGGGTTGAGGGGTGTGGCAAGTCCACGCAAGTGGCCCTGCTCGCCCAAGAACTCAAGCGTCGGGGAGTAGAAGTGGTGACCACCCGTGAGCCGGGAGGTACGCCGCTGGGAGAAGAAATCCGGGCCTTGCTGCTCAACCCCGCCTTTGCCCCCACCCCCTGGGCGGAGCTTTTCCTCCTGGAGGCGGCCCGCGCGCAGTTGGTGGCTACGCTCATTCGCCCGGCTTTAGAAAGAGGAGCTTGGGTGTTGGCAGACCGCTTTAGTGATTCGTCCCTGGCCTACCAGGCGGGAGGTCGGGGCCTCCCCTGGCGCCAGGTACAGGCCGCAAATCGCGCGGCCACTGGCGGCCTTGTGCCCGATCGCACGCTGGTGCTCACGCTGCCCGTGTCCGAGGCCTTGGCCCGCGCGCGCAGGCGTCCCACGACAAAAGCCACCAACCGCCGCTTCGAGGACGAAACCGAGGCCTTCCACCAGCGTGTGGCCAGGGCTTTTCATCGCTTGGCAGCCCGAGAACCACAGCGGGTGCAGCTGGTGGACGGCCGCGGCACCCCCAGCCAGGTGCATGCCAGGGTACTCCAGGCCTTAGCGGGGCTTTTGCCGTGAGCACCCTCTGGCCTTTCCCCGATGATGCCCTCAAGGCTTCGCGTTTTCCCGCGGTGTTGCCTCTGCTTGTGGGCCTGCACCGGGCGCTCTGCGCAAAAGCTGTACCCAGTACCCTGCTTTTGGTGGGGGAGCCGCTGGCAGGGAGAGAAGCCGTGGCTGTGGAGCTGGCAGCCATGCTTATCTGTCCCCAGGGGACGCTCCACTGTACCTGCCACTCCTGTGAGCGGGTGCGAGGGGGGGTGCACCCTGACCTGCATCTCTTGCGAGTGGGCGTCGGGCACAGAGAAATCCGCATGGAGGACGTGGAGGAAGTCCTGGCCAACTTC
This sequence comes from uncultured Thermoanaerobaculum sp., assembly GCA_937934115.1. Classification (GTDB taxonomy): domain Bacteria; phylum Acidobacteriota; class Thermoanaerobaculia; order Thermoanaerobaculales; family Thermoanaerobaculaceae; genus Thermoanaerobaculum. Next base: position 16,429 of record CALHAH010000024.1, read on the forward strand.
CGGCAGGTACCCTTCGAAGGCCAACGGCGGGTTTACGTGCTGGCCAACGCTCACACACCTCCCCTTAATGTATTCGCCGCCTCAGCCCTCTTAAAAACCTTGGAAGAACCCGTGAAGCATGCTGTTTGGATCCTCCTCGCCTGTAACCCTTTGCGGGTTTTGCCCACCATCGTCTCGCGTGCCGTTCAGCTACGGGTCCCCAGTACCCCTGGGGTCCTAGCGCAAGCCTTAGGACCCCGAGCCCAGGCCTTGGCGCAGGTGGTACCGGGAAGCCTGGGGGCTCTCGTGGAAGAGGGAGCCGAGGCTGAGGATTTTTTGCAGCTGGCCCAAGAGCTTCTCCCCGAAGCCTTGGCCGGCAACTATCTTGCCGTCCTGCGGCTTGCCGCCCTGGCAAAGGAGCGCCCGTGGCGCGCTTCGCTCTTGGCGGCTGTGAGCTTGGCGGCGGCGGCCCAGGCAAACCCGGAATTGGCAGAGCGCGCCGTGGAGGTGGCAGAGGGGTGGCTTGTGGCGCAAGGGCGTGCCGAGCAGCTCCATTTGGGCTTCGATGCTACCGCCGTAGCCACCTTGGCGCCCGTTTTCGAGGTCCGCTAAAAAAACCGCCGGGGATTTACCCGGCGGCAATCGTTCTACACCGAAGGGCGGCACAACCAAGCACATTTGGTCGGCCTTGGTTTGGCGGGACGTCGTTCGAAAGGCACCGTTTGGCAGGCTTTAGTTTGGTTGGCTTTGCCTGACTGGTTGCCTGATCGTCCGCCCTCCTTTCTCGACTGCTTCTAGTATAGGGCGCGGTTTTGCATTTGTCTAGTCCCCCGGGGCAAGCTTCACACGGACCTCCAACTCTTGCCCTGAGTCCACGGCTACTTCCTGCGTTTCCCCGCGAAAACCAGGGGCTAAAACTTCAACCGTGTGGCTGCCGGGTTCCACGGCCAACCCCCGCACCATTTGCGAAAGCTCCTCGGCGGTTCCCACGAACTCCCCATCCACGTAAACCGCCGCCTGGGGCGGCTCCACCGCAAAGCGCAGCACTGCCTTGCCTTCTCGGGGCTGCTCAGGCTGCTGGCGAGGCGAAAGCTCGGGGCGCAAGCTGGGATCGGGGCGCGGCCGTGGGGTTTCCCGAGCCTCGCGGCTCTTGCCAAACACCCGCGCTGCCGGCAACCCCTCGGGGCGATCGTACCAAGGGGTGGCCTTTTCCCCGGGCTTGCGGGCCAACTTCAATTCCAAGGGGAAGAAACGCCCCGGCTGCGCATCAACTTCCACCCGTTGACTTTCATACCCGGGCAGCGAGAACTCCAAGGTGTAGCGCCCCGGGCGGAGGTAAAGGTAATCAGGGTGGCCGTCGAAGTCATCGGCAGTACCAATGAGCTGCCCGTCCAGGTAAACCCTGGCATGCTCCGGGCTCACGTCGGTGTCCACCACTGCCACATCAGGCGCCTTGGCTGGCACGGCCACCGGAGTCACCACCACGGGACCCCACCACCAAGGGTCCCACCAGGGCCACCAGAAGTGCACACCCACCCGCACCCGGCCGTGGGCCCCGGCCTGGGAAGCCGCGGCCACCATCAGCGTCACGCTGGCGAAAATCTTGCGCATAGCTCACACCCCCCCTACAGGGCTGCAAACCCCATGCCAACTTAAAGGCAGTGGGTGAAAATGGCAAGGTTCCAAGGTGAGGACACGGGACTTTGGCGCGTCCTCTTTTGTGCCGCTAGCGTGGCGGCGCCGGCAGGGGCGTAGGGTGTATTGCGTGGCGCACCAGCCATCGCCACGAGCGAGTAGCTACCCGCTGCGCCCGATGGAGCTGGAAAGCTTCGGCGTTCTGGGCTCCATTAAGCGTTAGCGCACGAAAGGCAGCTAAACCCGCCATCACCCGGCGGTAAGGACGCACCGCCAGCTGCGAGGCGTAGCAGGCGGAAGCCCTTTCCTTTGCCTCCCAGCCATCGTCGGCGCGTACCAAGAGGTTGGGCCAAAGCGGGATGCCAATCTCGTAAAACGCCACCCAAGCCGGCCACCTGCTGCGCACCCCGCAAATCAGTTTCCACCGCAAGGCGAGCTGCAAGGCCCGGGCGCAGGCCCTATGGTCGGGGTGGAGGTCGGCGGCATGCGGTGAAAAAACCACCTCCGGCTGAAAGCTGAGAAGCTCTTCACGCAAGGCCTGCGTAAGCCGCCCCAAGCTTTGGGGGAGCTTCCTATCTTCGAAATCCAAAAAGGCTACTTCCGTGATGCTTAAAGCCTTGGTGGCGGCGCGAGCCTCCGCTTTACGCCGTTTGCTTTCCCCTTGCGCCTCGCCACCGGTGAGCACCACCACGCGAACGGCCACCCCGCGCTCGGCGGCCTGCGCCAAAGTCGCCCCTAAGCCAAAGGTTTCATCATCAGGGTGAGGCGCAAGTACGAGCCAACGCCTGCCTGGGGGAAAAGCCGGCAGGTAGGGAAGCAGGTGGTGCTCCTCAACGAACCGCACGATGGCGTCCCCAAAAAGCGTACACCCCAGCACCCGTAAGGCCCATAAGACCCAAAACCAAGCCTAAGGCCAATCCCGGGGGCCCGTACTGCCATGTGACTTCGTGGCTTCCCCCCGGCACCACCACCCCCATGGCACCCAGGTTCACTGTGACGAGAGCCGCGGGCTTGCCGTCCAAAAAACCCCGCCACCCAGGCGCCCTGGGGGTATGCAGTACCGCCAGCACCTGGCCGGTGGCTTGCACCCGAGCGCGTACTCGGAAGGGGCGGGCCTCCAAAAGCTGCCCCACTCCCTCCCCCGAGAGCAAAAGCGGTGCGGGCACCACCGCCGCGTGGGCAAAATCAACGCTTTCCCACCCCCCTTCACCCGCGTCCCCAGGAGGAGAAAGCGCCACAGAAGCCACGCGCAGCACCGGTTGCCACCGCAAGTTGCGGTAAAGGCGCAAGCGGTCGGTACGCTCCACCTCTTCCCACCCTTGGTTCCAAGGCGAAGGCAAACCTTCGGGGCCGGTAAAAAGCCACCGCACCCCCCAGGCTCCCGCCAAACCAGCCCAGGGTCTGGTAATGGGCCCGGGTAAATCCTCACCCCTAGCTCCCAACGCCGCATGCACCGAGGCCAAAGCGCGGGGCCGCACCGGGTCATGGGAGCGCAGGTCGGAAAATCCCCATCGGGCCAGAAGATTCGCCGGAACCACCTCGGCCACGGCTAGCACCCGTTCCCCCGGTTGCACCCGAAGGGAAAGCCGGGCAATGAGCGGGTCCACGGTGCCGGCGCGGGAAATGGGAAGGACCCCGGCGCTCCAAAAACCCACCTCCAGTGCTGCCAAAAGAGGCAGCAGCACCCGACCTTGGGGGACGCAAAGGGCCAGTGCGGCCAACGTCGGTACCAAGGCTGTAGGCCAAACCCGGGGACCAGCAGCGGGAATTGCCGTAACCGTAAGCCAGAGGACTGCCCCCTGCACTACCCCCCAAGCCCAAAGCACGCGCCGGGCCGGGACGGGAGTTTGCGGGAAACGCAAGGCCGCTAAAGCCAGCAAGCACCAGGGCAGCAAAAAACCCACCCGCGGCCAGGTCATGTGCCGCACCACCGGCAGCACGTGGCCCACAGTGGCAATTCCCGGCACCTCAAAGAAAAGCCCCAGGGCCACCGCCGCCACCGCCAGCAAGGCCCACGCCCAACGGCGGTACCGTGGTCGGGTTTTACCCGCCAACAGCAGCAACCACGTTACCGAGCCACAGGCCAGAGCTACGGGAGCGTGGGGAAAAGGGAAGGTGAACGTGCCGTCTGCGGGATGTCCAAGGCGAAAAGGCACCAAAAGCAAACTTGCGAGTTTCAGCCTATCGCCCCAGGAAAGCCCTTCCGCCGGGGAACTTACGGCATGAAACTTCGAGGAATCAGCTATGGTGAGGATCACCGGCAGGCCAAACCCCACACCCACAACCCCCGCCAGGGTCAGGGGTAGAACGAGGCGGCGCAGCCGTCGCCAGCGACCCCAGGCGTACATCAGCCCCGCAAGAGCCAAGGCCAAGGCCAAAAACGCTGCCGTTTCGGGGTGTGTGGACCAACCCAGGAGCGCTCCCAAAAGCACCGCCAAACCCGCCCCCGCTTCCTTTTGGCCGCGGAGGGCCTTGCCCAAAAGCCAAAAGGCCCAAGGGGTTGCTGCTACCACCCAAGTGAGGGGCACCGGCAACCAAGAAAAAAGGTGCAAAGACAGGGAAAAGCTTAAGGCACCAAACCAACGAGCCTCTAGCCTACAGCGCAGCCAGCCAAGCCACACCCACATCCCCGCAAATGCCAACAGCACCTTCAGCACCGCCATCACGCTGGTTCCCACCTCGGAACCGAAAAGCCACACCGGGGCTTGCAAAGGCCACAAAAGTCCCGTCTGCCCATTGGCATAAAGCGGCGCTCCGCCGCCGATGCGATCCGAAATCCACGGCGGCTCCCCCGCCTTTACAAGCCTGCGCACCTCCTCCCACCACACCGCAAACTGCAACGGCAAATCGCT
>CALHAH010000025.1 GCA_937934115.1 uncultured Thermoanaerobaculum sp.
GAAAACCTTTTACATCCTGCATCGCCGAGCTACGTTTGCGTAAAGGGAGCGCGCTCATGCCCACGCTGCTCACCGCTTTTGCCGCGGCGCCAGCCGTGTGCCTGGAAAGACCTCGGCCAGTGGGCAAGACCGCTTCCGCGCGGGACATTACCCATCGGCGGGAAGCACAGGAGTGGGAGTTGTTGGGAGGTGGATCGGGCTAAGCTTTCGGAAAGCGGGGCTTGCCTTTCACCTCCGCCAACGCACAGGCCTTACGTGAAAAACCCCATGGCGTGGTGGTGGCTTCCCGGAAAGCTTCTTGGCGGCGGATGGGGGCCAAAGCTTTGGTTGGCGGCGGCAGCGCATCCCCACGTACCGGGAGTGCACGATCCCCAGTTCCGGCGGAAAGCCGCCTAAACCCGGCGACGGTTTTGGACCGCGTTGGCCCGCCGCCAAGGCGCGCCCCTTAACGTGGCGGAGCTGGGACGCAACTTTGGCATTGCCGGGCGCACCGCCGGCCATCACGTGAATGTGCTGGTGGATCTGTGGTTCGTGCGCCTTCTTGCTCCCTGGTGCGTTCACGTGGGTACGAAGCTCGTGACAACACCTCAGCTTTTTTGCGGGACAGTGGCCTTTTGCGCGCTTTTTTGCGTATTGGCGACAGGGAAAGCTTGCTGAAACACCCCGTGGTGGGCGAAAGCCTCGCAGGGTTTGTGATTGCAGAGGTGCCGCTTTCACAACCTGAGGGCACCGAAGCCTTCTTCCACCGGACGAGCGCTGGAGCGGAAGCTGACCTAAGGCTGAGGTGCCGCCTTGTAAGTTGTAGGCCACGGAGGTCGCGGGCAGCCTCGCGCCCGCGCCCAGCCGCGGTTTTTACGAAGCGGGCAAGGACGTACCACCCCACCCACGGGTGGTGGTGCACCCGGGGAGTGAACGCTTCCCGCTGCCGGCGGACAGCGAAGCGGTGCCCCTTTTTGGCCCTGGGAGGAGCTGGCACGCTGACGCTTAGCCAAGCGTGTCTTTCCCACCAGGGGGCTTTTCGCCATGAGCTTCCACCTAAACGTCCAGGCCTCACGAGGCCCGTTTAAGCACCGTGCACACGGAAGCGCAAACGGGGCCACCGATGTTGAAGGTGGCGGCAATTTCCGCGTTTTTTACCTGCAGCGCCGGCGGCACCTTGCCGAGAAGCTCCCACGCACACCAACCCACCATGGCAATACCCGTGGCACCAATGGGGTGACCCTTGGCAATAAGACCTCCGGAGGTGTTGACGGCGCACTCGCCCCCCACCGCCGCCCTTCCCTCCTTCCAGTAACGGGCCCCCTCCCCGGGTTTGGCCCGCCCCAGGACCTCCACCCCAATGGCCCCCATCACCGTGAAACAGTCGTGGACTTCCGCCACGTCCACGTCTTCGGGCTTCACCCCCGCCATGGCGTAAGCGGTGTTCATGGCCTTGTAGGCGCCGGCAGGCGTAAGCACGTCCCGCACGCCCTTGCGCAAGGGATCGGTGGCCTGGGCGTAGCCTGCCAGCTCCACGCAGGCGTCTTTGGGCACCCCCAAGCGCCGCAAGCCCTCTTCGGTGGCTAGGATCATGGCGGCATAGCCGTCGGAGATTTGCGAGCAATCGTAGGTTTTCAAAGGCAACCCTTCCACGATGTAACGGTTGATGCCCTCGATTTTCATGACATCCGCCACCGTGGGCGTGACCCCGCGCATGTGGGCGTAGGGGTTGTGCTGGGCGTTTTGGTACTCCATAACCGCCACATGGGCCAAGTCCTCCTCGCTCACACCGTAGGTTTTCATGTATACGTCCATGACCTCGGCAAAAAGGTGCGGGACAACGAAGGTTTTGCCCACCCGCTCCTCGGGGTGCGTGTAAAAGCTTAAAACCTGGCCCACCGCTTGGCCATCCGCCTTGCCCTGGTCGTCCCGCATCTTCTCAAAGCCCACCGCCAAGCCTACCTCACCTAGGCCCAGGAGCAGCTTGTAGGCCACCGAGAGGATGGCTTGCCCGCCGGAAGCGCAGGCGTTTTCCACGGTTTCCATGGGTTTGCCGGCCAGTCCTGGTACTTCCGCCATAAGCCCGGAAAGCAACCCTTGCCCGTGGAGGGAAATGTGGCACACGGCCGCCACCGAAGCCACATCACACACCGCGGGTTCCACGCCAATGCTCTGGCACACCTGGGTGACGGCCCGGTGAATGATTTCCGGCACACCCACAGCCCCTAACTTGCCAAAGGGGGATTGATGGTACGCCGCGATGTAAATCTTCTTGGTCATCCCTGCCTCCTTTGCCACTGCTGCACCAGCTCCCGCCGCACCACCTTGCCGTAAGCGGTCCGCGGGAGACTTTCCACAAAGCAAAACTCCTTAGGGATTTTAAAGCTGGCAATGCGATCCTTTAAAAACGCCACCAAAGCCGCAGCGGCTACCTGACCACCAGGCTTGGGGACCACAAAGGCCACGCCTTTTTCACCCCAAACCTCATCCGGCACACCCACCACGGCCGCATCGGCCACCTGCGGGTGCTCCAAGAGGGCCGCTTCAATTTCCGCGGGGAAAATGTTGACCCCTCCGGAGATAAACATGTCCTTTTGGCGCCCCACGATGTAAAAAAAGCCCTCCTCGTCGTGGTAAGCCAAATCACCGGTGTGAAAAAAACCGTGGCTGTCAAAAGATTCGGCGGTAGCTTGGGGGTTTTTGTAGTACCCAGCACAGACGTGGGGCCCAGCCAAGCAGAGCTCGCCCACCTCCCCAGGGGGCAGCTCCCGCCCTTGCGCATCCACAACTTTGGCCTGCGTGAAGGGTAAAGGCTTGCCAATGGAGCCGGCCTTCCGCCACGCATCCTGGTCTGTCATGGCAAAGCAGTTGACCCCCACTTCCGTGAGGCCGTAGCCTTGCCGCAGCACCACCCCCCGTTCTCGGTACCGCTCCACGAGAAAAACCGGTAGCGGCGCACCTCCGGAGATGAACCAGCGCACGTGTTGCAGGTTTACCGTGGCAAAAAGCGGGTGGTCTGCCAACAGACGCCAAATGGTGGGCACACCCAGAACCACGGTGCAGTGTTCCTTTTCTATGGTCGTCCAAACTTCCTCAGGATCGAAGGTACGGTGCAGCACGAGGGTGCCACCTATGGCCAGCATAGGCGTAAGAAAAGCGGAAAGCCCGCCAGCGTGGTAAAGGGGGGTAAAGATGGGCGACACGTCGTCCTCCCGCAGCTGCCACCCTATGACCGTAGCCAACGCATCGAAAGCCACCATGCGGTGAGGGATCATCACGCCCTTGGGTTCGCCGGTGGTTCCCGAGGTGTAGAGGATGGCCAAGAGGTCTTGGGGATGGGCAGGCGGCAAGGGCACGTGGTGCGGGGCTTGCGAGAGGAGCTCCTGGAGGTTTTCATGCCCAGAGGACGTGCTTTCATCCAAGGCCACGAGACGGGTGACCGCCACTTGTTCTGCCGCGGCCAACGCCTTTGCCGCGGTTTCCCCTTCGTACACCAAAACCGCTGGCTGTGCGTGCCCCAAAAGCTTTATCAACTCAGGCACCGCCAAGCGCGGGTTCAGCGGCACAAAGACAAACCCCGCTTTGGCGGCAGCAAAGTAAAGGTCCAACAGCTCCACGCGGTTGTGCACCAGCACAGCTACCCGGTCCCCGCGGCTCACGTGCAGGGACTGGGTAAACGCGGAGGCGGTGCGCAGGGCTCTTTCGTTGAGCTGGCGGTAGGTGTAACGCTGCCCGCTGGCCATATCCACCAGCGCCTGTTTTTCCGGCGTGAGGCGGGCGCGCTCGCCTAAAAGGTCGCCGTGAAACATGGGGTTACGTCCCCTGGGTCAAAAACCGCGCCAGGGCGTGGGAAAAGCTCCCGGGGCACTGGCGCTGAGGGATGTGACCACAACCAGCGAGGAACTGCACCTGGGCCTGGGGGAACGCAGCCAAAAGCTTTTGGGCATAGGCGCGGTCGAAGAGGCGGTCCTCTTCGCCCCAGAGCAAGAAGACAGGTACCTTCAGTTGCTTAAGCGCTTCCCCTTCCCACACGTAAGGTTCCCAGGAGGAAAGCGCCTCCAAAAGCCTGGCCACAGGGCCGGTTTGGCCTGCCCGTACCACGTCGTCCAAGACAAAGCCCGGGACAGTGGCCCCCACAGGCCCCATGAGCGTTTCCATGACCGCCCGCGCCTCCTCACGGTTTTTGGGAGCAAGGGTAGGGCCAAGGTAATGCCCTTTTATGGGACCACCGTTCACCAACACCACCTTTGCCACGCGTTTTTCCTCGGCGGCAAGCAAACACGAAAGCCACGCCCCCAGAGAGTTGCCCACCACCGTCACCGGTCCCTCCGGGCACAGCTGCAAAAGAGCCTGCCGCGTGCCTTGCAACACCACGTCCATGGGCAAGGGACCGCCTTTGGGTGCCGACGCCCCGTGCCCCGGCAAGTCCAAGGCCACCACCCGATACTGAGCAACCAAGGCAGGCACCACCCCAGACCACGTACCCGCTTGATCGCCGGCGCCGTGGAGGAAAACCACGCAAGGCCCACCCCCACCCACAAAGGCGCGAAGCGTGCCCACCGAGGTAGCCACGTTCGCGGGTTTTAAGCCGGAAAGCCTCAAGGAAACCCTTTCCCGAGCGGCGTTAACCGCCAGCGGGTAACGAAACACCAAATAAAAAGCCACCCCCACCCCCAGCAGCAGCAGAAAAACCAAGAGCAGGAGCACCTTTAAGGCTGGGGCCACAGCTCCTCCAAGCGAAAAGCTACCGCCGCTTGGTTGTACCCCACCCCCGAGCCCACCAGCACCACCAGCTGCTGCGGGCGGATGACCCCTTGTGTTACCGCGTCCACGAACGCCATGGGAATACACGCCGAACCGGTGTAGCCCCACTTCTCCATGATGGTGTGCGTCTTTTCCATGGGAAGGCCCAAGGTTGCCATAACCAGCTCGATGGAAGGCCTGCGCACCTGGGTGAACAGCACCACGTCCACGTCAGCCAGCGTCACCCCTGCCCGGCGGGTCACCTCCCGCACCAGCTTCGGCCAGCCCTCGTGGTTCACCTCCGGGGGGTAGCGCTGGATGAGGCGAACCTTGGTGCGGCCCGCCTGCACTGACTCCGCCGTGGCCGGCTCAAAGGTGCCGCCGGAGTAAATGCCCCAAAAGGAGTGGTAGGAACCATCCGCCAAAAACGCAGAGGCCAAGAATCCTTTTCCCCGCTCCCCCTCGCGGGCCTCCACTACGAAGGCACCTGCTCCATCGCCGTAAAAGAAAATCATGGGGTCGTTGGGGTCCGCCAGCTTATGCATGAGGTACACCCCCACCACCAGCACCGTGTTGATTTCAGGGCTGGTGGCGATGATGCCCGCGGCGGCAGCCAACGCGGTGGGGAAGGAAGCACAGGCGCACCCCACATCAAAGGTGCCGGCGTTTTTAGCCCCCAGCTTGTGCTGGAGCACCACAGAGGTGGCGGGGGTAATGTAGTCGGGGGAGTCGGTACCCAAGATGATGAGGTCCACATCTTCGGGCTTTTTGCCCGCGGCTTTGAGGGCGCTTTGCGCCGCGGGTAACGCCACATCGGATGTGGCCCAGTCTTCAGGGGCCCAAAAACGGGAACGAATCCCCGAGGAAGCTTCCATCTTGTCCACGAACTCGGGGAAAGCTGCATCAAACCTTGCCCGGAGTTCCTGGTTGGTCACTTCCCTGGGAGGGAGGAACATGCCTGCCCCAGTGATTTGCGCGTACCGCCCCATAGTCACCCCCTACGTACCCACCACCAGGCCCCCGTCCACCGAGAGCACCGCTCCGGTAACAAAGGAGGCCGCGTCCGAAGCCAGCCACAGGTACGCTTGGGCAATGTCCTCAGGCTCCCCCAGGCGACGCAGGGGCGTGTGGCTTACCATCTCGTCCAGGATCCGCTGCGGCACCGCGGCCAACATTTCGGTTTTCACGAAACCCGGAGCCACCGCGTTCACGCGAATACCGTAGCGCCCCAGTTCCCTGGCCCAAACCCTGGTCATGCCAATGACACCGGCCTTGGAGGCCACGTAGTTGGTTTGGCCAAAGTTGCCGTAAAGGCCCACCACCGAAGAAGCATTGAGGATCACCCCCCGGCCTTGGGGAACCATGACCTTGGCCACCGCCCGGGTGCAGTTAAAGACGCCGCAGAGGTTCACGCCAATGACCGCTTCCCACTGCTCGTCGGTCATACTACCCACCAGTTGCCCCTCCTTGAACTTCACCAGCTGTCCATCCCGCACAATACCGGCGTTGTTCACCAGCACGTCCACCCCGCCCCATAGCGCTACCACCTGGGCAGTGGCGTCCTCCACCTGTGCTTTTTGACTCACGTCCACCCGGAAAAACCGGCCCTCACCGCCGGCCTTTTGGCACGCCGCGGCCACCTCTTCACCGCGGGGGTCCAGGTCCCATACCGCCACCCGGCACCCTTCTCCGGCAAAAGCCAGAGCCGTGGTTTTGCCAATGCCTGCGGCCCCACCCGTCACAATCACGACTTTTCCTGCAAGTCCCGTGGCAATCATCCTTGACCTCCAAAAAGTGAGGGGGAGGGGTTTTGCACCCCTCCCCGTTGTTCCCTCTAGAACGTTACCCGCAGGCCCAGCTGGATTTCCCGCGGGGGTAAGGTAGCCGAGTACTTGCCAAAGTGTGGGTTGCGCACAAAAGGTTGGTTCGGGTTGGCCAAGGTTGGGCCTGAGAGGTACTCCGCACTGTCCACGCTGTTCACGTTGTAGTTCACGTTGTTAAAGAGGTTGAAGCCTTCAGCAATGAGGTCCAAATTGACACCACCGAAAGCAACCGTCTTGGTGACCCGCAGGTTGAAGTTACGGTAGATGGGACCGTCTTCGCTGTTGCGCTTGATCCAAGCGGCGCGATCGGAAAAACGACCGTCACCGTTGTAGTCGTAGCCCAATCGCCGGTTCCAGGGCTGCCCCGAGCCGTACTCGTATATGGGTGCCACGGAAACGCCCCAGGGGAGCTTGAAAATCCCGGAAATCACCAAGCGCCAGCGCTCGTCGCTGCGGGCCCGGCCCCATTCCGCTTCGATGTGGGCGGGATCCGAGGGGTACTCCACCAAGGCCGGCGAAAAGTCATCGGCAATGTTCTTCTTATGGCCCCAAGTTACAGATCCAGAAAGCAGATGCCCCCCCTTGAGGAAACCGGAAAGCGCCATGGTCACGGCCTTGTACTTGGAGTGCCCGTCATTGGTGTACATGTTAATTTGCGTGTACTGAGGGAAGAAACGGCCGCCGGTCCTGTTGCCCTTGAAGTTCACATCGCGAACGATGATTTCCTTGTCGCCTTCCACCCAAATGGCATCCACATCCAGGAAAAGGCCGGAAGTGCCCAGCCGTTGCGTGAAGCCGATGCTGGCTTGATCCGACTCCGGGGCCTCCAGGGAGGGTTCCAAAAGCGCAATGTTGGGGGGAAGCAACAGCCCGGTGTTGCGGGGGTTGTTGGGATCCAAGGCAAACTGCGGAAGCCCAAAGAGGGCGCCGTTGAGCCGGGTGTAAAGGGTGTAGCCCGTGATGCCGTTTTGCTGCTTTTCAATAAACGCGGGGATGAGCAGGTAGCGGCCGGTAAAGCGGCCCGCACCACCGCGAACTACGGTGCGCCCATCACCGGCGAAATCCCAAACGAACGCCAGCCGCGGCTGGAAGTTGTCCTTGTCGGTTTTGCGCTTTTGCGGGTACAGAGGGTGGGTAAAGTCGGGGTTGTTGCCGTCGGTGTCGTAGTCGTACCGCAAGCCGAGGGTGAGCGTCACGCGCGGGTTGAGCCGCCACGTGTCCTGGATGAACGCCCCGTACAGGTTGGTGCTTATGGAAAGGTCGGGATTGCCCACACCGTAGTCATAGCGGAACGGGACAAGGCGAGCATCGGTAAGCCAAAACATCACGCCGTGGGGGAAAAGCGGGTAGTGCCAGTCCTCTTCGATGCGCTGGTAGGAAAAACCGAGCTTTACATCGTGGGAACCCCAGTTTTCTGAGGTCACGTAAAGCTGGTAGGTATCCCGTAGCTCCAGGTAATCGCCCGTCATCTTTTGATCGCCCACAATGTTGGCGCCGGTGATCAGGGTGGTACCCAAGCTGAAGTACTCGGCCATGGCTTGGGAGTTGTTTGGCTCGTCAAACTGCTTACGGCCGGCTTGCAGGTAAAGGTTGTTGAGTTTCTTGTCAGAAATTACCCAGGAATGCCCCGCGGTAACGTTCCAGTTGTCGCGGTTGAGGTCCATGCCCGCTGACTCGTCGGCCACGCCACCCACGCGGAAGTTGTTTTCCCGGTAACGCTCACCCACCAGCTTGAGGTTGAGCAGTTGGTTTTCGCGCAAGGCGTGGGACAAGGAGCCCAAAAACAACGTTTGGTTAAACGGGTGGGAAATGTCCTTGGCCAGGCTACGAAAAGCTCCCTGGGGACGGAAAAGCACGATGTTGTCCTCGTTGATGTACTCCAGGGAAACGAAGTAATGGGTCTTGTCCCGCGCCACGGGTCCCCCCAAGGTAAAGCCGGTTTGGTACCGGGAAAAGTCTTGCGTGCCTTGCTCCAGCCTTCCCCGGGCCCGCAAGTCGTCGGCACGGTAAAAGCCAAAAACACTGCCCGCCACATCGTTGGTGCCCGACTTGGTGATGATGCTCATGGCGCCGCCGGAAGAGCCTCCGATTTCCGCGTCAAAACGGTTGGTGATAACCCGGAACTCACGGATGGCGTCTTGGGAAAAACGGGTACGTGCGAGGCCTAAAGCTTGGTCGGTGAGATCCACCCCATCCACCAGGATCGTGGCTCCAGAGGCGTTGCCACCGGCCCCCAGTACCGGAGCGCCGGTAATAAACCGGAACTCGCCCCGCTCCCGCTGCACCCCCGGCACCAAAAACGCCAAGCGCTGGAAATCGCGATCGGGCACCGGCAGCTTTTCAATTTGCTCTGGCACAATGTTGGCCGATGTGTCGGCCTTGTACACATCCACCAGGGGCACCTGCGCGGTCACCGTCACCTCTTCGCGAACTTGTGGCTTGAGCGTCACCTTCACCCGCACCCTTTGCCCCACGAACAGCACCACGTTTTCCTCCACCACCGGTGCAAACCCGGCAATTTCCACCCGCACGGTGTAGCTTCCCGGGGCGAGAGCAGCCACTTGCACAAGACCCTGGCCGTCGGTGACCCCACGGCGCACCGTGCCGGTTTCCCGCGAGGTAACCTCTACGGCGGCACCGGGAACCGCCAGGCCTTGCTCGTCCAAAGCCAGCACCTCCAAGGTGGCGGAGCTTACTTGCGCCATTGCCGGCAGCGCCGCCACGGCACAAACCAACAAAAACAAGAGCCCATGCCTTTTCATGACCTTGCCCTCCCTCCTTTTGTTGCCTTGCCTTCCTTTGCGGGTTCACGCGCAGGGGGACATGGCCTTCCCCTGGGCAACAACCCGCACCGCAAAACCTTGATGAACTCGTGGACGGCCTGCTGGGGATCCATGCCAAAGTGCATGGGCACCCCGAAGTACTTCTCCACCGTGAAGAAGTAAAAAAACCAGCGCACGGAAAGCATGACCGCGAAAACCGGATCCACCTCCCCAAGTTCCCCCCGCTCCTTTCGCTCCTTCAGGGGTGCGTCGTAAATGCGGTGGAAACGCTCCGCCATGGTTTCGTAAAACCAACGCACGTGCTTTCCGGAAAACTCAATCACGTCAATGTAAATGAGCATGATCTCGCGGCCGAAGCGGTCCACCACCTCCTCGATGGCCGTTGCCATTTCCTCCAGATCGTCGGGAAAGGCGGCGCGGGAGAAAACCTGATTTAAGCGCAGCTTCGGGTCCAAAAGCACTTGAAAATAGCGGTCAAGCAGGGTGGCGAAGATCTCTTCCTTGTTTTTGAAGTGGTGGTACACGTTACCCAAGGAGGTGCCGGCCTTCTCCGCAATTTGCCGCATGGTGGTGGCGCCGTAGCCTTGGCGAGAAAACAGGTCTAACGCCGCCTTCAGTACCTCCTCCGCTGACGCATTGCGGCTTTCCTGAACCGCCATCCCCCCTCCCAACCGAACGTCCGTTCTGTACTATGCGCCGCTGTCACGCCCATGTCAAGCCCCCAGGTGGCAACCCCTTGCAGCACGCATACTCCCGGGACCCGCGCCCCTCCCGGTTCGAAAACGCATGGGCGACGTGCGCTGCGCGCCGGTTTGGAAACAAACAAAGTGGGACCTCTGCTCCGCGCAGGCTTGGAACCAAACAACGTGGGACCTCTGCTCCGCGCAGGTTTTTCTTTTAGCCGCCAGATAACCGGCGGCCCCGCAGGGCAAGAAACCAAAGTTGTGTAAGGACGACGTGCTTGCAGAACAGGAGCGCAAAGAAAGGGTGGGCAGCGTGAGCATGCACGCCTGGCGCGCAAAAACGCACGCGCGCAGGGCCTCCCCACCTGTGGTCTTTCATGGCGGTTCCGGTTCCGCCGGTATTTCCACAGGCCACGCGGAAGCGCAGGTGGCGCGGCCTTTAATCAGAACCCTCGCGCACCGTGGTGAGGCCTTCTTGAGGGTGGAAACAGCAACTCGGTGCCGCCGTTTCAGAACAAGAACAATCGCCGGGAATCGGGGTTTTTGCCAAAAAAAGTGACGTCTTCTCGTAGTTTTCCCGCAAAAAGGTTACCCCGAACCGGGCGAGGGAGCAAGGCATTTGTGCCAAGGTGTGTTCCCCGCTCATGGCCGATGCCACGTCTTCCGCAGCCAACCTTGCGCCTATGGGATAACTGTCACCTCGAAGCCACAGGTTTCATCGCCCAAGCCACCAATACAGGTAACCTCCCGCGCTCGTGCTTGCACGTGCAAGATCGAACTCACCATGCCAGCAATCAACCCACCCTCAAAGGAACACACCGGTCTGCCCACAGGCACCATTCCCGCACAGGTGACGCATTCGCGGATGTCCACCTTCATGTGGGTATCGTGCGCGTCCACTTTAACAATGCCAATTTTGAGTTGCGAGCAAAGTTCCAAGAACTGTTCCAAGCTTTGCACGCCAAGCTGAGTTCCCAGTTTAAAGCCGGCCAAATAGGCCTGACCTGCGGCGGCGGGTCCAAAGAGGTCCTCCAACACCACAAGGCGCAGTAACCGGAATATGGCCACAGAAACGTCGTGACCTAAAGAAGGCCGGTCAATGCGCAAAGCGTTGCTCACATCTATGGCACCAAAGTCGCTACGAGTATTGTCTTCCATGAACTGTTCCTCCTTTCATTACTGCCCACGGACTGAGGCTTGAGGTGCCCGACTTAATCACGGGGGAGTACCAACTCCGTGCGCC
>CALHAH010000026.1 GCA_937934115.1 uncultured Thermoanaerobaculum sp.
AAGCGCCAAAGCGCACCAGCGCCTGCGCCTTTGCCCGCGCCCACGGCTGCCCCTACGCCTACGCCGGCGCCGGAAGAAGCACCACCCAAGCGCGAGCCGCGTTTCTTGACCCTGTATGTGGATAACGAGAACATCCACCCCATAAACCGCAACCGCGTGATCACCAGGCTCGTGGAGTTCGTCAACGAGAACTTGCGGCCGCCGGATCAGGTGATGGTGGCTTCTTTTCAGAAAAGCCTCAAGATCATTCAGCCTTTTACCTCCGATGCACAGGAGATTGCTGATGCTTTACGCGGTCTTCGCAGGTACACCGGTGGCCGCTCGGACATGAACACCGCTCGCAAAGACATTGAAGACTTCATCCACCAAAACGCCAACAACCGTGACACCCTGGAGCGAGCCATGGCCCGGGCCCGCTCTTTTGCCCGTGAGCAGCGCAACACGTTGATTTTTACGGTGCGAGCTTTACAGGACATCATGACCATGATGGCCGGACTGCCGGGAAAGAAAGCCATTATTTACGTGTCCGACGGGCTTCCCATGTCCCCAGGCCTCGAGCTTTTCTATGAAATTCAGGAAAGCTACCGGGAAACGGGGGCAGTCTCCCAGTCCCGGGAGTTCGATGCCACGGAAATGTTCCGCAGCTTGGTGAACACCGCCGCCGCGGCCAACATCACGCTGTACACGGTTGACGCCCGCGGGCTGGAGTCAGAACTGGGGATTGAGGCGGAAAACCGTGCCCCACGTTCCACTTTAGCGGCTTCGATTGCCCGTTCGAATTACCAGGATTCGCTGGTGTACATGGCCGAGCAAACCGGTGGCATTGCCATTGTTAACACCAACGACGTAGGACCCGGCTTGGAGAAAATCGCCACCGATTTTGAAACCTACTACTCGCTGGGGTACAGGCTTATCCCCGCTGGCGAGGACCGCATCCACCGCATTGAGGTCAAAGTCAAGAACCATCCCGAGTACCAGCTTTCCTACCGCCGGACGTTTATTGAAAAATCACTGCCCACGCGCATCGCCGACCGCGTCATCACGGGTTTGGCTTTCGATTTGGACGACAACCCTCTGGACATCGAGTTACGTACCGGAGAGCCGGCACCGGCCTCGGAAAAGTACTGGACGCTGCCGGTGGAAATCCGTGTGCCCATCCGCAATTTGGCGTTGGTGCCCTCGGGGGAGGATTTTGTGGGTTCAATGATGGTGTACTACGCCGCCCGAGACGACGAAGGTAAGCAATCGGACCTGCAGCGGCGTCAGCACGACGTGCGGATTCCCAAAGCAGAATACGAAAAAGCGCAGGGGAAGTACTTCACGGTAACCGCTTCCCTGCTTTTGGAGCCCGGCACCTACCGCATTAGCGTAGGTGTGCGCGACGTGCTTACCAACCAAGCGGGCTTCGCTGCAATTCGCAGAGCGGTGCGCCCGGAGCTTAAGTGATGGGGCTTACCTCGGTGCCCGCGACCTAGGGCTAACCTTTGGCTATGACCACCCTGATCTTGGCTTTGGCCTTGGTGACGCCGCCTCCCACCCCGGGGCCGTTGCAGCGGGTGGGTGAGGCTATAGACAAGGCAGCCGCCCGGGTTGGACAAACCTTGAAAGAGGCGCTCCTGGAAACTAAGGTGAGGGTGGCCCTCCTGGAGCACCTGAAAAAGGAAGCCCTTAAGGTCTCGGTGGAAGTATCCGGTCACACCGTGACCCTGGACGGTGTGGTATCTAGCCGTGGCTACCAGTCTCTGGCGGAAGAGGTGGCGCGTTCGGTTCCTGGGGTGCGGGGGGTGCAAAACCGGGTACAGGTTGCCGAAAGGCCCAGCGGAGGACCGGTCAGTCGGGCCGCCCGTAAGGTAGAGCAGGAAACCGCCGACGCGCTGTTGGAGGCCAAGATCAAGGCGCGCCTCTTCGAGGTGCTGGGGCTTGCTGCCTTTCAGGTGGAGGTGGAAGCCACCGATGGCGTGGTAAGCCTTTCGGGTACAGTAAAGGAAAAGGAGCAGGAAACCCTAGCTGAGAAAACCGTTAAGGCAATCCCTGGCGTGCGGGAACTCCACAACCTCCTTCATGTGGCCCCGTAGCGTTTACCAGGCACCCTCGCGGGGCACCGCGACACCCAAACTCAGGACAAAGGCTGTAGTTCCTCGTGGATGCGGATGTGGCGGCGGGCGAGCTCGTCGAGGAAGAGGGAGTAAAGCTCCCCAGTAATGGCGTCTTCTGGGGGAACGATGCCCCTTTGTTGAATGAGCCCTCGGCCTAGAAACAGGGCACCAATGGCGGTGGGGAAGCCCGTGACCCGGCCCATGGCGGAAATTCCGCTTTGGGTAT
The DNA here is from genome assembly GCA_937934115.1 of uncultured Thermoanaerobaculum sp. Classification (GTDB taxonomy): domain Bacteria; phylum Acidobacteriota; class Thermoanaerobaculia; order Thermoanaerobaculales; family Thermoanaerobaculaceae; genus Thermoanaerobaculum. The sequence goes on from CALHAH010000026.1 coordinate 2,323, forward strand.
CGGGACGTTCCCACATGGCGTACACGAGGCGTTGACGCTGCCCGTTCTTTTCCCCCTCCACGGTGTTGTACATCACGCACACGTCTTCCTCGCCGGGATTGGGTAAAAGCCGCGGCTCGACACATGCCAACAGCACCTCGCGGGGAACCACCTTGACCCCTCGCACCTCCACCGGCTCTAAGTCCAAAAGGCCGCACTCCTTAAGGGTTTGCACCCCGTCCCAGTGGCCTGGCCAACGGATGGTCTTTTCCGCGAAATACCCAAGGTGGGGTCGGGTGTAAATGAACGAGGGCATTCCCGGGGTAATGGCGCACTCCAGAGTCTCGTCAACGCCAAAGAAGGCAAAGCGAAAGCTTTCCCTTCCAGTGCCGGCATCCACCTCCACCGTTTGACTGTTCCTCAAACTGCCCTGCTCGTGGTCGCGGGAGGCGACCATTGCTCGGTTTTGCGGTGCAATGGTCAAAAACTATTGTGGAAGCACGTATGTTCCAACCCCTGAGTTGTTGCCCGATGAAATCAAATCGTGCCGCGCTTGTGATGATAGGATAGCCGCGGGGTTTGCTACATTGCCTGGAGGAGGGCTTCCATGAGTCGTTTTCTCGAAATCCGACGACATATGCTTTCGCCAGCAGTGACGGATCTTGCCGAACAACTGGTAGCCGCTGGATACAAATTGACCCGTCCGCGCCTGGCGGTGCTTAAGGCGATCACGGCCCTGCCAGGCGCATTCAGCGTTCAGGAGATCGAGCAGTGGCTAATCGATTGCAACGAGTCGCCGGGGATCGCCAGCATCTTCCGCACCATGAGGCTTCTCTGCGATCTCGGCATGCTGCAGCGCATCCACGGTCTCGACGATTGCCACCGCTACTGCCTAGGAAGCGGGCATACCCATCATCTGGTGTGCACCCAATGCGGCGTGATCGAACGGTTCGACAACTGTGGGTTGCAGGGGGTTATTTCGACGCTTGAGCAAGCGAAGGGCTACCGCATCACCAACCACGTTGTCGAACTCTTCGGCCTCTGCCCGCAGTGCCTGGCAACGTCGGCATAGTCTTATCGCCCCTCAGGTAAAAAGCCCGTTGAGCAACAAACCCAGCAACGTTACGTAGGCGGCGTACCAGAGGACGACCTTAACAGCGCTTGCCCGACCAATCAACCGGCTGAGCATGGCCCACTCGGGGATCGAAGACACGGTTGTTGCCATCATTGCCGCCACCAGCGTTCCGGTCGGCACAATCTGGTGCAACGCCACCAGAATTGGCGCTGTTGACGCAGCATTGATGTCCAGCGGCAGACCCAGAACCGTTGCGGCGAGCGGTCCCCACCAGGCGGTGCCTGCCTTTCTCAGACCTTCAACCAGTGTTAGGTTGAAGTTGACCAAAATTCCCGCCAGGAAGCCGCTGAACAGGATGACGCCAAACAACCGCTTGAAAAGATCCCAGGCTTCACGGTGTGCACGAACCAGAATGCTTTCCTGTTTCGCCCAGTGGCACCTGCGTTGTGATACACTCTGTTTGATAAAACGAGCGGGATCCAACCCTAAAATTGGCGCCAGATATGCGGTCGCCAGCGCAGCGGCAAACCCTGCGAGGACATAGACCATCCCGCCGAGCGGTCCGACGATGACAAACATAAAGATAATAGCAAACTCGTTTAACGCCGGGCTGGCCAACAGAAATGCCGAAGAAGCTCGTTGACTGGCGCCGCCGGCCACGATGCCCGCGTAGATGTTGGTGACCGTGCAGGAGCAAACCGGTGTTACCATTCCCAGCAATGCGCCACCCACTGCTCCGAGCAGGTCATTCCTTCCGATGGAGTGTTCAATCCATTTCGTGCTGATGCGCAGACGCAGGAGCGTCATTCCATAGGTCGTCAGAAAAAGAATGATTGGTAGTTTGAACCATTCGTAAATGATGTACGAAGCTGTGTATTTCACGTCGAGCGGTCCGAGCGGGGTGGGGATGGTCCAAGGGGGCATCCAGGAGGTGAGCGCAGCGCCTAGCGCCTTGCCGGCATTGGCGATTGGCGCCTCAAAAACCGGAACCAAATGCTTCATCTCGGCGCCCGCCACCCAGGCCCTTAGACTCTGGAACATCACTTGAGCCACGATCAGTGCCAGTACGATCACCGAAATGACCGGCATGACGCGCTCGAATGACTCGCGCTTGACGGGGAAAACAGCCCGAATGGACATATAGCCTCCATAAAAGATGGGAGATATTGCCCAGGAACGTATTACTTCATGACTTTTTTCTTGTTTACGAACAAAGCGATCTGGTGTAATAAGTGCAGCCATTCTTCAACCAGATGTTCCACCCGAATGGAAACAGTCTTTTTTGTCCAATCTAAGACACACTGTTGCCGATATTCGATGCCGCAGGAGTGGCGCACCCATGATTCGTACTGTGCAATCCATTCGAGTAACGTAAAGAACTGCCGTTGCATCCGTTGTTGCACCTCCGTTTCGTAAGGAATGACCGTACCACGCATCTGATCGGGAAGCCACGGCAGACGCTGGGTGTCCATCCGTGGTATATACTCGGGATTAAACTCGTAGCGATTGAGGTAAACGCCGCCGTTTGTCGGGCTGCCGCAGAACGCGCCAAAGCCCCAGAGCACGATGACTACGCCGCCATCGGTTGTCTTCATATAGGCGCTACTTCCCGTAGCTCCCACTGGCGGACGCTGGCGGCTGAACCCGTATTCCAGTAGCAGGTTCCCTCTGGGACGGCGAATGTCGCAACCCCAAAGCCAACACTGGAGATGCAACATTTCTGCCCCGCGCAAGCGCAGGCGTGGCGAAAGCGGCAGCCATGAGCCAGTGGTCTTCGCAGCCCTTCTCCTGTCGCCAAAACGTTTGGTAGCAGCGTACATGATAGGCACAATCATCTAGTGCATGATAGTCAACCTCAACGGCATCGTCAAGTCACGCATTGCCCGGTGCAAAACGTGTACGGCCACCTAACCAGTTGTTTGCGAGCCACGCGAAAAAAGGTGGGTCTTAGATTTGCCTTTTCACGTCTCCACTTTTTTTGGAGACCATTTCACGTTTCCGTGCGTGGGCGACGTGCGCGGCGTCTGGCCCCGGAATGCCCTTTGTAGGCTGTTTTACGGACTGTTCTGCGCGGGCGTCTCCCGTGAGCTGTCGTCGAGGGTTTTTGCGGCCAGGCTCAGGTGGGCCCCCGATACCTTCTTCCTACACCGCAACAACGTGGTAAACGAGGGGCTTTCGAGGGAATGGGTGGCTGCCGCGCTTCTAGTTACCGCGACGAGGCCTTGGCGTCGGCGCTGGTATGCACGCAACAAAAGGCTTGCATTCGTCAGTGTCCACGTGGGGCTTCAGTTTGTACTCCCGCAAGACGTGGGCAAAAGCCCACGTAATCATGTAGCGGAGAGGGTGACGGGCCGCGGCTTGCTTTTCCGGTATACCGCCAACCCTCGCCACCACGCGGTCCACTCGCTGGAGCGTGCGGATCCCCTCACCGCACGTGACGTTAGAAAGCCCCGGGGCAAAGCCCATGCCGTCCAAAAACGTCACGTTGTGGGCTACGGCAGTTTCGTGGAGGTAATCGCCAAAAGCGTCCAAATCCATGCCGGGGGGCAAGGTAAGCCCTTCCACCTCGTAGCGGTCTGGCCGGCGGTGGTACTCCTCCAGCATGTCCACCAGGTGCACCCCTGCCTCGAGCACCGCCTTGGCCAAGGCGTAGGACGTGCGCCGATCCGCGAGGGTGGAAACCACCACTTCGTAACCGCGCACCAAGGTGGCCACATCCTCCTCTTTGAGCACGTCTACAGCGTGGGTAACCACCTTAGGGCTGGCAAGCCAGCGCTGACTGGCCTCTAGGCTTGCGAGGCTACGACCGGCGAGCCCCACTTGCACCACGTCGGCTTGGCGCACCAGGTCGTAAGCCACGGGGCGCCCCATTTTTCCGGAGCCACCAAACACGAGAACTTTCATGGCGTGCCCTCCTGGAGTGCCATTCTTTCACGTGTGTGAAAGAACGGTCAAGAAAAACGCAACCGGTTTTGCGAAAGCGAGCGGTGGCGGTTTGGTTTTGCCAAGGACACTGGCATAATGCGGCAACGGGAGGTCTCTATGGATATTAGCTTGGAGCCCGATTTCTTGCGTGTGACCGAAATGGCGGCCATTGCGGCGGCGCGGACCATGGGCCGCGGGGATCGCAAGCACTCCGACAAGGTGGCTGTGGAAGCCATGCGCAAAGAGTTGGACCACTTGACCATCAACGGCACCGTGGTCATCGGAGAAGGCGAGCGCGACAAAGCACCCATGCTGTACACCGGTGAGAAAGTAGGGCGCGATAAGGAAGGCAAGCTGGGCATGCCGGAAATTGACATTGCTGTGGACCCCTTGGAGGGGACCAACCTCTGCGCCACCGGTGCTGCCAACGCCATTTCCGTGTTCGCGGCAGCCTCCAAAGGCGGCCTCCTCTACGCTCCTGACATTTACATGCAAAAGATCGTGGTGGGACCAACAGCTCGCGGCTGCATTGACATTGACGCGCCGGTGAAGGACAACTTGGCGCGTATTGCCAAAGCGTACGAACGCGACGTGGACGATTTGGTGATCGTCGTTTTGGACCGCCCCAGGCACGAGAAGCTCATTGCTGATATTCGGGCCGCCGGTGCTCGCATCAAGCTCATTGGCGACGGGGATCTTTCTGCGGGCCTTGCCGCCGCCATTCGCGGCACCGGCGTGCACGTGGTCATGGGTATAGGCGGTGCACCGGAGGGGGTCTTGACCGCGGCGGCCTTGCGCTGCCTCAACGGGGAAATGCAGGGTCGCTTGGTGGTGTTGGAGGAATGGCACCGGCGACGGTTGGAAGAGGTGGGCATTTCCGACGTAGACCATGTTTACACGGAAAAAGAGCTGGCCTCCGGGGATGACGTGGTTTTTGTGGCTTCCGGTGTAACTAAGGGCGACCTTCTGGAAGGTGTGCGTTTCTTTGGCGGCGGTGTGCGCGTTTCCTCGGTGCTCATGTCCTTGGCATCCAAAACCATCCGTTTCGTGGATACGGTGTACATGGAGGAGGACGGGCACCTGGAGGTCCTGCGCTAGTGCTGGCTCCCGTTTTGCTGGCAGCGTTCTTCGCCGGCATCATTCCGGTCCCGGATGCGGTAAAGCGTTTCCCGGACTCCTCCTACTGGCCGGGGGTAGGGGCGCAGCGGGACGGCAACATGCTGGCGGCCATTAAAAAAGAAGCCGGGGAGGAGCTGCTCACCCGCGGGCCGGGTCCCGGTCAAATCCTGGCGCGCTTTGAAAAGCGGGCACTTTCCCCCGACGAGCGCGTGTCTGTGCTTCTCACCGCGTGTCACTATCACGACCCTCGGCTTTTGCCCATGTACCTTTGGGCTTTTGAAAAAGGCAACGTCAAGGAGAAGCTGGCAGCGGTGGTGGGGCTTTATCAGCTTGTGGGCCTTGTGCCCCCGGCCCCATCGGCCGTTCCTGCTACAGGTCCCCACTGGCAACAGTTGGCCGCTCGAAGCAAAGATCTGATCGCTGCCACCAGGGAGCAACCTCTGGTGGCCCTGTGGGTGAACTCCTACTTGGCAGCTTTAGGGCTGCCCCACGGCGCGGGGTTTACCTTTAAGGCCAATCCCGAAGAATGCCTTGAAGCCATTGCTCGCTTGGCCCAACCCGAGGATCTCCCTTACCTCGTAGCGCTGTGGCCATTGGTTGCCCGTTTTGAACATAAGTCGAGGTTGGTAAGGGTCTTTGAGACCATCACGCTTTCCCAGGTGGTGCCGGTGGTGCAAGGGGAACGGGCGGCCACAGGTCCCTGGATTATGGAAACTGCTATCAATTCCGTAGACGCTTTTGTTTCCAACCTTTGCCATACCCCCGACGGCTGGGGGCTTTTCCTGCACAACGCCGCTTCCCTGGCGGAGGGGGATCTGCGGGCGGGCCTTTTGAAGGTTTTGCGCCAAAGCTACGCACCGGTTTGGCCTTTGGCAGCTGCGCAGTTGCAGGGCTACGGTGCTCCTGCTGTTCTTTTTAACCGCACCTGGCCCGATCACCCGGACAACAGGGCCGCCCGCGAGCGAGTGCTGGAGGTTTTTCGGGATAAACGCCGCTAGGTTACAATCGGCTGGCAAGGGAGGAAGCCATGGACCGTCCGCTTTCCAATTTAGAGCCTCAGTTGGTTTGGCAACACTTCGAGGATATTCTGAAGGTCCCCCGACCTTCGAAGCACGAGGAAAAAATCCGTGAACATGTTAAGCGCTGGGCGCAGGCTCGGGGCTTTGCGGTGCGAGAGGATGTGGCTGGCAACGTCGTGGTGCAGGTGCCGGCCACCCCTGGGCACGAAGGTGCCCCCACCGTGGTTCTCCAAGGGCACCTGGACATGGTGGCGGAAAAGAACTCGGATGTGATCTTTGATTTCTTTGCGGACCCCATAAAGCCGCGAATCGTTGGCGATTACGTGTACGCCACTGGGACCACCCTTGGTGCCGATAACGGCATTGGGGTGGCCGCCGCCATGGCCGTTGCCGAGGACCCGGAAGCGGTGCACGGGCCTTTGGAGCTTTTGTTTACCGTGGATGAAGAAACTGGCCTTACAGGTGCCGCCAAGCTGGACCCCAGCTTGGTTACGGGCAGAACGCTTCTGAATTTGGACACCGAAGAGGACGGCGCTTTTTACATTGGTTGCGCGGGTGGTGCCAACGCTCATTCGGTCTTCACCGTGCGGTGGGAGCCTGTTCCCTCCGGCCATGGGGCCTGGGCGGTGCGGGTGCGGGGCTTGAAGGGTGGTCACTCGGGTGTGGACATCCACGAAAATCGCGGCAACGCTCTCAAGTTTTTGGCGAGAGTCCTGGCTGCTGCCCGCAAGGCCAGCCCGGAACTGCGGATTGCTAGCCTGTCCGGTGGTAGCAAGCACAACGCCATCCCCCGCGAAGCCGAAGCAACCATCACGGTTCCAGCCGGCGATGCGGCAAAGGTGCGCCAAGCCGTAGAGGAAGCGGCTGCTGTCCTCAAGGAGGAGTTCGGCGAGATTGACCCTGGCCAACGGGTCGAGATGGCGGAAGGCGGTGCGTCGCAGGTCTTTTCAGCTGGTGACAGCAACCGCGTTTTGGATGCGCTCCTTGCCTGCCCCCACGGGGTTTTGGCCATGAGCCGTGCGGTTCCGGGTTTGGTGGAAACTTCCAACAACTTGGCGGTGGTCACCCTGGAAGGCTCGCAGGTGAAGGTGGTCACCTCCAGCCGGTCCTCGGTGATGCCGTCCCTGAAGGCCACTTTGCAACAGGTGGAAGCCGTGTTCCGCCTGGCAGGTGCTGAGGTGGAGGTGCATGACGGGTATCCAGGGTGGAAGCCCAACCCCAACTCGCCACTACTCCAGTTGGCCAAAGAGGTGTTCCAAAGAGAGTTTGGTCGTGAGCCGGAGGTAAAAGCCATCCATGCGGGCCTGGAGTGCGGGCTCATTGGCGAAAAGTTCCCCGGCATGGACATGCTTTCCCTGGGCCCGCAAATTGAGTCCCCTCACTCCCCCGACGAGCGCGTGAAGATTCCCACGGTGGCCAACTTCTACCGCTTGCTTAAGGCCATCTTAGCGGCCATGGCGTAAGCCAGGGGTTTTGCGGAAGGAAAAATGGACAAGGGTGCAGCCATCGTCACGGGTGGAGGTACGGGTTTGGGTTTGGCCATAAGCCGCGAGCTGGGGAGGCGGGGCTACCCTGTGGTGATTGCCAGCCGCAAGCAGGAGCACTTGCAGGCGGCTGCCGGTGCCCTTGCCGCCGAGGACATAAAAGTTTTGACCGTGGTTTGCGATGTGCGGGATCGGGAGCAAGTGAAGGCTGCGGCTGACGCGGCAGAGAGCCGTTTTGGCCGAATTTCATTGCTGGTCAACAACGCCGCGGGTAACTTCGTGGTCAAGGCCGAGGAGCTTTCGCCCAAGGGTTGGGAAGCCGTACGCGGCATTGTTCTGGATGGCACTTGGAACTTTGCGCAAGAGGTGGGCAAGCGTTGGATTGCTCGCGGTGCGTCGGGCTCCATCCTCAACATCATTGCCACTTACGCCTGGACCGGCGCCGCCGGGGTGGTGCACTCGGTATCCGCCAAGGCGGGGGTCCTGGCCATGACGCGAGGTCTCGCCGTGGAGTGGGGCAAATTTGCCATTCGCGTCAACGCCCTAGCCCCCGGCATCATGGTCACGGAAGACGCGGCAAAAAACTTGGGCTACGCGGACCCGGCCATCCAGGCGATGCTTGCAAAGAAGGTGCCCTTGCGTCGCTTGGCTACCACCGAAGAGGTGGCCAAGCTGGCGTGCGATTTGGTCAGCGACCGGCACCCTTACGTCACCGGCGACTGTTGGACCATTGACGGTGGCCTTTGGTTGGAGGGCTTCCCCAACTTGCGCCGTTTGGTGGACGGGGAACTGGGGGATTAACCCCGCTGTGCCCATGGGGCCGCCGGTTATCTGGAATGTGGGGCCGCCGCTTCGCGGCGGCTTTTTGCTCTTTTTTGCAAAACCCGCGCGGAGGGCGGGTCCCCCATTACTTCTGGAACTTTGCCAGCAAGGCAGGGAGGGTCATCAAAGCCGCTAACTGCCAAGCTACGGTAAAGACCACCAGGGGCCCAATGCCATAGGTGTACAGTGCGCTTAAGGTAAGGCTGCCCAAAAGCCAAGCGGTACCGTAAACCGCGTGGAAAAGACCAAACGCCATGCCCCGGTGGTTTGGGGGCACGGCGTGGGCAATGGCGGCCTTAAAGGTGGTCTCCTGAAGGCCCAAGGCCGCTCCCCACAAACCCACCCCCAAGGCGGCGGCCCATGCCCGTTGGGAAAAGGCGAAAAGCGCAATGGGCGCGGAAAGCAGGGGGGCCAAAACCAACCCGCGCAAACCTACGCGGTCGAAAAGCCAGCCCGCTGGGAGTGCCACCGCCCCATCCACGAGCATGGCCAACGCGAAGAGCAGCGGAATCGTTGGGGTCGCCACTATTTTGTGCGTTTCAAGATGGAAGGCCACCAGCTGGAAATGGGCAAAGCCCACCACGTGCAGGGCAATGAATAGCAAAAGCCAGCGAAAGCCGGCGGGAAGCCCATGCGAGCTTCCGTGGCTTTGGTCAGAAGCGAAAACCTCGATGGTGGGGGTTTTGGGCCACCAGAGGCGGGCGGTGGCCAACGTAACGAGGGCCGCTACGGCAGGAACGGCCAGGAAAAGAAAAGCAGTGGAAAACCCAAAGCCACGGGCCAAGACCCCAGCCACCGCCAGGGGACCTACCACCGCTCCCACTTGATCCAAAAGCTCGTGCAGGCCGAAACCCTTACCGTGGCCCACCACCGCCGTAGCGCGGGAGAGGAGGGCGTCGCGAGCTGGGGTGCGGATAGCCTTCCCTAAGCGTTCGGTTACCAACAATGCCACCGCCCACTCCCAGCGGTGGACAAAGGCCAAAAGGGGAATAGCCGCGAGGTTCACGGCGTAGCCCAGAAACGTCAGAATCCAGTAGCTATGAGTTTTGTCCGCTATCCACCCGCTTCCCAAGCGCAAGGCGTAGCCCACAAACTCCCCAAAGCCAGAAGCAAAGCCCACCGCCAACGCCGAAGCCCCCAGCACGGCCAGGTACGGGCCGGTGATGCCCCGGGCGCCTTCGTAGGTGAGGTCGGCGAAGAGGCTCACCAACCCCATGAGGCTTACAAACAAAAAAGCGTGGCGAATTTTCACAGGCAACCCCCGGAGGAGCGGCGGCTCTGCGCCTTTTCCTGGGTTTTTTGCAGGAAACGCAGGGTCTTCTTTTCCCCCGGATACCCCTGTTGTTGGGCCAAAACCTTTCCGCTTCCGTCCACAACCACCAAGGTGGGGAAGGCGGTAACCCCGCAGCGGTTGACCAGGCGAGCACCTACCTGGGCGTGGCGTTGTTCGTCTGCCACTTTAACAGGTACGAAGTGCTCGTTGATGAAGGGGGCAGCCTTTTCGTCAGCCAATACTTCTTTCGCGGACCGGCGGCAGGGTTGACGCCAGCTCGCGTTGCAAGCAGAAAGGATGGGTTTTTGCAACGCTGCGGGGCGCCGCAGGACCTCGGGCTGCAACCCACGCACAAGCTGGGCATGGGGTGCGTGGGCTGCCGCGGTGGTTGGGCCTAGCCCGACAGCGAAAAGGGCAGTAAGGGGAAAGACAAAAGCCTCGGCCATAAGAGCGTTTCTCCTGGTCACCAAAGGTATCTAACCTCCAGCGCTTCCTTATCGTACCCAGCGTTCTCCCAAACCCTACTCGCCCCTGGCGGAGGACAGCCAATAAAGGTCCGTAAACGCTTTCCTCGGCAAACCGAAAAGCTGGTTTGCAAGGGCAGTATCGGCACAAGACCCGGAAAGCAACATGGTGAGTTCATCGGGAGTGATGGGCGGGTTGGAAAAAAGCGTCGCGGCCAAGCGTACCCCCAATCGGGCTAAGCGCAACGGTACGCGGAGGAAAAACCTCCTCTTGCCCAAAAACGTGGCCACCCGGCGGAGGATTTCCATGTAGCTTAGAATTTCCGGGCCCCCCAGCTCGATGATCCGGTGTACGGTCTCAGGTTTTTCCAAGCTTTCCACGAAGGCTTGGGCCACTTCTCCCACAGCAATGGGCTGCAACGGGTAGGAGCCATCGCCAAAAACGGGGACAACGGGAAAGCGGCGCACGAAGCCAGCCACGGTGGTGGTGAACCCATCCCCCGGGCCAAAGATCACCGAAGGTCGAAAGATGGTCCAAGCCAAAGGGGAGGCTTGGACCAGGGCTTCTGCCTCCCCCTTGGTCCGAGCGTAGGCGGTTGGCCCCTGCGGGTTCGCACCCAGCGCAGACATGTGCAGGTAGCGTCGCACTCCCAGGTTCCCACACACCTCCAGTACCCGAGCTGTGGCCTGCACATGGGCCCGGCGAAAGGTAACTCCGGCTTTAGGGTTTTCCCGAAGGATCCCCACCAGGTGGATGGCAGCATGGCAGCCTTCTGCCCATCGTTCCCAACCGGGGGAAGCAACGTCGGCGGCCACGCGAATGAGGCCGTCCTCATGAGGTGCTGTTGGCAGCTTGCGCGCCAAAGCCACCACCTGATAACCGCGGGCCAAAAGCTCGCGTATTACTGCTGAACCAACAAAACCTGTGGCTCCGGTGACCAACACCCTTCGCATGGGAGATGGTTCGCCAGAAAGCTCCGGTGCGGTGGTTTTTTTCCGGCTCTTGCGGGGCTTTTCGCTGGGCTGCATGCTCCTCACCGCGGTGAATGGTAGCATGCACTATGCGCCGAGCGTTGCTGGCGGATTTGCACCTAGGGCAGGTGGCGGGTGATTACGACCGGTTCACCAGCTTCCTTGGGCACTTACCGGAAAGCGGGGTAAAGGAACTGGTATTGGCTGGGGATGTGTTCCGCACGCTGGTGGGATGGCCGCGCTTTTGGTCGCCTTCCGTACGCGTGGCCCTTGAAATGTTGGCCAAGCTACGGGGGCAAGGGGTGCGGGTGGTTTGGGTGGAGGGCAACCGCGACTTTTTCCTGCATACGGAAGCCATGGACCCTTACCGTGATCGCTTTGTGCCATCTTATGGGTTTGCCGCCGGCGGGCGCCGTTTTTTGGTAGAACATGGGGACTTGGTCAACCGCCAAGACCGCCAGTACCGGCTTTGGCGGTCCGTTTCCAAAAGCCTCCTGGCCTTTTGGGGAGCGCGGATGATGCCGAGGTTTTTTGCCCAAGCCATTGTAGTTACGACGGAAAGGGCTTTGGCAAAGACGAACTTCAGGTACCGCCGCGTGTTACCGGAGGATGACCTGGTACGGGAAGCCAAAAAGCATTTCGCCTGCGGAGTGGACGTGGTGTTTTGGGGTCATTTTCACCGGTTTTGGGCTTTTAATGAAGGGGAAAGGCATGCGTACGTGTTGCCCGCCTGGCAGGAGGGGGGTACTGTGGTCTATATTGAACGCGATGGTTCCCTGTCTTGGGCGGGTGGTGGTGGCCAATTTGTTGACAACGGGCAACCTTTCTGCTACCAAGGGCAAGAAATGGCGAGGTACGTATGGGAAGGAAAATCCTACTAGCCGATGACAGCGTCACCATCCAAAAAGTGGTGGAGCTCACCTTTGCCGAAACCGACTACCAGGTGGTAGCCGTGGGGTCAGGCACCGAGCTTTTGGAGAGGCTCCCCCAGGAAAGGCCGGACCTGGTGCTCTGCGACGTGGTGATGCCCGACATTTCCGGTTATGAAATTTGCCAAAGGCTCAAGAGTGACCCGGCAACCCTTCACATTCCGGTGGTGCTGCTCACCGGTACTTTTGAGCCTTTTGACCGCGACCGCGCTTTGGCGGCGGGTTGCGATGCCATCGTTACCAAGCCCTTTGAGGCCCGGGCCCTTATTGCCACCGTGGAAGAACTCACCGCCCGCGCCAGTCAAGCTCCCGGGCCTCCATCCGCGGAGGAAATCATGGGGGTGGGCGTACCGGAAGGGGTCCCGGCTTTGGACTTCACCACCACCGGCTTTGAGCGCATGGTGCCCCCCCCTGAAAAGCCACCGGAAATGCCCGAACACGGTTTGGAGCTTACCGGCTCGAGCTTGCAAAGCGCCGTTACCCCGCCGCCTCCCCCGCCACCGGAGCTGGCCACACCATGGGCTCCCGCCTTGGCGCCCGAACCGGCTGCGGAGGGTTTGGCCGAAACTCCCTGGGGTGAGCCGGCCCGGACCTTGGCCGAAACGCCCATTGCCCCAATGCCTCCGGCGGACGCAGCATCGCCACCTTTTGGATTTGCGGAAGAAAAGCCAGCTGCCCCTTTTGGTGGTGGGTTCGAAGCTACGCCACCACCCGAAGAGGAAGTGGAAACCGTGCCTCCGGGTGGGTTTCCCGAACCGGTAGCGGCTGGCCCTGAAACCTTTCCCGCCGTGGCCGAGGCGGATTGGGATGGGCTGGTGCAGCGGGTGGTGGCTGAGGTTTTGAATAGGCTTCCGGCTGCGCCTGTGCAGCCGGGTTTTGGTGAGCTTTCGGAAGCTGATGTGGAGAGGGTGGCGCGCAAGGTTGTCGAGCTCGCCACCCCGCTTTTGGAACGGGTAGCTTGGGAAGTCATACCGGACATGGCGGAAATGCTCGTCCGCCAACGCATTGCCGAGTTGGAAGCAAGGGCGGAGGAAGGCTAGGCTAACGGCCAGCGCGGGGCCAAGGCAGCACGTAACCAGGGGCTCTATCTTCGGCGGCGGTAAGGGTGAAAGCTGGCGTTTCTGCCCACCGTTCAGCTCGGGCAGGGGTTTTGCCGGCAATGCGATCCAGCTCTTTGTGGGCTAGAGCCACGATATCCTTACGAAGGCCTTGCGCCGCAATTTCGTCGGTAAAAGCCCTGCGACCCGCCACCAACTCAGCGACGTAAGCCTCGATTTGTTCTTCGCTGTAAAACTTGGCCGCATCCCAAACCGAAAGATCCACACCCTCGCATCGCACCACGTACTCGGTGCCCAGTCGACCAGGGGTGTGCTCGGCATTACCACGCAGGTGCGCCCGCTGGAGGGCGGCCATGAGGTCAATAGGCACCCTTTCCGCTTTGCGCACGAGCTTTTTCTTACCCGTAGCTTGGTCTTGCTCGATGATTTCCCCCATGCCGCCAGTGTTGTACTGGAAAAAGTGCACCTTACCGGGGTAACGGTGTACCAGATCCATGACGATGTCGTAAAACGCGTTGACCTTGCGACCTTGAGCACCAATGATGAAGTCGTCCATGCCCACAATGCGCACCGACTCGCCTGCTTTTTCTGGGACGGTGGCAAAGGAGTGGGTGGACTCTCCCCAAAGGTACGCCAGCACACCCTGTTCTGGGGTGAGACGTTGGGCGAACGGCATGATGGTGTTACGCCGGGTAATAAACGCAAAAACAATGCCGTCCAGTTCCTCAATGGGCGGGGTGTTGATGGATTCGTAGCAAATGGAGATGGTTTTCTTGCCCCGCCGCACCTTGAGCTGATGGCGGTTGATCACGGCGCGTCCGTTTTCACCTAAGCGTTCGTCAAGGAAATCCAGCTCGCCTTTGTGGTTTACCATCACGTTTTCTAAAAGCGCCGAGGGGTGGGTGAGGGCCGAGTACATGGCTTCCTGGAATCGGGGATCCACGTCGGTTTTCACGTAGTAATTCTGCTCCGTGCCGTAGGAGGAACCATCTCGGCGCAGGAACACAATATCGTCCTGAGCCACCCAGGTGCCCTCGCCTTGCTCAGGGTCAAGACCCAATTGGTGGCAGGACCAGGTGGACTTGCCGGTAGCGGTTAAACCAAACATGAACACGGCAAAGGTCTTCAGCTTGCCCGAAGCCGTATCCCGCACCCGCACGATTTTTGTGCCGGCGTGAAGCCCCAGCATGCCCAGTTGGTCGGCGCGGAACATGGCTTGCCGCAAGAATCCCTTCTTGCATTCGCCGGTGTAGTCGGTACCCAGGGCGATGTTAATGTCGTACTCGGGAAGAACCAAAATTTGCATGCGCAGCTGGTGCTCCATGGGGATGTCAACCATGAAAAACTCTGGACCCGGGCGGTTTTTCTTCACCTCGCCCATGGTGGTGGCCCACTCATAGGCGATGCGGTAGTTTTTGGGGTCAGCGGTACACACGTAAAGGTTGCAGATGGGGTTGAACTCGGGGTTGTCGCCCATTTGTCGGCGCACGTGGACAAAGGGCATGGTGTGTAGCAGCTGCAGCACCTTGTGCAGTTGTTCCGGCGCCTTTTCCACGATAGCCAGCTGCTGTGCCGAGGGTTTGGGCAGCACAATGCCGGGGCCTGAGCCCAAATAAACGGTTTTGGCAGCCATTCGTGAGGAAATGGCCGACCACCAAAGCGGGGAACCTTGAGCGGTGGGGAAGGCCGTCCGCCAAGCCTTGCGCCGCAAGGTTCTCATGCCGGTGTGCTCGATGTTCCGGCCGGTGATGGCGTGGCGAAAGTTCTCGGCAAATTGTCGGTAAACCAAAGGGTCGTAAGGTGAAGCCATGGCACTCTCCTTGGCGGCATAAGCCGCAGGGCAAGCTTACGACGAGCCGCGTGAGGGAACAAGCACTTGCGGTTTTTCGCCATGGTGTGAGAGCCCTGTTTTGCCCGTGGCACTGCCGTTTCTCTCACGCGGGGCACCCGCCACGCCCACGCGCCCTGAGGCGCCAGTAACCCCTGTGGGGCCCGCTCTCTCGGTTTCTTACTCCACCCGCGCGGAGCGCGGGTCCCACATTCTTACGTTTTTGCTTTGTGGGGCCGCCGCGGAGAAATGTGGGGCCACCGCGGAGAACTGTGGGGCCGCCGGTTATCTCCCGCGGGGGGCACGGCCACGAGCTCCCTAACGCGGGGGGCACCCGCCACGCCCACCCGCGCTGAGGCCCCCCGCACCCCCATCGCTCGGCCCAGCAAAGCCAAGCCTCGCTTCTGTGGGGCCG
>CALHAH010000027.1 GCA_937934115.1 uncultured Thermoanaerobaculum sp.
CCGTGCCCCCCGCGTCGGATAACCGGCGGCCCCACAAAAAACAAAATGTGGGACCCGCGCTCCGCGCGGGTTCAGAAAGAACGTTTCAATAGCCGCCGCGGAGCGGCGGCCCCACATTTCTTCGCGGCGGCCCCACATTTCTTCGCGGCCGCCCCACATTTCTTCGCGGCCGCCCCACAGTCTGAGGGGCAACACCTCGGGGAAAACAGGGCCACCTACCGCGGGCCTGAGCTCTCCAAAGGTGTGGGTTTGCGGGGCAGAGGCTTTTCCCGCATCGCCGCCTGGTAAAGGAACGTGGCCAGGATTGCCGAGTTTTTTACCAAATCTTCCCGTTGCAGCCGGTCGTAGGTGTCCAGATGCGTGTGGTGCGTGCGGGTCATGTAATCCAAGCCGTCCTGAATGAACTGAAAACCCGGCAAACCCACACGATCAAACGAAAGATGATCCGTACCACCCACCGACCTCACAGACACGGTTTTAGCCCCCAAATCCTCCACGGCCGCAAGCCAGGCGCTAAAAATAGGCTTTACCGCAAGGTTTTCCTGGGTATAGATGCCACGAATGGCGCCAGCGCCAAAGTCCAGGTTGAAATAAGCTGCCAGCTTGTCAAAATCCTTTTTTCGAACCAGCGTGCGTTCCCCATACTCAAGACTTTCCGGCAGATCCTCCAGGGGCTTTTCCTTAGGTTCCCAGCATGCGAAGTGCTGGCAAACGTATGAACGAGAACCGTTAAGACCTTGCTCTTCGCTATTCCACAGCGCAATGCGAATGGTGCGTCGGGGCTTTACCCCGAGGCTTTGGAGTATCCGAGCCGCTTCCATCACCACCGCGCAGGAAGCGGCGTTGTCGGTGGCACCGGTACCGGTAGGCCAGGAGTCAAAATGGGCCCCGGCCATAACCACCTGCTCTTTCAAATCCGTCCCGGGAATTTCCGCAATGACGTTGTACGCTTTGGGGTCGCCGTCCACAAAACCCGCATCTACCTCCACCGTCAGCTCCACTTTTTCGCCTTTCTCCACGAGCCTTACCAGTCGGTTGTAATGCTCAGCAGCCATCACCAGGGCCGGAACTCCCTCGGGAAACCCCGGGCGGTGCGCAGAGGTTCCCATCACCCGCACCGGACCGCCATCTCGCGAGCTCACCTCCACGGTGGCAATGACGCCCTCTGCCGCCAAAAACTCCGCCCGTTTGCGACCAAAAACCCACTCCTTTCGCGCTAGACGGCGCCATTCCTCTTCTCGCGGAGGACGAATGGGGAACTGCTCCAGCTCCTCCAGGTCCTCTTCCTTGTACCGCTTGAAAAGTGGCTCCTCCGGTGGCTTACTGTCGGCTGCTTTGTCCAAAAGCACAATTTTTCCAGCCAGCTTTCCCTTTTGTTGCTCTAAGTCCCCCTCGCTTTCCAGGCTCACACGCACCACCTCGCCACTCCTTCGCCCATTGGTCCCCGGGGACCACGCTTTGGGAAAAGCGAGAAGCATGGCCTCGGTAGGGGTGGTCATTGCCACCACGCACCGCGAAAAAGTCCAACCGCGTCCAAACGGGAAGCCCTCCAAGTGTACGTTGGCAAGGCCCCATTTTTCCAAGGTTTCCTTTGCCCAAGCTTCCGCCCGGCGCATGTTGGGCGAGTTGGTCAGCCGCGGCCCCAGCACATCGGTCATGACACGAACGGTTTCCATCACTTGCGAGTTCCTGGTAGCTTCCCAGCGAATCCGCCCGATTGTTTCCCAGTCAACGCTTTCTTGCGCCCAAGCGTTACAAGCCAAGGCTCCCACGGCGGCAAGCACCCACACCTTGCGCATTTGGCCCTCCCCGTGCGCCGTAAGCGCACCTAGCCTTCGTACGAAAGCTTGGTCCCAAAGTTCTTTTTGCAAGCCTAACGGTTGATCGTGCGTAAGTAGCGCGCCAAAGCCTGCTGCCACGGGGGTAAAGGCTTTAGGGTGGAATCAAATTTCTGGGTATCCAAAACCGAATACCGGGGCCGAGGCGCGGGACGGCCCGCCTCTTCCGTGGTAATGTCCACTACGGGTACCGAAAACCCAAGCTGCGCCACGATTTCCCGGGCAAAACCCGCCCACGTGGTTTCGCCGCTGTTTGCTATGTGGAAAACACCGCTAGCCCCCGCACGCACCAACGCCACCAAAGCCCCTGCCAAATCCTCGGCGTAGGTGGGTCTCCCCCTTTGATCCCCCACCACCCGCAGCTCGCCAGCGCCGTTGAGAAGCTGTTTGCGTATGGCCTCGACGAAGTTCCAGCCCCGGCCAAAAAGCCAAGAGGTACGCACGATGAGGTGCTTACGGGCCTGGGCTGCTGCTTTTTCCCCCGCCAGCTTCGATTGGCCGTAAACGGAAAGGGGGTTGGGAGGATCATCCTCCCTGTAGGGACGCTGACTTTGGCCGTCAAACACGTAGTCGGTGGAAAGGTGCACTAAAAGGGCACCCACCTCGTTGGCAAGGCCGGCCAAGGTGGCCACCGCTTTGGCATTGATGGTAAAGGCGGCCTCCGGTTCCTCTTCGGCACGATCCACAGCCGTGAAGGCAGCAGCGTTAAAGATGACCTCAGGTTGCGCGGTGCGCACGGCTTCTTGCACCGCTCCCACATCGGCAAGGTCAAACTCGGGCAAACCGTAGGCCCACAGTTGCCAGCCGTGACTCCGTACCAAGTCCACCAAAGCACGGCCCAGTTGGCCGCGAGAGCCCGTGATCAGCACCCTCATGCCAAGCGGGCTCCGTACTGCAGCTCGTAGTAGCGGCGGAATTCCCCGTCGTGGTCCTTGATGGGCTCCCACCACCACGTGTTGTCCACATACCACCGCACGGTGCGCTCCAAACCCACCTCGAACGGCACGTGGGGGCGCCAGCCCAAGCGATGCAGCTTGCTGGCGTCGAGGGAGTACCGCCGGTCATGACCTGGACGATCGGCCACAAAGCGGATAAGGGATTCCGGCTTGCCAAGAAGCCGCAAAACTGCGCGGGTTACCTCGATGTTTTCCCGCTCGTTACCACCCGCAATGTTGTAAACCTCTCCCGGTTCCCCATGCTCCAAGAGAAAGAGAAGGGCGCGGCAATGGTCCTCCACAAAGAGCCAATCGCGCACATTGCGGCCGTCACCGTAAAGGGGCAGAGGCTGGTCCCGCAGAGCGTTGGTCACGAAAAGCGGGATGAGCTTTTCCGGGTATTGGTAAGGCCCGTAGTTGTTGGAGGCGCGGGTAATGATCACTGGCACACCGTAGGTGGCCCAATAGGCGTAGGCCATGCGGTCGCCTCCAGCTTTCGACGCCGCGTATGGGTTGCGGGGGTTCAGTACGGATTCTTCTGTAAACGAGCCCTCCTGGATGGAGCCGTAAACCTCATCGGTGGAAATTTGGATAAACCGGATAAGGCCAACTCGCCGAGCCTCTTCCAGAAGCACCATCACACCTTTTACGTCAGTGTCAATGAAGTGGGAGGCCCCCAAAAGCGAGCGATCCACGTGGGTTTCGGCGGCAAAGTTGACAGCAAACTGGCAACCCCGCATAGCATCGGCCACCACCTGCGGATCGCATATGTCACCGTGAATAAACCGGTACCTTGGGTTGTCCGCCACATCCTGGAGGTTTTCCAATCGCCCCGCATAGGTCAGCTTGTCCAGGTTCATAACCTCCCAATTGGGGCGTTCTTTCAGGATCAAACGCACAAAATTGGAGCCAATAAAACCGCAACCACCCGTAACCAAGATACGCACGCTCATGGCATCTCCACCCGCGAGTGATCACCCACCACTAAGCGCAAAGCCTGAGGTCGTCCGTTGCCACGCACCACGGTCACCTCTCTGCCGATGAGACAACCTTCCAACCGCTGCGGCAGCTGAACTAAGGTTGAACCTTCCAAAACGATGGAGTTTTCCACCTCGCAGGAAACAATGCGGCAGCGGTTCCCCACCGCGGTGTAGGGGCCGATGAACGAGTCTTCCACCACCGCGCCAGTACCGATGATGCACGGGCCACGGACCACCGACCGCAGGATGCTGGCGCCCGTTTCAATAACCGCCTTTCCCTCCACCCGGCTTTCGCCGTCCACGGCGCCGGCCACCAAGCGCTCCTTGGTATCCAGCACCATGCGGTTAGCCTCCAGCATGTCCTCCACTTTGCCGGTGTCCTTCCACCAACCGGTGATGATATGGGGTCGGACCACATAACCCGCGTCCACCAAGTACTGAATGGCATCGGTGATTTCTAACTCGCCTCGGGCCGAAGGCTTAATGGCCTTCACCGCTGCAAACACGTGGTGATCGAAGAGGTAAACCCCCACCAAGGCCAGGTCGCTTTTGGGGGCTTGTGGCTTTTCCTCCAGTCGCACCACGTGTCCGTTTTCTCCCAGTTCCGCAACCCCAAACTGGGACGGGTTAGGTACATGCGCAAGAAGAATTTGCGCGTTGCAGCCGCCCTGCGCAAAATCCTTAACAAACGGCACAATGCCGTCTTTGACCAAGTTATCGCCTAAATACATCACAAACGGCTCACCGGCCATGAATTCCTCGGAAATAAGCACCGCGTGCGCCAACCCGCGGGGGGCGTCCTGCGGGATGTAGGTGACGCGCACACCCCAACGGGAGCCATCCCCCACCGCTTCCATAATTTCCTGGGCCGTGTGTCCCACCACGATGCCAATATCCCGGATTCCAGCTTCCGCCAGCGCCTCCAAACCGTAAAACAGCACCGGCTTGTTGGCCACCGGTACCAGCTGCTTTGCCGAGGTATAGGTAAGGGGCCGCAAGCGCGTGCCGTACCCTCCCGCTAAGATCAAACCCTTCATGCCGCCTCCCGGCGCCATTGTACCTGCACCTTCCCGCAAAATAGGAATACACTAGCTAACGCCAGGGTTTGTGGGCTGGGAGGTACCATGCGGCCCGATTTTTTACGGAAGGCTAAAGCGAGCGCTGCAGCAAACGACGAAGAGCGTATCCCGCAGATTGCTCCCCACGTGGAAGCGATTCTCGACCAGTTAGGCGTGGATCGAAACGACCCTAACCTCAAGGACACCCCCCGTCGGGTGGCGGCCATGTTATTGGAAATGTTTCACGGCCTCAAAGAAGGGGCCGAGCCCTCGGTCACAGTGTTTCCCAATGAAGAAAGCTACTCCGCCATGGTTATGGAGCGGGATATCCCCTTTTACTCCATGTGCGCCCATCATTTGGTGCCCTTTTACGGCCACGCACACATTGCTTATATTCCCGGCAAGCACATCGTGGGCCTCTCCAAGATCCCGCGTATATTGGAGTTTTACGCAAAAAGGCCGCAAATCCAGGAGCGGCTTACCGAGCAGGTGGCCGACTACCTATGGCAGCGGCTGGAGCCTCTGGGAGTTATGGTGGTCATTGAGGCTCGTCACCTCTGTATGGAAATGCGAGGGGTTAAAAAGCCAGGAACCCTTACCGTAACCTCGGCGATCCGTGGCGCTTTTGAAAACGCCAAGGTACGGGAAGAGTTCCTCGGCTTCTTGAACCGCAGCCAAAAGTGGTAAAGGACAGACCGCTCCCTCACCTAATTTCTAGGTACACCCAAACCTTGGCCGCCACAGCCAGGCTATCACCGCTGGCGGTGATCGTTTCCTTGTACTCGAAGGGGCGTTCCCCGCGAACCTTGAATGGGGGGGGAGTGAGTCGGTCCAAGCTTTTCCCGTTTTGATCCTCCAAGAGCAGAACCGGCAACACTTCCACCCGCCCCGAAGCCACTCGCGCCCCTGTGATCACCACCTGGCACTTCACGTTTTTCCCAGGCTCCACGTTCCCCTGGGGTGCAATGGTGAGTTGGGCAAAACGTGTACCTTCGATTTCCACGTAAAGTGCCATGGGCTCGCCAAGCTTAAGCACAAACTCCTCTTGGTAAGGATTCTCGCCCGGCTTATAGCGAGGCTCTTCCTGTGCCCAGCCGCAAAGAGCACCTGAAGCGAAAACCGCCAACATGAGGACTCGCCGCATACGCCCCTCCTCGCTGCCCGGGAATTCCCGGCTTTTTTATTTCACCACATTTCCCACCGCAAAGCCTGCCCCGCTTACCACAGCACACTCCGAGTACTTTGCACCCTTCACGGCCACCACCCGTATGGTCCCAATTTTTTCCTCTTCCGCACCAAGAACTTCGCCGGTGTCAGGATCTTTAATGACGGCGCCGGTTTTGTAGACGTCGAAGGTGTCACCCTCCTTCAGTCCATGCTCAGACCCCAGGTTGATAAAAATTCTGCCGCCGTCAATGCGGGCGATCTTTCCAGACACCCTGCCCACTACCGTTGCCGATGTCGCCAGCTCCAGCGTGGTGAGTTTCTTGGCCAGTTCTTCTACGCAGGGTAAGAGAACCTTGTCGAACATGCGGCGGTCGTCCACTCCCCCGCCGGAACCCATGACAAACACCTTGACGTTGGACTCCTCCTTACGTGCCTTGTCAGCCCAAATGATTTCACCGGTGGTGGTGCTCACCAGCCGCGCATCCAACGCCGCCATGAATTTCTTGCGCTTTACGTCTAGGCCTGCGCGCCACGCCACTTTTGCCCCAGCCGTTTCCTCGCCAAACTCAGTGACGTTGCCAAAGAGCACGTACTCCACACCCAGCAGTTTCCCCGCTTGCACGGCGGTCCTGGGGTCAATATCACCAGCCAGGGACAGGTTCTTCTCGCGCATGAGGGCATCCAAACGCTCGCGATCGATAACCGTAAATTTTCCTGACTTCACAAGCTCGGTGATAAACATGTCCTGGGCGGCCTCGCCGGCGTTGGTCCAACGCGCCTGGAGGGCCTTGTGACCAAACTCCAAAACCGCAACGCGCGGCTTTTCGGCGGCCAAAGTGCCCGCCACCGTGAAAACCAGCAAAGAAAACGCCAACTTTTTCATAGTTCCCCCTTTCTTGTGCCGACGGTCATTATAAACCAAAGGAGCGGCGACACTCACACTGGGAAGCTGCGGCTTAGAAAAGAAAGCAGCCCGGGTCTTTCCGGGCCGCCAAGCAAACGCCGAATAAAGCCCTAATGCTCTTGCAGGCGCTGAGCCTTAAGCACGCACATGGCCGCCATGTTGACGATGTCACCGACTTCCACCCCACGTTGCAGCACGTGAACGGCCGCATTCACGCCGGTGAGAATGGGGCCAATGGCTTCCACCTTACCCAACCGCCAAAGCAACTTGTAGGCGATGTTGGCCGCCTCCAAGTCCGGACAAATGAGGACGTTGGCATCACCTTGAATGGCCGAAAACGGGTAGATCTCCTGAGCAACGTGGGGTTCAACGGCGACATCGGCCTGCATTTCCCCGTCAATGACCAGCTCCGGCCAGCGTTGCCGTACGATCTCCACGGCCTTTCGCACCTTTAACGTGCGCTCGTCGGTGTTGGAACCAAAGTTGGAGTAGGAAAGCATGGCCACACGTGGTTCCACCCCAAAGTAATTGCGGGCCACCCGCGCTGCCATAAAGGCAATTTCCGCCAGTTCCTCCGCCGTGGGGTCGTGGTTAACCGTGGTATCGGCAATAAAAACCATGCGATCTTCAAAAAGCAGCAGGTACACGCCAGCCACGCGCGTCACACCCGGCTGGGTGTGATGGATCTGCAGGGCCGGGCGAATAGTGTCAGGGTAGTGCATGGTAAGGCCGGAGATGAGGCCATCGGCTTCGCCTTCGTGCACCATCATGTTGCCAAAGTACACGGGGTCTTTCATAAGCTTGCGCGCATCGTCTTCCGCTACGCCTCGCCGCCAACGCATTTGATGAAACTTCTTCACATACTCCTCAAAGCGCGGGTGGTTTGCGGGCTCCACCACTTCCACCTTTTCCCTGGGAACCTCGTACTCGGCCAAAAGCTGCGCAACGGTTTTTCTGTTGCCCAAAAGTACCGGTCGACAAATCCCTTCCTCCAGCAAAACCTTGGCGGCGCGTACGATTTTCGGATGTTCACCCTCGGCAAACACGATGCGCTTGGGATCCTGCTTGGCGCGGTCAAACACGAAGTGCATAACTTGCCGGGTGCGGGAAAGGCGGGCTTCCAGCTCGCGCACGTAGTCTTCTTTGGACGAGAAGGGCTTACGCGCCACCCCCGTGCGGATGGCCGCTTCCGCCACTGCCGGTGCTTCCCACAGAAGCACCCGGTAATCGAAGGGCTTGGGGATGAGGTACTCGCGTCCAAACTTGAGCGGCTTGCCGCCGTAAGCCCGGATCACGGAATCGGGTACGTCCTCCTTCGCCAGGTTGGCCAAGGCGTGCACCGCAGCCATCTTCATTTCTTCGTTGATTTCCCGCGCCGCCACGTCCAAGGCACCGCGGAAGATGAACGGAAACCCGAGAACGTTGTTGACTTGGTTGGGGTAGTCGGAGCGGCCAGTGGCCATAATGACATCAGGCCGCGTGGCCACAGCAACGTCGTAAGGGATTTCGGGATCGGGGTTGGCCATGGCAAACACGATGGGGTTTTCCGCCATGGAAAGCAGCATTTCCGGAGTCACCAGGTTGGGTCCTGATACGCCAATAAAGGCATCCGCCCCCCGCAGGGCATCCGCCAACGTACGGGCGTCGGTGTGGGCAGCAAACTCTTCCTTGTAAGGGTTCATGCCTTCGGTGCGGCCTTTGTAGACCACGCCTTTGGTGTCCACCAGGATAAGGTTTTCCTTCCTTACGCCCAAGGCCAAGTAAAGCTTGGCGCAAGCAATACCTGCTGCCCCCGCGCCGCAAAAGACCACCTTAACCTCATCAATGCGCTTGCCCGCTATTTCCAAGGCATTGAGGAAAGCTGCCCCGGAAATGATGGCAGTGCCGTGCTGATCGTCATGGAAGACCGGAATCGAAAGGGTTTTCTTCAGCGTTTCCTCGATGTAAAAGCACTCGGGGGCCTTGATGTCCTCCAGGTTGATGCCCCCTAAGGTGGGTTCAATGAGCTGGCAAAAGCGAATCACCTCATCGGGATCTTCGCTGGCCACCTCAATGTCGAAAACGTCAATGTCAGCAAACCGCTTGAACAGCACACCCTTGCCTTCCATGACCGGTTTTCCCGCCAGCGGACCAATGTTCCCCAACCCCAACACCGCGGTGCCGTTGGAAATCACCGCCACAAGGTTCCCCTTGTTGGTGTACTCGTAGACGAGCTCGGGGTTTCTGGCAATTTCCCGGCACGGCTCGGCCACACCTGGCGTGTACGCCATGGACAAGTCTCGCTGGGTAAGGCAAGGCTTGGTGGGAACCACCGAAAGCTTGCCCTTCCTTTTCCCAGAGTGGTAGGCCAAGGCCTCTTCGCGGGTAACCTTACCGTCACTCATAAGCACCTCCCAGCGCTTGAGAAAAAGCGCACAAGTACATGGTACGCCCGTCGCGCGAGGCGGTCAACTGTGGCTTGCCGCCCTCTCCGCCAATGGCTGCAACGCTGCTGCGGCCAAAATCCGTCGCTTCTGATGACGCGAACGTGCTAACCCGATGAGCCTGTCCAAGAGCTCAGGGTAAGGCACCCCCGTCAAACCCAGGAGCCTGGGATACATGGAAATGGGCGTGAAACCGGGGATACTGTTGAGCTCGTTAACGTAGAAAACCCCCGACTCCCTGTCCAAGAGAAAGTCCACCCGCGCCATGGCGTCGCACCCACACGCCCGAAACGCCTCTAGGGCCAGTTCCCGAACCCTTGCCACCTGTTCCTCGGAAAGCGGCGCCGGTGCCAAAAGCTTGCAGGCGTTGTCCAGGTACTTGTCGGCGTAATCGTAAAACTCGTGGCCAGGAACAACTTCCCCCGGAAGCGAAACCACCGGCGGATCACCCTCCAACACCGCCACCTCGATTTCCCGAGCTGGCACGCCTCGTTCCACCACCACCACATCGTCGAAGCGAAAAGCAAGCTCCAGCGCCGGGGATACCGCTTCCCAGCTTTTTACCTTGGACACGCCCACCGATGAACCCAGCCTTGCTGGCTTGACGAAAAGCGGCAAGGAAAGCTCACCCCTTGCCTGAGGCAGCGATCCTGACCATTGCTCCCTCGTGACAACCACGAACGGTACCACTGGCAAGCCCGCATCCCGCAATAAACGCTTGGTTAGAACTTTGTCCATGGTCACGGCACTAGCCGCCACACCACATCCGGTGTAAGGTAGGTCCAGCATCTCGCACAGGCCCTGGATGGTACCGTCCTCGCCAAAGGGTCCATGGAGAATGGGCATCACCACGTCCACGTCCCCCGCCAAAAGCCGCGGATCCAGCCGATGCTCCCCGCTAAACGCCAGCACCTCATCCGCCCGATCGCCAGACTCTTCCAGGATCCGTTGCGCAACGTCGGCTGCTGCCCACATCCCCTGTCGGTCTATGGCCATGGCAACTATGTCGTATTTGGCGGGGTCGAGGCATCGGGCCACGGAGCGGGCGGAAACCACCGATACCTCGTGTTCGCCGGACCGCCCCCCGAATACCAACCCCACCCGCAGCTTGCCGCGCAAATCAAGCACCGAAAACCTTCCGCACCGCCGCTAACGCCTGGGTAAAGGGGCCCCGGCGGTTTTCTTCCAGCACCTTGTCCAGCTCACCGGCGTCCAAAAAGATGCCCCCGCACCCCGGACAAACTTCCACCTCCACCCCTTGCAGCTGGGTCACTTCCATGCTTTGGCCGCACTTAGGACAGTGCATGAAATGCATTTCCTTGAGCCTGCGCCTTTCCTCTTCCTCTAGCTTTTGCCGGTGCTGTTCCCGCAGTTCCTTCAGGCGCGCTAATTCCTGTTGCAAAAAGTACTCCTGTTCTTTTTCCGATGGTTTCTGCAGCATGTTCCCCCCAGTTTCAACTTTCATGTTCATCCCAACCCCAACCTTCTTGGCGCAGAAGGTCGGGAAGTTGTCGCAAATCCTCGATGACAAAAAACGCTCCCGCCGCCCATAGCTCGCTGGCGCTCCGGGATGGACCCGCCAACCCCACCACCGGCACTTCAGCTGCCCTTCCCGCTTCCACATCCACCTCCATGTCGCCAACGTACAAGGCATCCTCGGGTGCCACTTGCAACGCGTGCAGACAAGCCTGCAAAAAAGCGCCATCCGGCTTGCGGGTACCGATGGTATCGGGCCCGATGACCACCCGCACCCACCGCCGAAGCCCCCAGTGCACCAGCCATTCTTGGGAAAGCGTAGCGTTCTTGTTGGAAGCCACCCCCACCTTGCCGCCGGTCTTTTCCCACACAAAGGATAAGACCTCGGCAGCTCCCGGGAAGGGGGGTGTGGCTTGCAAATACGTTGCCCGGTACCGCTCACCAAAAACCCGCCCCACTTCCCGCACGGTTTCCTCGGGGGCGCAAGCTCCCAGGGCGTCGCGCACCAGTTGCGCCGCACCGTGGCCCACGTGGTATTTCACCCACTCCAGCTCTTTAGGTGAAAACCCAAACGTGGTGAGAGCGTAGTTCAGGCTTTCGCTAATGGCCGCAAACGAATCGGCCAACGTACCGTCCATATCGAAGATCACAGCTGCAGGACGCAGTTTCCCCACCGTTGCCTCTCGCCGCCGGGACCCCCGGCTTTGCGCGAACTTTACCCTACTTTTGCCCGGTTCGCACGACCTAGGCGAGGAGAAACTGCCGGCGAAAAACTTCGAACTGGCGGCAGTAAGCCTCCCAGTCGTCAACGACTTCTTCTAAAGCCAGCTGCCCCTCTACCACCAACCGTGCCAAAGGCGAACCAGTGAGCAGGTCAATAGCCGGCACATGAGCTACGAACTCGTACGGTTGGGTACGCCACGCGAAATGTTCCGGATACAGCCGCCGGATCTCGCGCAATACCACCACCCCACAAGCCAAGGGCCGAAAAGCCAAGCGGTCAGTTACGTGCCATTCCACACCGCCGCACACTTCGCCAGCGTACTTTTGGAATTCCGGGCGGAAAAGCGTGGCGCGAAACCGCACCCCTGGCAGCTCCATGCTATTGAGCCGCTCGGCCAAGACCTCACCATCCAGCCACGGGGCGCCGGTGAGCAAAAAGGGGCGGGTGGTGCCACGGCCCTCGGAGAGGTTTGTGGCCTCCACCAAACATGCCCCCGGGTACACGGTGGCCGTAGCCAAACTGGGCATGTTGGGGGAGGGCGCCACCCACGGCAAATCGGTCTCGTCCCACCACAGGTGCCGCTGCCACCCTTCGCAGGTGAGGACGGTGAGGGCAAGATTGGCAAAACGCTGCCCCTGCAACAGCAGCGCCAGCTCGCCCAAGGTGAGCCCGTGGCGCACTGGCACTGGAAGCTCCGACACGAAGGACCGGTAGTCGTCTTCCACGGGCCCGCCTTCCAGCAGCTCACCGCCCAAGGGGTTGGGACGATCGCAGACCATGACCTCCACCCCCGCTTTCTCGCAGGCTTGCAAACAGTAAGCCATCGTGGCGGCAAACGTGTAGTACCGGCACCCAACGTCGGGGAGATCCACCACGAACGCATCCAGGTCCACCAGAGTCTCGGGAGTGGGGTGCAAGCTCTCGGGGTTTTCACCGTAAAGGGAAACCACCGGCACCCCGGCATAGCTCTCTGAGCCCACCGCTTCCATGTCCTGGGCAAACCCAAACAACCCGTGCTCGGGGGCGAAGATGCGTAGCAAACGAGCGCCAAGCCGGGGCAGAAGCTCCCACGCCGGTTCTAACTGCTCGGTCACCGCCGCCTGGTTGCAAAGAAGCGCCAGCCGGCGACCCCGCACCAGGGCAGGGTTTTCCGCCAATCGCCCCAGCCCCAACTGAACTTTTTTCACTGGTTTTGGAGGTCGGGAGGCAAGGCTTGCTTCACCGTCACCGACACAGCCCCCCGGAAATCGCCGGCCTGGTAACCCACCGCTTGATCCTCGGGGTAGTGCTGCGACAAGAAATCCCGCACCTCCTGCTTCATGTGTTCCCCATCGCCGTGGCAGGCCAAGCACATCTCACCCACGACAATGGGCCGAAGGTAGCGCAGCGTCAGCATTTTCCCCTCGAGGTACCACTCCGAAACTTCATCGGTCCTTTTGTGCTCTCGGTACTGCTGCTCCATCAGGGCGAGCTTTGCCTGCTCGTACTCATCGGGACGGTTTTGCGGGTTCCTGGTACGGGTACTCACCCGCCTTAAAAGGAGCCCCTCTTGCTGCTGGGCTTTGGTAAGCTCCTGTGCTTTAGCGGCACAAACTGCCACCGCTGCCCCCGGCCCCCCTTCCCGCATGTGCTGCAAAAGCTCACCAAGAAGGGCTTGGGTAAGGGCGGTTGCCGCCGCCCGCGCCTTTTCCAAGGCTTGGGAGACCGCTTGTTCGGTCGTGCTTCCCGCCACCCTCTCGCTTTGTGCCCAGGCGACGGGAACAAGGCACCAAACCATCATCATCCACGCCCCCGCAACCTGCTTCACCATAGGCCACCTCCGCAACCATGGTACCCTGTCTCTCGCCCCACAAGTGCTAAGCTCACGCCATGGGCCGTGCTCATCTCGCGCCGGGGCCCTCCACCACTTCCGGGCGGCTCAAAGCGGCCCTGGGCCTGTGCCTGACGTACATGGGCGTTGAGGTGGTGGGGGGTCTTTGGGCCAATTCCCTAGCCCTTCTTGCGGATGCGGGTCACATGCTGGCGGACGCCGCTTCCCTTGGCCTCGCCCTCTTTGCCGCCAAGCTCTCCCAAAGACCACCCAACAAAAAACTCACCTACGGCTACCACCGCGCTGAAATCCTGGCTGCCACGCTCAACGCCGCCACGCTTTTGGCGGTGGGGCTTTCCATCCTCGTGGAAGCTTTTCGACGGCTGGCACACCCACCCCAGGTAGCTTCCGGGTTGATGTTGGCGGTGGCGGTGCCAGGGCTTTTGGTGAACCTGGCCATGGCCGCCGTTCTCCACGGTGGCAAAACCAACCTCAACGTTCGGGCGGCGTTTTTGCATGTGCTCACGGACACCTTGGGCTCGGTGCAGGTGATCCTGGCCGCCCTAGCCATGATGTGGTTTGGCTGGCCGTGGGCCGACCCCTTGGCTTCGATTTTTTTGGCAGCCTTGGTCATGTCCTCGGGCCTTCGCGTGCTCCGGGAAACGGTGCTCATTCTCATGGAGGGCACACCAACCCACATTGACCTCGACCAACTCCGGCAAAGCTTGCTCGCGTTGGATGGCGTGGTGGGTGTTCACGACCTCCACGTGTGGCTTATCACTTCCGATTTTTTGGCCGCCTCGCTCCATTTGGAGGTTACGGACGCCAGCAATGACGCCGTGCTTTGGCGGGTGAGAAGCCTTCTGGCTGAGAAATTCGGTATCCATCACACGACTATCCAAGTGGAACGGCAACCGTCGCGGCCAGAAAAGCGTTTGCCCATCTACCCACCGGGGTAACTCTTAAAAGTCCGTTGCATCTAGGCGGTTTACCTTTTCCCCGCCGGCTGCCACGGGTGAAACGCAAGGCAGCTCCTCAAGCCTTGCCCCGAAAACCGCACCTCCCCTAGGCCCACATCCCCGCATGGAGGCGGATTCCCTCGGGTTTTTCACCGTGGAAAAGCAGCAAAGAGCACCTACCCTGCGCGGAAACTTTTCGCCCCCCTGGGGCTTTACCGCCCGCAACCAGAAAGCTGGCGCCAAGCCCCAAAACGCAACGCAAAAAACCTTTTCCTCAGGGCCAGCTTCGTTCGCCTTGATTTTACGTTAGCTTGCCGTGGATGCCAGCACCAAAGAGTCCAGCGCTTGGAGAAAGCGGAGGTTTTCCTTCCGCGTGCCCACCGAAACCCGGGCACAGTTTACAAGACCGGGTCCCCCTACGGGGCGGATGATGACCCCCCGTTTTTGAAATTCCAAGAATAGCTTTTGCACGTCCTTATCGAACTCAATAAGCACAAAATTGGTGACCGAAGGGGTAAACCTCACCCCTCGCCGCGAAAGCTCTGCCTGAAGGAATGAAAGTTCCTGCAAGTTGTGGCTGCGAGAAGCGGTGGCCCACTCGTCGTCATCCAAAGCGGCAAGGGCCGCAGCTTGCGCCAAAGAGGAGGTGTTAAAAGGCGACCGCACGCGATTTAAGGTGGCGATCACCTCCGGCGACGCAACCCCGTAGCCAATGCGGATGCCTGCAAGCCCGTAAATTTTAGAGAAGGTACGGAGAACAATAACGTTCCGCCCTTTCCGCAGATCGTCTAAGCCGTCGGGGTAGTCAGGGCGGTCCACGTACTCCTGGTACGCTTGGTCCAAGACGGTCAACACCCGGTCCCCTACGATGGCGAAGTACGCATCTAGCTCCTCCCGGGTAACGTACGTGCCCGTAGGGTTACATGGGTTGGCAATGTACACCAGCTTGGTGCGCTCGCCCACGGCCTTTGCCATCGCCACCACGTCATGCCGCCGCCCCGCTGCCGTGGGCACGGCAATGGCCCGGCCGTTCACTTGGTTCACCGCTAGCTCGTACATCACAAAGGACTGCTGCGAAATTACCGCCTCGTCACCATCGGCCAGGTAGGCACGGGCCAGCATCTCAATGAGCTCACAGGATCCGTTGCCAAGGATGATCTGCTCCATATCCACGGCTAAGCGCTGGCCCAGCGCTCTCCGCAGCTTGTAGCCGCTACCGTCCGGATAACGGTTCAACTCCGGCAACGCCTGGCGAATGGCTTCTAGGGCCTTAGGTGAGGTGCCCAGGGGATTTTCGTTTGACGCCAGCTTGACGATGTCCCGCACCCCCAGTTCCCGTTGCACTTCTTCGATGGGTTTGCCGGGCACGTACACCGCCAGCTTCTTGATATAGTCCGGTGCCTGTGGTCCGCCCATGGCGCGCCTCCTTTGAAGGCTTTAAGCCAACAGCTTTATAAAGCGCCTCCACTTCCTCCGCGGTTAAACCGCGAAAAACTCCCGCTTTCAGCTTTTCATCGCGAAGAGGTCCAATGGCAACGCGAACCAGCCGCTGCACGGGGTGGCCCACG
Source organism: uncultured Thermoanaerobaculum sp. (assembly GCA_937934115.1). Lineage (GTDB taxonomy): Bacteria > Acidobacteriota > Thermoanaerobaculia > Thermoanaerobaculales > Thermoanaerobaculaceae > Thermoanaerobaculum. Next base: position 15,843 of record CALHAH010000027.1, read on the forward strand.
CGCAGGAAAAACTCACGCACTTCGTGGCTCTTACCCTCCCCTACCACCACCCGCCACCAGGAGTTCACCTGCTTTGGGGTGGTGCGCACCAACTGTACCTCTTTGGGAACCACCCTTTTCCCCTCGATGACAGTGCCTTTTTTAAGCTTGCTCACGTCCTTTTCGTCGGGGAGACCCTTGACCTTAACCAGGTACGCGCGGAGGACCCCAAAACGCGGATGGGCAAGGCGATACGCCAGCTCCCCGTCGTTGGTTAAAAGTAAAAGCCCTTCCGAGTGGTAATCCAGCCTCCCCACCGGAAAAACCCGCTCACTCACCTTGCCGCGCACCAGGTCCACCACCGTGGTTCGCCCTTCAGGGTCCTCGCTGGTGGTCACCACACCCGCTGGTTTGTACAAAAGCACGTAGCGCAAGCGGCGGTCAAGCTTGACCCTCTTGCCATCCACCTTGATGGCGTCCTTTTCAGGATCGGCTTTGGCTCCCAAGGCCACCACTTGGCCGTTAACCGTCACCCGCCCCTCGCGGATCCACTCCTCCACTTGGCGGCGAGAGGCAAGGCCGGCCCGTGCCAGGATCTTTTGTACCCGTTCAAGAGCCAACAGCTGCCTCCGTTTCTCCCAGTTCCTCCAGCGAGGGGAGCTCCGCCAAGCTTTGCAAGCCTAAAAGCACCAAGAATTCCTTTGTGGTGCGGTACAAAAGTGGGGTCCCCACCACCTGTTTGCGGCCGGCCACCTTAATCAGCTTTCGTTCCAAGAGCGTGCGCACCACCGCGGAAGAGTTTACACCTCGCAAGAAGTTAATCTCAGGGAGGGTCACCGGCTGGCGATACGCCACGATGGCCAGGGTCTCCAAAGCCGCTTGCGAGAGCCGGGTTTGGGCTCGCAGGCCGAGGAAAGACGCCACAAATTCCGAAAGCTCAGGCTTGGTAGTAAGACGATACCCCCCCGCCACCTTTTCCAACCGCAACCCGGACCCCGCCGCCTCGTGCCGTGACTGCACTAGGTTCAAGGCTTCGCGCACATCGGCCTCTGTGACATCCGAGCCTAGGGCTTTAACCAAGGCCGCTTCGCTCACCGGCTCTCCGGCCACCGCTAAAATGGCCTCACAAGCTGCCGCCAAGAGTTCCAGGTCAGGCATGGGTCGAAGCCTCGAGCACAGGGCTATATCCCGTAGGCGTTAGGTAAATTTCTGCAAAGGGCAAACGCTGGTGGACACGTGCGGCCCTCAGCCACACCAACTCCAACGCTGCCAAAAAACAAGTGACGGCCTCCAAGCGGTCGGGACGGGTAAGCATATGGCTTAAGAGCGGAAAACTGCGCTCCTCCGTCAAAAAAGCAAGAAGCTCTTGCATCTTTTCCTGCACCGTATGGCGCATCGGTGGTAGCACCAGGCCAGGAGGGTGTTCCCGACGGAAGTGCTCCATCACCTCCCGCATTGCCCGTGCCAACGCCGCCACATCCACGTCCTCCAAGGCCACATCGCCTTGGCTTTTTTCCTCTCCCAAACTGACCTGAACGGGCCAAACCCCTTCGCGCAAAGCCAAAAGGCCGGCCAACTCCGCCGCTTGCCTTTTTACCCTTTCGTACGCCAGAAGTCTTTCCACCAGCTCGGCGCGGGGGTCCGCCTCTCCCTTTTCGCGGCGAGGGAGCAGCATCCGCGACTTGATGGCCAAAAGCCAAGCTGCGCAAACCAGGTACTCACCCGCCACCGCTAGGTCCAGCTGCTCCATGGCCCGCAGCCAAGCTTGGTACTGGTCGCAAATAGTTGCCACCGGGATGTCCCAAATGGAAACCCGGTTTTCGCGCACCAAATAGAGGAGGAGATCCAGGGGGCCCTGGAACACCGGCAACACCACCGCCGGCCCTTGAGGTTCGGTCAGTGCAACAGCACCCACGACAAAGCCTTAACGAAAGGCCGAAGAATGAAGTTAAAAAAACCTGTCCACAGCAGAGCAAAAAGCAAGATCATCCCATACTGGCGCAGCTGCGCAAAGTACCACGCCCAGCGCCGGGGCAAGAAAAACTCCAGGACATGGGAACCATCCAGCGGCGGAATCGGAATCATGTTGAAAACCGCCAAGACCGTGTTAATCATGGCCAGGGAAAACAAAAGGTAAAGGATCGGCGCCAGTACGCCGCTGGCTCCCAGTGCTCCGGAACTCACCACCGCCACCAGAAGCTGCCGAAAATCAGGTACCAAAGCCCGGATCACCAACAACACCAGCACCGCTCCGCAAGCCAAAAGCAAGTTGGAGCTGGGACCCGCCAACGCCACCAACATGGGGTCGCGGCGCGGGTTGCGGAGGTTGCGAGGGACGTAAGGCACCGGTTTGGCCCAGCCCAACACCGGGGCACCCATGATGGCCAAAAGGAGGGGAAAAATCACCGTGCCAACGGGATCCACGTGGCGCAAGGGGTTTAGGGACACCCGTCCGAGCCAACGACCGGTGGGGTCCCCCAAGCGATCGGCGGTCCAGGCGTGAGCTGACTCGTGGAAGGCAATGGCAAAACCCAAAGCTACCAGCTGAATCACAATTTCAGGCAGACGCAGGAAAAAGTTTTCCATACCGGTGTCATGCTAACAGATCCGCAAGAGCCGCGGGCGGCTCCTCGCCATCCCACCGCTCCACCAGCACCCTCTCCCCGCGTACCCGTACGCGGAAAAAGCTCCCCTCCCTATGGACGAGCCAAAGCCTCTCCACCGGTTGTTCAGGCTCACCTCCGCCCACCTCCACCTCGTGCAACACCTCCAAAGGCCAGCGGTTACGGCCAAAGATGAGCCAGCGCGGCTTCTCATGCCCACGCCCCCCAGCGTAAAAGACGACCCGCGCTACCAGCGGAACCCAGAGGGCCATGCCTTGAGTGTAAACCCGCCTCCTCATCGGTAAAATGGCCACGGAGGGCACTTTGGACCAGGTCTTCATCCACCGCTTGGAAACGTACTGCATCGTGGGCGTCAACCCTTGGGAACGGGAAGTTCAGCAGAAGGTTTGCCTTGACATCGTCATGGACTGCTCCTGCCAGGAGGCAGCGGCAGACGATGACATGGCCAAGGCCGTGGATTACCGCGCGGTGACGAAAGCCGTGCTGGATTTGGTAGCCAACTCCCGTTTTTATCTGGTAGAAACCCTAGCCGAGGCGGTGGCCAAGCTCATCCTCAAGGAGCAACCCCGGGTTCAGGCGGTGAGCGTCACCGTGTCCAAGCCGGGAGCCGTGCGTTTTGCCCACGAGGTGGGCGTGCGCATCCACCGCCAGCGGGAAAAAACGCAGTGAAGCCAGTGCTCTTGCTCCTCGGCTCCAACATCGAGCCTGAACGTCACATCCCCCAGGCTAAGGCCGAGCTTCGCGAGCTTCTTTCGGATTGCGTGTTTTCGCGTACTTATCTCACCGCGCCCGTGGGAGACCCAGACCAACCGCCGTTCTGGAACGTGGCGGCCAAAGGCAAAACCACCCTCACAGTGGAGGAACTGCAACGGGCACTGGCGCACTTGGAACGGCAACACGGCCGGGTACGCGACCCCGCTCGCCCCTGCGGGCCACGGACCTTGGACCTGGACCTCCTCCTTTACGACCAAGAGGTGGGGCAATTCGGCTCGCTGGTGCTCCCCGCCCCCCTGCTTACCCGCGAAGCGTTTGTTTTGGTTCCTGCCGCTGAGGTGGCACCCGAATGGCGTCACCCGGTGTTGCAAAGGCCACTTTCCGCGCTTGTGGGTGGCATCCAAACCGTCGGTGTGAGTCTCCTGAAGGAGGCCCCCCATGCCTGAGCACCTCACCGCGCTCGTGACTGGTGGTGCCCGGAGAATTGGAAGGGCCATAGTGGAGGAACTCGTGGCCCACGGTGCCACCGTGGCCTTCACATTTGGGCAATCCGCAACCGCAGCCAAGGCTTTGGAGACTGCACATCCAGGTAAGGTCATTCCTCTGCCGTGTCGCCTCGAGGAACCGGAAGAGCGAAGCCGGCTGGTTGCCCAGGTGCAGCAGCTCTTCCCTCACCTTTCAGCTTTGGTGAACAACGCCGCCGTGTTCCCTCGCACTCCCCTGGCGGAACTCACCGTTGCAAGCTTCCGTTACACGGTTGCCGTCAACCTGGAAGCACCCATTTTTCTTTGCCGCGACCTGGCGGATGCCTTACGCCGCGGCCAGGGGGCCATCGTCAACGTTGCCGACGTTTACGCCTTCTTGCCTTTGAAAAACTTCACTGCCTACGTCATTTCCAAGGCAGCCCTGCTGGCTGCCACTCGCCAGTTAGCGGTTGAGCTGGCCCCTGAAATCCGCGTCAATGCCGTGGCTCCGGGTATCGCCGCCTTTCCCGAGAGCTACGACCAAGAAACCAGGGAAAAGCTTTTAGCGCGCACGCTACTTAAAAAAGCGGGTAGCCCCGAGGAAATCGCCCGCGTGGTGCGGTTCCTGCTCTTTGAAGTCCCCACCGTCACCGGCGAAGTCCTCACCGTAGATGCAGGCCGCAACTTGTTCCCTGGCTAGGTCTTGTAAGCTCTAAGTGCTCCCCGCGTTACGGCATCTCACACCCCGGGTTGGATGGTGCGCAGCGCTGCCCACCCCTTCCGAAAAAAACCGCCCGCTGATAGTGTTATGGCGTGTTGCTGATCGTAAACCCCGCGGCTGCCGGTGGGAGGTTGGGAAAGCAGTGGCCGCGAGTGCGAAATTTCCTGGAAGGCCTCGGCCTTCGGGTTCCCCAAGCTTTCACGCGCGCACCCGGACACGCCACCGAGCTGGCTTTTGAGGCAGTGGCGCGTGGCACGGAAGCGGTGGTGGCTGCCGGCGGCGATGGAACCATTTGCGAGGTGGCCCAAGGCCTTCACGAAGCGGGCGGCGGCGTGTTGGGCATCCTCCCTCTGGGGACTGGCAACGATACAGCCCGAACCTTGGGGATTCCCCGCAAACTGGGGGACGCCGTTGCTGCCTTGCACCAAGCCCGGGTTCGGGAAGTGGACCTTATGCAGGTGGGTTCGCGAGTGGTGGTCAACGCCGTAGGTCTTGGCATGTTAGGCGTCATTAACGTCAAGGCGGCTCGCTTTAAAAAGGTCCGCGGCTTGGCTTCTTACCTGGCGGCGGCCCTGCATACGCTCTTCCGCTATCAGCCGCCCACCGTGGAGTTGCAAAGTGAGAGCTTCACCTACAGGGGGCCCATGACCATCCTGGCCATTCACAACGGCCCCACCACCGGCGGAGGCTTCCGCCTTGCCCCTGGCGCCGAACCCGATGACGGCCAGTTAGAGGCTTGCCTCGTGGAAGGCGTTGGGGTTGCGGGGCGCATCCCCCGGCTGCTGGCGGCCCTGCGCGGGACCCTGCACCGCTGGCCCAAATCCCACCTTTTGCCTTTTCGCCGTTTGCGCCTCACGTACCAGGAACCCTTGGACGCGCACTGGGATGGGAACCCTTGGCGGATGCCACCGGGGGAACTGGAGGTCGCGGTACTTCCCCGCGCCTTGCACGTTTTGGTGCCGGCGCAAGGGGCGGGAAGCTAAAGACTTAAAGCACTGCCCTGGGCGAAGGCCTCCCAGTCCTCAGGATAGGGAGCTTCCACCTGCAAAAAGCTTGCATCTACGGGGTGCAGAAAAGCCAAAAGCTGCGCGTGGAGCAATGGTCTAGGGGCCAGGGGTGGTCCTCCGTACAACGTGTCACCCACCAGCGGGAAGCCCACAGCTGCCAGGTGGGCTCGCACCTGATGACGACGGCCGGTGAGGGGACACGCTTCTACCACCGCTCTTTCCGGGGAGAAAACCCGAAGAAGACAAAGGTCCGTGCGCGCTTTTTTGCCCTTTTCCCAATCCACCACCGTGCGGTGCTGACGGTCGCCGTTTTCCCGTAGGGGATAGTCCACCGTTAGTTGTGGCCAAGGGGGTATCCCGTGCACCACAGCGTGGTAAACCTTCCGCACCCGATGTTTCAAAAAAGCTTGGGACAAGACCTTTTGCACTGCGGGGTTACGGGCAAAGAGCAGGGCGCCGGTGGTGTCGCGGTCCAGGCGGTGCACCACAAAAACGGGGCCCAGTTGCGCCCAAACCTGCTGCCAAAAGGTTGCCTCGCCCTGCCGATGGCGGTCAAACACCACCGAAACCCCCGGCGGTTTGTTGACCACCACCAGGTGTTCATCCACAAAAAGCACAGGCACGGACATTAGGCGTGCGAGGCCCCCTGGGTGTTTAGTTTAGCGTTCCGCAAGCCGATGTGTGGTTTTCGCAACGAAAAAGCAACAGCACTAGGTGCGCTTAAAAGACAGCCTGCAAAAGGCCAAAGATTACCAACCACACCACGGTCAAAAAGTGCCAATACGTAGCAGCGTAGGAGAGGCCCTGGGAGCTCACGCGGGCGCGGCCGGCCTTCCAAGTTACCACTGCCAAGCTCACCACCCCACCCGCCACGTGGAGGGCGTGCAGGAGCGTCAAAAGCAGGAAGCTGAAGGCGTAGAGGGCCGTGGTGCGGACTTCAAACGCCGGCCACAGAGCTTTCCAGTTCAGGACCTGGTTGGCAAGAAAAAGCAGAGCGAGAAGGGTGGTGACAACCAGGTACCGTGCACTCAATCGGCTGGCACCCGCGGCAAAACGCTTGCAAGCCGCGCTCATGGTCCAGGAGCTCAAGAGGATGAGCCCCGTGGACAGCCACAAACCCGCCGGCAGCGGAGGTGCCCCCGCCGGCGGCCACACCGTGGCTTTGGCACGCACTACCAAAATCCCCACCACGCTGGCAGCAAAAAGAACGCTTAAGGAAAGCAAGAAAAGGCGCAGGCCCAGCCGGCCGGGCGCGAGGCTCCTTTGCTCGCTCAAGATTTGCCTCCCATCCCCGGGGCGTACCCGGGGATAAGCTCGGGTTGGTACGCCCGGGTGTCAATAAGGGCCAGGCCCACGAAGAGCATCACGAAAAGCAGCGCACCTATAAAAACGATGGCGTTAAAAGGGTGGTCGTAGCGCATGTGCATAAAGTAAAGCACAACCAAAGAAGCTTTCAGCGTGGCTATAGCCATCGCCAGCCAAAGGTTGAAGGAGCCTAGATCTACCCATGTGGCGGCCACGGTGATTACGGTCAAAACCATCAGCGCAAGCCACACCGCCACCAAAACCCTCATAGGGACCACGTGGAACATTGTGCTGTGTTCTTCCATGCTCGCTCCTTCAGTGAATCAGGTACAAAAGCGGAAACAAATAAATCCAAATCAAGTCCACCAAGTGCCAGTAAAGCCCAGCTAAATCCACGGGAGTAAAATATGCTGAGGAAAACTGGCCGCGACGAGCACGCAACAAAACCCAAAATAGCACGACCATTCCTGCCACCACATGGAGGCCGTGCAAGCCAGTCATGAGGAAGTACACGCTAAAGAAAAGCTGCACGTTTTGCGGCACCACCCCCTCTTGCGAAAACCCCTTCACCTCAGGGCTCAAGCCCTGAGGTGGTACGGCCGGTGGTGGCAAGGTACTCTGCTCTTCCGGATTAACCCAAGGCAGGGGTTTCGGGGGAGGCACGTCCTTGGGCTTGGTGAGTTCTTGGTGTACCGGTTTATACCGCTTGCCCCAAAGCAAACCCTCCTTCCACTTGTGTTCGTACTCCACGTACTTGATTCCCAAGAAAACAAACCCACAAAAGATGGTGACGGCCAGCAAACGCACGAGCTTATCTTGCTGAGAAAGCTGCGCCGCCCGCACCGCCCAAGCCATGGTGAAGCTTGAACAAATTAGAACAACCGTATTGATGCCTCCCAGAATCTTGTTTAGGAAGTGGTGTGCGTAAACAAAAATTTCTGGATGGTTGGCCCGATACACGGCGTACGCACAAAAAAGGCCGCCGAAAAGAAGGATTTCCGTGGCGAGAAAGATCCACATCCCTAATTTACCGGCCTCCACCTGTGCCTTAGCATGAGGAAAATGATGGGCAACGTGGCTCTCGGCGCTGTGCACGGCACCCTCCTTACGCGTTCCCGCCACCGGCAGCGCTTGCGGCCAAAACGTAACCACCAGCGCTTCGGTCGAAGACCCAGCGATCCACGTCGTAAGGATCCCCGGGCGATGGCTGGGTCTTGAAGTTATCGTGGGGCGGCGGCGAAGTAGTTTGCCACTCCAGGGTGGCAGCCCCCCAGGGGTTAGCCGGGGCGGGCGCCCCCGCATAAAGCGAATGCAAAAGCACACCCGCAGCCATTACAAAACCTATGGCCAAAAGGAAGGCTCCTATAGTGGAAACGCGGTGATAGGGTGCAAACTCGGGAAGGTAGTTGTAGTAGCGGCGCGGCATGCCTTGGGCACCCATGATGAACTGGGCCAAGAACGTCGTGTTGAAGCCAATGAAAATCAAAAACGCAGCTACCCGCGACCAGGTCTCGCGGTAAAGACGCCCGGTAATTTTAGGCCACCAGTAGAAAAGCCCACCAAAAAAGGCTATAGCCGTGCCTCCAAACATGGTGTAATGGAAGTGAGCTACCACAAAGTAAGTATCCGTTAAATGCACATCGGTGGCTAACGCCCCCAGGAACAGCCCCGTCAACCCGCCTATGCCAAAGAGGAACAAAAATGCCAAGGCGTAAAGCATGGGGGTGGCCAGCTCCACTTCGCCTTTGTACATGGTAGCCACCCAGTTGAAAACCTTTACCGCCGAGGGGATGGCTACCAAGAAGGTGAGAATCGAAAAAATGAGACTGGCGAGGTTCGATTGCCCAGAAACGAACATATGGTGACCCCACACTAAGAAGGAAATGATAGCAATGGCAATGGAGCTCATGGCAATGAACCTGTAGCCAAAAATGTGGCGATGGGAAAACGTGGACACAAGCTCGGAAATGACCCCCATGGCTGGCAAAATCATGATGTACACCGCAGGGTGGGAGTAAAACCAAAAGAAGTGCTGAAAGAGCACCGGATCACCGCCTAAAGCGGGATCGAATATCCCCACCCCTAAAGCCCGTTCGGCGATCAGCAGCAAAAGCGTAATCCCCAGAACTGGTGTGGCCAAAATTTGAATAATTGCCGTGCCGTAAAGCCCCCAAAGAAAAAGCGGCATCTTAAACCACGTCATGCTGGGTGGCCGCAGTTTGTGAATGCTCACGATGAAGTTGATTCCGGTAAAGATCGAGGAAAATCCCAAGATAAAGGCACCCAAAGTCATAGAAATGACGGAGGTGTTGGTGGTTGTGGAATACGGAGTGTAAAACGTCCAACCGGTGTCCACAGCCCCGGTAATGATGGAAACCAGCGCCAGCAAAGCCCCCACCACCCATAGGTAGTAGGAGAGCAAATTCAAGCGCGGAAAAGCCACGTCTTTCGCCCCCAGCATCAATGGCAAAACGAAGTTCCCCAAGGCCGCCGGGATTCCGGGAATGATGAAAAGGAAAATCATGGCGGCGCCGTGCAGCGTGAACATCTGGTTGTACGTTTGCGCATCCATGATGGTGCGCTGAGGAGTCCACAGCTCCATGCGGATGAGCAAAGCAAAAACCCCACCGAGGAGAAAAGAGGCAAGAATGGAAACCAGGTACATAACCCCGATGCGCTTGTGATCCAGCGTAAAAAGCCATGATTTCCAGCCTTTGGCATGGGACAAGTAATTGTCGCCAAACAAAGCGTTACCCACCGGTACTGCCATAGCTTCCTCCTTTACTGCCCGCTCGCCGGCTGGGGCTCACCCGCCAACGATTTGATGTAGGCGACCAGGGCCGTGATTTCCTGGTCCTTGAGTCTCCCTTTGTAGGTGGGCATAACTGGTTCAAAGCCCGCCACAACTTTCGCCATCGGTTCCAGAATTGATTCCCGTATGTAGTTTTCATCTGCCTCCGTGCGCACCCCGCCTTTGAGCATCACCTGGTGGCCGAAGAGGCCTTGAAAGGTTGGCCCTATGCCCCCGGAGCCATCCACGGAGTGACACTGCGCGCAGCCTCGGGATTGGTAAAGCCTGCGGCCTGCCTCCGCTGGTGGCAAGGTGTTGAGCAGGTTGGAGGCAGCCTCCAACCAGCGCTCAAACCCTCCTGGTTCATGCACCTCCACGAAGGTAAGCATGTCGGAATGCCCAGTACCGCAGTACTCCGTACAAAAGACCTGAAACTTCCCAGTTTTTGTGGCGCGAAACCAAAGCTTGGTGTAGCGCCCGGGCACCACATCCCTCTTTATGCGAAAAGCAGGGACGAAGAAGCTGTGGATCACGTCTTCCGAGGTCATCACCAGCCGCACCGGTTGGTCAACGGGAACGTGCAGGGCCTCATCCACGTAGCCGTTGGGATAGGTGAAAAGCCACTTCCACTTTTGCCCGGTAACCTGCACTTCGTAGGCGTTAGCTGGTGGGGTATTGATGTCCAAAAAAACCTTGAAACCCCAAAAGCCCATGATCAAAACCAAAACTAAAGGAATGCCGCTCCAGGTGAGCTCCAAAAGCGTGTTGTGAGTAGGCGCCTGAACGTCCTTCTGGTACCCTGGGCGCTTTCGAAACCGTAGGACAAAAGCCAGCATCAACCCCACGATGAGCAAGAAGAAAAAAGCAGAAACCCAAAAAATGAATTTATAAAGGGAATCTACCGCCGGCGCCACCGAAGAGGCCTGCGGTGGCAACCCCAAACCCTGTTGTACCAAGAAGAAAAAGCCCATTACTGAGCCTCCCCCCGCCGCGACCGCCGCCACGAAACCAGAAGCCAGCCCCCCACCATGAGCGCGGTGATTGCCCCACCGGCCTTCATGATGCGAGAAGCAGCCACCACATAGCGTCCCTCATTGGCGTCGTAATGGAAACAGTAAAGGACAATTTTCTCCCCCACTGAGCTCTTACCTTCTCTTGCCTCGGACAATGCCAATTTCAACGTGCGCGGTTCAAAAAGCACCCCGTAAAGTGTGCGCGCCAACTTGCCCTCAGGCGTGAGAACAAAAATTCCCGCCCCGTGGGCGTATTCCTGCCGTTCTTCGTTCCATTTGTAAAAGAAACCCACACTGTTGGCCACCCTTTGGATATTTTCCTCCGTACCGGTGAGGAAACGCCAGCCCGCAGCCGCTCCGGCCCGTCCGTATTCGCTGAGGTACGTTTGCTTTTTGAGTTTAGCTAGGGTAGGCGTTTCCAAAGGATCAATGGAAATGGTAACTACGTTGAAATCCTCACCCACGGTTGCGGGTAGTGCCTTTAACCCATCCAAAACACCCTGCAAAACCAAACCGCACAACATGGGACAGCGATAGTAGACCAAGGTCAAAATCGTGGGTTTGCCGTCCAAAAGCTCACCTAACCTGACTTCTTTTCCCTCCTCGTTGAGGAAAACCGCATCCAGTGGGACCTGCGCTCCCGGCCGCTCCTCGATGCCCACACCTTCCAGCTCCTTAGGGAGAGGCTCCGCCCGCTGCGCGGCCACAGGCCACGCCGCCAACCAGGTCAAAAACCAGAACTGCCAAACCCTCATGGCCGCCCTCCTTGCTCTGCCACCACCAGCTCCATAGCCCGGCTTACGGGGATAGCCACGATCCCCTTTTGCGGATCCACCACGCGGTAGCCTTCCAACTGTCCTAGCTGCTCAGCATGCAAAGCCTTAGCCTCCGATGGAACCATCACCGCCTTCGTAAGGTCCTCTTTCGCCGCTGCCCGGTAGTAAAGGGCCTGAAGAAAGACGATAACAGCCACCAACAGCACCGCGCTCACCACCCCTACCACTGCTACTAAACCGCTCCTGGGTTCATAGGATTCCATGACCACCTCACGCGTTCTCGAAGGTTAAGGACTCCACCAAGCGCGGATCCTTTTGCGGGGCAAGAGCATGGCGACTGGCCAAGCGAGCCGCCCCGGAAAGCCATAGGGCCCCCAAGCCAAAAAACAGCACGATGTCCACCAGGTGCGGCGTGGCCGCACCGAACTCCGGCATCACTAGCCAGTAAAGGTCAACGTAGTGCATAAGCAAAAGCCATAGAGCAGGGTATAGCAAGGTGCCGGGAGAACGCTTAATGGACCGCGGCAAGAGCACCGCAAAGGGCACAATAAAGTGGCCAAAAAGAAGGACCAAGCCGATCACACCATAACCGTCGGCGGTACGGCGTAGAATCCAAGAGGTTTCTTCGGGGATGTTTCCGTACCAAATCAGCATGAACTGGGAAAACGCAATGTAGGCCCAAAACACCACGAAGGCAAAGAGTAACTTGCCCAAATCGTGGTAATGTTCACGGGTAATGGTGCGTCGCAAATACCCTGCCCTCTGCACGAGCACACCTGCGGAAATAAGCAAGGCAAAGGCGGCAACCACTGCCCCCGCAAAATAATAAACGCCAAAAATTGTGCTGTACCAGTGCGGGTCCAGGCTCATGAGGAGGTCAAAGGCAGCAAAAGTAACTGTTAAGGCGTATACGAGCATTGCCGGCGCTGCTCGTTTTTGCATTCTTTCCGTAAGCCCCACGTCCCCGCTTTCATCTTGGGCCACCGAAGCCCGGTAATAAAAGCGGCCTGCCCAGCTCCAAAAAAGGAAATAAAAAGCTAAGCGCAACAGGAAAAACGGCACGTTGAGGTACGGTTTTTTCCCCAAAAGAACGGGGTCTTCCGCTACCACCTCGGGGTGGGTCCAGTGGTAGAGGTCGTGCAAACCTAAAAGCAAAGGCAGCGCCAAAACTGCCAACAACGGAGCCTGCGCTGCAAAAAATTCAGCCAAACGCCGAATCACCACACTCCAACCTGCCCGTACGAGATGTTGAAGAACCACAAAGAAAAGTGTCCCCAAAGTCAGGGACAAAACCCAGGCGAAAGCCGTGAGGTAGGCAGGGAAAAAGCGTTGCCGCCAGGGCTCCCAAAGCCAAGCGCCGACGCTTGCAAAAGCGACACAAGCGAAACCGAAAAACGCGGCCGCGCGCGCCAGCTTGCTCCCCACCTCCCCCAAACTGCGGCGGTCCAACATGAGCTCAACGAGTGCCGTCATGTTCCCTCATCCTCACTTCCAGTTGCGGCCTCACCTCTTTTGGTACATCCGCCAAGGTGGCCCACTGGGATCGCTGCAGGGCCTTTACGTACGCCACAATCGCCCACCGGTCCTCTACGGGAATTTGCGCACCGTACGGTGGCATGGTGCGCACGCCGTTGGTGATGGCGTTGAAGATATACCCCACAGGTCGTGCCCTGGCGGTTTCCGTATGGAAGGAAGCCACCGGCGTCCACGTCCCCTCTTCTAGGCGTTCCGCCCTCCGTTGCACCGCCCCATCCCCGTAGCCGGAATACCCATGGCACGGGGCACAGAAGATGTTGTACCTCTCCTGTCCACGGAGGAGCAGTTGCCGGTCCACGGGCACCGGAATTACCTCCAGCCACTGTACCCCTTTCCGTCCCGTGGCCACTTCCTGGGGAACCAGAGTCCCCCGGGCCACGGTGCCGGGCACCGGCAACCGCATGGCCCTGCCATCGGCAAACAGGGGGTTGGCTGATTGCGCTTTGAACTTCGGCTGGTTATCCATGTCGAAGATAAGGTGCACCCGCGGGCGCGGGGAGGTAGCCACCCGAGCCTTTGCCACCAAGGCTAAGGGTAAAAGGGCAAGCACTGCTATGACTGCCAGCGCGTACTTTAAAGAGCGCGGCATCAGCGCACCTCCACCGGAAAAACACTCTCCGCTCCCAGGCTTTTGAGGAACTCCTCGGTTCCGTGCCGGTCAAAACGGGGATCTTTGGCCTCCACCACCACAAAAAAGCGGTCATCGCTGCCCCTGGCAAAGGCGGGAAGCTCAAAAAGCGGGTGGTACAACTCCGGCTGCCTATTGGCCACCAAAAGTCCCAACACTGCTGTGAGAGCGGAGAAAAGGACGGTGAGCTCAAAAACCACCGGAATCGCCGGGGGCAAGGCAAAAAGGGGTTTACCGGAAATACGGAACGGATAGTCCACAGCGTTGGTCCACCACTGCAACAGCAAACCCAGGGCACAGCCGGCTAAGCCTCCCAAAAACACCAGCTTCGGAAGTCGGCTGGGGCGGATGTCCATAGCTTCATCCAAACCGTGAACGGGAATGGGAGCATGGGCATCGAAGCGCACGTAACCGGCCTTCCGACACGCTGCCACGGCCGCCAAAAACGCGTCCACGGTACTGAACTCGGCAGCCAAGCCCCAAAGCTCAGGCGGCGACACAACGCGCAACTCACCGTTGCTCACGGCCTTCCCCTCCCAGGATTTCTTCGTGCTGATGGGGGATTTCACCCCAGTACTGGCCATGACCCCGGTGTGGGCCGCGCTCCAACCCCGCCTGTGGCACCACGCTCTTCACTTCGGCCATGGCCACCATGGGCAAAAACCGCAGGAACAGCAAGAAAAGGGTAAGGAAAAGTCCAAAGCTGCCGGCCAGCGTCAGGAGCTCCACCCAAGTAGGCTTGTAGATTCCCCAATTACCCGGCAAAAAGTCCCGCGACAACGAAGTAACAACAATGACAAAACGCTCAAACCACATGCCCACGTTGACGAAGAGGGAGCCCACCAGCAAAATCCACGGTGTCGTCCGCGCCTTTTTAAACCAAAACATTTGCGGAACCACCACGTTGCAAAACACCATGATCCAGTACGCCCAGGAATAAGGGCCCAAAGCCCGGTTGTAGAAGGTGAAAGCTTCGAAGTGATTGCCCGAGTACCACGCGGTGAAAAACTCAATACCGTACGCGTAGCCCACCATGAGACCCGTGGCCAGCAAGATTTTTGCCATGTTGTCCAAGTGACGTGTGGTCACCAGCTCTTCCAAATGAAAGGCCTTGCGGATGGGGATAAGCAAGGTAAGCACCATGGCAAAGCCAGAAAAAATAGCGCCGGCCACGAAGTAAGGCGGAAAAATCGTCGCATGCCAACCGGGTAACTGCGACACAGCAAAATCAAAGCTCACCACCGAGTGCACGGAGAGCACCAGAGGCGTGGCTAAGGCCGCCAGGAGCAAATAAACTCGCTCGTACCGGTGCCAATGCCGTGCTGAGCCGCGCCAACCAAGGGCTAAGATGCCGTAAACGAGTTGCCGCAGCTTGGTCTGCGCCCGATCCCGCAGGGTGGCCAAATCGGGCAACATGCCCACATACCAAAACATGAGCGAGACCGTGAAATACGTGCTCACCGCAAACACATCCCACATGAGAGGTGAGCGAAAGTTTGGCCACATTTGCATTTGGTTGGGGTACGGGAACAACCAATAATCAAACCAGGGCCGACCGGTGTGAATGGCAGGAAAAATACCAGCGCAAATCACCGCAAAAATCGTCATGCCCTCGGCGAAGCGATTGATCGAGGTCCGCCACTTCTGCCGGAAAAGAAACAAAATCGCCGAAATCAGCGTTCCCGCATGGCCAATGCCCACCCAAAAAACAAAATTTGTAATGTCAAAGCCCCAAGCCACCGGGACGTTCAAGCCCCACACCCCCACCCCCACCGTGAACAGATAGGCGAGCATTGCCAGCAATACCACCGTAAAGGCCAGGGAAATCGAAAAGGTTACGGTCCACCACCGCGGCGGTTTTGGCTTTTCCACAATTGTGGCCACCCGCTGGGTAATGGCCCCGAAGCTATCGTCCCCCAAAACCAAAGGGGCACGGTGGCCCGGTTGATCGTGGGAGTTGTCCCAAATGGCTGGCTGCGACATCAGCTCGTCTCCTCGTGGTTGGTAATTTTGGCCAAGTAAAGCACCCGGGGCCGGGTGTTCAGCTCGGTAAGAACCCCGTAGGCGCGGGGATCTTGGGAAAGCTTGGCCACTTCACTTTGGCTGTCGTTCAAGTTGCCAAAGACAATGGCTTGCGTGGGGCACACCTGCGCGCAGGCCGGCACCACCTCACCATCGCGCAGGGCACGGCGCTCATTGTGCGCGGTGATCTTGGCCCTTTCAATACGCTGGATGCAAAAAGTACACTTTTCCATGACCCCCCGGCCGCGAATGGTCACCTCGGGGTTGAACTGCATCTTGCGCGTAGGGGCCACGTCCTTGAAGTAGTTGAAGAAGTTGAAACGACGCACCTTGTACGGGCAGTTATTGGAGCAGTAGCGGGTGCCGACACAGCGGTTGTAAACCATTTCGTTAAGCCCTTCTTCGCTGTGCACCGTGGCTGCCACCGGGCATACTTGTTCACAGGGGGCGTTTTCGCAGTGCTGGCAAAGCATCGGCTGAAAGGCAAACTTGGGATCCTCCGGCTTGCCGCCAAAGTAGCGGTCCACCCGGATCCAATGCATTTGCCTGCCCTTCTGTACCTGTTTTTTGCCCACCACCGGGATGTTGTTTTCCGCTTGGCAGGCCACCACGCAGGCGCCACAGCCAATGCAGCAGGCCAAGTCCACCACCATGCCCCATTGGTATTCGCCGGTAAAGGGACGCTCTTTCCAGGGCATGGCAGGCCGGCGAACCTCGGGTTTCTCCCCAATTTGCAACCCTTGGACCACTGCCGCGGCGCAGACCTCGCGGATGAGCTCCCCCACGCGATGCCCTAGGGCTTCCAAACCAACCCGATCAATGGCTTGCTGATCTTGCGTTGATACCAAATCCCCGCGTTTACCCGTGGGCGTAACGCGCGCCGCTGCCGTCCAGCGGCCGGCAAAAATGGGCAGGACATCCACCCCCACGCTATCCCCCACCCTCCCCGCCGCCTTGCGGCCGTAGCCTGCCACTAAACCCACCACACCTTCGGCGGTTCCGGGCAACGTAAAACACGGCAATAGGATCTCCCCACCGGCAGTGGCAATGCGCACCACCTCTCCGTGCCGGACTCCCAGTCGGCCCGCGGTTTTGGGGCTTATAAGGGCAGCGTTACCCCAGGTCAGCTTGGTGAGTGGTTCGGGGAGTTCCTGCAGCCAGGGGTTGTTGGCAAAGCGCCCGTCCAGAACCTTTAAGTCGTACAAAAGGCAGGCAGTGAGGCCCTCGCCAGCCGGAGGAAAGGCAAGGTCACGGAGCCAGCTGGAGTCTTGTTCCTTCAGCACCAGAGGCGAAAGCGAATGCCCGGGAAGAATGCCATCGTGGAGAGTTTGGCGCCAAAGCTCCTCGTCAAAACGCCCTTGGGAAAAAACTGAAAAGGTGTCCCGCACCAAATCGTAGCCTTGCCGCTCATCGCCCAACGACAAAGCCAAAAGTTCTTCGGCGGTCTTGCCTTCGTAAAGGGGAGCAATAAGTGGCTGCACCACCGAGTACTCGCCGGTACAGGCTTGGAGATCACCCCAGGCCTCCAAAAAGTGAGCTTGGGGTACGTGCCAACGGGACAGGCGCGAGGTTTCATCTTCAAAAAGGCCCAAGCGCACCACGGCAGTCTCGGAGGGCAAACTGGCCCAAGGTAGGTGCGGTGCCGTCACGACAGGATTGCCACCGAGAACCACTAAAAGCTCTACCTCGCGGTTTTCCATTGCGTGCTGAAGCTGTTGCCAGTGCCCAGTGGCGGGTGGCGCCGGAAAATAAAAGACCGTGCGACCCTGGGCACCCAAAGCGCGGTGCAAAGAGAAAGCCAAAGCGTGCACGGCCGGGGGAAGGCTTTCTGCCACCAAAAGCAGGGATTCCCCTCCTGCAGCGTGTAAATCGCGGGCACAGCGCCGCACAAAGTCCTTTTCTTCCGCGGCTAGGGGCGGCGGGGGTGGCAAAGGCACCGTAAGGGTAACTCCCCTGGCCACAAGCTCGTGAGCTAAAGCCAGGAGCATGGCTACAAGCCGTTCCGGTGGTACTGCCAAACGGTAATCCGCCGCGGCTCCCGTCACCGTGGGCACAGCTTCCGCCACGTACAGGCGATTCTTCCCCTCCCTGCGCTTGGCGGCAAAACCGCGAGCGTTGACCACCGCCGACGGGTGGCGCAGCAAAAAGTCAGCGCCAAGGCTCACAATAACCGCAGCGTTTTCCACCTTGGGTTTCGCCACTGCCCGTACACCTGTGGCTTGCGCCAAGCCTTCCCTTTCCTGCACGTTTAAAAGGGGATCCCAATCCACCCACAAAGCTTCCGGGAAGCGCTCGGCAAGCCGTTGGCGCAGCCGTTCGCGCGTTGGTGAGGGAGTGGCGTCGGCCAAAATGAAAAGACCGCGTCCGCCTTGCGTCTGCAGGCGCGCCAGGCAAGAGCCAAAGAAACGGCGGAAGTTCTCCCAGGTGGAGACCACGCGTTGCCCCGCCTGCCTCTCCACCACCGCGCGGGAGCGGTCGGGGTCGTAAAGCTCCAAAACCGAAGCTTGCGCCCAAAGATGCGTGGCGCCTAAGCTCTCAGGGTGAAGAGGGTTACCCTCGACTTTAATGGGGCGCCCATCGTAGCTGGTCACCACCAACCCCAAGGCATTGCCGAAAAGCGACATGGCGGTGGCGAAGTACTGGGGGACGCCGGGGACACGGCCTTCCGGCCGGCCAGCAAACGGCAAAATGGTTTCCTTAGGCCAGCGGCAGGATGCCAAACCCAAAAGGCCCAGAGAGGCCCCAGCCAACTTCAGGAATTCCCGCCGGGTTCGAGGGTCTTGCAGGGCCTCAGCTAAAAACGGGAACTCTTGCGCCACTTTTTCCCGAAACTCTAGGGTTTGTGTCAGTTCATCCAAGCTGCGCCAGTACGCCTTGCTCACGAGGCTCCCTCCTAGCGGTGACAGGTCCCACAATCAGTGGAAGGCCGGATGCCCAGCTGCTCCCGTAACCGCCGTCCATACACTTCCGGTTTTTCCGGCGGCACCCAATCCATGCTGGTAACCAACTCTGGCGGCCGCAAATGAGGATCAGGGTTGCGGTGGCAGTCCAAGCACCACCCCATGGAGAGCGGCTCCACCTGTTGCACGACCTCCATGGTGTCCACACGCCCGTGACAGGAAACGCACCCCACCCCGCGACGAACGTGGGCCGAGTGGTCGAAATACACGTAATCCGGCAAATCATGCACCCGCACCCAAGGGATGGGCATGCCCGTGGCGTAGCTTTCCCGCACCGAAAGCAGCTTGGGGCTTGCCGCGCGGATACGGGCGTGGCAGTTCATGCAGGTTTGCGTGGGGGGGATCGCTGCTTTTGCCGCCTCCTCCACGGTGTTGTGGCAGTACCGGCAATCCAAGCCCAACTGCCCCACGTGCAAAGCATGGCTGTAAGGAACCGGCTGCTCCGGGGCGTAGCCCACGTCCGTCGTTCGGGGCGATGCACCGAAGCCCACAAGCACCACCAGGTAAACCGGAATCACCACCAAAGCCACACCGGCTACCACCCGTAACTGATTTACCCAAGGGGGGAAAACCCACCGAGACCGCCCGTGTTCGCTCACAGTTGGGCATGCTAACGAGACGGAAAATCTTTGTCAACGGTTTCGAGTCGCAATATCACATTTAGCGAAACACGGAAATGAGACCACCCCCACACTCCTACCGCCGGTTGCGAGACTTTGAATGACGCTCCGGCGCCTTTACTGCTGCTATTCGCAAGCGTTGGCTTGCGCTTAGCAAACTTTGACCGCCACCGCCCAGCGCCGTGACTTGACAACAACGCTATGGCTGTTAAAACTGAGACCGTGAAGCGGAAAGCCCGGCCCGTGGTGCCAGTTGCAATTGCCGCCTTGTTTGCGATTTACGGTGGCCTGCAGACCCTCCCCCACCTTCACGCGCAAGGTAGTGGCTTTTCCTTCAACTCTGCCCCTTCCTCCTCGCCGCTCCATCGCTGCTTGCAGTGCGCCATCGCCCACGGCCCGGCGCTGACCCCGGAAAGCATCTCCTGCCCCCAGGTCCCGGCGCAAACGTACCCACTGCTGGGCGAAACCTCGACGCTCGCGGCCGCGGCTTTTTTGCTCCCGGGAAAGCCTCGGGCCCCTCCCGCCTAACCTTATCGGCGTCACCCCGCGGTTTTACAATGTGGATAGGTTAACTTGCTTCGCAAAAAGAGGGAGGAAAACATGTTGCCAAAACTTTTGCTTGCGCGCCTTGGCGCGTACCCGCTACTTTTCGTACTGGCCTGCCAAGCCCCGGCTTTTGCCGTGGAGCCTGCCGGCGCCGTGTTGGTGGTGAAGGTGGTTTCCGCCCAGGGGCAACCAGTGGCAGGCGCCAATGTGAGTCTTGTGGGCTTCCCGTTGCGCACCCGCACCAACGAGCAGGGGCATGCGCGGTTTGCCGGCTTAAAAGCTGGCCGCTACCTCGTGCAAGCCACCACCCCCACCGGCGAAACTGCGTCCCAGGAAGTGACGCTCACGGCGGGCGCGGAGCTGGAGGTGCCCTTGCGTTTGCAGGCGGCCACCTTCCATGAGGAGGTGTTCGTTTCCGCCGCGCACCCCGAGCGTCTTTCGGAAACGGCACGACCCGTGACTGCAATTTCGGGCGACGAGCTTTTGCTTGCCGCGCAACCCAGCCTGGGAGAAACCTTGCGCTGGCAACCGGGAGTGACCAGTACCTTTTATTCGCCAGGATCCAGCCGTCCGTTGCTGCGTGGACAAGGCGGTGATCGTGTGCGCATCCTGCAATCGGGGCTCGATTTAGGCGACGCTTCCGACACCAGTCCCGATCACGGCGTAGCCCTCACCCCCTCGGGCTTCGATCGAATTGAGGTGCTGCGTGGCCCTGCAGCCCTTCTTTACGGTACGGAAACCCTAGGCGGGGTTGTGAACGCCGTGGGTGGCCCGGTACCGCTTGCCCCAGCCGGCACCCCCCTCCTCGGAGAAACGCGGTGGTCTTTGGCTTCTAACGCGTGGCAGCGCACCGCTACCACCAACCTTCAAGGGCAGCAGGGCGCTTGGAGCTGGCACGCGGGCCTCGGCACGCAGCGGTCCAACGACTACCGCAGCGGTCGGGGCAAAGTCACCAACAGCTACGTGCGCAACGACGATGCCAGTGTGGGTATGGCCCGCTTTGGTCACGCTGGGTTTCTGGGCGTGGGTTTTGCGTACCACAAAAGCAACTACGGAAGCCCAGTGGAGGAAGACGTGCACGTGGAGCTGTTCCGTCAAAGGTGGGAAGCGCGAGGAGAAACGGCCATAAACTGGGGGAAACTCGCGCGCGTGCGTTTTGGCGTGGCGCAGGTGGATTACCATCACCAAGAATTTGAAGGCAGCGACGTGGGCACACGCGTGGAAAACCAACACACCTCAGCCCGCGTGGAGCTCTACCACAACCCCATTCTGGGCTTTTCCGGCATCCTCGGTGTGGAGGGTCAAGACCGGGACCTCGTGGTCAAAGGCGAGGAAAGCTACTTGCCACCCACCACAAGCAAAAAAGCTGCGGCATTCCTGTGGGAGCACGGCGATGTGGGGCCTATGCATTGGGAAATCGGCGGGCGGTGGGATTGGGTCCGCCACCACCCTCGGGGGGAAGCTCCTCGCCGCAGTTTTGATTACGGTAGTTTCACCGTTTCCGCCTCGCGGAACTTGGGAGACGCTCTCAAGCTTTACGTTTCCCTGGGCTACACCGGCAAAGCCCCCAACCCCGAAGAGCTCTACTCCAACGGTCCCCACGCCGCCACCGGTCTTTTCGAGGTGGGCAACGATCAGTTACGGCTGGAGCGCAACCGACACGGGGAACTGGGCCTGCGGTGGACGGGCCCTCGCGCCAGTGTGCAAGCCAACCTTTTCCGCGCGCAGGTGGACAACTTCACCTTTCAGACCCTTACCGGCGAAGAGGAGGACGAGCTGCCGGTAGCTCTCTTCCGGCAAAGCGACGCCCGTTTTTGGGGCGCAGAGCTCCTTGGCCACTGGGATCTCCTCTCCAACCCCGATTCCCACCTTGAGCTCACCTACGGGGCCGACGCCGTGCGCGGCAAGCTGACCGAAAGCCAAGGCAACCTGCCGCGCATCCCCCCTGCTCGGGTGTTCTCCCACCTCCAGTGGTATAAAAACCCAGCCACGTTCCGGTTGGGGGTACAGCGGGTGCTGCCGGCCACTCGCCTGGCACCTGAGGAGACGCGGAGCCCCGGCTACACGCTTGTGGAGGCAGCCGTGGGCTACCGCCTTTTGGGTGCACGCACCGCCCACATCCTTTGGCTCCAGGGCACCAACCTCACCAACACGTTCGCCCTGAACCACACGTCCTTTTTTAAGGAAAAAAGCCCACTGCCAGGAAGGAACATCTCCCTTCGCTATCAATTGGTGTTTTAACGGCGAGAGGGGCGACCTACCGGTCGCCCC
>CALHAH010000028.1 GCA_937934115.1 uncultured Thermoanaerobaculum sp.
CGGGTTCGCAAAAAAAGGTTCCCCGCAGCCCACCTGGACGTTGAGCCAAGGCGAAACCTCACCCACGAACACGCGCGAAAGGTAGAAGCGCAGCGGTACAAAGTAGCTGGGGTTATCGCGCGCTGTGGGCACAAAGCCCACGACCCCTAAAACCGCAACAAAAAGGCCCGGCAAAACGGCTGCAAGCGCCACCCCAAGGCGTCTCATGCCCCGCCCCCCAATAACTTTCTCAGGCGAAGCTCCCGTCGCGGCTCGGGTCGAGCTAATCCTTCTTCGTAACGAGTCACAAAGGGGTATCCGCGCGCCGCCCGTTTTACCCTTTCGGCCTGATGCCAAGACTTGCGAGCGCCCGCAAGGTCACCCAGGGCGCACTGAGCTTCGGCAAGAGCCAACCAACAAGGTAAACAATTAGGCTCCAAAAGCACGCCTTGGCGCGCTGCGGCTTGAGCCCGGGAAGCATCTCCCAGGATCAGCCAAGCCTCGGTTTCACCTAGGGTGGCCCATACGTCGTTCGGATTGAGCTCCAGGGCCCGCCGAAAGCTCCTGGTTGCGTCTTCCACGAGCTGGGCCTCACCGGTATTTTGCCCAAAGGCGAGCTGCACGAAACCCAACAGCCGCAGCACTTCCGCCGAGCGAGGTGCCAGGGAAGCAGCTTTGCTCAACGCAACCAGGCTTTTGGCAAGTTGCTCGGCTGTCGCGGCTCGACTCTTAAGAAGATCCGTAGCTTGTCTTTTTGCTTTGGCTACCGGGCCTTCCCTATGAGAAACATTGAAGCCAGCCCAAACTGCAGCCGGCCACACGAGCAACAAGGCCAATATAGGAGAAAGCTTTACCCGCAAAGTCCCTGAGAAACGTCCCGCCACCAGGGCGGGGAGTGCCAAAACCGGAAAGAAAAGTTGGCTGTGAACGCTGCTGGTGACACCCAAGGCCACCACCGGCCCCAAAGCGAGCCAGCCTCGTCCCGCCCAAGCGCGAACTGTGGTCACTACTAAAGCTAAAGCTAAAAAGAAACCCGGAAGTCCCAGCGATGCCACCACTTGCAAAACATCGCTTTCAGCTAGACCTGGGACCCGGTGATAGCGGGCAAACTCCCCTGAGCGGGGGAAATTTTTCGCGAGGGCAGCGTCGTAAAACCCGCCCGGGCCTGTGCCGAAAGGCAGGTAATCTAAAGCCACCGCTGCCGCCACCCCCCAAATCTTGACCCTTTCAAAACGCATTGGGTCCCGGTCCTTTTGCAACCGCGAAAAAAGCCCCAAAAGACCCGTAAGCACCGCCAAACCCACGAGCCATCGCCACCGCCAGCGCGAGCCTGCAAAAAACCAAATACCACCCAAGGTTAACAGCGCCAGCAGCGCCGCCCGACTTTCCGAGGCGAAAAGCCCGCCCATCAGCAGCGAAGCGTGGAGTGCTAACCCCGCTCCACGCCGCCAGCGGAGGCAGGCCAACGCCAGCACCACCAGAGTGGCCGCTGGATTGGGGTTGCCGAAAGGGCCAGAGGGGCGTCCCGAAAGGAAAAGCGCCTCTATCAGCAGCCAACCAGCAGCCAGCGAGCCCGCTGCCACCACACCCGCTTTTAACCAGCCACGACCACAGGGATGAGCGACAATTACGGCCAAAAGCAAAACGAAAAATCCTGTGGCAAGCAGAGGGGAGGCCACTTCCCAAGCCACCGGCTGCACGAGGGCGGAAAGAAATACCCACAAAACAAAACCTGAAAGCCAGAGAAATGAAAAACCAAGCCTAACGCCGCGGCACAGCCGCCGCCAAGCCAAAACACCTAAGACTAACCCCACCAGGAAGCCCGCCCCAGGCCCTAGGCCCACACCCCAGGCGTCGGCCACTAAAAAAACCATCACGGGCAGAAGAAACGCCTCAAGCTTTAAGGGCGGCATAGGTGCTCTAACTCCCATAGCTCTCTGCGCCAAGGAGCTCTTTGCGTGGCTTCTCGAGCCCAGGCCCAGGCCTCGGCCCTGCGACCGCGAAGCATCAGCAGCAGGGCCCGGGCTTGGCACCAAGTGGCGGAGGTCGGGGCCACCCAAGCGCGCCTGACTAAAACGTGATCCACGTCTTCAGCCAGCTCCTTGTCTTTGATGTCCCAAGCAATCCCCGCCGCCTCGAAAACCTCCGCGAGCCGCCACGGGGTGAATGAGGCTGCCTGCAGCAAAGCAGACACCCTCTGGGCAGGCGGTAGCCGGCGAGCGCGCACAGCCATTTTTTGGCTTTTCTCTTCCAAGGCCGCCAATCCTACTACACCCACCAGGAGGAGAGCTAAGAACCGTCGCGGTCCACGGGGAAGGGGGGAGCCTGGCGGCGCTGCCGAGCCCGCCAGCAGTAAAGCCGCCAACAACAGGGCTGGTTGGTAAAACGAAAAGTCAAAAACATTGTGAACCAAAAAGATCAGGAGCGCGACTGCTGCCGGTTTGTAAGCCGACCAAAGTTGCGATACCAGGCGAAATGCACCATAAAGCAGCAGTGCGACTCCCGGCAACCCAATAACACCAAACTCCGCTATCAGTTGCAGGGGGGTGTTGTGCGCAAAAGGAGTAATATTCTGTGCAGCCCAAGGCGAAGTGAGACCCGCAAGCCCAACACCACCCAACCCTACACCAGAAATAGGGTTTTGCCAAAAAACCCAAGCCGCAACCTTCCAATTGACCCATCTGAGCGCTAAGGGCTCTAGGCGAGGCAAATCGTGCCTCAGAAACGCCAGCAGTGCCAATGTGAAGAGCCCCACCGCTACGGCCCAGGAACTCGCTTTCTTTTCCACCCCCAAAACCAACAAAACCCCTAAAAGCCATAGGGCGGTGCCCAACAACGAAAGGGTTGCGATGCAACCGCCCAAGCTTAACAACACAAAAGCAAGCGGCACCATCCGCCGCCAACCCCGACTCCCCACCACCCATTGCACCAAAAAGGGAGCAGCAAAAGCTTGAAGCACTGCAAAGTGGCCTGGCAGGGGAAGGGTGCCAAAAGCCCGACCGGTAGCCAGGCGAGCCGAAGCAACCACCTGCAAGGATTCGGGTAAGGTGCTCAGCTCCGGCGGCGCCAAGGGCAACCCCCCAAGCGCTTGGTTGAGAGCAACCAGTGAAGCCATAGCCACTTGCACCGCAGCCATTCGCCAAAAAGCCCAATCCTCGCGGACAACTGCGCCCAAGGTCCAAGTGGCCAAAGCTAGGGGAAACAGAAAGCCTAAGCTTAAAGCCCACTGACGGTCAAAGGCGTAAGGGTAGCTTAAGGCGTAAAGCAAGAGAGGAGCGATGACCGCCGGCCACTTTAAGGCGGCTAACGGCACGCAAGGACGAAAAACAAGCCCATAGACGAGGAGAAGGCTCACAAACACCAACGACAAAGGACGGCCCAAGAAAAATTCGCCCCAAATCGCCAGCGTAACAACCGCTGTTGCTATCCACCGAGCATGAACCACCATCCAATTTTAAAGCAAAAAAATGGGAGGCTTTCGCCTCCCATCGGGTTTCATGATCCGAAAACAACTAGTTGACCTGTTGCCCCTCAGGCCATTGGAAAAACTGACCGTTGGCGAAAATGATGTCGGCGTCAAAATCGGTGGTTGGACCGCCAGTCGCATTTACAGGACCCGAAGCTCCATCCTTTGCGTAAGATGTAAGGGTATACTCGTCACCACTGGTAGGTATGTTCACCACAAACTCGCGGTTCCAGCCATCTCTTTCTGGTAACTTCTTAATATACGTCGGCTCGAGATAGCTCTTTAGGGCAGAAATGCTAGTAATCCCGCCCCGTGGATAAAAGTTGAAGTCCACAGAATACGCTTCCAGAGCGGTTCCGATAGAGCGGAGGTCCGCCATGGTACGACGCTGACGGCCACGGTTAATGGCGTTCAGCAGGTTAGGGATCGCGATGGCGGCAATGATTCCGATGATGGCCACCACGATCAAAAGCTCGATAAGGGTGAAACCTTTTTGCCTCCTCATAACTGCCTCCTTTCGGTGTAACCTTAGTGCAGGTTTCGTGCCACAACAAGCACGGCTGAGAGAACTGAACGATGCACGGTTTTGTCACTGCCGTGGCTGTGGTTGCCCAGTGGTGGCACCTCAACGGACCTGCACGCCTTCCGGCCATTGCATAAAAACCCCGTTCACAAGAGCAATGTCCGCGTCGTAATGGGTGGTGGGGCCTACATATGGTCCGCTTTGGGCCACACCGTCGGCTCCGTAACTCAAAACCGTGTAATCCAGCCCCGAACCTTGGTAGAAGAGGTCACGCCGCCACCCATCTCGAACCGGCAGCACCTTCAAGTACGTGGGTTCCAGGTAAGGGCGAAGGCCGGTTGCGGTCCCTATCACTTGCGGCACGAACGCGTGATCGCTGGCGTAGGAGTTAATAGCCAGTGCCAAGGTTCGCATATCGGCCATGGTGCGTTTTTGACGGGCCCTTTCCAGCATTTGAAAGATCCGGGGAACCGCTATGGCAGCCACGATGCCCAGGATGGCTACCACGATCAACAGCTCAACCAACGTAAACCCCCGTTGCGCTCTCACAGGTGCCGATTCTGCAAAATCCTTGCCACAAACGCGGGGATACGAGGGGCCAAACCAGCAACAAAAACGTCACCAGCGAGCCGCTTCCCGCTGGCGCGCAGACGACCAAAGGCAGGCTAGTAGCTTTTGCCCTGGCGGTGGTAGGGGAGAAAACGGTCAAGGAGCTGCTGTTCCCGCTGGTCGCGGACCTGGCGCTGCAGTGGGGCAAGCCAGCTTTCCCCCGGTGCGCCGGTGTAAACGTCATGAACCACTGCCAGCTCCAGTTTTTGCACGAAAGAAGAGGAAGGCACCAGCTTCCCCGCCAAAGACCACCACGCTACCGAGAAGAGAAGACCAAGCAATGGGAGAAACCTAGCGTTTGCAGGGAAGAACACCAGCCAGCCCGCGGCTGCGGTTGCCAAAAGCGCCACTACCAGCCACCCCAGTTTTCCCGAAAGGACCGTGGGCATCCAAACCCCAGCGCGCACGAGAGGCCAGTGAAAGGTAACCGGAGCCAAGGCAAAGTCCGGTGGGGAAAGGGGAAACGTTAAAAGCGGCAACCAGGCTGCAGGCAAGCTAAAGAAAATGGCCAGGACCGTCACCCCACGAACCCACCACCACTGCCAGTACGAAGCCAGCAAAAAAGCCCCTCGCACCGCCAAAAGCGGAAACACCGAAAGCAGGTAGCGTGGCCCTGGAAACCAGCCACCGTGGGCGTTGGGGTAGCCAGTCATGACCACCACTAAAGCCGCCGCGCCTGCCCACGCACCCCACAAGGCGCAACCCTTTCGCGGCGGCGCGAGGCCCAGGAGCAAAAAAGGCGCCCAAAAGAGCAAGCCGCGTTCCGGCGAAAAAAGCAAAAGCCAGAAGTGCACAAAGCGCGGCCAGCCAATGCCGAACAACCCCTTTCGGCTGAGGGCGGAAAACTGCGGGTAAAGCTCGCGAGCCGAAGAAAGCACCAAGGGGTTGCCGAAACACGCCCAGTTATAGGCGGCAAGCAAAACCAAAGGCAGCGCAAACCCCTGCCATGCCGGCCATACGGCCCTTCGCCCACACCAGGTCGCCATTACCAGCCAAAGACCGCCCACCACAGCTGTTGGGTACTCGCTCACCGCCGACCAACCGAGGCAAGCTCCGGCGAAAAAGAGGAACCACGGCTTTTCCCGCAACAAGAACGCTCCCCCGAGGAGCAAACACGCACCTGCCAGGGCATGGGAGTACAGCAGGGCGCCGCTGGCAATCCACGGCGTGGCGACGGCCAAGGCCCCGGCCACGAGCGTGCCCACTTCCCCCCAACGACGGTTGAGCTCGCGGGCCAGCAGCAGCGACGCCAAAAACCAAGGTAGAGCGGAAGCCAAGATGCGTCCCACAAGGTACGCCACTCGCAGCTCCCCAGGCCCGTGCCCCACCAGGTGGGCCAGGGCTGCCGCGGGAAGCAAAAGCGGCAGAAGCCCCGGGGCCTTGTTGGGGTAAAGCTTGTCCCCCGCTTTGCTAAGGTCTTCGCAGGCACCCCAGCGCTGTACCTCTTCGTTCACCGTCAACGAACCACGATGGACCACGGCAAGAGCTTGGTACACGCGAGGCCACTCGTTGGGGCTTACAAAAGAAGGCCAAAACGGCGTGACGCAGAGGATAGCGGCAAACCCTACCGCCACAGGAAACCACCACCACCGCTGCGCCTCCGCCTTCACGTCTCCAGTGTATAGTCTTGCTGGCAAACCATGGCTGGTTACGTTTTCAAGGACTTTCCCCACTCCTCCCACCGCTGGCTGGTGGAAAGCGTGGGGAACACGCCGGCGAGGGTTTTGGATGTGGGGACCTCGACCGGCTTTTTAGGTCGGGAGTTGGCAAAACGAGGACACCAGCTTTTCGGCATTGAAAAGGACCCACACCAGGCGTCCCAGGCAGCCAACTTTTACTGCCATCTTTTAGTTGCCGACGCTGAAACCCTTCCGCAGCTGCCGGGGGCCCCCTTCGACGTGATCCTTTGCGGCGACGTGCTGGAACACCTGCGGGAACCGCTGGCGGTGCTTAAGCACTTAGCTTCCTCCTTGCGGCCGGGGGGTAGGCTTTTGGTCACGGTTCCCAATGTGGCGTTCATAGCCTGTCGGCTGGCGCTGCTCTTCGGGGTATTCCAGTACCGCGATCGCGGCATCATGGACCGTACACACCTGCGGTTCTTTACCAAAGCGTCGCTTTCACAGCTGCTGCGCGAAGCCGGCTTCGTGGTGGATAACGTAAAGGGGCTTCCGCCGCCGCTGCCGTTGTTGTGGCCAGGTAGTAGCCGCTGGCCCTTTCGCTTGATTTTTGAGGCCATGGCCTTGGCGGCTGCAATGTGCCCCACCCTCTGGGCATACCAGCTGGCCGCTCAGGCCCGGAGGCAGTGATGAAGGTTACGGTGGTCATGCCGGCTTACAACGCCGCGCGCACTTTGGAAGCGTGCGTGGCGGACATCCCACGGGAGGTGGTGGACGAGGTCATCCTGGTGGACGACGCTTCCACCGACGAAACCGTAGCCATTGCCAAAAAGCTGGGGTTGGAGGTGGTGGTGCACGCCGAAAACCGGGGCTACGGAGGGAACCAAAAAACATGCTACCGCCATGCTTTGGCGCGCGGTGCCGACGTCGTGGTCATGCTGCACCCCGATCACCAGTACGACCCTAAGGTCTTGCCCCAACTGGTGGGGCCTCTGCGTGAAGGACGGTGCGATGCGGTTTTTGGGAGCCGAATCTTAGGTGGAAAAGCAAGGGAAGGCGGCATGCCTTGGTGGAAGTACCTAGGCAACCTCCTCCTTACCCGCATTGAGAATGCTTTTTTTGGTCTTCGCCTTACCGAGTACCATTCGGGGTTGCGAGCTTACAGCCGCCGCTACCTGGAAACCGTGCCTTTTGATGAAAACTCCGACAGCTGGGTTTTTGATTCTGAGATCATCGCGCAAGGCGCCCTTGCGGGCATGCGGATCCAGGAAATCCCCATCGCCACCCGCTACTTCCCCGAGGCCTCGCAAATCGGTTTTTGGCCTTCGGTGGGGTATGGGTTGGCCATCCTCACGCTTTGCTTCAAGTTCACGTTGCACCGCTGGGGCCTCTGGCGGCAGCCGCAGTTCTTGGTGGACAACGAAAAAAGCCGGTAGTTCAAACTCATGCCCCCGCGTGCTCGGCAATCGGTAGGATGGTAGCGTGACCTTTAGGGAACGTCTCCCATGGTTTCTGCTGCTGACGCTAACAGGTCTGGGGCTATTAGAGCTTTAGGCTTGGCGAAAGGGCCCGCAACAGGAGCTGTGGCGTCCGAAGCTGGAAGTGCTCAAAAGCGCGCCTTTCCCTCTTGGAGAAGGTGTGGCGCTCGGGCTCCCGCCACACTGGAACCAAACGCAAAAGCGCTGGATGCTCATGGAGCTTTTTTGGCCGTTGCCACAGGTACGCTGGTCGTTGGCCGGTGAGGACCAGGAACCTTACCTGTGGACCTTGGTAGGTCCGGGTGCTGTTTGTCAGGGAAGGACGGTTTGGCGAGGGGGCGGGTGGTGCCTGAGCCGGAGGACAACACGCCCATGATCTTGGCCGGGCTCGTGCTGCTTTCGGGGTGGGGGTGAGCAACCCTTGTGGCAAAAGACCGCCAGGCGCTTTGGCAAGCGATCCTGGGCGCCATACGTTGCAGCGAGGGGTGGTTGGTTCTTCTCGGTCTTAGTGGGATTTTCTGGAAGCCCTGCTGGGTCATGCTGCCCCTGTTCCTGGGCTTGGCGCTTACCATTTGCCGCATCGGGACGTTGCGCCACGAGCTGCAGTCGAAACCCGTGCAAGCAGCCGCCGTTGCTTTGGGTTTAGGCGTGTTTTCCCAGCTGCCCGCTTGGGGTTGGGATTTCTGCTACCAGTGGGGGCTTAAAGCCAAAGTTTTTGCAAGCTTTGGTGGCTTCGATGCCGCTTGGCTGGCTAACCCCCAGCTGGCTTTTGCTAACCCCCAGTACCCTCCTCTTTGGCCCACGCTGGTGAGCTTCGGCATGGCTTTCGGGGTAAGCGCCGAGAACGCGGCCGGGTTTTGGACCGCCCTCTTGCGGGTGGGTCTGGCCAGTACTTTCTGGAGCTTGGCTTCCGCAGGGGGTTGGTGGAAGCGCTGGCTCGCTGCAGCCTCGGCGGTTTTTGCTCCGGTGCTCTTCCGTCCTTTCTTCTTCGGCTACGCCGAGCCACTGGTGGCCTTCCTTTTGGCAGCAGTCGTGACTGTGGTCGCAGGAAAGCAGCGACTGCAACCGGGTTGGTCGTGGTTACACGCGAGCCTTTTGGGTTTGGCCAAGGTTGAGGGGCTTTTGTGGCTGACCTGTTTGGCAGCCGCCAGCTGGAAACGCTCCGGAGGCAGATACCGATTGGCCTTTGCCCTGTCGTGCGTACCAGCCACGGCTTGGTTTTTTTGGCTGCAGAAAGTCGCGCTGGGCAAAAGCCCCCTGGACTTGCGTTGGGGGCACCTCGGCGCAAGGCTTTTTTCGCTGCCGGGAGCCCTACTGGTGGCTGGCACTGAGCCCCTTCTCGCCACGCTGGTCTTTGGCTTGGCGGTTTTTGCAGGCTGGGGCTCTACACCTTTGCCCAGGGCAAGCCTCGGTTTTGCTTTCGGGCTTGCAGTAGTGTACCTGGCGGGACCCCACCCTTTGCCCTGGTGGCTGGCCAACTCCTTGGTACGGGTTTTGGCGGTGCCTGTTCCCGCCCTCCTGGCATCCGCCTTGGTTTCTGAGAGGGCAGAAACCATTAACCACCGGAATCAACCGCCGGCGTAAACAACGGCTACACTGGCAACGTGCGCAGCTTTCGAGTGGCGTTTTTCCTGGGCGCTGGGGTTTGGCTTTATTTGCTTTTGGCCGGCAAGACCCTGGTCACCCGCGACTTAGGGGCAACCCACCTCCCTTGGCGGGCGGAGTGGGCCCGGCAAGTCAAAAACGGCTGGCTTCCCCTTTGGAACCCCAAAGCCAACGGTGGCAGGCCGTTTTGGGCCGACCCCAACGCCCAGGCAGCGTACCCCGGAACCCTTGTGTTTTTGCTCCTCCCCGCTCCCCAAGCAATGGTGCTGTTTTTGGCCTGCCATCATCTTTTGCTTACCGCGGGACTCGCCTCCCTCGCCAGGAAAACCGGGGTCGGTGCGCACGCCGCCGGCGGCGCAGCGCTTATCTTGGGCACGAGCGGTGTGGCCTTTTCGCTTACCACCTTCCCTAACGCTCTCGCTTCCTTTTCCTGGCTCCCCTGGGCCCTGGCCCCCCTGCTCACCAACGAAAGGAGCTGGCGCTGGCAAGCGGTGCAAAGCCTGGGTGCCGGCGGGCTTTTGGGGGTGAGCTTCCTCGCGGGGGAACCGGTCACTGCTGGCTTGGGTATGGGGGTTGCCGTTGCGTTGATTTTTTCCAGGCGCCGGCCGTTGTGGGAACTCGCCCTACTGGGGTTCGGTTTTTTTACCGTTGCCCTGCCGGTTTTGCTTCCGCTGTTGGCGGTTTTTCCGGAAACCGTGCGGGGCGCCTTGGGTGTGAGCCCCCAAGCTCTGGCCGCCGATTGCCTGGCCCCGCGGCGTTTTCTGGAGCTTTTCTTCCCGCGTCTTCTAGGCAGCCCGCTAGGGGATGCCACCTCAGGTTTCTGGGCTGCCCCTTCTTTCCCCTGGCAGCGTTACTACCCCCTGCTGTTCTTGGGTGGTGGTGCCGTGATTCTGCTTTGGTGGGGCATTCGTTGCTGCCCGCGGCCACGCTTTTGGACTTGGGTTTTGGCTCTGGGCGTGGTGCTGGCGCTTATCCCCGCTTGGGCACCGCTTACGGACCTTTTTGGGCGTTTGCCAGGAGGTCAGCTGGCACGCTTTGCAATTAAGGCACTGCAGCTTTCCCTGCTGGCTGCCACCCCCCTTGTGGCTTGTGGTCTGGAAGCCCTGGAACGGCATAACCAACGGGGGAGGTGGGCACTTGTGGCAGTAGCCCTCGCCTTCATGCTGCCTGCGGTTTTTCCCGAGGCGTGCCGAAGCGCGCTTGCCGCGCTTTACCCGGCCTCTGCCGTCGCGTTGCAGCACGTTGCTGCAAGCTCCCTGCGCAGTTGGTTGTTCCTAGATGGCTTGACGAACGCGGTTCCCCTGTTGGCCATGGCGGTCCGTCGTTCCACGGCGCGTATCGTTTTCGCTTTCCTGGTGGCCCAATGGCCGCTTTTCTTTACCACCCATGTGACCGCCCGGTGGATGCTTTGGGCCGAGCCTCCTGCCGCCGCCACGACCCTTCCGCAGCGTGCGGCTATCGTTTCCTGGGCGCAGGAGGCACCTGCCGATCCCTCGCCTTTAGCCCGCACCTTTGCGTTTCGCAACGCTTTGCTTCCCGACTACGGCATGGCTTTCGGCTTCTCGTATGTTCTGGCCCGGGGTCCCGATGGTTTGGAGCCCATTCGCGGCGAGCTTTTAGCCGCGTTTGCCGCCCAGCTGGAAGCGGAAAAGAAGGTGCGGTTGGCCGCGGCCTTGGGCGCTCAGGCCGTCGTGCTCAACGGGGGTGCACCTTCAGCCCAATGTTATGAGGTGCCAAGCGTGGTGGTTTGTAGACCCCTGCAGGTGGCACCTGCGGTTTACGTGGCTACGAGGGCTTTTTTTGCCGAAAACCTTGAGCAAGCGGCGGCGTGGCTCACGGCGGAAGGCTTTGTGCCCGGTGCCGATGTGGTTCTTGAAGGAAGAGCCACACCGCAACAAGGCGGTGGCGGCTACGTGGAGGAGTTGCTGTTTTCTCCCCATCGCCTCTGCTTTCGCGTTACGTTAGCGCAACGCAGTTGGCTGGTGGTGCAACAAAATTACCTTTCCAGCTGGAAGGCCTCTGTGGATGGCCAACCCACCGCGGTGGTGCCGGCCAACTTTGCGCGTTTGGCCGTTGCCGTCCCTGCTGGTACCCACCACGTGGAGCTCAGGCTGGACGAGGAACCTTACCTCTTGGG
Organism: uncultured Thermoanaerobaculum sp.; assembly: GCA_937934115.1. GTDB lineage: Bacteria > Acidobacteriota > Thermoanaerobaculia > Thermoanaerobaculales > Thermoanaerobaculaceae > Thermoanaerobaculum. The sequence goes on from CALHAH010000028.1 coordinate 11,414, forward strand.
GGCGTTGGGGCCGTTAGTGTTTTTAGCTACGGCGCTGTTTTTGCGAAACGCGGGCCGTCGGCTACCCACCGGTGGTCCGGAGCGTAGCAACCGGGCCAAGGCACCGGAGCGGTGACCAAGAAGTCCAGGATTTCGCACGCGTAGTCGTAGGCGAGACCGGCCACGCTGTGCACGGCCGCATCCACGCGGTAACGCCCGGGTGCCAGCTGCAAGGAAGGAAACTGGATGCTGATGCTCCCTTCCCCCTCCAAGGTTTTGGGAACCAGGCCATCCAAGTGGGTGTTGGTACCGAATACGTGGGTGCCGTCCTCGCGGTGCACGGCAATACCAAAAACGAAGTCCGCCTTGGGAACGTGGACCTTGTAAGTCAAGCGAATAGCTGCCGGTTCCCCGCTGCGCATCATCCTAAGGGGCCGGCCTTCCCGATCCACCAAGTCCACCGCGGTGAGCTCCACGTCGCGGTTGCCCCAACGCTTGCCCTTTTCCTGGGAGACGGCCTCGCCGGCCTCAGTGCTGGCCACATCGGAGCGGTAGCGAGCCACAGCCGCTGGGGCAGGCCCCAAGAAAACCACTTCCCCGCGGTTGAGGTATAAGCCACGGTGGGCAAGTTTTTCCGCGAGCCCCAAGTCGTGCGTCACCAAAAGAACGGCACAGCCCCGGCGCTGCAGCTCAGCCACCCGATGCAAAGCGCGGTGGGAAAAAAGCTCATCCCCCACCGCCAAAACCTCGTCTACCACCAGGATCTCGGGATCCACGGCAGTAGCCACCGCAAACCCCAAGCGCACGAACATGCCAGAGGAGTAGGTCTTCACCGGCTCATGAGCAAACTCCTCAAGACCGGCAAAGGTCAGGATTTCCGGGAGCTTGGCTTCAATTTCCCGGCGGGAAAGACCCAAGAGCATGCCGTTGATGATGGCGTTGTCGCGGCCCGAAATTTCGGGGTGGAAACCTGCCCCCAGCTCGATGAGCGCCGTGAGCCGCCCCCGCACGGTCACGGTCCCGGAGGTGGGGTGGAGAATGCCAGCCACCAGCTTTAACAGCGTGGACTTCCCTGAGCCATTGGGGCCAATGACCGCCAGGGTTTCTCCTGGCTCCAGGGTAAAGCTTACGTTTTTCAGAGCCACAAAGCCCTGCTGTTCCCGAAGCTTTTGCCACACCTGCCCGTGAAGGAGGGCCCCTTTGAGCGAGTGCAGCTTGCCACGAGCGGAGCTCAAGCTGTAGGTTTTGCTCACGTCATCCACCACTACCCGAGCTTGGCTTTTCATACCGCCTCCGCCAAGCCTTCCCGTAAGCGACCGAAAACCCAGCAGCCGCAAAACAGGGAGACCAAGGCCACGGCCACGCACCAAACCCAAGTCACCGCCGCTGGTAGCTGACCCTCCACCGCCAGCAAACGGTATGCGGTGACCAGTGGTGTCATGGGGTTTGCCAAGACCAGCCGCCGCAAAGTACCCACAGGCACCGTCTCTGGGGTGTAAATGATGGGCGTGAGGAAAAACCACAGGGTGAACACGTTGTGCAGGAGGTCCTTGAGGTCCCTAAAGTGCACGGCCAGGGCTGCTACCCCCATGGCCAACCCAAAAATCGTAACCAGCCATAGGAACACGGCGGCGGGCAGGAGGAAAAGGGTCCAAGGAAAAGGATGCCCCAGGACCACACTGGCCAAAACTACACCCACCACCAGCACCGGCAGGGCCAAAAGGTGATGCACGGCGTGGGAAAGAACGGTCACCGCCGGGAAAACTTCGGGTTCCACCATCACCTTCTTGAGCAGGGGCCCGTTATCCGGCAGCACCACCGCGGCGTCCAAGAGTGCTCCTGTGAAGAAAACCCAAGGCAAAAGCCCGGCAAACAAGAAAAGCGGGTACGGTACGGCGCTAGCCACCCTGGCGGGGATCACCAGTGTGAAAACCACCGTGTACACCGAAAGCAAGAGCAAGGGGTTGAGCAAGGACCAAAAGTAGCCGACCACCGTACCCCGGTAGCGGGCCTTGAGCTCACGCCCTACCAGGACCCAAAGCAGCGCCCGTTTTTTATAAACCGAGGTAACCAGCTGACGAACCGCCGAAAGCACCGCTTACTGGCCCCCGCCCGTGGCCAGCTCTAAAAGCTTGCGGCGGAGTTCGGCTTCCCTTTGCTCCAAGTACTGGTCGTAGTCCTCGGCCTTGCCTTCCCGCACCCAGTAACTGTGGGGGAAGTGCTTGATGTTGCCGTAATCGTCAAAAGCCAAAGGACCCGTGACCCCCCGCCGCTCCCCCAGCCCCTTCAATCGCAGCTGCAGATCCCGGGCTGACCGCAGGGGCTGCCCTTCCAGGGCGTAAATGAGGGCCAGGGCCGCGTCGTAGCCGTGGGCCGCGTAGGTGTCCGGCAGGAGGTTGTACACCTCGTGGTAGCGCTTCACAAAGGTGCGGGTGGGTTCCTGGGTGCTGGCCAGGTCCAACCCAGCCAACGGAAAGAAAACACCTTCTAGGAGCTTGCCGCCCCGTTGCAAAAGGGTAGCGGTGTTGATGGCCGAGGTGGTGACAATGGGGCCTCCGAAACCCGTGCCGCGGATAATCGCAACCGCATTAAGGATGGCGTCTCCATACCCGCAGATATACACAACTTCAGGTTGCAGGGCGGTAAGGCCATCTCGCAGCTTTTGCTCCCATCCCGCCTCGCCCACCATCACCGTTCCCACCACTCGACCAAAACTGGACCCCAGTTGTCCCAAAAACACCGGCAACAATCCTCGAGTGTAGGGGTTGTCCTCCTGAACCACAAAAACTTTCTTTTTGGAAAGCGTGGTGGTAATGAGAGCTGCGGCCTTGGCCCCTTCCAAGTCGTCCGAGGGGTAGACCCTAAAGAAGTACACGCTCATGCGCGCCAGCTGCGGCGCAGAAGCGGAAGGCGATATGAGGACCCTTTGCCTCTTGTCAGCAATCGGGATCATGGCTTGGGCTTCGGAGGTGGTGGCCCCTCCTACGATGGCCAAGGCCCCAGCTTTGTACAAGGCGTCGGCTAAAGCCGCCGCCTTGGCTGGATCAGAACCGGAATCCCGGTACTCCACCACCAAGCCGGGTGGGACTTTCTGCGTCGCCCGCGCCTCGTCAAACGCTAGTTTCACGCCGGTTTTGATGGACGCCCCGTACACTGCCGCGGGCCCCGATTCCGGTAAAACCACGCCGATCATGAGCTTTTTTTCACAACCCCAGAGAAACAACGAACCCGCCACCAGCAACCCAAGGGCTTTTCGTGTCATGGCACACCCCCGGCGCTTGCGCGCACGTCCTCTTTTACCACGAATACCTACCTCGGTAAAGGCCATTGCTTCGTCCGCGGGACCGGGGTAACCTAGTAGAAGCTATGAGAAACCTGGGCGCGTTTCTCGTTGCTGTGCTGTTCCTCGCCAGCTGCGGGTCGGACCTCTTGGACGACAAGAGCGACCTCATTGCGATTAACGAAGGCCCCTGCGACGTGACGGTGCTGGTGGACGGGCAAGAAATCTTTACCGTTGAAGCTGGGTCAGATCGCGCGTACAGCGACATAGGTTACGGACGCCACGTGATCGAAGCCGTGAACACTCGCGGTGAGGTGGTGGTGCGGAAGGTGGTGGACTTGGCTCCCGCCGAGGACTTCTACCTGGTAATCAACGACTGCTGAAGGCTCACAATACGTGGCCGAAACCCCGCGTCTCCAGGTCCGCCACGAGAGCTTTGACCTTTTGTGCGTTTTCGGTGGTGGTTACCAGCACCGCATCTTCGGTGGCCACCACCACCAAACCCCGAACCCCTAAGGTAGCCACCAACGGTCCCCGGGAAAGCACCACGCAGTCTTCGGTTTCCACCGCCACCACGGGACCCAGGGTCACCCCGCCCTCGCCTCTGGGCAAGATTTCAGCAAAGCTGGCAAAGGAACCCACGTCGTGCCAGGGAAAAGCACCATCTACCGCCCATAGGTTGTCGGCTTTTTCCATGACCCCGTAGTCAATGGAAATCCGTGGCAAAGACGGGTAGTGACGCGCTGCTGCTTCGGCTTCTCCAAGGGCTCGGGCGTCGTCGAGCATGGCTTCCAGACCACGGGCCAGCTCCGGCAGATGCTTCCGTACGGCGTCCGCCAAGGCCTCTGCGGTAAACGCAAAAATCCCCGCGTTCCAGCGGTAGCAACCGGCGCTGAGGAAGGCTAAGGCTCTCTCTTTGGTTGGCTTTTCCACGAAACGGCGGACGCGAAAGCAACGCACCTGGTTTTTTTCTGCCACCTCTTCGTCAAGCTCCAGGTAGCCGTAGCCGGTTTCCGGCCGGGTGGGGACGACCCCCACCGTGACCAGTCCCTCGGTTTGGGCGGCCAGTTCCGCCGCAGCGCCCATGACCCTCCCGAAAGCCTGAGCATCCCCCACCCAGTGATCGGCGGGAAGCACCAAAAGCACCGGGTTGCAACCCATTGCCAGCTCCCGCCAAGCTGCCCACCCCACCGCCGCCGCCGTATCGCGCCCGCAGGGCTCCAGGAGAAGCTGCTCCGGGGAAAGCTGGGGAAGCTCACGTTGCACCGCGTCCGCAATTCCCCGGCCGGTCACCACCACCACTCCCTCCCGGCCACAAAGGGGCAGAACCCGATCCACGGTCATCCGCAACAGTGACCGCCCCTCCACCAGCGGCAGCAACTGTTTGGGCAGCGAGGTTCGGGAAAAGGGCCAAAAGCGTGTCCCGGAGCCACCAGCCAGAACAACCGCTTTAACCAAAGATGAGCTCATAGGCCTCTCCAAGATGCCGGGCACGGATGTACGAATCGAAAAACAGGCCGTGACGGTCAATGAGAACCGGGAAAATACCACACGCTTGTGCTCCGCGGTAGTCATCCAAGGGGGAATCGCCCCAATGGGTGGCTTCCTCAGCGGTGACGCCCAGTCGGTGCAGCGCTCGTTGGAAAATATCGGGGTTCGGTTTCTCCACCCCTTCCAAGGCGGAGACCACCACCACGTCCAGAAACCGTGCCAGCCCCAAGCCCTCTAAAAGCTGGGGCAACCGTGAATCCCAGTTGGAAACCGCACCCACCTTCACACCCTCCTCCCGTAAGCGCGCCAGCACCGTAAGGGCTTCCGGGTAAACCTGCCACTGCTCAGGGCGGGCGAAGGTCGCAAACAGCTCGTCTAAAACCTCTTGCCAAGGGGCGGGGTGGTGAAGACGGTGCAGGACCCGTCGTAGGAAAGACCCCCACCACGCCCGTTCCCCCCCTTTCCACAGGTGGTAGCGGTCCAGCCCCAGGGGGTGTTCTTGGGTCATCTCCTGCCACACCTCGGTAAAAACCGGTGCCACCTCCGCCGGGGTAACCGCTGGTCCGTACCGAGAAAGCGTGGCCGCGTAGACCTCCGGCGGCGACGGGACCGCTTTGATGAGGGTGCCCCCCACGTCCACCAGTACCGCCTTGGGTTTTTCCCCCCTTACGCAGCCGTCCATGCGCGGGTATTCTACGCAAAGAAAGGGGGCCCCGTGCCGATCACCTGCCGCCGTTGTGGAGCCAAAAGCGAACCCATGCCTGCCCCGCCCATGCCTGGAAGTCTCGGCGAAAGGGTGCAGCAGTCGGTGTGTGCTGGTTGCTGGCAAGAGTGCCTGCGCATGCAGGTGATGATTATCAACGAGTACCGCTTGCGCTTGGCCGATCCGCAAACCCGCACCATCCTTACGCAGCACATGGAGGAGTTCCTACACTTAAAGCCGTGACGCCCCTTGCCCAGCTTGCCCGCAAGGTGTTTGCGGTTGGTCTGGAGGCCGTGCACCCGCGGACGCTCATGCGCAGGGTCACGTTTACCCCGCGGGGCTTGCACTTGGGCGAGCATACCCTGGAGCCTGCGGGAAGGCTTTCGGTTTTGGCGGTGGGGAAAGCAGGCGCCACTATGGCCGAGGCCTTTTTGACGCACACTCTACGCCAACCGGACGACCTCTGGGTTTACGTGCCGCACCACGCACCGGTGCCGGCACTTTTGGCGTCGCAGGTAAGGTACGGAAGCCACCCCAGGCTCTCGCCTGAAAACACGGTCCACGCTCAGGAATTGGCCGCCGCCATTGCCGCTCTCACTCCCGAGGACGGGCTTTTGCTGTTGCTTTCTGGTGGCAGCTCGGCCCTGCTCTTGGCGCCGCTCCCCGGGTTGGAAATTGCCACCTTGGACGCTTTGCTTTGGCAGCTCATGAACGCTGGCGCCAGCATTGGTGAGCTCAACACCGTGCGCAAACACCTGGGGTTGCTCCTCGGTGGCCGCCTGGCCGCCCTCTGCCCTGCCCCGCTTTTGGCGTTAGTGCTCTCGGACGTGCCGGGAGACGACGTGGCCACCGTTGGTTCGGGACCCACGGTGCCTGACCCCACCACCTCCAGCCAGGCTCTTGCCATCCTTCGCCGCTTTGCCATGGAAAAGCAGTTTTCGGCAGTCCTGGAGAAACTGCAAAGCCCGGAAAGCGAAACCCCAAAACCCGGGGATGCGTCCCTGGAACGCAAAGCAACCGTACTTTTGGGGTCCAACCGGGAAGCCTTGGCAGCCATGGCTGCCACCTTAGCCGAGGAAGGGTTCCGGCCCCACATCCTCACCCACCGCTTGCGGGGAGAGGCCAAGGAAATGGGCAGGGTCCTTGCCAGCTTGCTCGTCAACGCCGCACCGGGGAGCGCGTTTGTGGCGGGCGGTGAAACCACCGTGCGGGTGCTGGGAAATGGGCAGGGTGGCCGCAACCTGGAGCTGGCGCTGGCTGCCGCTCTTGGGCTTGCCGGCCATCGTCACCGCTGCCTTTTGGCGGCGGGCACCGACGGTGTAGACGGCACGTCCCCAGCCGCCGGCGCTGTGGTGGACGGGGCCACGGTGGGACGGGGAGCCCGACGTGGCAAAGACGCAGAAAAGGCGCTGGCCGAAAACGATAGCTGGGGTTTTTTCGCCAATCTCCCCGAGGCCATCGTCACCGGGCCTACGGGTACCAACGTGGCAGACGTAGTCGTGGGTCTGGTAGCACCGCAAGCCCAGCGTCCCCTGGGCCTGCGCACTCCGGCGCGGGCACCGCAACCGCAACCACCCTGGAGCTTGAACACCGGTCAGGAGCCTGCCGCATGATCGTTTGGCCCACTGCTGATGGTTTTCTCCTCGTTACCCAGTCAACCCATGCCCTTTTGGCCTTCCAGCTGGCCGAGCATTGGGGGAACCGACGCACCCCCCGCCCCGCCCCTCGCGCCGAGGTCTTAGCTGCGGTGCTGCTACACGATGCAGGTTGGGACCACTGGGATCAACACCCTGGCTGGCACCCTGGGCAAGGACCCCTGGGTTTTGAAACCTGGCCTTTGGGGCAGGAGAGGGAACGGCTTTGGCAGGAAACCCTCGCCCATGCTGCCCAACGGGGGCGCTACGTGGAGTACCTTGTCGGGCACCACGTGCTGCACCTGGCGGAAACGTACTCCCCCCAGCGACACCAGGCTTTTTCCCTGCAACTACGCGAACACCTGCAGCGCCTTCGCGAACAGCTGCAAAAGGAGCCCAGGTTCCGGCAAATCTTCACCACCGATCAGGATCAGGTGAACCGCCACGTGCTGCGAGTGGTAGATGCCCTGGCTATCTTTCTCCTCCGGCCTCCGGCACCGTGGAAAATCCCAGAAGTGCCGTTTAAGGACGGCCCTGGTTTCCTCACGCTTGCACCCGCCGGCCCCAACCTCTGGCGTCTCCACCCCTGGCCGTTTGTGGGCTCCCGCCTCACGGTCCGTGTGGAAGCCCGTTTCTTGCCCACAGCCCACGTCCCCACCGAGGCTTGGCTTCAACTGCCCAGGGTGAGCTTAGGTTTCACCCTCCTCAAGCTCGGGAAAGCGGAGTAATTGCCACTGGCAGTCGTTCTAAAACCTCTGAAGCGTTCCCGGCCCCCACGCCGGATGGCCAACCAAATTTTCGAAACCGACGCCGGATTGGTGCGTAAGAAAAGGGGGGCTTTCCCCCAGGAGGACGGCATGCGTTGGATTAAGGTGGCGTTGCTGGTGTTGGCAGCGGGGCTTGCCCAAGCTAGCGAAAAGGGGAAAACAGAAAAGGCCAAAGACCCCCTGTGGAACGAGGCGACCTTCAGGGGTTTGGAGTTTCGTGCTTTAGGACCGGCAGTAGCTTCAGGACGCATCTGCGACATTGCCGTGGACCCGCAAAACCCCAAACGCTACTTCCTGGCAATCTGCTCCGGTGGGGTGTGGAAAACCGAAAACGGCGGCATTACGTTTAACCCGGTTTTTGACAAGGAGACGTCGTACTCCATTGGCTGCGTTGCGTTGGATCCCCAAAACCCCCACACCGTTTGGGTGGGTACCGGCGAAAACAACAGCCAGCGCTCGGTGAGCTGGGGGGATGGGGTGTACGTTTCACGCGATGATGGGCAAAGCTGGCAGAAAGTGGGCCTGGAAAAGTCCGAGCATATCGGACGCATCCTCATTGACCCTCGGGATTCCAACGTGGTTTACGTGGCCGCCCAGGGGCCCCTATGGGCTTCCGGCGGCGACCGCGGGCTTTACAAGACCACCGATGGCGGCAAGACCTGGAACCGCATCTTGCACGTTTCAGAAAACACCGGCATTAACGAGGTGTGGATGGATCCCCGCAACCCCGATGTGCTTTACGCCACCTCGTACCAGCGGCGTCGCCACGTGTGGACCCTTATTAACGGCGGTCCTGAATCTACCATTTACAAGTCAGAAGATGCCGGGAAAACCTGGCGTAAAATCGAAAAAGGCCTCCCCAAGGAAGACAAGGGGCGCATCGGCCTGTGCGTTTCGCCAGCTAACCCCGATGTCATTTACGCCATTGTGGAAGCGGCCAACAGCAAGTCCGGGGTGTTCCGTTCCACCAATCGCGGTGAATCTTGGGAAAAGCGCTCGGATTACCACACCTCCTCGGGTCAGTACTACAACGAGCTCACCTGCGATCCCAAAGACGTAAACACGGTGTACGCCATGGACACGTGGCTTCACGTGTCCTCCGACGGCGGTAAAACCTTCCGTCGAGTCGGGGAAAAAACCAAGCACGTGGACAACCACGCCATGTGGATTGATCCTACGGATACGGCTCATTGGCTCGTAGGTTGCGATGGGGGTCTTTACGAAACGTGGGATCGGGGAGCCACCTGGCATTTCAAGCCCAACTTGCCGGTGACCCAGTTTTACCGGGTAACCGTGGATACCTCTAAGCCCTTTTACTTCATTTACGGTGGCACCCAGGACAACAACACCCTAGGCGGGCCGTCCCGCACAACTTCGGCTTCCGGCATCGTGAACAGCGATTGGTTCGTCACCACTGGCGGCGATGGCTTCGTCACCCGGGTAGACCCGGAAGACCCAAACATCCTCTACAGCGAATCGCAATACGGCGGTCTTGTGCGGTACGACCGGCGAAGCGGGGAAGAGGTGGACATACAGCCGCAAGAAAGCCCAGGGGATCCCCCCAACCGCTGGAACTGGGACTCCCCCCTCATCATTTCACCGCACAACCCGAAGCGGCTGTACTTTGCCTCGCAAAGGGTATACCGGTCCGACGACCGCGGTGACAGCTGGGTCCCCATTTCCGGAGACCTCACGCGGCAAATAGACCGCAACCAGCTGCCGGTCATGGACAAGGTGTGGCCGGCGGATGCCGTGGCCAAGAACGCTTCCACATCCTTTTACGGCAACATTGTGTCACTGGCGGAATCGCCCGTAAAAGAAGGGCTACTGTTTGTGGGCACCGACGATGGCCTCATTCAAATCACCGAAGACGGTGGGAAAACGTGGCAAAAGGTTGAAAAAGTTGGGCACGTCCCGGAGCGGACCTACGTTGCCGATCTGGAGCCCTCCCGCTTCGACGCCCACACCCTGTACGCTGCCTTTGACAACCACAAAATGGGGGACTTTACCCCGTACCTTTACCGTTCCCGTGATTTGGGCAAGACCTGGGAAAACATTGGCAGCAATTTACCGGCAAACCACGTGGTCTACAGCATTGCCGAAGATCCCCAGGACCGCAATCTCATTTTTGCCGGCACCGAGTTTGGGATTTTCTTTTCCCCCGACGCCGGTGGGCGGTGGATTGAGCTTACCGGCGGCATTCCCACCATTGCCGTCCGCGACATTGCCATCCAAGAAAGGGAAAACGACCTGGTGCTCGCCACCTTTGGCCGCGGCTTTTACGTGCTGGACGACTACTCACCCCTACGCGGTTTGACTCGCGAGAAACTGGAAAAGCCAGCGCTTCTGTTTCCGGTCAAGCCGGCCTGGGCTTTCATCGAGCGCACCCCTCTTGGCAGCCGCGGCAAAGGTTCGCAGGGCGACAGCTTCTTTACCGCTCCCAACCCACCCTTTGGCGCCACCTTTACCTACTACCTGAAGGAAGAACTCCTCACCCTTAAGGAGCAACGCCACAAAGCCGAAGCAGAAGCGGAAAAGCAAGGTAAAACCGTGCCCTATCCCACTCCGGAACAGCTGCGCGCCGAAGCCGAGGAAGAGCCGCCCGTGGTCATCCTCACCATCAGCGACCTGGATGGCAACATCATCCGTCGGCTGGAGGGGAGCAAGGAAAAGGGTTTCCACCGCATCACCTGGGATTTGCGATTCCCCCCAGCTCACCCTATTGGCGGTGAAAAACCTCAAGACGAGCCCGCCCCTTGGGAGTCCCGGGAGCTGGGCCCCCTGGTGGCGCCAGGGACCTACCAGGCGCACCTCTCCCAGCGGGTGCGGGGCGTGGAAACGTCCCTTGCCGGGCCGGTGAGTTTTGACGTCGTTCCCCTGGGTCAAGCCACGCTGGAAGCCAAAGACAAGCAGGGCGAGCTTGCCTTCCAACGCCAGGTCCAGCGCCTCCAGCGCGCTGTCTTGGCGGCGGCGGAGGTCACCCGAGACACCCGCGAGCGCATCAAGCGCCTGAAGGTGGCCATCGAGCGCACACCGGCTTTGAAACCAGAGTGGAACCAGCATCTGCGGGACCTGGAGGCCCGGCTTGCCCAACTGGAAATGGACCTCTTTGGTGATCGCGAAATGGCCCGCCGCAACGAACCTACTCTGCCGGGTATTCGCGACCGCGTGGTTCGTATCGTCTCCAGTCTCTACACCGCCACCGCCCCGGCCACCGGCACCCAAAGGCAACAATACGCTTTGGCTTCTGATCTCTTCGCAACGTTTTTGGCAAACCTGCGGCACCTGGTCACGGTTGATCTTCCCGCCTTGGAAGTGGAGTTGGAAAAGGCCGGCGCTCCCCACACCCCCGGTCGCTTCCCCCAGTGGGAAAAGGAGTAACGGTCCCCGGTGCTAAAAGTGCTTTTCCAGAAAAGCTGGGTCACAACGCTTAAGGACGAGTTGTGCACCGGAGAAAAATGTGGAGAGGTTGCGCTGTGTCATCAACGGTCCAGCTCGTACACACTGGTTTCTGGGTTAGGAGCAAGAGCCGTTCCCGGACCTGGACCACCGCTTTTGCCGAATGCCTGCCACCGGCTCACAGGTGACCTTTCGGGCAGCGTTTGCATGTTCCCGACGGTTGCACGGGCACAGCGCCACGGGCTGGCAACAGGATCGGGCAGAAAGCAGAACGACACAGGCACTGCAAGCGTGTAGGCCAGCAGGAGCGCCGCGCCCTTAAGGCGACGAACTTGAGCAGGGGAGCTCTTGGCGCTTACCATTTCGGTAGGTCAACTTCGCCCTCCAAGGAACATGTGGCGCTCCTGGACTTGGGAAGGGATCTTCCGGCCGTCGGTTGCCACCTTGAGACGAGAGAGGGCTGCGCCTTCCGGCAGGGCAAACACGTAAACACCCGCCAACGGTCCCTCGTTCGCCTTCATCCTTTCTTAAATGAAATTAATTGTTCTGGCGCCAGCTACCTTTTTTTGCCAACACATTGAGAGGTATGCGCCAAGGTAGCAGCCATGGCCTTGCGGGACCGCTTTTGACAATCTTTTGGCATCCCCTAGGCGCAAAGGCCTTAAAAGCTTGCGCAACCGGTACCAGTGCCAACCGCGTCAAGATGGTCACCGGGTGCAATAGAGATTACAAACGCCTCGCGCACCGGCAACGTGGGCGGGCCGGGTCGTTTAGGGGAGCTTCACCTCCGCGGCGAGAGCATAGAAACGGACGATGGGTACTACCGCGAAAAGGCCATCGCCTTCCCGTAAGGGGTGAAGCGCATTTGGTGGCTAATTCTCTTGGTTACGACCTAAAAATCACAAGTAAACCAGCGGCAGTTGTGTCGCAGCGGACTCTCCATGACAAGGGGTACGGTGCGTTTGCGACGCAAGGGATTTTTGGCGCCGGGCCCCAACTCTCTTGCGGCGCGCTCACCGGCAGGCCCTGCGCCAGCCACAGAGCCCATACCCCAGGGTAGGGTTTCTCCGGGCGGGTTTGCGGCCACTGGAGCCCGGTTACTCCTCGAGGAACGTTTGCAACCAAAGCCGCCTTGAACCACACCTGGGGATGAGATTTTTCACCAACAAAGGGGCCCTGGCAGGTTACGAAAAAGCTTTTGCCGTTGCATGTGGTGTCCGGATCAACACTTTATTTCCTTTACGTGCTGCGATCCCCGAGAGCAGGTAAAGTTCGCACCCCAGGCCTTGACAGGGGTAGCCGGCTTGCGCAAAAAGGTATCGTGAAGGGAGTGGAACATGGAAGTCCGGGTATGGCTTGCTGTGGTGCTGTTGGGGGTTGCGGGCTGTGCCACCAACCCCGTCACGGGCAAGGCAGAGCTGGACCTTTTGGGGGAGGAGCAGGAGTTGGCCTTGGGAGCCCAACTTTACCAGCCCTTCATTCAGGATTCGCTAGGCCCCATTGAGGACGAGCCTGTGGCCAAGTTAGTGGAAAAGGTGGGTAGGCAGGTAGCGGGGGTGAGCCACCGTCCCCGGCTCCCTTACCAGTTCACAGCGGTCAATGACCCGGCGGTGAACGCCTTTGCCTTGCCCGGGGGAAAGATTTGCATCACCCGGGGGCTTTTGGTACGGTTGGAGTCGGAAGACGGTCTGGCCGCGGTGCTGGGGCACGAGGTGGGGCACGTCACGGCGAGACACGCCGTGGCCGCCTACAACCGCCAGGTGCTGGCGACGCTTTTTTTAACCACATCCGCTGCGGTGTTGGAAGCCAAAGAGGTTAAAGGTCGGGAGCTCATTTGGGTGGGAGGACTCATCGGTACACAAATGCTCTTGGCCCATTACTCACGAGACCAGGAGCGGCAAAGCGACACCTTGGGCCTCCAATACGCGGTGGCAGCAGGTTTTTCTCCCCGTGGTATGGTGGAAACGCAACGGATCCTGCTGGCTTTGGGAAAGGAAAAACCGACTTTCGTGGAACGCCTCTTTGCCAGCCACCCACACTCGGCGGAGCGCCTGGCCACTGCCGAGCTTTTGCTGGCCCAGCTCCCACCCGAGGTACAAGAACGACCGCTACGGAAAGAAGGATTGCTGCAGGCTACCGCCAGCTTGCGGCAGGTGCAGCCGGCGTGGGACGAAGCCCAAGAGGGGCGAGTGCTCCTTAAGCAAAACCGAAAAGGCCAGGCCCTAGCTCATTTGGCCAAAGCACGGGACCTGGCACCAAAAGAAGGCGTCATTCGAACCTTGCTGGCTTTGGCCCTGTGGGAAAACAAAAAGGAAAATGAAGCACGGGAGGAAGCCTTTGCCGGTGCCAAGCTAGCCCCCAGGGTTTTCCTTTCTCGGTTGATCGCTGGCATGATGAGCGTGGCAACCGACGCCGCTGCCAGTCTCGGGGAGCTGGCCGCCGCTGAGGAGATCCTCCCAGGAACCGCGCCGGTCCCGTTTTTCCAGGGACAAGCCTTCGAGCACTTAGGGCAAAGACAACGAGCCGTGGAAGCCTACCGAGAGGTGTTGCGCCGGGATCCGAAAGGGGAGCTGGGAAAGGCGGCAGCATCTCGGCTGCAAGCCCTGGGCTCGCGGTGAGTGGGAGGACGCGGCAAAAGGGATAGCTGCGCACGCCGATGTGCATGGCTTGGGGTAAAAGAGGTCTTTGCGTCCTCAACTTTTACAGGCCATAAAGGCAAGAAAAGCCCGGCCAAAGTTTTGGCAAAAGCTCCTCGCGGCTCCATCAAGAGGGTCCCACCAACCTGAGGGGAAGGCGGAAAGGAAAGCCACCTGGCCTGTGCTAACCACATGGACGCACGCCACGGGCACGGCAGCCCTGAGCTCAGCCACGCGCCGGGCAAGGTAAGCCTCCCGCCAAACCCGGGGAAGGTATTGCAAGATCACAAGGCCAAGACCCAGGGCAAAAAGCTGCGCCGCCTCGCAGAAGTACACGTACCGGGAAGAACCTCGGGTGCCGTGGGGGCAAGACGGGACTTCAAGGCAATGATCTGGATCGAGAAAGAGAACCTGCGCCGTTGGGGATTTACAACATTGGGCCGCAAACCGCGCGTGATGCGACCGTGCGTCGTCGGGCACAGGGTCGAGGAAGTACTGGGTGCGGGGGAGCAAGCCCGCGTTTTCCAACTCCTGAAGGCCTGCTCCCGCCGCCACCAGTTTCTGTAACGCAACGAAAAGCTCCCGATCGCAGGGTGCAAACCGGCGTGCCTGGTCCAGGTACCGGTGCCGGCGGGCGTAAGCAGCTTCGGGGGAAGGCCGCAACATCCACGCTACCGGAAAAAGCCACGGCGCTTGCTCCAAGGCCTTCTATAAGAAGCCGAAGGTTACAAAGTCGTGAAGGTCGCCAAAGAACTGCTCTTGCACGGCGGAACGTCTGTACACGACAGCTTCCCTCAACGCGCACCTCAAATAAGGGACGCGCCAACCGGCTCGGGGAACACGGCGCCAAGCTTCCCAAGTTTGCGTTGCGAGAAGAAAGGCGTCAATGGAAACAATGGCTCCGCAGGAGGGACTCGAACCCCCAACCCTCCGGTTAACAGCCGGACGCTCTACCGTTGAGCTACTGCGGACCAGCTCCCTTTCGGGAGCATGGTTTTGTAGCGCAAAAGCCTGGCTGTTGTCAAGGTTGCCACGGCCGCTTCCCGCCTGCAAGAACGTCGCCACGACAGTACTGAGGCGCGCAGTTCTTGCGGTAGCGCAAAGACGAGAGTACGCCCGGCGATTACTATGGTTTTGAGGGAGAACACGGCGTGAATCCGCGCTGGACCGTAGCCGAGCTGCTGGCTACCTGTCCCCAGGCTGTCCTTGTCTTTACCAAGCATGGCATGGCTTGCGTGGGCTGCGATCTGAGCAGCTTCGACACATTGGCCATGGCCGCCGCTACCTACGGTCTTTCCTGGGAAACATTTGCTGCCGAACTTGCAGCGGTGCTCTCGGCGGCAGCGGCCTGCAAGGCCTCCACCGCGTGAAGAAGCCCTAAAGCTTCCAGCACGCAGCGAAAGTCTTCCGGCAGCGGCGCTGTGATCACGGCGGGGCCAGCGCCCTTTGGTAGGTCCAACCTCCAGGCGTGGAGAAGGGGGTGGGTGGGAGCCAAAAGAAAACGTAGGTGAGGATTTTTGACCCCGCGGTGCCTGGGACCGCCATAAAGGTCATCGCCCACGATGGGATGACCAGCGGCGGCTACGTGCACGCGAATTTGGTGCGTGCGACCGGTGCGGGGCATAACCAAAAGCAAGCTAACGGGGCCTTGGTGCGCCAAGCGGCGATACGCGGTTACGGTGCGTTTCCCAGAGGGATCCACCCGCATCTTGCGACGGTCTTTGGGATCCGGAGCCAGCCCCGACTCCCAAACCCCCTCCTGCGGCTTGGGTTTCCCCCAAACCAGCGCCAGGTAGGTGCGGTGGATATCCCCCTGCGACAAAGCCTGCGACAGAAGCCGCAGCGTTTTCGTCGTGCGGGCCACCAGCACCAACCCCGTGGTGCCCACGTCCAAGCGGTGAACCAAAAAAAGTGGGCCCCAGCCCGAGGGTGGGGCTTCGGGTTCCAGGAGCTGATGCAAACGCTCTTCCACCTGGCCGGGTACAGCGCGTCGCGTAGCCAAGCTCAAGCCAGCTGGTTTGTTGAGGATGAGAAGGTCAGGGCTTTCAAAAACCACGACGCTCACGCCTTCAGGTTGCCAGCTCTTGCCTGGCCTGTCCAGATCTTCACGGGTTTTTCAAGAGTAGCGCGTAGGGTTACCATCCGTAGTAGCCCTCGGTTTTTGGGGGCTGAAAGGAGGAGTAACATGCGAAGTAGGTGGTTGTTATTACCAAGCGTCGCCATGGCGCTGTTACTACTTTCAGCAGCTGGTGTTTGGGCGCAAACTGACGTCACCATGGCGCGCATCACCGGCACGGTGAAGGACGAGCAGGGCCAGCCCCTGCCGGGTGCCTTGGTGGAAGCCAAAAACCAAGAGACCGGCCTGGTGGCACGTGCCGTTGCCGATGCCAACGGTTTTTACCGTCTCTTGAACCTGCCCTCGGGTGTTTATACGGTGACTGCTAGCCTTTCCGGATTTGCCACGCTGGAAAAGAGCGACGTCCGCCTGGTGTTGGGATCGGCGCCCACCGTGGATTTCACGCTGCCTTTGGCTACCGCGGCTGAAACCGTGACCGTCACGGCCGAGACACCGCTGGTGGAAGTGAGCAACACCACCGTGGGCACCACCATCCTTAACGAGCAAATCAAGAGCTTGCCGTTGAACGGGCGTGATTTTACGTCTCTGGTGTATCTCACCCCTGAAACCCGCCGCGAATCCCAGCGGGGTTACATTTCCATCTCCGGGCAGCGGGGCATCAACACCAACGTTACCGTGGATGGCGTGGACTACAACAACGCCTTCTTTGGTGGCCAGTACGGCACTGCCGAAGGGCGGGCGCCTTTAGCCATTTCCCAGGAATCTATTAAGGAATTCGCGGTCATCACCAACGGTGCTTCCGCCGAGTTTGGTCGCTCGGGCGGCGGTTTCGTCAACGTAATTACCAAGAGCGGCACCAACGATTACCACGGGTCAGCTTTTTACTACTGGCAGCCCCAAGACCTGGCTTCCGACCCACCGGTGGGGCAAAAGTTGGACCAAGAAAAGAAGCAGTTTGGCGGCTCCTTGGGCGGAGCTTTTGTCAAGGACAAGCTTTTCTTTTTCGCGTCCTATGACCAGCAAGACCAAAGCTTGACAATCCCCATTGATCCTCGCGTACTGGATGCCGACATCTTTGCCAAGTACCCGGTGCTGGCTTCGCCTCCCGAGTACGTACAAACCCGCGATGGGCGCGTGCTCTTTACGCGCTTTGATTTCTTTGCCGGTCCCCAGCACCGCTTTATGGCCCGTATGAACTACAGTGATTACGAGGGCATTAACGGTACCTCCACTAGCCCTACCCGCACCGAGTCCTACAACGGCATCGAGGGGATGTTCTCCCGTTCGTACGTGGCCTCGTACTCCGGCATTTGGGCCGATAACCTGCTCAACGACTTCAACTTCCAATACGTGTTGGAGGATACGCCGCGCAAGGACAAGGGACTTGGGTTGCCCGATATTCAGGTCCGCGGTGTGGGGAACTACGGAGAGGTGAGCTTCTTGCCCATCGTCTCCACAGCCGACCGCACCACGATCTTCGACACCGTCACCTACATGTGGAAAGACCACGTGTTTAAGGGCGGTTTTGAGTACAACGACACCTCTATTGACCAAATCTTTAAGGGCAACTGGCGTGGGGTCTTTATCTTTAACAACAAGGCTGACCTTTTGGCCGGCAAGTGGTCCGAGTACCGGCAGTTTGGAGGCTTGCAAGGGCTCACCGCTGATGAAGCCGGGCGCTCCAACTTTGGGCAAAAGGAGTACGCCGCATTTCTTCAAGATCAGTGGTTCCTCTCGCCGCAGCTCACGCTTTCTTTAGGCTTGCGGTGGGAACGGCTGGATAACCCCAACTTCCCGATCTTGAACTTACGCGAGCAAAACCCTGACGGCACCTACAAGCTCAACGGCAAAATTCCCGACGAGAAGAACCAGTGGTCACCGCGCATTGGCCTTTCCTGGGCACCAGCTCCCAGGACTGCCGTACGCTTTTCCGCCGCCCGTTTCTGGAGCCGCACACCTGCTTTGCTTTGGGCCCAAACCAACACATCCAACGGCTTGAAGGGCACCCAATACTTGATCTTTGCCCAGCGGGACAGCCGCGGCAACGTTATCGGACCGCCCACTGACCCCTTGGCGCCAGGCTGGGGCTCCGCTTGGGATCCCCATGGCGTTGCGCGCGTGGATTTTTCTTCCATTCCTATCCCGCGTGGCGTGGGCGTCTTTACCGTGGACCCCAATTTCCGCAACCCCTATACCGATCGTGTGACCTTGGAGTTTGAGCGCGAACTCTTTGCCAACACCGCCGCTTCCTTAAGCGTCACGTACGCCGAGTCCAAGCAGCTTGAGCGACTCACGGACGCCAACCTGCAATACGACGGCACCATCGCCGTCAACGGTTTACCGCGCTACTCCCGCACCCGCCCCAACCCTGCCTACGGTCGCGTCACCGTGTACACCTCCGATGCCCGATCCAAGTACTGGGGCATTAGCTTGCTGTTGCAGCGCCGGTTTGTGGAGCGCTTCTTCGGCATGCTTTCGGTCACGTGGTCCGAGGACAAGGACAACGACTCCAACGAGCGCAACTTTGCTGCCTTCTTTGCAGAAGACAAAAACAACCTGGATTTGAACTGGGGCTGGTCGGACCGAGACCAGCGCTGGAAAATCGCCGCCAACGGCACCTGGAATACCCCCTGGTGGGGGATTTCGCTGTCGGGCTTGTTCCGCTTTGCCACGGGTCAGCCGTACACCGCCTTTGCCGGGGCGGACCTTAACGGCGACCAGGACTCCGCCACTGACCGTCCGACGGTGAACGGTAAGCATTTCCCACGCAACAGCTTCCGTCAGCCTGATACCTGGTCTTTGGACCTGCGCTTGCAAAAGACCTTTGACATCAAAGGCTTTAAGCTTGCCGCCATTGCCGAGTGCTTCAACTGCACGGATCGCGAGGACTACACGGTCACCAACACCATTTGGGGTACGGGCGAGACACCCCGCCCAACCTTTGGCGCCAAGTCCTACACCGGCACTCCCCGTACCATTCAGTTGGCCATACGCTTGGATTTCTAGTCCTCCTCCTCTGCGCATCTGAAAAAGGGGGCGCTGCGGCGCCCCCTTTTGTTTTCCTGTGAGACCCCGGAACCCTTCATTCTGAAAATTTTTCGAGCAGACGGCTACTGGACGGTGCGGAGGTGAAAGATTTTCAAAAGTCTGTCCTGAGAGTTAGCCCATTTTTGTCACTCCAGCGAAACCCTTGACACCATTTTTTCCTGGGGATTAGCTTAGTTCCAGGTGAAAGGAGGGAGGCATGCGAAAGGGCTTTGTAACGTTTTTGGTTGTCACAATGGCCGGCGTGGCGCTTGCTGCCGTCCAGCAAGCCCCGCTCTACGAGCAAAAACGCATTCTTTCGGGAATGGAGCTATCGATGGCGTCCTTTGATGAGCGGGGAGTTCCCACGTTCCTCGCTGGGAACCTCGGCCAGGTGGCGGGAGGCGATCCCGTGGGCGCTTCCCTGGCTTTCCTAGAAGAAAAGAGAGCGGTCTTTCTTGCTTCCGGCAGGGAAGAGCTGGCCGTAACCAATGTGCACGAAGACGATCTCGGCCAAGTTCACGTGCGGTTCCAGCAAACCCTTTACGGCCGGCCAGTGGTCGGCGCCGAGCTCATCGTGCACTGGGAGCCATCATCCGGGAAGGTGCTGGCCGTCAATGGGAAGTTCGTGCCTGTTGCCGACGTCCCCACGCAACCTCTCTTGGAAGCGCAAACTGCCCTGCAAGCTGCGGCACCGGCCGCAGGGATACGGTCGGGGACGGTGGTGACGGTTCCAGAACTCGTGTACGTGCCCACGGAGGAGGGCTTACGGCTGGCCTGGCAGGCCACCGTAGCCTACGAACGGGACGGCGAACCCTATCTGGATAAGATCTACGCCGACGGCGACACGGGTGAGTTCCTCGGCGCGGAAGGGTTGCTGCACCGGGCCCTTTATCGCAAAATCTACAACGCTAATAACGGCACCTCTTTACCAGGGACCCTCATGTTTGTGGAAGGTGGTTCCTCTTCTGACACCATCGCCATGGCCGCTTACAACAACTCGGGAATTACGTACAACTACTACAAGGCCAAGTTCAACCGCGATTCCTACAACAACGCTGGTGCGCAACTAATCTCCACAGTTCACTACGGGAACAAATACAACAACGCCTTTTGGAACGGCTCGCAAATGGTGTACGGCGATGGGGACGGTACGACCTTTGGACCGTTTGCACAAGCGCTGGATGTCGTAGCCCACGAGCTTACACACGCGGTAACAAGCTCAACGGCGAATTTGGCTTACCGAAACGATTCGGGTGCTCTCAACGAAGCCATGTCGGATATCTTTGCAGCGGCCACCGAGGCCTACAGCGTGGGTGGTATCAACGCCAACACCTGGAAAATCGGCGAGGCCTGCTACACACCGGCCACGCCCGGAGATGCCCTGCGCTACATGAACAACCCTACGGCTGATGGGTACTCAAGAGACTATTACCCAGAACGGCTTTACGCGTACAACTGCACGCCATCCTCCAGCAACGATTACTGTGGCGTACACGGTAACTCCGGCATTGCCAACCTCGCCTTTTACCTTATGGTTAGCGGCGGCAGCCACCCCCGGGCCAAAACCTCCATTGCTGTCACCGCCATTGGTCTTTCCCGGGCCGAGCAAATTTTCTACCGCGCCCTTACCGTCTACTTGACCTCCTCCAGCAACTACGAGGCTGCCCGCAACGCCACCGCGCGAGCCGCCAGCGACCTTTACGGCTCCACGTATGCCACGTATGTACACCAAGCCTGGGACGCGGTAGGAGTACCTGGTGGCCCGGTGAACATGAACGAAACCGAGTCCAACGGCTCCATTTCCACCGCCAATGCCATCACCACCAACGGCACCAACCTTAGAGGCTTCATCGGCAGCTCCACCGACAACGATTACTTCAGGATTGGCGTGCCAGCTGGTAGGACCCTGGTAGTGTACTTGACGCCTCCGAGCACCATGGACTACGACTTGTACCTTCTTAACAGCTCGGGAACCAGGTTGGCCTCTAGTACCTATGGAGCGGGCGTTCGGGAGCAGGTGGTTTGGAAGAATAATGGAACCGCCACCGTCTACGTGTACGCTCGGGTCTATGGCTATAACGGTGCTTACTCCACCTCTTCACCGTACTACCTCAAGACCATTTGGTAGGGCAGCGGCAATGGTTGCCTCCGGCAAGTTTTAAACCGAAATTTAACCAAGCAAAGGAGGGGCGCTGCGGCGCCCCTTTTTTCTTTGACGAGGCAGCAGCCCCGATTCCAGGGAAGAAGTTGGGCTTGAGAGTTGAACAAACCAATCCGTTCGGTGGCGAGTGGCAACCAGCGAACGTTTTTCAGGGTGCTTGCGGATGCTTGACAACTGCTTGTGGTGAGCCTTAGTTTAAATTTTGATTATGCCGTGCTGCCCACGTTGGGGTCATCCACGCCGCCGTCTTTCATGGGAACCCTTCGGCTCCGCTGCCCTTCCTAACGCGGCATCCTTTCACCGTCCGCCATGCCCTTCGCCGATGGCGATGGGGAGGGTGCCAGCTGCTGCAAAGCGGTTGCACGGGCCACGCCCACCAGAGCACAGGGGTGTTTCCGCGGCCAGTGTCAAAGCTGTCGCGCTCGCAGGGGGCACGGCGCGAGAAGCACACGTAGCTCCGAAAAAAAAGGAAGGCTTTGCAGCGCAGCTCCCATGGAACGGGGGGCCAGTCACTGGGGCAAGGGCAAAACTCCAGCAAACCATAAAAGGCCGGCTCTTTTTGGCCAAACGTATGGGGGACCGCTTCTGGCCGGTGGCAAAACTCGGGTTTCCCTGGAGACCTTTGTGCCTGAGAGGCACAGCGCATGGCAACGTTCTTCGGCAAAAAAACCCCTACTGGCGGCTACAAGCCGGGCTTTCGCTTCGCTGGTGCTCAAAAAAGCAAGCGTACCGCAACAAAAAGTTGCCAGTGGCGGTACGCTCCCGGGGGAAAAACCGCAAAGGGAGGAAAAAACCATGAGAGGGACACTACTGCTGTCTGTGGCAACTATTTTGGTTTCTGCCCCCATTTTTGGGCAGGACCCAGTGCCCCAGCGTGTGCCGAAAACTGCTCCTGCAAAAGCCCAGCAACCACCTATCCAGGCTTTGGTTGTCTACCGGGAAAGCAGCATTCCCCCTGAAATCGTGCGCGACATCGCCAGCGCCGTAGAAAATTCCCTGGGCTTTGCTGGCGCTCAGGAAGAAAGCCGTGCGATGCCCTTCCACACAGCGGAGGCGCACTCGCTTTTTGTGCAAAGACTGGGCCAATACCTGCCATCGTTGGCCCCAGGCCAGCGCGCGGTCATTACCGTAACTGTTGCTCCAAGGGAGGGAGGAAGCCCGGGAAGCGCATGGCGGCCCAACTGCCAAGGCTGGAGCTGTCCGTGGCGGTGTGATGCGGTGAGTTGTCCCGCGGGCTCGAAGCTCCTCAGTTGCTGCGCCGAGTGCAACGACGTGCGGGCTTGCTGCACGTATACGTGCATCAGGGAGCATACAAGCCGTCCTTTTTTTGCAGGACGCCAGTCGCAAAAGCCGGGCCGGGTGGCGGTGGAGCTCCTTTGTCTCATCGTGAACGGCGGGGCTGGCGAGGCGGAACTTGCGGCCTTAGAAGCCACCGGCTTTGCACTGTGGGAAAAGGCACTTCCCCCCGGAAGTTCCGGGACACAGGTTGTGGTGTGGGGAACGCGGTAACTGTGGGAACGAGGCGTTTGGGGGCGGCTACCCTAGAGAGAAAAGGCTTTGCCAACCCACCGCCAGCGGTTGAGCGTCGCTGCCAGTAACCGTTTACGAAACGTGCGCCCTCTACCAGGCAAGGGATGGTGCTTGCCGTGGGCTTTACCGCCAAGAGAGCCGCTTTCCCCCGGCCTCCTGGCATGGATGGCCAAAGGTCATGGCGCCCTCAGGGGGCAAAGTTTACAGCACATAAAGCAAAACCGCTCAAGCCGTAACCCCCGCCCCAGGTTTTTGCGGCTTGTGTAAAGTAGCCCGGTGGACGTCCTGGTTTTGGCGGTGTTCGTAGCGGTTTACGTGGGCATGTTCCTGGGCGAGTTGCCGGGGCTGGCGTTGGATCGCACGGGAGTAGCCGTGCTGGGGGCCATTGCCCTGGTGGCCACCGGCCGCGTCTTTCCGGAAATGGCTTGGCAAGCGGTGGACGTTCCAACCTTGACGCTTCTGGCAGGGCTTATGGTGGTTTCTGCCCAATTTCGCCTGGCAGGGTTTTACGCGTGGATTGCTCGCCGGCTGGCGGCAGCATCCGTGTCACCACCCGTGCTTTTGGCTTGGCTTTTGCTGGTGGTGGCGGTGCTTTCCGCCTTTTTGGTGAATGACATCGTGTGCCTGGCCATGAGCCCCATTTTGGTTGCGGGTTGCGCGCGTTTCGGCTTGGAGCCGGTACCGTTCCTCTTGGGCCTGGCCTGCGCCGCAAACATTGGCTCGGCGGCCACGCTTATGGGTAACCCCCAAAACATGCTCATGGCACAAAAGCTCCAACCGGGGTTTCTCTCGTACCTGGGATTGGCTTTGCCCGTGGTGCTTTTAAGCCTGGTTGTGTGCTGGATGGTGTTAGTGCTGCAACAAAAGGGCCAGTGGCTGACCCATACCCCTATTCCTGCCGTGGAAATCCCGGCGTTTTCCCGGTATCAAGGCACAAAAGGCGTAGTGGTTCTGTGGGCGGTGGTGTTGGCCTTTTGCTTTACCTCCTGGCCCCGCGAGGTGGTGGCGGTAACAGCGGCAGGACTCTTGCTCACGTCACGGCGCATGGCTTCCCGCCACATGTTGGGCCAGGTGGACTGGCAACTTCTGGCGCTGTTCATTGGCCTTTTTGTAGTTATTCGCGCTTTTGCGGTAGAAGGGTGGATGAGCGCGGTACTGACGTGGCTTGCCGGCCAGGGGCTCGATCTCACGCAACCCGTGGTGCTTTTCGTGGCTGCTGCCGGCCTTTCCAACCTGGTTTCCAACGTTCCGGCGGTAATGCTGCTTTTGCCGTCGGCCACACACCCAGCGGCTGGCCCCATCTTGGCGCTGGCCTCTTAACGGGCAACCTGCTGGTGGTGGGCAGCATTGCCAGCATCATCGTGGTGGAACAAGCGGCCGCTTTGGGGGTGAAAATTTCGCCAAGGAGCCACGCGAAGGTGGGCGTAGCGGTAAGCCCTATCACGCTTTTTCTAGCCCTGGCGTGGATTGTGATGGTTTTTTGACCCAAACCCCTTGCCAACTGGAAAAGAAGTTTTACCGTTCGCGCCATAAAGCAAGACGCTGCTGCCGAAAAGCCTCCAAGTAGTAGCCTCGGAAGGCTGCTTATCTCTTTTTGCAACGGTGTTCCTCTCTTTTGCGGACAGGTGAGGTGCGAACAGCTTTCCTGAGGTGGCCGTTTTTTCAACAAGCCGTTGTCCGGTGCCACCGGGAGCCTCCCCCCGTGGACTGGAGAGAGGCTAGGGAGGAACGTGTCCATGCTTGAAGCAGAGGTTTACCCAGCAACAACCCAAAAGCGCGTGAGCCGCCAGGCCATTTGTGCGGTCTTCGGCGAGAGCTACGATCCCGTAGCCTGGCAGGACTGGCGTTGGCAAATGCGCCATCGCTTGCACCGTCAAGATCAGTTTGAAAGGCTTTTAGCCTTAAGCCACGAAGAACGGGTGGGCTTGAGCTTGCCGTCGCAACGCTTTGCCGTGGCGGTCACGCCCCCCTTTTCTGCGCTTATGGACCACGACGACCCCCACTGCCCCATCCGGAAACGCGTTATCCCCCGCGAAGAAGAGCTCGTGGCGGGCCCCGGAGACTTGCTGGACCCCTGCGGCGAGGACCAGCACATGGTGGTGGAAGGGTTGGTCCACCGCTACCCCGGCCGGGTGCTGCTTTTGGCGCAGGCTGCCGGCGCTGCCTACTGCCGCTCCTGCACCCGCTGGCGCCTGGTGGCACAAGGTGACCTCAACGCCCTGCCCCGGCGACTAGAGGCCATTTTGGGCTACCTCCACGCCCACCCTGAGGTGCGGGATGTGCTGATTTCCGGCGGGCATCCTCTGCTTTTTTCCGACGACCGCTTGGATGCCCTGCTTTCCGCCACGCGTTCCGTGCCTTCCGTGGAACTTGTGCGCGTAGGAAGCCGGGTGCCGGGTTTTCTGCCCCAGCGCATTACCCCGCAGCTGGCAGCGGTCCTTCGCAAATACCGGGTTGGGTTGTCGTTGCACTTTTCCCACCCCCGGGAACTGACCCCAGAAGTGGCCACCGCTTGCGATACCTTGGCCGATGCTGGCATTCCTCTCGGCAGCGAGACTGTTTGGCGGAAAGGTATCAACGATGACGCTGCCACCCTGCGAAAGCTATTTACCGGCTTGCTCAAGCTTCGGGTGCGGCCTTATGACCGCTGCCGGTGCGACGCGGTGGGGTACATCGCATTTGCGCACATCCATTGCCAAGGGATTGGAAATCATGCGCCAGCTCCGAGGTTTCACCAGCGGGTACGCGGTTCCCACGTACGTGGTAGATGCCCCGGGTGGGGGTGGAAAAATCCCGTTGCAGCCGGAAACCGTGGTGGCCTACGAGGGGGGAACGTGGCTTTTGCGCAACTGGGCCGGCACGCTTTACACCTACCAAGACCCGTCCCACGTATGAAGGCGCTGCGCCTCGGCTTCGTCGGCGATTGCCAGGAGGAGTACCTGGCCCAAGGCTTTACCCCTGCGCACGTGGCGGAGTTTGACCCGCGCGCCACCGTGAAAGCCATTACCGCCGGCTTGCCAGCCTGTGGGCACGAGGTGAGTGTGGTGAGCAATGGCTTAGCCTTAGCTCAAGCGTTGGCCGGTGGGCAGCGCTTCGATTTGGTCTTCAACATTGCTGAAGGGCTTGCCGGCTTTTCCCGGGAAGCGCAAGTTCCAGCTTTGGGTAAGCTTTACCGGCAAAAGTACACGTTTTCTGATCCCCTCACCTGCGCCCTCACGCTGCATAAAGCCATGGCCAAGCGGGTGGTGCGCGATGCGGGTTTGCCCACCGCCCCGTTTTTCCTGGTAGAAAACCCCGAAAACCTACAACACATCCCCTTCCCCGGGCCTTACTTTGCCAAGCCCGTGGCAGAAAAAAGCTCCAAGGGGATTTCCGCCCGCTGTCAGGCAAAAGACACCCATGAGCTCAGCTTGGTATGCAAAGAGCTGCGCGAACTTTTTCAGCAACCGGTCTTAGTGGAGGCGTTCTTGCCCGGCCGGGAGGTGACAGTGGGGATCGTGGGCAACGGGCCTGAAGCGCGAGTGCTGGGGGTGATGGAGGTGGCGTTTACCGAACGGGCAGAGACCCAGGCATACACGGCGCTCAACAAACAGGAATACCAGGAGAGGGTGCGCTACCGCTTGCTCAAGGACGAACCCCTTGGCCACCAAGCTGGTGAAGTGGCGCTGGCGGCGTACCACCACCTGGGTTGCCGGGATGCGGCCAGGATTGACCTGCGGTGTGATGCCAGCGGCAAGCCGCAGTTCTTGGAAGCCAACCCCCTCCCCGGCTTGGACCCGGTGCGCTCGGATTTGCCCATCCTGGCCCGGCTGGCAGGAATGGAGTACGTGGCGTTGCTTTCCGCCATTGTGGAGGCCGCGTGGCGGCGACCGTAGTCCTTGCCCGAAAACCGGTTCCCGTGGGGGCCGATCGTGCCACCGCCGATGTGCTGGAGCAGGTGGCCTTGGTAGCAGAAGCCCTCCGGGAGCTGGGGGTCCCCAAGAAGGGTGCGAAATAACCGATCCCACCAACGTGGACCGTTTTCGGGGTAAGGCGGTGTTTAACCTCTTTGAAGCCGCCCCTGGCCAGTTGCAACGTCCCCTGGCCTTTGCCCAAGCCTTGGAAGCGGCGGGGATTCGCTTCACCGGTTCCTCAAGCGAGGTTTTGGCTCTTACCACCAACAAGTTGGCCACCCGCGCGCGGCTAGCCCGCTTTGGCATTCCCGTGGCCCCAGGCAGTGGGGCACGCCAGGACCTGGCTTCCGTGCCGCCCCCCTGGCTGACAAAGCCCGCTTGAAAGGATGCCTCCCTGGGTTTGGACTGCAACCCGGTATGCTTCAGCAAAGAGGATCTGGACCAAAGGGTGGGGGAGCTAACCCGGCGTTTCCCGGGCCAAGAAATCCTGGTGGAGCACTTCCTCCCTGGGCGAGAGTGCAACGTTTCGCTTTTGGCCTCCCCCCACGGTCTTGAGGTTTTGCCGGTGGCGGAAATAGCTTTTTTTAATTTTCCCCCAGATAGGCCACCTCCTGTGAGCTACGAAGCCAAATGGGAAATCGGGTCCTTTGCCGACACCCACACCGTGCGGGTGTTTCCATCGGCGGAGGATCCTTTGCTGGCTGCGGTGGCGGAAATGGCTTACAGAGCTTGTCTCGCGTGCGGGGTTTCCGGCTACGTCCGGGTGGACGTGCGCTGCGACGAAGAGGGCACACCCTGCGTCTTGGAGGTCAATGCCAACCCCTGCCTGGCACGGGGAGCTGGGTTTTTGGCGGCGGCGAGGCAGGCGGGACTGGAGCCCTCGCAAGTGGTCTTCCGTATCCTGGCCGCCGCGGGGGTTGTATGCGCCTGAGGCGTGAGCTTTTTCCCACCGATCGTGCGGCCATTGCCTCGCTCCTGGCTGCCACCGGTTTTTTCAACCCTGAGGAAATTGCCGTAGCCCTGGAGCTTGCCGATGAGCGTTTGGCCCGAGGTCCGGGTAGTCACTACCGTTTCCTGGTAGCCGAAGAAGCTGGAGCCCTCTGGGGCTTCGCCTGCTGGGGACCCATCCCCGGCACCCGTTTTTCCGCCGATCTTTACTGGATTGCCGTGGAGCGCAGCCACCAAGGCAAAGGCTTGGGAAAGGTACTCCTTGGCGCAGCGGAAGCGTGGATGCGGGAGGAAAGCCGGCATCGGGTTTACGTGGAAACCTCCACCCGCCCGCAGTACGCCCCCACCCGCTCCTTTTACCTCGCCTGCGGTTACCACCTGGTAGCTGAGCTCCCCGACTTTTACGCCCCAAGCGACGGTAAGGCCATCTTTTTGAAAATCGTAAGCGGGCTTGGCTTTTCGCGTCACCTTGCGTAAGCTCGTAAAGCCCGCACACCTATAAAGGTCGGCAAAGCTTTAGTAGGCGTAGTAAAATAGCACGAAGAAGCGGAAGGCATCTGCCATGAGCCAAACCCTGTTGCTGGCTCACCAAGTTTCCAAAGCGTACCCGGGGTTTTTGCGGAAAAAGCCTGTGCTTTTCCAGGTTTGGCTGAACGTGGTGGCTGGCGAGGTGGTGGCGCTTTTGGGGCCCAACGGCGCGGGGAAAAGCACGCTCTTGCGCTTGGCCGCTGGGCTTTTGCGCCCAGATAGGGGCGCGGTACTGGTGGCGGCGAACCCGGCCGGCTCCAGGGCGGCCCTTGCGAGGCTTGCCTTTGTGCCGGAGGAACCGAGTTTTCCTTTAGGCAAGACGCTGAATGCCTTCTTAGCCGAGCAAATCTTAGCCGCCGGCCTCAGGTGGGAGGAAGGGTGGGCGCAAGCGGAAACTCTGCTGGAGGTCCTGGATTTGGCGTGGGCTCGGGGTAAGCGGCTCAGCCAGTTTTCCCGCGGCATGAAACAAAAAGCAGCGCTTGCCGCGGCCCTTTTGGGTCCGCCGGCGCTGCTTTTAGCCGACGAGCCCACCTCGGGATTGGACCCCAAGCCACCGTCAGAGTGCGCCAGCTGCTCCTGGAATTTAAACAAAAAGGGGGCGCCGCTCTTGTTTCCTCCCACAGGCTGGATGAGATGGTCAAGGTTTGCGATCGGGCCCTTTTTCTCAAAGGAGGGCGCATCGTCTACCAGTGGACTCCGGAAAGCAGCGAAACGGTTTGTTGGCAGCTGGCCTTTGCCCCGCCCTTGCCGGAAGCGGCCTTGTCGGTGCTCTCTGCCCACCCTGGTGTGGCGTCAGTGCAACGGCAGGATGCACGCCTTTTCGTTTCCTCACGCCGTGGGCACGAGCCCGGGCAGCTTGTGGCCCTGCTCCTACAGCAAGGTGTCAACGTACGGGGTTTGTGGCCCGAAGAAAGGTCATTGGAGAGCTTGTTCTTGGAGGTTGTGGGCGCATGAGCGTGTACAGAAAGGCATTTTTTTCCGGTTTCACCGATGTCTTGTGGCATGCTTTCAGCCGCTTAAGTCTGGGCTTGATCCTGGTGATCGTGGCAGTCTCGAGCTGGGTGGTTTTCGAGGGCGTGCAGGAGTACGTGGGCAAGGAAGCCCAAAATTTTATGGTGGAGCACGTGCTTCGCGACGTCCTGGGCGCTGCCACCAAAGCGGTGTTCATCTTCCAAATGGTGCTGGCTCTCCCCCTTTTGGGAAACGAGAAGTTCCAGGGTCTTTTAGATTCGGTTTGGGCACGGCCGGTGGACCGCGGCAAGTACATGCTGGCCCGGGCTTTAGGACGGTGTTTGTACTTTCCGGTGGTCATGGGTCTTGCCATGGTGGGGGTCTTTCTAGCTTTGAAAAAGGCTGGCCTCCCTTGGCTCGTGAGCAAGAATTTGGTTTTGCAGCATTTGCTTTTCTCGTGGTTTTCTTGCCTTACCGCCGTGAGCCTCATGCTGGTTTTTGCTTGCGTGAACACCACCCGCCTCCTGCACGGAGCCTACTGGCTTTTAGCGTACATAGCTGCGTGGCAAATGGCGGTGTTTCTGGAAAATACCCCCGGTGAAGGGTGGCTTTTTTCCGCTTTTCGCGGTTTTGCTGCCCTTTGGACCAGCTTGGTGGTGGGGGCGCCCGACTCTTGGATTGCCAGTGCCAACCACAGCCCGTGGCACATCTGGCGACTGCTCTTGAGCTACACGGTGGGCTTGAGTGCCAACACTGCTTTGCTTTTGGCTTTAGCTCCCAAAGTTGAGGTGTTCCATGATTAGGGCGCGCACGGGTGCATGGGTGCTTTGGCTGGCGGCTGCTGGGTTGTTGGCGCATACAGCCGCAGAAAAAGAGGAAAGGCACCTGCGGGAGCGGGTGCGCTGGCACACCCTCGAGGAGTTGTCAGCCGCGGCGCCAAACAAACCCGCCCTCGTGGACTTTGATGCCCCTTGGTGCCGGCCTTGCTGGGAAATGAAGTTCCGCGTTTACTCCCGGAAGGATGTGGCTTCCGTCATCGAGGAGCGTTTCTTTCCGGTGCG
This sequence comes from uncultured Thermoanaerobaculum sp., assembly GCA_937934115.1. Classification (GTDB taxonomy): domain Bacteria; phylum Acidobacteriota; class Thermoanaerobaculia; order Thermoanaerobaculales; family Thermoanaerobaculaceae; genus Thermoanaerobaculum. The sequence goes on from CALHAH010000028.1 coordinate 41,479, forward strand.
GATTGTGGTGGCAGATAGCAAAAACCTGCCGCTTAAAGAAAAGAGGATCATGGAAGCTTACGGCGTGGAGGCATTCCCCACCCTCTTGGTGGTGAACTGGGAAGGTCAGGCCTTGCAAATGCTCACCGGTTATTTGGACGCGGAGCAGTTGATTTCGGCTCTGGTCACTGAGAAGGAGTTTGAGTACACAAGGCTGCCCAAGGGCGAACTCGCTTTGTAAGGTTTGCGGGAGCTAAGCCCCAAGCGGGCAAAGGTAGTGCTCTACCCCGCGTGGGCGTTGAGTTGCTTAAAAGCCAGCGAGCGCCGACTTTCCTACCAGATTTTCTATGAGCACGCGCTGCCTCTCCCACGGCACGCACGCAGTTACTTGGTACAAAACGTCGAGTTTTTCGAAGCCACACCCCCCACCCCGGCCGAAGCCGTGGCCAACCGTAGTACCCGCTGCCGGGAATTTGCGCGGGTTTACCAAGTGACGGCCCTCCGGGCAGCGCTGGTTTTTTCCCCCGATGGTAAAGAGCTGCTCGCCAAGTTTGTGGGCCATGTGGGTCCTTTGTACCCGTTCCTTCGCGGGCAGTTTCCCGAAGCCGCAAAGCGGCCGGAAGGCTACCTGCGCTGGACCCCGCCACAAAACGGACCGCAACCCCACCCGTAGTAAACAGGCCGTTCACGCGTCAGTCATTGGGCCCGGATACGTTGATGGCTGGAGAAACTGCTGCCTCGCGAAGCCACGCGCGCTCCACAAGCCCCAGCTGAGCCAGTTGCCAAAGCCCAGCGTAGGCCACGTGTTCCGCGTCCACCTGGAAGTGGCGGCGTAAGGCTTGCCGGGTGTCGGAAAGCCCGTAGCCATCGGTACCTAAAGCCACCATGGGCCGGCCCACAAACCGGGCCACCAAGTCCGGTAAAGCCGTGAGGTAATCGGTGGCCGCCACGATGGGGCCTAGGTGGCCTTCCAGCACCTGACGCACGTAAGGCGTGCGTGCCGGCTGATCTGGGTGGGTTCGGTTCCAGCGCTCGCATTCCAGGGCCTCCTGTCGCAGCTGTTGGTAGCTGGTAACGCTCCAAACCTCCGCCCCCACCCCAAATGTGTCGGCAAGTAGCTCTTGTGCCCGCAGGACTTCCCGCAGGATGGGGCCCGAGCCAAAGAGCTGCAGCTTCGTGGGTACGCCCTCCGGCGCCGACCGGAACAAGTACATGCCTTTGAGGATCCCTCCCTCGGCCCCTTCGGGCATGGGCGGCTGCGGGTAGTTCTCGTTGTACAGGGTGAGGTAGTAAAAGCAGTCCTCCTGACGGTGCACCATGGCCTCCAGGCCCTCGCGGATGATGACTGCCACCTCGTAGGCAAAGGCCGGATCGTAAGCGCGCACGTTGGGCATCACCGAAAACAAAAGGTGGGAGTGGCCGTCGCAATGTTGGAGTCCTTCCCCCTGCAGGGTGGTGCGGCCGGCGGTGGCGCCCAGCAAAAACCCTCGTCCCATGGCGTCGCCAAAGGCCCAAATGAGGTCCCCCACCCGCTGAAAGCCAAACATGGAGTAAAAGATGTAAAACGGAACCGTGGGTAAGCCGTGGGTAGCGTAGGCGGTACCGGCGGCAGTGGTGGAAGCCATGGCTCCGGCTTCGGTGATGCCCTCCTCCAAGATTTGCCCGCTCTTTGCTTCCCGGTACGCCAAGAGCAAGTTGTGGTCCACAGGTTCATAGAGCTGACCCTTGGGCGCGTAAATTTTCACCTCGGCAAAAAGCGATTCCATGCCAAAGGTGCGGGCTTCGTCAGGGACTACCGGCACCACGTACTTACCGAACTCCCTGTGGCGAAGGAGGTTGCGCAATAGGCGCACAAACGCCATGGTGGTGGAAACCTCTCGCTGCGAACCGCCTAGAAACTCAGCGTAAGCGTCTTGGGAAGGCAGCTGGGGAACGGAAACCTGCACCCTCCGGGAAGGAAGAGGGCCCCCCAAAACTGCCCGGCGTTCCAAAAGGTACTCCACCTCCGGTGCGTTGGGACCTGGGTGGAAGTAAGGGGGGTCTTCGGATTCCAAGGCCGCATCGGGAATTTCCAAGTGCAGGACATCGCGAAAAGCCTTCAGTTGCGCCACGTTGAGTTTTTTCATTTGATGCGTGGGGTTTTTCCCTTCAAACTCTTGACCTAACGTCCAGCCCTTAACGGTCTTTACCAAAATGGCTGTGGGTCGGCCCTTGCTTTCGGTTGCTAACGTGTAGGCCGCATATAGCTTGCGGTAGTCGTGACCGCCAAACTTCAAGTGCTTGATATCGCGATCGGAGAGGTGTTCCACCAGCTGCAGCAAGCGGGGGTCGGCGCCAAAGAAATGCTGGCGCATGAAAGCACCGCCTTCGGCGTGGTAGCGCTGCCACCAGCCGTCCACGGTTTCGTTCAGGCGCTGCAACAAAAGCCCATGCACGTCCCGGCGCAAAAGGTCATCCCATTCGCGGCCCAAAATGACCTTGATGACGTTCCAACCGGAACCCCGAAAAACTGCTTCCAACTCCTGAATGATTTTGCCGTTGCCGCGCACCGGTCCGTCCAACCGCTGCAAGTTGCAGTTCACCACGAAAATGAGGTTGTCCAGCTCCTCGTTGGCCGCCACGTGCAAAGCCCCAAGCGCTTCCGGTTCATCGGATTCGCCATCGCCCATAAAACACCATACGCGCTGGTCCGAGGTGTCCTTTAAACCGCGATGCATCAGGTAACGGTTGAAGCGGGCTTGGTAAATGGCGTTGAGTGGACCCAAGCCCATGGACACCGTAGGGAATTCCCAAAACTCCGGCATGCGACGCGGATGCGGGTAAGAGGATAGGCCTACACCGGTGGTTTCCCTGCGAAAGGCTTCCAGGTGGGCTTCCGTAAGCCGGCCTTCCAGGAAGGCCCGGGCGTAAATCCCCGGTGCGGCGTGGCCCTGGATAAAAACCTGGTCGCCACCACTGGGGTGGTTTTTGCCACGGAAAAAGTGGTTAAACCCCACCTCATACAAGGCAGCGGCCGACGCGTACGTGGAAAGGTGCCCACCGATGCCGGGGTAGTGTTTGTTGGCCCGGGAAACCATGGCCATGGCGTTCCAACGCACAATGCGACGGATGCGTTTTTCCATGGCCTCGTCCCCCGGAAACGGTGGTTCTTGCTCGGGAGAAATGGTGTTGATGTAGGGAGTTTGGATGGGCGCAATGCCCAAGTCCCACATGCGGGCGCGCTTGAGGAGCTTGCGCAAAATGAAAGCTGCGCGCAAAGGCCCTTGCTTTTCCGCGACCCAATCGAAAGCTTCAATCCACTCCGCAGTTTCTTGCGGATCCAAGTCTGCCAATTGCTTCTTAAACTGCGTCTCGTACGTCTCAATCATGTTTACAACCTCCACGGGCCCTGCGGCCTTCCAGGTAAACCCGCCAAAAGCCTGCGGCCTTCCGACGGGTTACAATACGGCCGCTATGCGTACTCTACACTTCCTCGCCCTTTGCCTGAGCTCGGCCCTCGCTCAGGCCACGCAAGTTTTTGTGGAGCTCGGTAGCCCCCCCGCTTTCCAACACCTGTGGGAGCGCCAGCCCCGGGTGCACAGCCTCACCTTGGCCCGCAGCCAGCTGGCCGCCAACCAGCAGGAGCAAGAGGCATTTTTGGCGGAGCTTCGTCAGCGTGGTCTGGAAGCTCAGGAGCTGTACCGTTTAAGCCGGCTCATGAACGGCGTGGCTTTAGAGGTACCCGAGGAGAGCCTGGGAGTACTTCGCTCCTTGCCCCAGGTGAAAGCAGTGTGGCGGCTGCGGCCAAAAAGGCCCCTCCTCGCCACCACCGGGCCCCTGGTGCGAGCTCCTCAGGCCTGGAACTCGGGCTACACCGGCCGCGGTATCCGCCTTGGCATCATTGACACGGGGGTGGATTACCTGCACCGGGACCTTGGGGGTCCTGGAAGCGGCTACAACAGCAACGACCGCACGAAACTGGGCGATGCCCCTTTCCCCAATGCCAAGGTGGTAGGGGGGTGGGACTTTGCCGGAGACGACTACGATGCCGGTTCCGCCACGCCTTCCAAGAGGCAACCTCGTCCTGACCCGGACCCCATGGATTGCGGTGGGCATGGCACCCACGTGGCCGGTATTGCGGCAGGCTTTGGCGTAACCAAAACTGGGGAGACATTTTTCGGGCCTTTTTCTTTGGCCACGCCCCTCGGCGATTTGGCCATTGCTCCAGGAGTGGCACCGGAGGCGCAAATTTACGCGCTTAAGGTCTTTGGCTGTTCCGGTTCCACCGCCTTAGTGGCCCAGGCCCTGGAGTGGGCTGCGGATCCCAACGGCGACGGCAACCCTGCCGATCACCTGGACATCGTGAACTTATCCTTAGGCTCCGATTGGGGCAGCAACGACGATGCCGATGCGGTAGCGGCTAACAACGCGGCACGACTGGGGATCCTGGTGGTGGCTGCCGCCGGAAACTCCGGCGATACCACGTTTATCGTTTCTTCGCCTGGGTGTGCCACAGGCGCCCTGGCGGTAGCCGCCTCGGTGGATAGCGGTGCGGTGGTGGGCGGCTTTGAGGTTGTTGCCCCGCAAAGCCTGGCAGGAACGTACCCTGCCAGCGAGGCGGCCTTCGGCCCCGACCTGGCCACCATGGGCGATCGGCAAGGTCTTTTAGCGCAACCCCAAGCGGGGGAAGAGCTGGGGTGTGAGCCGTTTTCGCCAGCCTCGGCTGCGGCTTTGGCGGGGAAAATTGCCCTGGTCAACCGCGGAACCTGCACTTTCAAACGCAAGGTACTTAACGCGCAAAACGCCGGGGCCATCGGTGTGCTCATCGTACGCCAAGACGACGGTGATCCCTTCACCATGGGCAACGACACCTCCATCACCGCTCCCATCAACATCCCCGCGCAAATGACCGTGCTTTCGGTAGGTCAACGCTTGCGGGAACACTTGGAGCAAGGGGTGCAGGTGCGCCTCACCGCCCGTCACCGCAACCGGTACCTCTATACCAACCCTGCCCGGGAAGACACGGTGGCTTCCTTTTCGTCCCGGGGCCCTCGGGAGGACTTGCTGCTCAAACCCGACCTCACCGCCCCTGGGGAAACCGTGTTTTCAGCTGCCAACGGCACCGGTACTGAGGGTAAAAGCCTTTCGGGAACCTCCATGGCTACTCCCGTGGTCGCGGGGGCGGCAGCGGTGCTCAAACAAGCGAGGCCGGAACTGGCAGCCTGGCAGCTTAAGGCGCTGCTCATGAACGGTGCGGATTCTTTTCTCTTCGTGCGCGATAAGGACAAGCCGTTTTACCACCGGCTTTCCAGAGTGGGTGCAGGCCGGCTCAACTTGGAGCGAAGCCTTGCAAGCCCCATCTTGCTTTTTTCCACTTCTGCGCCGGAGGCAGTTTCTGTTTCCCTTGGCACACTGGAAGCGGGGCAGAAGGGTTCCCACCGCGTGAAGGTGAGCAACATTTCAGGACGCACCGTAAACCTGCGCTTTGCTACGGGACAAACCCAGGATCTACCAGGTGTGCGGCTTTCGGTGGTGCCCAATGCCCTGCGGGTGGCGCCGGGGCAGGAGGAAGAGATTACAGTGTGGGTGGAAACCTGGCAAGACCTAAGTGTGATGCGGGACCTTTCCCAGGCCGCCACACAAGGGGATTGGCCCCGGTTTTTCCTTACGGAGCTTTCCGCCCACCTTTACGCCTGGGAGAACGACACCTTAGTGGCGGTGCTCCCGGTTTACGCCGTGGTAACCACCGGTGGCAATCTTTTGGCGCAACCTTCGCGGGTGCAAAAAGGCTTGCAGAGTTTCCTCACCTTTACCGGCGACCCGCAGCCGGGTCTTGTGCCTTTGGTGGTACCCCTGGAGCTGGCGTATCAGGCATCACCCACAGGCAGCCCTCGCCCGGGTCGCGTTTTGGCCTTGGGCGTGGCCAGCGATACCGGTATCAACCCAACCCTCACCTTCGGGGTGCAAACAGAAGCGCCGTGGGTGTCACCCGAGGACGTGAAGATCCGGGTGTTTTTGGACACCAATCGCGACGGAAGAGCTGATTTCAAGGTGGAAAACCGGCGGGCGGCAGACGACACAGACGCTTTTTCCGTGCGCGTGTGCCCCATGCCCACCGGTGCGTGTAAGGACGTGGCTCCCTTGGGAGGCCTTTCGCCGGAAGGCGTGCATATCCCTGCCTTTGCAAGCTCCCTCATGGTTTTAGCTGTGCCCGGCCACGAAGTGAGCCTTGGACCAAACGCTAACTTCGACTTTTGGGTCGTGACCAGTGACCGCTTTGGCGAAGCCACGCGCACACCAGTGATCTCCGGACGGGTGGGGGGAAGCACGGTGAGCTTTCCCAGCCTCACCGGCGTGGCAGCCCTGCCGGCCGGCCCCGGGCAGACCTTGCCCCTCTCGGTCCATGGCGGCAATGCGGCGCGGGTGCTCCTCCTTTTCCCCCACAACCGTAGGAGCCTGCAAGCGCAGGTCGTGCCCGTGGGTGACGGAGGGTCCATGCGGCGAACACCTCGCCGCCGCTAGAGGGGAGGGAATCGTGGTTTCTAAGAAGCTGCCGCTGTGGCTTTTCGTGCTCGGCTTGGTCCTTGCCTTCCTTTCAGCCTTTGCGGACACGTTGGGTTTAGGCGCAGCCCCCGGCTTCGGCTGGAAACAAGCCGTGGGTGCAGGCGTAGGTTTTGCCCTGGTAGGGGTTTCTTGGCTGCTTGTGAAAAAAGCCCGCAGGCCGCCGGTATGAGCTGGCATGGGCAGGGGCTTTTGGCACGTGTTTTTTGGCCTGCCACCGTGGGGAAAACCCGTGAAACCGGCAAGGCCGTGCGCAGCTGTGCCTTTACTTTTGCGGTTGCGCGGGGCGGAGCTCCACCAAGGAGGGTAAAGCGCGGGAAGGGTAGCGCAGGAGGTCCAAGACCGCCCGGGCCACGTCTTCAGGGGCTAGCTTCCAAGAGGCGCCCACGGCATTGCCGGCAAAGGTGGTGTCCACCGAGCCGGGGAGAACCGCGGCCACCCGTACCCCACGGTGCCGCACTTCTTGCATGAGGCACTCCGAAAAGGCCACAAGCCCCGCTTTGCTGGCGCAGTAGGCAGCGCCACCGGCAAAGGGGTGGCGTGCCGCCAAAGACGCAATGTTGATGACCCAACCACGGGTTTGCAACAAATGGGGAAGAGCGGCGCGGGTGAGGTAAAAGACTCCACAAAGGTTGGTATGGAGCTGCTCTGCAAGCTCCTCCATGCCCATCTCCAACACCGGCTTGAAGATGCCCACGCCGGCGTTGTTCACCAGCACATCCAGACGACCACCCCAATCTACTGCCCGCGCCACCAGATTCTCGCATTGCTGCGGCTCTCGTAGGTCGCAGGAAATTGGCAAAACGTCCCCCACGGACGCCAACGCAGCTTGGGCAACTGCCAAACCCTCAGAGTTCCGGGCCGAGATCACCACCCGGTAACCCTCGCGCAACAAGGCCCACGCCACGGCTTTGCCAATGCCTTTGCTGCCTCCCGTAACCAGAGCCACCGGTGCGCTCATGGCTTTCCCCTTTCCGGCAAGTCTTCCGCCACGGCCACCAAGGCGTGGGGGTGCAGGATGACAAGCTTTTGCCTGCCGGTCTTGACGATGCCTTGCCCTTCCCAATGGGAAAGGATGCGGGAAACCGTATACAAGGTGGTGCCGGTCATGCTTGCCAAATCCTGGCGGGAAAGCGGTACGTCAAGGAGGATACCCTCCGGCACTGGGCGGCCTATTTGCCGGGCGAGACGCGTCAGACAGCGGGCCAGACGCTGCTCCACCCGTTCGGAGGCGAGCTCCAAGAAGCGCTGCTGCATGTCCTCCATGTGGGCAGCAATTTGCGCCGTGGCGTTAAGGCTCAAGCCGGGGTAGCGGCGGCAAAGCTCCCGCAGGACCTCCGCCGGCCAAAGCACCACCCCTCCTTCTTCCACCGCCATGGCCGTCACTGGGTAACGATGGCCTGGGGTTATTGCCACCGCCGCCACCACCTGTGGCGGGTGGACAAACCGCACCACCACTTGGTGGCCGAAGGCATCTTCCTGTACCAGCTTCAGCCTACCCGCCGCCACCACGTAAAGGGCCGCCGCCGGCTCCCCTTGGCGAAACAGGATCTGACCCCGGCGCACCTTACGAAACACCCCATGCTGCAGGATTTCTTCCTGAACGGACGGCTCTAAACCCGAAAGCAAAGGTGAACCTTGCGCCACCGGGCGCCAGGAAGGCTGCGACATGGTCTCATGGTACCAGCGAAACCGTTTCCCATGGCGGCTTTTGCTTCACTGAGAGCGGAGAACGCGCCGAGGGGTGCGGGGGAGTTGCAGGTAAAGCAACAGAGGATCGTGGTCCGAAAGACGGAAAGGCCCTTCGCTATTGCGCATCGTTTCAGGAAAATCCGCCGCCAAGCGGGGACGAAAAAGCCGCCAACCCCAGGACGCCACCGCCCGGCTTGCCAACACATGATCCAGGGCTTGCGCACTGCCGTCGTAAACGTAGCTGTAACGCTGGTCCGGCGGTTCCTGATGGGTGAGCACCACGAGGTCTTGCTCCACCAAGTCCTGGGTGGGCACAACCACGGCGGCGGGCGGGGCTGGCGTCCCGGCCACTGTGCCTACCACATCCACCACACCGTCGCTGAAGTGGAAGGCGTTGAAGTCACCCATCACCACGAGAGCCGTGGTGGGATTTTGCTTTTGAAACCCATGCAGCCAGCGGGCCAGCTCCTCCGCCTGCTGGGCGCGTTTGGCCCGCACCCGCGCCCCTTCGCTGGACCAGCCGCGGCTCCCCGGCGTGGTGCTCAAAAGCCCGTTCATGGAGCGAAGATGCACCCCTACTATTGCCAGCTCCCGGGCACGACTGGAGGTGGGTTGCACGCTGATGCGCAAAAGGAGGGGAGGCCGGTCGAAGAGCGGTTCTTCGCTGCCATCGGGGTTGCGTAACTGGGCTTGGGTAAGGACTGAGGTGGCCTCATGGACCGTGAGGCGGAGGCCCCGAAAAGAAGACGCCACCAACGCCCCCAAGCGCAACCCCCCGGGATCTCTCTCCGGCGGCAAAAAGGCTTGGTAACCTGGGCGCTCCCCTTCTTGCTGCCAGACCGCTTCCTCCAGCTGAAAGGCAAGCGCCTGCAGCGCTTTTAAGCTTTCTATTTCCTGGAAAACCAGTACATGGGGGAAGTGCAGGTGCTCAGCTACGGCCCGCACGAGCTTGGACAGCCGCAACTCCCACGCCTTTTGGGTAAGTACCGGTTCGGAAAAGACCGGATCATCTTGGTCGTCAAAGAAACGCTGAAGGTTCCAGGAGGCAATTGCCAGCTCACCCCGGGCCGGTGCCGCGGGCCGCTGGGGCGCCGCAGGTTGGTGGAGCACTACCCAGCCCGCCTCTGGGCACAAGGTGTAGCGGCGGAAGGCAAAGCTCAAGGGCCCCACCAGGTTTCCCACCAGCGCGCCGGCGGGCACATCCAGGGGCTGGTTTCCCTGCAAGCACGTGGTATCCACGCGGAGAATTTCGGGGTTGCCATCAAAGCGCGGAGGATCACCGGCGGGTATCGGGTCAAAGGGCGGAAAACCCGGCTCCCGGAGCGGGCGGGGAAGACCTGCCAGTACTCCAAAAAACACCCCGGTGCTGGTGGCTTGGGCGGTGCTTTCCTCCACCCGTCCCAGGGTGGGTCCCACCACCTGCAGGAAAGGCACCACTACCCGCATCCCTTCAAACGGCTCCAGCTGCTCCCAGGGACCCTGGGGCTGGAGCACATTCATGGTGAGCACGACCGGTTCTGGCAACGGCTGCTGCTGGCCAAGGCGCACGATCTGGGGGTTAACCAGCTCGGTCAAGGGGGGGCTGTATGGATCAGCAGATGGTACGTACTCCTGAACCAGACCGCGCACCCGCACCACCTCACCCACGGCTACCGGAGGCGCGGTGCGGTTGTACACGAAAAGGCCTTCTGAAGTGGCAGGGTCTTGATCTGGGTTGGGGTCCTGCAAGAAAAAGCCAACGGCGGTCACGCCAGTAACCACCCCCTGTACCTCCACCACCTGCCCTTCCAAAGGGGAACGGGAACGTGCGCCTTGCACCTGGGAAATGGGGACAACTTCTGCCGAAAGGTCGGAAACCCAAAGACTGAAGCAGAGGAGAAGCCACCACACGGCTTTGCTACAATCCTCCCGCCACGGGAGGTTACCATGATTGAAAGGATTCGTGAGCTTTTGGGCGCCGATGCTGGCCTTTTGGACTACACCTGCAGGGGAATCCCAAAAGAAATGCTTCACCTGCCAGGGCCTGATTTCCTCGATCGAGTGGTGGCCCTTTCCGACCGTTCGCCGGCGGTCCTGCGCAACTTGAGCTTGGTGTTCAACACCGGGCGCTTGGCTGGCACCGGCTACCTCTCCATCTTGCCGGTGGACCAAGGGGTGGAGCACTCAGGCGCCGCCTCCTTTGCCCCCAACCCCATGTACTTTGACCCGGAAAACATCGTGCGCTTGGCTTACGAGGGCGGGTGCAACGCGGTAGCGTCCACCCTCGGGGTGTTGGGAGCCGTAGCTCGCAAATGGGCCCACAAGATCCCCTTCATCGTCAAGCTCAACCACAACGAGCTTTTGACTTACCCCAACATCTACGACCAAACCCCTTTCGGAAGCGTCGAGCAAGCTTTTGATTTAGGTGCCGTGGGCGTGGGTGCCACAATTTACTTCGGAGCGCCAGAGAGCCGGCGGCAAATCCAAGAGGTGAGCGAAGCGTTTGCTCGCGCCCATGAGCTGGGGATGTTTACCGTTCTGTGGTGCTACTTGCGCAACAACGCGTTCAAAAAAGAGGGAAGCGATTACCACAGCGCTGCCGACCTCACCGGCCAGGCCAACCACCTGGGCGTCACCATTGAAGCAGACATCGTCAAGCAAAAGCAGCCCGAAACCGATGGTGGCTATTTGGCCTTGGACTTCAAGAACAAACCAAAGGCGGAAGCCTATGCTCACCTGGTGCCGCCCCATCCCATTGAGTGGACCCGCTGGCAAGTGGCTAATTGCTACATGGGACGGGTAGGGCTTATTAACTCCGGAGGTGAATCCAAGGGTGCCTCGGACTTAGCGCAAGCGGTACGCACCGCCGTCATTAACAAACGTGCTGGTGGCATGGGGCTTATCTCCGGCCGCAAGGCTTTCCAAAAACCCATGGAAGAGGGTATCGCCTTGCTCCACGCCATTCAGGACGTGTACCTGTGCGAAGAGGTAACCGTTGCTTAAAGGCGGAGGGACCTAGGAAAAAGAACTTCCAGCTTGAAAAAAACATGACCGGCGCGTGAAGCGTTTTACGACTGCTGCGCCGGCAATAGCTGACGGCCATCTTGGAGACACCAGACTCCCAAGCGACGCGCCAACAGCTGTGTGGGTTGGGAAATTTCCTGGCCAGCAACGGCCGCTTGCGCCCTGGTCCCTAAAGCTTTGCCTAAGATCTCGGCCCGCTCCACGGCCCGCGCCAAATCGTGCTCATCCACCACCACCGAAACCTCCACCACCAAGCTGAGGGGTGAACCGTCCAGCCCTAAACCTTGCACCACCGCATCGGCCAACAACACCGCTTGGCGCTCCTCCAAGGTAATACGGCCGGCATCCACTGCCTCATCCAGCAGCTCTGCCAAGCGCTCCGAAGGCACGACCCGAACCCGCCGCAAGTGGCGACCCAGGTACGCTGGCGCCTTTTGTTGGAATTGCATCTCCAAGACCTGACCCCGCACTTCCCCCAGCTGCACGGCCATGGTTTCCACCCGTTTGGCTAGCTGCTGCAACGATTCTTCCGTGCGCTTTTGTGCTTGCGCCAACTCTTCTACGCGCTGTTCTGTGCGCTTTTGTGCTTGCGCCAACTCTTCCACGCGCTGCTCGGTGCGCTTTTGCGCTTGCGCCAACTCTTCCACGCGCTGTTCCGTGCGCTTTTGCGCGTGTGCCATCTCTTCCACGCGCTGCTCGGTGCGCTTTTGCGCTTGGGCCAGTTCCTCGAGAGCCGCTTGCATGTGCACCTGGTTTGTAACCAATTCCTGCACCGTGCTTGCCAGGCGCGCCAAATCCTCCTCCAACCGTTTAAAGCTGGAAGGAAGGGCCAGGAGTTCCTCGCTCAAAACCAGCCGCCGCAACTCCGCCCGCCACTCCGGATGTTGTTCCAGAGCCTGGACCAACGCGTGAAAGTCCAACACCTGCGTGCTCATACCAAGATCATAGCACCGCTTCCCAGCTTCCGGCGCAAAAAAAAAGCTTGCGGAGCGCGCCTCGTAATCTCATGACGCGACGGCGGCAAGGTATGACAACGCTCCCGCTGCCAGAAGCGTTCCTAGGAACACGTTGCGGGCACTGCCAAAAGGTCTTGAGAGAAAAACCGGAGGAGGTTTTCCAGCTGGCTTACCCCTGTCCTGCAACCCGGGGTGGGGACGTAGGTGTTTCAAGGCGACATAGCTTGTGCTAGCCTTCACGAGGTGGAGGGAGCCATGCGCAAACCGGTGGTGCTCATCACGGGGGCGTCAGGGGAAATTGGTCACGGGCTCATCGAACGGCTTTCGGAAAGCGGCAATCACACGTTGGTGACCTTGGATGTGCGGGAGCTTTCCTCCGAGCTGAAGGGGCGAGTGCATCGTGAGTTTGTAGGCTCCATTTTGGATAAAAGCCTGCTTGAACGCATCCTCGCTGAGTACGAGGTAGACCTCATCTTCCACCTTGCGGCTTTGCTTTCCACACGGGGAGAGTTCACACCAGTGGCCGCACATCAAGTAAATGTGGAAGGAACCCTTAACTTGCTGGAATTTGCCCAACGGCAGGGGGAATCCCACGGCCGACCGGTGGTCTTCGTTTACCCTTCCTCCATTGCGGTTTACGGCCTGCCGGACTTGGCCACAAAGGCGGCCGCCGGCAAGGTTCAAGAGGACCAGTTCTTGCAGCCCATCACCATGTACGGCTGCAACAAGCTTTACTGTGAGCATTTGGGGCGCTACTACGCCCGTCACTACCGGCAATTGGCGGCGGAGCCTCGTGCTGGCAAGGTGGATTTTCGCTGTGTGCGTTTTCCAGGGCTAATTTCGGCGGTGACGGTGCCCTCCGGGGGCACCTCCGACTTTGCACCAGAGATGATCCACGCTGCAGCCAAAGGCGAGCCCTACGCCTGTTTTGTGCGGGAGGACACGCAAATCCCCTTTATGGCCATGCCCGATGGGGTGGAAGCTTTGCTGCGGCTAGCGGCGGCACCCCGGGGAAACCTCAAGCAAACCGTGTACAACGTCGGGAGCTTCGCCCCCACTGCTGAGGACATCCGTAAACTGGTGCGGCAAGCGTTCCCCAGCGCCGCTATCACCTATAAGGTGGATACCAAGCGCCAAGCCATTGTGGACTCCTGGCCCGCCGATGTGGACGACAGTGCGGCGCGGCGCGACTGGGGTTTTGCGCCTCGCTACGACCTTCACCGCGCCTTTGGTGAGTACCTCATCCCCACCATTCGCACCCGTTACCGAAGCGATTCACCAACCCTCTAGGGCTCACCAAAGAAATAGGGGCGGGAGGGTTCCAAGCTGAGCAATAAAGGGGAACGTAAGTGTGGGCAAAAGTCACCGAATCGCCGTTGGTATGCTAAGTGGCGCTCAGAATCTTCGGGTACCAAGGCAGAAGAGGATTTGCGTAGGCCGTTACCCTAAATCCGTTCCCTCCTTTTGCCTTCGGAGTTCTCGCGACCAAGGAAAGGATTTCCGCCAGCATCGCTTTAGGTGGTTTTCCCGGGAGAAGTGATCGGCAGGAAGGTCTAGAGACGAGGCTTAAATGTTTTAATAGCAGTGTTTTTGTTCCTTGTGGTGGGCAAGAACTCGCCGAGTGGCGGTGAAGAAAATAGCCTCAAAAAAAGGTTGGGGTTCGGGGGCAGACGTAGGGACCTTTGCGGCGGCATCACATCGCGCAAAAAAGTAAGGCTTGCAAGATGTGGGCAATCCAACTTCTGAGCCCCGTGGCCCGGCGATTTCGAAGAGGACAAAATGTAAAGAGTTTTTTGTGCTTTGCAGAAAGCCGAACACACAGCTACCACATGTGCAGCTGCCGGATTTTAGCTCACAAAAAAATACGTGTTGATTTTTTGCCACAGTGCCTAACGCGGACTCTGGAAGGGGCTACGTCGGACTTCCACGGGATGATGCCAAAAGGGTGCGCGCGCTGGCGAACCTAAATGTCGCGCGGTGACTTGCGTGTTGCTCTCCAGCCTTGTCCTTTTGCCTTTCCAGTTTCGGAGCGGGCCCAAGCTCGTCAGAAAAAACTTGCTCCGTGGGTTTGCCCTTCACCGGCAGGCCGCCAGTGCTGCAAAAGCCTTGATACGTCTACCCAGTTCTGCAAAATGAACGCGGAAAGTGCAGACCGCGAAAAGACTTTGGGAATATTGGCAGGAGTCGTGGACCTTGGAAATGTTTTCCCAGGTGGAAAAGGGCTAGGACTGCACCCTTTCCAGCGAGAGCGATGCCAGGCTGCAAGCAGGTTTTGAGGACACCAACGCAAGCGTTTGGGTGGTCGTAGTTTTGTGCGTCGTATGCTCGAAACGGTACCGCATGCGGGTATGAGCCGGAAAAGCGGGTGTCAGCAGTAGCCGAGCGAATTGTTTTGCCACGACTGGGCAATAGGTGGAAAAAATGTACGTAACCGCTTCGCCCGAGCAGCATTTATGACCCAGCGGTTGTCCGCGGCTTTCCTGAAAGCTTTACGGGTTGCGGGAAAAGCACTTTTTTTGCGACGTGGGTGCGGTCCTGGCTGACAACCCGAAAACATCTCTCTCTTTTCTTTTAGAGCTTACCCGCCATGAGCTTTGACAAATGCGCTGCCACTTGGGTTGCCTTGGTGGGCCCTCCGGAAGGTGCTAAGTCCCTGAAGGTGGGCCGGAAGCAGCGGCGCCAAAAGGTTCATAGGCGGTTTCAGCACCCAAGCTTTGCCGGGAGAACTTGCGACGCGAGAAACCAGCTTTGGGTGTCGGACCTTGCCAAAATGGCTTTTAATTTTGGTCGGCTTCACGAAAATGACCAGGGACAGGTCTGCCTGCACGTCTTACGTGGGCGCCTGGCAATCTTTCGCTTCAAGCCTGAGCTCATGAGATGTCAACGCCCGGTTGCACGGATTCCTATCCGCGTAGGCCTCACGAAGGGCCCTGCAAGCTTCGCTCGTTACCGTTTCTACCTGCACCGAAATTTTTACTCACAACCCGGAGCCCGGGACGAGCTCGTCTAAACGACCCTTCTATTATAAGACCCGCAGCGCCCTCCGGTGCACGCTCATGTTTTCGTGGCCAGTTTCTGCGCCTCGCGCACCACGGCTTTAGCCAAGCTACTGAAAATAAGGGCGTGCAGGGGGTAAAGAAGCCACCAGTAGAGAAAACCGGCCAACCCCAGAGGCTCAAAATAGGCCGTTTGAACAAGGCGGGAACCCTTCCCCTCCTCCACAGCCTGCCACTCCAACCACGCCTTTCCCGGAAGACGCATTTCCGCTCGCAACCGCAAAAGGCGTGGATTTTCTACGGCTTCCACCCGCCAAAAATCCACCGCTTCACCGGGAAGAAGCTCGTGCGCATGGCGTCGTCCGCGGCGAAGACCGGGGCCTCCCATCAGCCTGTCCAAAAACCCCCGCAAGTGCCAAGCCCAATTCCACGCCAGCCAACCCCGATCTCCCCCGAGGCCAGAAAAGACCTGGAAGAGTTTTGGAGCGGGGACCTCCGTGGGAATGCTGCGAATTTCGCGGATGATCCCCTCGCGATCCTCAAGGAAAGACGCGGGGCCGAAAAGAGCCCCCGACCAGCGGGTTTCCACGACACCTGAGGCAACACGCTCTAATGCTTTTTCGAGGGCCTGGCGGTAGGGTTGAGGCCGAATTTCGGGAAAAAGATTTCCGGCTCTTTCGGTGTTTGCTATGAGAGGGTGTAGGATCCCATCCACCAAAGGCACGGCCAAACGGTTGGGGATGGGGGTAACCAGACCAACCCAGAGGGCAGCAAGCCGGGGAGCCATCACGGGCACTGGGATAATGAAACGTCGTAGCCCCCGCACGGCGGCGTACGTCTTCATCATCTCGAGAAAGCTGATCGGAGGGGCACCAATCTCCACCACGCCTTCAGGCTTTCGCTCTAGGGCCTGCAATAAGTAAAGAAGCACATCGCCCACGCCAATGGGGGAAACCGGGTTCAAAATCCAACGTGGAGCCACCATCACGGGTAGACGCTCGGTGAGGTAACGGACCATTTCAAAACTCGCGGAACCAGAGCCCACAATGGGACCTGCCCTAAACTCGGTGGTGGGGAGGTGGGCACGGAGAATTTCCCCAACCCGTGAGCGGCTTTTAAGGTGTCCTGAGGGTTTACCTTCCCGAGGCACCAAGCCCCCCAAGTATACGACTCGCCCGAGAGCGACCTCCTTGGCAATAGCGGCGAAGCTTTGTGCCTGACGCTCTTCAACTGGCTCAAACTCGTGGTGGGAAAGCATGGCGTGAACCAAGTAGAAGGCGGCGTCCACACCCTGAAGAGCAGCCCGCAGGGCTTCCGCGTCCTCCAAAGCCCCCTTTACCACCTGCACATTCCCCACCCACGCCCGACCCTGAAGCCGAGAGGGATCCCGGACCAAAACCTTTACCCCGTAACCTCTTTGGAGGAGCCTGGGCACTAGCCGGCCCCCGACGTAGCCGGTGGCCCCCGTAACCAAAACCTTCATCGTTCGGAGTTTACCTCGGGGAGACTTGGCTGGGGGACAAAACCACCACCGGCGCCCGTGGCCAGCAACGGCCAGCGAACTTACTCCTCATCAAGCCAACCACGGCGCAGGTCTACTTCGGGGACGGATGAGAGATAAGGCTTTATGTCCAGGATGGGGGTGCCGTCCAACATGTCCACGCCCTTCACCCGCAAGCGGTTGCCTTCCCTTCCCAAAAGCTTTACCACCGTGAGACCTATGGGGTTGGGACGGCGCGGTGAGCGGGTGGCAAAAACGCCGTGGGGCCGGCTTGCCGTGGGCGGGTGCGCTAGAAGCGAAAAGCCTTGGGAACGGTGGAACACCCAAATGACAAACAAGTGGGAAAAACCCTCGATATCCAAAAGCCCCTCCGCAAATTCCGGGGCAAGAACCAAGAAGCCCTCGGCTTCGTGCTTGGCTCCCCGGCCTTTGGGAATTTGCTCCTCCGAGGTGTAAGGGCTCTCCACGTGGCCAATGGCTTGCATGCGAAATTCCATGGGTTTGCTCATAAGGTGAGTGTAGCGCTTGCCAGGACCGGCGTAGCTGGGTAGAGTTAGGCATGAGGTGCAAAGGCCTCTGCGGCCGGGAGGGAAAAATGAGGAAGACGATGCTTTTGGTTCTTGCGTCCTTGGGCCTGGCTACCCATCTTGCTGCCGGCGAGTTGGCCGGTGTCACCATGCCGGAGCGAAAAACCGTAAACGGGCAGGTCCTGCAGCTTAACGGTATGGGGTTACGGAAAAAGGCTGTGTTTAAGGTTTACGTTGGGGCCCTCTATCTAACACAAAAGAGCAGTGACCCTGGCGCTATTTTGGCCGCAGACCAACCGCGAGAAATGGTCATGCACTTCTTGCGAGACGTGGGCAAGGATAAGCTGGTGGAAGCCTGGAAGGAGGGTTTTGCCGCCAACGCCTCCGCCGCTCAAGCCAAGCTCGGCAAGGAAATAGAGCGCTTCTTGGGGTGGTGGCGGGATGTAAAAGAGGGCGAACAAGTGAGCATGACTTACGTGCCGGGAAAAGGCACCACCGTGGCTTTTGCTGGCAAAGAAGTGGGTACCATCGAGGGCAAGGAGTTTGCCGATGCCTTGCTTTCGGTGTGGCTTGGGCCCAAGCCGCCGTCGGAGGATCTTAAGGCCGGACTTTTGGGCAAGTAGCAGCCGTAACCACTTTCACCGCCCCGGCGTAAACTCTGCCGATGGGCTGGCTCCTGTGGGCGGTTTGCGGTGGGATTGCTTACGTCGGCTTCGGGGTCCTCTTTACTTGGGTTTTCTGGCGCAATCCTCGCGTGCCGCCGCGGAAAACCCCGGCAGAGCTAGGTGTTCCCTTCCGTGAGGTGTGGTTCCCCACGGTTGGGGGCAAGAGGTTGCACGGCTGGCTCACGGCGCCAGTGGAAGCAGGGCGCCACCAAGGTCTGGTGATCTTGGTGCACGGCTGGGGACGCAACGCCCAGCGCATGCTGCCATACATTCGCGCCCTGGCTGCCGCGGGTTTTGGTTCTTTGGCTTTCGATGCCCGCCACCACGGGCTTTCCGACCGGGACGGCTTTGCTTCCATGAAGAAATTTTCGGAAGATATCCGGGCGGCGGGGGATTTTCTGGAAAAGCAAGGGGAAAAACCTCCCTTTGCGGTACTAGGTCTGTCCATCGGCGGCAGCGCCGCCATTCACGCTGCCGCCCATGACAGCCGACTCCGCCCGGTGGTCACCGTGGGGGCCTTTGCCCACCCCAGGGAGGCCATGATCGCCCTCGGCTTTGGCCGGTTTGTTTTGGCCCCCCTTGCGCCGCTCTTGTTCCGGTTTATCGAGTGGCGGGTGGGGGCCCGGCTGGACCAGCTCGCTCCAGAAAAGAACATTGCCAAGGTTCCCGCGGTGCTCCTCGTTCACGGGACGCATGACACGGTGGTGCCGCCCACTGACGCGCAGCGCCTGTGGGCAGCAGCTGGCGGCCGGGCTGAACTGTGGATGATCCCGCACCGCGGACATTGCGACGTACATGTGGAGCCGGAGTTCTTCCCCAAAGTTATTGGCTTTCTCTCCCAGGGGCTTTCCGCTTCTTCCCCAGACGACCAGGATCCCGGCGTGAAGCGGCTCGGCTAGGCCCGCAGCCCTACCACGGTACCTCCACTGCCGTGCCTGCAGAGCAGCAACACGGTGACCCTGGGCCTCAAAGTCTTTAGGAGCAGCCGTGCACGGTGCCGCAGTTCAGGCACTTGTAACAGGCGCCGTTGCGCACCATCACCATGCCACAGGAAGGACAGGGGGGGGCGTCAGCTTGGTTGATAAAAACATGGCCCCCTTCTTCCCCTGGGGCAGCAAAAAGCTGTGGCTGCCGGGGAATTTCCAAAAACCTGGGTTGTCCTTCGCTGCCGGGAAGAGGCTGGACACCCACCGCGGCTTGCTGCTCCGGCGACAAAAACTTGCTTGCCAACCAGCGGAAGATGTAGTCAATGATGGACTTGGCGTAAGGGATTTGCGGGTTGTTGGTCCACCCCGAGGGCTCGAAACGCACGTGGGAGAACTTGTTGACCAAGAACTCCAGGGGCACACCGTACTGCAAGGTCAAGGAAATGGCGGTGGCAAAGGCGTCCATGACCCCGGAAAGGGTGGAGCCTTCCTTGGCCATGGTGATGAACAGCTCGCCTGGCGTGCCATCCTCGTAAAGGCCAACGGTGATGTAACCCTCTTGCCCTTCCACCGAGAACTTGTGGGTAATGGCCATCCTCTCGTCGGGAAGTTTGCGGCGTACCGGCCGAAGTTCGGGTTCAGCCGTGGTTTTAGATGGAAAAGCACCTCCCGCCGCCAGGGGTTGCGACCCCTTGCAGTTGTCGCGGTACACCGCCACCGCCTTTAACCCCAGCTTCCACCCCTCAATGTACAGGCGCTCGATTTCCTCCGGAGTGGTTTCCTCGGGAACGTTGACGGTCTTGGAAATGGCGCCGGAAAGGAAAGGCTGTAGTGCACCCATCATGCGCAAGTGCCCCATGGGTGAAATGAACCGGGTACCACCCACGGCCTTAAAAGCACAGTCAAAAACCGGGAGGTGGTCCTCCTTGAGGTAGGGTGCCCCTTCGGCGGTACCGGTTTTTTCAATGTGCTCAAGGATTGCCTTGCTCTCCTCCCCGCTGTAACCCAGCCGCGCAAGCGCCTTAGGCACGGTGTTGTTGACGATGCGAATGGTGCCGCCTCCCACCAGGCGCTTGACCTTCACCAGCGCCAAATCCGGCTCCACCCCAGTGGTATCGCAGTCCATCATGAACCCAATGGTGCCGGTGGGCGCCAGCACCGTCACCTGGGCGTTGCGATACCCGACCTTTTCGCCCAAGGCCAGAGCCTCGTCCCAAACACGGACCGCCTCCTGCCGCAGTTTTTCGGGAATGCCCCGCAGCGGCAAGCGGTGCGCGGCGTCCCGGTGCATAGCAATAACTTCTAGCATGGGCTCGCGGTTGGGCTCATAGCCAGGGAAAGGACCCATCTTTTCGGCAATGCGGGCCGATTGTAGGTAGGCCTCGCCGGTCATGAGGGCGGTGATGGCGGCAGCCAAGGCCCTTCCCTCATCGGAGTCGTAAGGCAAGCCCTCGGACATAAGCAAGGCGCCCAAGTTCGCGTAGCCCAAACCCAAAGTGCGGTACTGGTGGGAATTGGCGGCAATTTTTGGCGTGGGGTAGTGCGCAAAATCAACGATGATTTCTTGCGCCAGGATTAGCGTGTCCACCGCCCGGCGAAAGGCCTCAGTTTGGAAGTTCCCCTCCTCGTCCACGAACTTCAAAAGGTTTAAGGAGGCCAAGTTGCAGGCGGTATCGTCTAAAAACATATACTCGCTGCAAGGGTTCGAGGCGTTGATACGGCCCGAGGTCTTGCAGGTATGCCAGCGGTTGATGGTGGTGTCGTACTGAATGCCAGGGTCACCGCAAACCCAGGCGGCCTCAGCAATCATGCGCATGAGCTCTCGGGCTCTGTAACGCCCCATGACCTCGCCCGTGGTTACCGCGCGTGTTTCCCACCAGCCGTCCTCCTCCACTTTGCGCATGAACTCATCCGTCACCCGTACCGAGTGATTGGCGTTTTGGTACTGCACCGAGTCGTAGGCACCCCCCTCCACCTCAAATCCAGCCGGAAAGCCGGCGGCAATCAGGGCGTGGGCTTTTTTCTCCTCCTCCGCTTTGCACTTGATGAACGCCACGATATCTGGGTGGTCGACGTTCAGGATCACCATTTTTGCAGCACGTCGAGTCTTGCCTCCGCTTTTGATGACGCCGGCAAAGGCGTCAAAGCCGCGCATAAACGATACCGGTCCCGAAGCCACGCCACCCCCCGCCAATGGCTCCTTGGAGGAGCGCAGCACCGAAAAGTTGGTTCCGGTTCCCGACCCGTACTTGAAGAGCATCCCCTCGATTTTGGCCAAATCCAAAATGGACTCCATGGAATCCTTGAGGGAGTTGATAAAGCACGCGGAGCACTGAGGGTGGGGTTCCACCCCAACGTTGAACCAAACCGGAGAGTTAAAAGAAGCCATTTGGTGCAGTAAAAGATGCGCAAGCTCAGCGGCAAAGGCCTCAGCGGAGGTCTCGTCGGCAAAGTACCCGCCCTCAACGCCCCAGGCAGTAAGCGTATCCACCACGCGGGAAATAAGCTGACGAACGGAGGACTCACGTTCCGGCGTCCCCAATCGCCCGTGAAAGTACTTTTGCGCCACGATGTTGGTGGCGGTTTGCGACCAAAACTCGGGAACTTCCACGCCTTCCTGCTCGAAGACCACGCGGCCATCGGCCCCTGTGATCCTGGCGGTGCGCTGCTCCCAACGCACCAAGTCAAAGGGGTGTTTGCCCTTGACGGTAAAGTAACGGGTGAAGATCAAACCCTGTGCTTTCGAGACACCAAGAGCTTCCGAGGACAGTGCGTTGCTCTTCGCCGCCATCGTCCTTCCTCCTTTGGCAACGCAAGTATGAACACGGCCCGCATGGCCTGTCAAGGCCTCTACGCAACATCTAGTGGTGTCTGTTTGCCATAAACGCTAGATATTGTGGTAGATGGAGCAGCGGCCTAATCTCGAAATAGAGCAAAACATGGTCAAGAAAAGCGTACCATGCCGCCAGCTTCAAGCAGCGCAAACCAAACCTATGGCCTGCCGACCTCGACGGCAAAATCAAAAAGGCACGCTCCCGCGTGCCCGGGAAAACCCCTGCCAAGCCCCCCCTGGGGGCTCAGCCACCCCGAACGGAGAACACAAGCCCAGAGCTTGCTGCCCAGAGGAGGCAGCCAGAGGCGTGGACAGCGCTACTTGGAAACTTTTTCCTTTAGCGTCTTGCCCACCTTAAAGGCCGGGTACTTGCGAGCCGGAATCGTAATCTGCTCACCGGTGGCAGGGTTCCGGCCTTGGCGGGCAGCCCGCTTCCGCAGGAAAAAGCTGCCGAATCCCGGCAATGTGACCTTCTTCTCCGCCGTCAATTCCGCCACCAAAAGGCCCTTAGATGGGTTGAAAATAGCATCCACGGCCTCGGCGGCTTTGGCCTGGGTAAGACCCGTTTTCTTGGCGAGCTTAGCCACCAACTCTGACTTGTTCATAGGACCTCCTCCTCCCGTTCCTGGCGTTACTTGGCCAGCTTTTCCTTCAAAGTCTTGCCCGGCTTGAATGCCACATAGTGGCGAGCCGGAATGGTGATGGTCTTACCCGTAGCTGGGTTGCGACCCTGACGGGCAGCTCGCTTTCGGGTAGAGAAGGTGCCAAACCCGGGGATGGTCACCTTCCGGCCAGCGTCCAACTCTACGGCCACAATCCCCTTTTGCGGCGAGAAAATGGCATCCACCACCTCCGCCGCCTTAGCCTGGGTAAGCCCCACCTGCTTGGCAAGTTTCAACGCTAGTTCCGATTTGTTCATGGTCACTCCTCCTTTCCTTATTGACCTCGCGTTGTATTATTCGGGCCATGAACGGCGTTTGTCAAGTCCCACCGCGTATTCTTGCCATCGTTGTCCTTTTTGGGTGCGGTAGTGTCGTACCCGCCAGCGGGACCTCTTTACGAGAAACGCCTCCCGACGGGTCAAAAATTCACTTCGCACCAGTTCCCGCCGCCGCTTTCCCCACGGTTCGCCTCCTGGAGCCTGAGCTTGCCGCGTGCATCGTGCTCGCGGCGGGGGCGGTTCCGAAGAACGAAAGCGCCGTCAAGCCCCCGCCGGCACCGCCCTTCGTTGCCGCCTTGCAACGTCTCCTCTTGGCTGTAAGCCACGAGCCGCCCCCGAGCTTGCGCGTGTTTTACGGTTTTTTCCCGCAGCCCGCCGCCACCGCCACAGCCGTGGGTAGCACCGTGCTGCTGTTGCTGCCCGACAGCGAAGCCACCACCCCGGTGGACGCCGCCAGAACTGCGGCCACAGCCTGGCTTTTAGCAAAAAAAGCTTTCGCCGCTCCTGAGGCTGGCGTGGGTGAGCTGGTGTTGCGGCTTGCCGAGAGCTTAGCATGGTTAGGAAGTTTGGCTTTAGCCAACACACCCCCCGAGCTTTTGCCCTTAAGCCAATGGGTGGAACCAAAAAAATTGGCTCCCCCTTTAGAGAGTTTCCTCCGCCAAATTTTGGATAGTCACGAACCCTACCGCATCCGGCGGGCTCGGCTCCGGGAAGTCACGATTCCGGGAAGGGCAAGCCCGGAGCTGGCCCAGGCCGCGGCGTACCTGGTGGAAGCCTTTGGGCAGCCGGATCAAGCCAGGCGCCAACCCCTGGCGCTGGTTAAGGCATGGGCGGAAAACCGGGACAAGCGTTTCCCGCCACCGCCCCGCCTCTTGCGCTCCGCCCTGGCCGAACCCAAAAGCTTCGGTCTTGGCAAAAAGCTGCAGGACGAAGACAGCGCGGCGCTGCGCAGCGACGAGGCTTTGCGTGCCGCTTGGGCGCTGCCCCCAGACCAAGAACTGCCCTCAGGGGCACCACCGGAAGCTCTACAGGTGTGGCACGCCCGACGGCGGAGCCACGGCCTTCCCGTTCCCCCTCCTTCAGGTATGGTGCCAGGGCAAGGTTACCTTTTGGTCAAACCCGAGCCTCCAGGATTTGTACTGTTGTGGCGAACCACCCAGCGTGAGGAGTTGGTCCTCTCCTGGCCACGGTGGGTGCTTTCCCCGCGCCTGGATCCCAGCGGTGAAGACGTGCTCTTTATTGACTCCCAGGGTGTGTGGCGGGTTTCGCTCACGGGGGAGGGCGCGGCACAGGTGCAGTCCGGAGAATTCCGGGCACTGGCGCTTTCCCCCTCGGGGGAAGAGTTGGCGTTGCTTGCCTGGCCAAATCGGGAGCTCCGGCTTCTGCCCACTGGCCGAACGTTGGGCACCGCCTCCGGCTTTTGCTGGCTGACCGAGGACCTCCTCCTGGTAAGCGAGGGGGAAGAGCTACGCATGGTGAACGTGGAAGAGCAAGGGGGTAAGACCATTCCCTTTCCTTGCGGTGGCCTTCTCGCCTGCGCCGGGATGAACCTGGTGGCTGCCGTAAGCACCCCTTGCCCGCCGGCGTTGGTGAGGGTGGAGGTTGCCACCGGCGAACGTGTCACGCTCTTGCAGCTGCCCCAGCCTGTGGCGGATGTGGCCGCGGTGGGGGACAGCCTCGTGTTCCTCACGGCAGAGGGGGTGTTCTTCCTAACGAAGGAGGGTAGTGTCAAGAGAGTGGATCGCGCCTTGGCCTTGGGGGGCAGCTAGGGCGCGGCGAGAATTTTCGGTATCATCCTGGCGGAGAGCAAAGATGGAGTTCAAGAGCTTGCAACCCGGTGCTGCGTACTTTTACTACCCGCGCCCCCTCTGCGTGGTGGGCGTTTGGGACGGCAAGAAGGAACGGGCCAACTTCGTGCCGGTGGCGTGGGGAGGCCCTTTGGCCTCGCGGCCTCCCCTCTTTGGGGTCTCCATCTCGCCCAAGACCTACTCCCACCAGCTGCTCGTGCAAACCGGTGAGTTTTCCCTGAGCTTCTTGCCCTGGCAAGACGTGGAGCTGGTGGCCAAGCTGGGTAGCGTTTCCGGCAGAGACGTGGATAAGGTGGCCACTTTTGCCCTGGAGCTTTCGGAAGGGGAGGTCGTTGCGGCACCCTTTTTGGCCAACGCCTATGTGGCTGCCGAATGCAAGGTCACAGAGCGCCATTCCCTGGGGGACCAAACGCTTTTTGTGAGCGAGATTGTGCGGGTGATGGTGCGGGAAGGGGCTTTTGCCCCAGACGGCACCTTGCGGGTGGAAGCCGTGGCGCCTGTGCTGTACCTGGGGGCCAACCGCTACCTCACCGTGGACGCGCAAAGCCTGGTGACGCTCCCTGAAGCCAAGGTCTAGCGCTGGCTTGCCGCTACGAGCGCCACACCGCTCACCACCAGCAAGCCGCCCACGAGCATGTTCGTGGTGATTTGTTCGTAGCCCAAAAGCACCGAAACCACCGCTGCCGCTACCGGCTCAAAGGCGAGGACGATGCCTGTCTCGCCGGCCTTCAGCACCGTGAGCACCTTGGCCATGGCGCCAAACGCCAGCGCTGAGGCGAAAACTCCGGTGATCACCAGGCCCACAACCAGCACCACGCTCCACTCCAGGAAAACGGGGGTAGCCCAGGCCAGAATGGGGGAAAGCAAGGCCACCACCCCAATTTGCACGGTATTCACCCCCAATGGGTGTTGCCGCCGCACCGCCGCCTCCAGGGCCAGGACGTGGCCGGCGAAGGCCAAGGCGCACAGGAAAGTGAGCCCATCACCAAGGCTTAGCGGTGCCGCCTCCGGGCGCAGGAGCAATACCAGGCCTGCAAGCGCAAGACCCGCGGCTAGCCAAACTCGCAAACCGGGGACCTTACCGGAAAAGAGCCACTGCAAAGCGGGCACCAAGATCACGGAAAGGGAGGTTATGAACGCCGAGCGGGAGGGGAGGGTCTGTCGCAGCCCTGCGGTTTGCAACGCGTAGCCGGCAAAGAGCAGCAAACCGCAAAGAAGGGCAGCTTTGTCCCAACGTGGGCGTCCGCGGCCAGAAGAAGCCAAAAGCAGCACCAGAAAAGCCAGGGCAAAGCGCAGAGAAAGGAACACCCCCACGGAAGCCGAAGCCAGCGCCGATTTGACCACCGGAAAGGTGGCACCCCAAACCACCGTAACCCCCACAAGGAAGAGCACCGCAACCCATCGCCGCACGTCGCCACTTTAGCGGCTGGTGGGTTTACAATCACCCCTCGAAGGTTGAGGCCCATGTGGCGGCAAGACGATCAGGGGCGAGCGGCGGAACCTGGCAAGGTTGTGTGCATTGGCGTCGCCGGCGGCACAGGCTCGGGGAAGACCACGGTAGCGGAAGCCATCGTCTCGCGCATTGGCCCGCACCGCATCGCTTATATCCAGCACGACAGCTATTACCGTGATTTGAGCCACCTACCGCCAGGGGAGCGCATGCGCCGCAACTTCGACCACCCGGACGCCCTGGAGAGCGAGCTTTTGGTGAGCCACCTCGCCGCCTTAAAACGGGGAGAGGCGGTGGACATCCCGGTTTACGACTTCACGACCCACGTGCGCACCGCCATCACCCGCCGCGTGGAACCGCGTAAGGTCATCTTGGTGGAAGGGATCTTAATCTTTGCCGAAAAGGATCTCCGGGAACAGTTCGACATCCGCATTTTCGTGGACACCGACCCTGATTTGCGCTTTCTCCGCCGCTTACGGCGCGACATTGCCGAGCGCGGGCGCACTGTGGAAAGCGTGATTCGCCAGTACCTGGAAACGGTACGTCCCATGCACTTGGAGTTTGTGGAGCCGTCCAAGCGCTGGGCCGATGTGATTATCCCCGAAGGGGGGTTCAACACCGTGGCCTTAGACATGGTTTGCGCGCGGGTAGAGGCGCTTCTCAACGGAGAGGGGTGATGGCCAAGCGCATCCTCACCGTCAGCTCAGGGAAAGGGGGTGTGGGAAAGAGCACCTTCGCGGTGAACTTTTCCTTGGCATTGGCCAGGGTTGCCCCCACCGTGTTGGTGGATTTGGACACCGGCACATCCTCAGTGCGCAACACCATTGACGTGCCGGTGCACAAGGACCTGTACCACTTTTTCCGTAAAGGGGAACCTCTGGAGGCGTGCCTTACCACGCTTCCCGACCAGGTGGATCCCCACGGTCACTTCCGCAACTTTGCCTTTGTGGCTGCCCCCAAGCACGCCATGGAGGAGTTCATTAACTTTGAGGAAATGCACCGTTACCGCCTCATGCGCGCCATTAACGACTTGCCCGCAAGGTTTGTGGTGCTGGACCTGCGAGCGGGTCTGGATGCCGCGGTTTTGGATTTCTTGCCCCACTCCAATTCCGGGATTTTGGTTTTCACCCCCCACCATCCGGCCGCCACCGCTGCCGCTGGCGACATCGTCAAGGCGCTGATTTTCCGCAAGCTACGCCTGGTGCTCTCGGAAGAGGGCCCCTTGGCCAAAGACCGAGAAACCCGCTCGCATCTCGCCACCATCAACGCGCTGTTGGACAAGGTGGAGGACGTTTACGACGACTCTCTCCCCAACCTGGATGTGTTCCTTAAAGACCTCCTCCTGGCGTTGGGGGAAGTACCAGCGGTACGGGCTCTCGCGGAGACCGTTGCTTCCTTTCACGTGCACTTCGTGCTCAACCTCTTTAACGGCATCCGCGAAAGCTACGAAAAAGCCATCGTGCCCTTTGTGACGTTCCTGCAGCGGTACGTTTCCTCCCATCTCAAGCTCTACAACCTGGGGTGGATCATCCAGTCCGCAGAAATTCATGAGGCCAACTGCCGACGGCGCCCCATCGTGCTGGACGGGCCGTCCGAAAGCGACCACGCCGCAACGCGGCTCAAGCTAGATGACTTGGAGGCCCTGCTCCTGGGTAGCCCCAGCACCACCCACCCGGTGGTCACCAAGGATTTCCTGCTGGAGGTGAACCCGGAGCAGGCCTTGGTGGAGCAACTGGAGGTGCTCCACGCCATGCAGCAGGAGAGCGCCGCCCGGCACGTGCGGGATAACTTTGCTTACATCCTGCGCCGCGCCCTGCATGCGCTGCAGACCTTTCCCGCTGAAAGTTTCGGCCAGCGCCGACTTCTCACGCCCTTAGAGTTGTTCGAAAGCCTCGCTGGACAAACCCTTACTCCTTGACCTTACGTCGGCGGTGGTAACGGAGCTCCTCCTCCTTGAACATGTAGCGGATGGAGTGCTTGTAAATCATGAGGTTCGGCCCGTCGTGGCGGTTCAGCTTAATGCATTCCTTATCGTACCATTCAATCCAACCCCGAAGCTCGGTGCCATCGGTAAGCACCACAACCATCGGGGTTTTGGCCTGCATTTGCTTCACAAAGTAGTAGTTTTCGGCGTTGGTCTGCTCCGGCGGTGCCTGCCGGCGCGAGACCACCCCTGGCCGCAAGCTCGCCGAGGGGAGCGTACGCTCGCTCACGTCGGGCAATGCCGGACGAACCAGCTTTCGCGTGGTGACGCCTTCGCCTTCGGGGTTTTCCGGATCCTTCATAGCTTCCTCTTCCCTAACGTCTGGCAACAATATAGCACCCTCCTGCTCCGTTGACTAGTGTACGGAGAAAAAAGCAAAAAGGTTTAGGTTGTGTCCAACCGCAGTTGCAAATCAGCTTCTTCCACTTTTTGGGCGCTGGCGCGCCGCTCCTGAGCCAAACGATCGGCCAAACTCTGATCCTGCAAAGCGAGAATTTGCGCGGCCAAGAAAGCGGCATTGCGAGCCCCGGCCTTTCCCACAGCCACCGTGGCTACCGGCACACCCCCTGGCATCTGCACGGTGGCCAGAAGGGCGTCCAGCCCGTCGCCCACTCCCCCGGGCAAAGGCACGCCAATCACGGGCTTAGTAGTGTGCGCCGCCACAAAGCCGGCCAAGTGAGCGGCCATGCCAGCCCCCGCCACGAACACCTGCACCCCGGAAGCTTCCCCTTCACGGATCAGCCGCTGCACGCGCTCTGGGGTGCGATGGGCAGAGGCCACGTGCACCTCGTGCGGCACTTGTAATTGGGAAAGCAGGCAGGCGGTTTCCTGCATCGTGCCCCAGTCGGAAGCAGAACCCATGAGGATCATCACCTTAGCCATCGGCAAAACCCTTTCCAATGTCGCGGCGAAACTGCACGCCCTCAAACCGCACCTGTTCCGCTGCGCGGTACGCTTTGTCCACCGCTTCCCGTAAGCTGCCACCGACCCCCACCACCGAGAGCACCCGCCCACCGGCGGTGACCAACTGACCGTTGGTCATTGCCGTGCCCGCATGAAACACCAACGCCCCCGCTGCCTGGGCGTCCTCAACCCCGGTGATGGGGTGACCGGTCTCCGGCGCCTGCGGGTAGCCGCGGCTCGCCAAAACCACGCAGGCCGTGGCTTGGCGCTCCACCGCAACCTCGGGGCTCGCCAGCTCCCCTTTGGCTACCCCTAAAAGCAGCGGAGCAATATCCCCACCCAACCGCGGAAGAATCACCTGCGCCTCGGGATCGCCCAACCGGCAGTTGAACTCCAAGAGCTTGGGGCCATCCGCCGTTACCATGACGCCGGCGTAAAGCACGCCTTGGTACCAGCGGCCCTCATGGGCCAGTGCCTTGAGGGCGGGATAGATCACCTGCGAGAGGATGGCGGAAGCCAGGTCACGGGGGAGCGGCGCCGGGGAAAATGCCCCCATGCCGCCGGTGTTGGGACCCTCGTCCCCGTCGCGCAACCGCTTGTAATCGCGGGCTGCAGGCAAAGGCCACACGGACGTACCATCGGTGATCACCAGAAACGACAGCTCCTCCCCGGAAAGGCACGCCTCCACCACCACCCGCTCGCCGGCAGCCCCAAACTCACGGCGTGCAAAAAAACGGTCCAGCCCTTCCTCCAGCTCTTCTTCTGTATGACAAAGGAGGACACCCTTGCCGGCAGCAAGGCCATCGGCCTTGAGCACCACGGGGAGGCCCAGCTTTTTGGCCACCTCCGCTGCCCGTTCACGGCTGGTGACCACCTCCCCGGGGGCGGTGGGGATGCCGTAGGTTTGGCACAGTCTTTTGGTAAAGGCCTTGCTCCCCTCCACCTCCGCTGCCCGCCGGGTAGGGCCAAAAAGGGCAAGGCCTCGCCGCGCAAACTCGTCACGGATACCCAAAACCAAAGGTAGCTCAGGCCCTACCACCGTAAGGTCAACCCTTAGGCTTTCGGCGAAATCGGCCAGTTCTACGGTGGCATCGGCACGAATGGGAACGCAGTCAGCAACCTGAGCGATACCCGGGTTGCCAGGAGCCGCGTAAAGCTGGTCCACGAGGGGTGACGCGGAAAGCTTCCACGCCAATGCATGCTCCCGGGCGCCACTGCCTACCACCAGAACTTTCACGCTTTTATTGTAGCCTGGAGCAGGGAAAGCATGGCGGTTTCCACAACGTCTTGCGCCGAGCATCCCCGGGACAAGTCGTTGGCCGGCTTGGAAAGCCCCTGCAAAAGCGGACCCAAGGCGCGGGCACCCCCCAGGCGTTCGGTGAGCTTGTACGCGATGTTGCCGGCATCGAGGTCGGGAAAGATAAGAACGTTAGCAACGCCAGCCACCCTGGAGCCTTTGGCCTTACGCGCCCCCACCTCCGGTACCAGGGCAGCGTCCACCTGCAGCTCAAAATCAAAGGCAAAATCCGGATCTCTCTGCGCTAAAAGTGCACCGGCTTGCCGCACCTTCTCCACCAAGGGGTGCTCCGCCGAGCCTTTGGTGGAAAAGGACAAAAGCGCCACCTTGGGTTCCCCACCCACCACCGAGCGGAACGTAGCTGCCGAGGCCAGCGCCACATCCGCCAGCTGCTCGGGGGTGGGATCGGGAAGCACCGCGCAGTCGGCAAAAATCAGCACCCCGCCCTGGCCCCAGCGGCGGTCAGGGTGCACCATCACGAAGCAGGATGAAACGCTCCTGATTCCCGGGGCGGGTCCAATGGCGTGCAGGGCGGCTCGCACCGTATCCGCCGTGGTGCGCACAGCACCACCCACCGAACAATCGGCAAAGCCCGTGGCCACCAAACAGGAAGCAAAGTAAAGTGGGTCGTCAAGAGCGGCCGCCGCCTGCGCCAAACTCCACCCTTTTTCCTTACGCCGCGAATAAAGGTGCTGCACCAGCTGCTGCCGGCGATCATCCCGTTGAGGATCGATAAGCTCCACACCCAAGGCCGCCAGTTGTTGGTGGCCATTTCCCCTCGTCTCCGCTGGGCAGACCACGCTCACGGCGCACACCTCGTCCTGTGCCAGCTTTGCCGCCGCCTCAATGACCCGCGGGTCATCCCCCTCGGCGAAGACCACCCGCCCCCGCACCCTTGCGGCCCGTTCTTTGAGCTCTTCCAAAAAACCCATACGCACCTCCCAGCTGCAATCCTAAACCCTCTTGGGTGCCTTGTGAATACTCTCTCATTCTTATGACATCCTTTCCCAGGCGCCCAGGGCGCCACTGAAGGGCTGGAAGTTGACGATTCGTTCTTGGGGAATCCCCGCCACCGTGGCAATGGCTAGAGCCCAGCGGTCAAAGGCCAGATGGCGAGGGTGGTGGGCGTCGGAGCCCAGCACAAAATTGCACCCCATATCTAAGGCCAGTTTGGCTAGGGTAGGGTCCACATCTTGACGGCGTGGGAAGCCGTTAATCTCCACGAGAACACCCGCAGCAGCTGCAGTCGCAAACACTCTCTCCCAGTTAGCGCGAATGCCGGGGCGACGGGCAAAGAGCCGCCCCTTGGGGTGAGCCAAAGCAAAAACCCCCGGCTCCTCAAGGGCGCGCAGCAAGCGCGAGGTTTGATCGCGGGTGCTGGTGAGGCCGGTGTGGACACCAGCCACCACCAGAAGCCCTTGCCGGTGGCCACGCGGCACATCCAACCGCCCGTCTTCCAGGATTTCCGCTTCCACCCCGCATACCAACTCCAGCTCCTCGCCGTGGCGCTCGTTCCACCGGGCTACCGCCCGCCTTTGCAGCTCTAGGGCACGGGAGTCCATGCCGTTTACACACGCCAGCCCTTGCGTGTGATCGGTAATCACCGCCCAAAAGTACCCACGGCGTCGCAAGGCATGGGCCATGGCTTCCAGGGAAGCGGAGCCGTCCGAGGCCCGGGTGTGAAAATGCACGGCGCCCCGTAGCTTTCGCGCCAGCTCTTCTACTGGCAGGGCTAGCACTTCCGCTGCCGAGAAAAACCCCTGGCGGCTCAGCCTTTGGCGGTGCCCGCTGTACGCCCCGGCAAAACGTGCAGCAGCGGCGGTTAAAGCGTCCTCACCGCGACAGCGGGCCAAAAGGCTTACCGTGGGCAAAACCTCAAAGGGGATGCCGGCGGGCAAATGGCGGGCAGTGGCCACCTCCTTTGGATCGTCAAAAACCGCATAGGCAGCCCGCAGAAACGCCAGCCGCACATCGCCTGGAGGGTAAGACTCGGCTAACTGGAACAAAGCTTCCGCCAATGCCCGGTTGGACACCATAAAGCTAGATTAGCGCCTGCACCCTGTCCTCGCGTACCTTAAGTAGCTCGTTGGCTCTTCTTGAGATCACCTTGACGGAGGCAGCGCAACCTTGCTAGTCTGAGCATCCCCCGGCGTTGGGGGAAGCTCTTTGGGAGCGGCAAAGCCACAAGAACGGGGCGTGGCGCAGCCTGGTAGCGCACCTGCCTTGGGCGCAGGTGGTCGGAGGTTCAAATCCTCTCGCCCCGACCAAACCCCCACTGGGGGCGTGGCTGCCTGTAGCTCAGCTGGATAGAGCAAGGGACTTCTAATCCCTGGGTCAGAGGTTCGAATCCTCTCAGGCAGGCCAAACGCGTGGTGAGCGTAGCTCAGCTGGCAGAGCGCTGGACTGTGGCTCCAGTGGTCGAGGGTTCGAATCCCTTCGCTCACCCCATTCCGTGCGCCCGTAGCTCAGCCCGGATAGAGCGTCAGACTCCGGATCTGAAGGCCCCGCGTTCGAATCGCGGCGGGCGCACCACTCTTTTCAAGGGCCAGGCCACGGATAGCCCGCCACCAGCCGAAGGGGAACCGAAGCTGCCCAATTCTCATCCACAGCAGCCAACAACACCCGACCCGAAAGCCCTCTAGCCACCGGCAACTCCAAAAGGTACATGAGCGTGGGCATGACGTCTGCCGCCCTGGCTCCTCGCACCCGACTCCCCGCCGCCACGCCCGGGCCCAGGAGGAAGAAAAAACCGTCGGGGGAGTCCTTGGGCGAAACCGGCCATTTCCCGGTGAGGCCCACATTGGCCAAAAGCCGGTCCCAGGGGCGAGGGGGGGCCATCCCATAAGGTGAAACCACCAGCAGGTGCGTGTCTGCATCACCAAAAAGCGCCCAAAGGTCGGCCAGCTGGCCATCCAAAAACTGCGCTGCCAAGGCAAGCACCCCACCGGGGTCGTCTCCAGCCCAAAGGGGGCGTAAACGCGCAGGGAGGTCAAGATGCACCACCAGCACCTGGGGCACTTTCTCACGAATCATCACCGCCGCCCCCAACCCCACCTCTGCGGTAAGAGCAAAAGCCTGGAGGGTGGGCAAGGCTTTCGGGGTGCCCTTGCTCACGGCCTCTTCAATGGCGGCTTGCCAACTGGGATCCAAAGGCGGAGCCTGCTCCCAGGGCACCGCCTCAGCTACCCCTCGCCAGGGGAAAGGCCAACCCACCACCGCAGAGTGCAGCCCCAGCCCCTCCAGGGCTTCCCACAGGGTTGGTTCCTTGGGAGGGGGGGGTGCTGCCCGCTGCCACAAACGCCAAGGGAGCTGGTGGGGGGAAGGCCAAGGCCCCTTCAGCAAAAGGCTTACCGGGACATCGGCGAGAAATGGCAGGCGGTACGCCCGTCGCCCCACCACCCCGTGGCGTATGGGGGAACACCCCGTGGCCCACGTGGCCAAGCTGGCCGCCCGGGAAAACGGTTGTACCGTTCGCAGGTGCCCCCAGCCCCCCCGCGACCACAACGACTGCAAAAAGGGCATCATGCCCCCATCCATGAGAGGGAGAAGCCACGGCACATCTGCCCCCTCCCACACCACCACCAGGGCCCGTCGGGGCTTACCCTGCAAATCCCAGGAAAGCTCCTGCAATGGTTGGGCCAGTTGGCGCTCATCGCCCGCCTGTTGCGCCCCCCACCACGGCCACCACACGCCGGCCCCCCACAGGGCCATCAACCCTGCCGTGATGAGCGAAGACCGTCGGCGCCGCGTGGCCGCCCATGCCGCTGCCCAGACAACCCCCAAAATCGCCACCACGCCCAAGGCCTGGCGGTGGGCCGGCTGTAAGATTTCACGGGTGGCCTGTTGATTAAAAAATGCCACGCCCGCCACAAACACCCCAGCCACTGCCATAGCCACCCAAAGGCGGGGCCACCGTGGCCGCCAACCGAAGAGGCCCGAAAGCAAGGTTGTGAGTTCCCAGGCCACAAAACCACTGAGGCCCAGCCAAACGGCACTCCAGCTCCCCCAGGTGAGGGTGGCCAGGAAAGCCCTTTTCAGCGAAGGTGTGACCTGTGGCCAAAGCAAAAGCTGTAAGCAAGCACATCCCACACCTGAAAAGAAGCCGGCAATGAGCGCCAGGAGCAAACGACGGCGGTGCATGGCGTACCATGGTACCGCCTTTGGCAAGGGGTGAGCTTTCAGGGATAATGCCGCGGCATGGACGCACGGGTGGATCAGAAAGCCGTCCTCGTAGCTCGCAGCCAGCTTTCGCCCCGCTGCTTTGCCTTGGACTTGGTTTGCCCACGGCCACTGCCAGCGCAACCCGGGCAGTTCGTGATGGTGGGCGTCAGCGCCACCAGTGACCCGTTGCTACGCCGGCCGTTCTCGGTGGCTGGGGTGATGCCAACGGAAAACGGCGCGCAGTTCCAGCTGCTGGTGAAAGAGGTGGGCAAGGTCACGGCGATGTTGCGCCACCTGCCCTTGGGAAGTGAGGTGGGGGTGTTGGGTCCTTTGGGGCGGGGGTTTAGCCTGGATTCCTGTGGGCCACACCCTGTGCTCGTAGCAGGTGGCATTGGCCTGCCGCCGGTGCTCTTTGCCGCCCGCCAGCTGCAAAAACAGGGGGTGTCCTTTGACCTGTTTTACGGTGCCGCCTCCGAGCCCGAGCTTTTGCTGCGCTCGGAAATCCAAAAGGTGGTTTCAGGGGATGCGGTGTTTTGCACCGATGATGGTTCCTTTGGTGAAAGCGTCTTTGTCACCGACCTTTTGCGCAAGAGGTGGAAGTCCCGCTACAGCCACCTCCTCGCCTGCGGCCCTAACCCCATGTTGCATGCGGTGGCGCGGCTTGCCAGGGAAAAAGGCGTTGCGGCAGAACTCTCCTTGGAAGAGCCCATGGCCTGTGGGGTTGGCGTGTGCTTGGGTTGCGTGGTGAAACTGGCCGACGGAACCTACGCGCCGTCTTGCCAAAAGGGGCCAGTGTTTCGCGCCAGCGAGCTGGCGGAGGGGTGGTGAGGATGGTGCGTTTGGCCACAGAGGTGGGCTCCCTGCAGCTCAAAAACCCAATCTTGGCTGCTTCCGGGACCTTTGGCTACGGGTTGGACCTTTTGGACTTTTGTCCACCCGAAGC
Organism: uncultured Thermoanaerobaculum sp.; assembly: GCA_937934115.1. Lineage (GTDB taxonomy): Bacteria > Acidobacteriota > Thermoanaerobaculia > Thermoanaerobaculales > Thermoanaerobaculaceae > Thermoanaerobaculum. The sequence goes on from CALHAH010000028.1 coordinate 76,583, forward strand.
CCTAGGGGCCGTGGTTACCAAGGGCCTCTCACCCAAGCCCAGAGCGGGCAACCCCACACCACGCATCGTGGAAACCCCGGCGGGGATGATCAACTCCATAGGGCTGCAAAACATCGGGGTGGAGGCTTTTTGCACCGATGTTCTGCCCACCCTTCGCCAGCGCAAGGCGTGTGTGGTGGTCAACGTTTTTGGGGAAACTGAGGAGGAGTACGCCACGGTCATCGAGCGTTTGCAAAGGGAAGAGGGGATTGCCGCCTACGAGCTCAACGTTTCCTGCCCTAACGTCCACAAAGGCGGCATGGAGTTTGGGCACGACCCGAAGCTTTTGCGTTCGTTGGTGGCGGCCTTGCGCCCCCTCACGCAACGCCCCCTCTGGGTCAAGCTTTCCCCCAATGCCCCAAGCCCTTTAGCCGTGGCTGAGGCGGCCGTAACCGCCGGTGCCGATGCCCTCACCTTGGTGAACACCTTCCGAGCCTTGAGCGTCAACGCTCGAACACGGAGGCCTTCTATTGCCACGGGTTTTGGAGGGCTTTCAGGCCCGGCAATTAAGCCCTTGGCCCTGCGGTTGGTGTGGGAGGTGCATCGCGCTATACCCCAGGCGCCCTTGGTGGGCATTGGTGGGATTATGAGCGGCACCGATGCCGTGGAATTTTTACTGGCGGGGGCTTCGGCGGTCCAGGTCGGCACCGCCACGTTTCGCAACCCCAATGCGTGCCTGACCGTGCTGGCAGAGCTGGAAGCTTTTTGCCAGCAAGAAGGGGTCGAGGACGTGAGGGAACTGGTCGGAGGGCTTGTGTGGCCATGACGCGAGAGGAGGCGGCGAAGAGGCTGGTGGTGGCCCTGGACACCACCCACCGAGGGGAGGCGGAACGGCTGGTTCAGGTCCTCCGCGGCGTGGTGGGGGTTTTCAAGGTGGGTTTGGAGGCTTTCACCTCGCTGGGTCCCAGTTTCGTGCAGTGGCTTGTGGAACAGGGAGAAAAGGTCTTTTTGGACCTCAAGCTGCACGATATCCCCCATACCGTGGAGCGCGCCGCGTACGCCTGTGCGCGCCTGGGCGTGGCCATGTTTAACGTTCATGCGGCAGGTGGGGGCGAAATGATGGCGGCGGCCCGGGTCGGGGCGGAGGCTGGCACCCCCCCGGGGCACGAAACACCGTTGGTTTTGGCGGTAACCGTGCTCACGAGCTTGGATGAAAAAGCCCTGCAGGAGCTCCACCTCCCGGGCTCCGCTGGCCAGCGTGTTCGGCACTGGGCGCAGCTTGCCCAAAAGGCTGGACTTTCAGGGGTCGTGTGCTCTGCCCAAGAGCTGGCTTTTCTGCGGGTGGATTTCCCGCCGCCCTTCGTGCTCCTTACCCCCGGCATTCGGCCCGCAGGGAGCGCGGTGGGGGACCAACGCCGCGTGGCAACCCCGGCGCACGCGGTGCGTCAAGGCGCTGACTTCTTGGTGGTGGGCAGACCCATTACCCAAGCCCCGGACCCACGGGCAGCAGCAGAAGCTGTGCTTGCGGAGATGGCCCAGGCGTGTTGAGTACCTCCGGCCTCGCTGACCTCCACACCCACACCTTTCGTTGTGGGCATGCCCTCGGCCACGAAGAAGAGTACGTGGAAAAAGCCGTGGCCTTGGGGCTTGCGGCGGTGGCCATTACCGATCACATCCCTTTTTACTGGCTGCCACCGCAGGCGCACGACCCCACCTTAGCCATGGCTTCAGAGGAGCTTCCCAGTTACGTGGAAAGCGTCCTGGCACTGAAAGAAAAGTACCGAGGTACCGTGGAGGTGCTTTTGGGGATCGAAGCTGACTACGTGGAAGGGCACGAGGAGAAACTGGCGGATCTTTTAGAGCGCTACCCGTTCGATGTGGTGCTAGGCTCGGTGCACTGGCTGGACGGGTTGTGGGTGGATGCGCCCTCATCGTTGCGCTTGTACCAGCAAGGTGCTGACCAGGTAGAGGCCATATGGGAGAAGTACTGGCAAAAACTGGAAAAGGCCATACGCACTGGACTTTTTGACATCATGGCCCATTTGGACCTGCCCAAGAAGTTTGGCTTTTTCCCGGAAAAGCCCTTTACCGATTTGGAGTCCAGGGTTTTAGAGGCACTCGCCGTCACCGGCACCGCTGTGGAGGTTTCCACCGCTGGCCGTCGCAAGCCGGTGGGCGAAGACTACCCCTCCCCGGCTCTTTTGCACCGCCTGGTGGCAGCTGGTGTGCCATTCGTGCTTTCTTCCGACGCCCACGCCCCGGAAGAGGTGGGCTTCGGGTTTCAAGAGGCGGTGTCCCGACTCCTGGCTTTTGGGGTGCGCGAAACCCTTCTCTTCCGCCAAAGGCAACGGGCCGTGCTCCCGCTTCGGAGAGAGTAGAATCCCCGGGGGAGGGTGGAGCATGAGGGCGAACCACCAGGTACGGGTATTGATCTTGGGCTCGGGGCCGGCAGGCCTCACCGCCGCCATTTACACTGCTCGCGCGGAGTTGCAGCCGGTGGTTTTGGAAGGCATGCAACCCGGTGGGCAGTTGACCATCACCACCGAGGTGGAAAACTTCCCCGGCTTCCCCGAGGGCATCCAAGGGCCGGAGCTTATGAACCGCATGCGGGAGCAAGCCCAGCGCTTTGGGGCAACCCTTTACTTTACGCAGGCGGAAAAAGTGGATCTCAGCCAACGCCCGTTTCGTGTCCTAAGCGCCGAGCATGGGGAGTTTTTGGCCCAAACCCTCATCGTTGCCACAGGTGCCTCTGCCAAGCTGTTGGGAATCCCTGCGGAAAAGGAGCTCATGGGCTACGGGGTTTCCGCCTGCGCCACCTGCGACGGGTTTTTCTTCAAAGACAAAGAGGTGGTGGTGGTGGGCGGCGGGGACACAGCCATGGAAGAGGCCTTGTACCTTACGCGTTTTTGCACCAAGGTCACGGTGGTACACCGGCGCGACCAGCTGCGCGCTTCCAGGATCATGCAGGAAAGGGCCAAGGCCCACCCCAAGATTGCCTTTGTGTGGAACTCGGTAGTAGCCGACATCGTGGGCACGCAAGAAAAGGGCGTGGAAGCGGTCATCCTGGAAAACACCCGCACCGGTGAACGCACGGCCTACCCCACCCAGGGCGTCTTCTTAGCCATTGGCCATAAGCCCAACACCGAGCTCTTCGTTGGGCAGTTGGAGCTCGACGAGGCCGGCTACATTGTCACGCAACCGGGAACCACGAAAACCTCGCTTCCCGGGGTTTTTGCGTGCGGCGACGTGCAGGACCACGTGTACCGACAGGCGGTGACCGCCGCCGGTACGGGCTGCATGGCGGCTCTTGAGGCAGAGCGTTTCCTTGCTGCCGAGGGACTCTAGTTGGGAATGAAGCAGCCCGGGTTTGGGTTGCAAGAGAAGGAGCTGAAGCTCCGGGAGGGTCGTTGATGGTGCAGTTGACGGAAAAAGCAGCGGAAAAGGTACGGTACTTCGCACAAAGCATGCCGGAAGCTCAGGGCAAGCCGTTGCGGATCTTCATTGAGGGTGGTGGCTGCTCGGGCTTCCAGTACGGGTTTACCTTTGACGAGCAACAAGAGGGCGACACGATTGTGGAAGCGCACGGCATCACCGTCGTCATTGATCCCCTATCTGCGCAGTATTTGGCTGGCGCTACAGTGGATTTCGTAGAAGACTTCCGCGGTGCCGGCTTTGTGGTGGACAACCCCAACGCCGTGCGCTCCTGCGGCTGCGGGCACTCCTTTGCGGTGGAGTAAAGGTGGCCATCGCCTCCCCCCCACCCTTACCTTCCCTTGCAAGCCTGGAGCTAACCGGTAACGCCGGCCGCATTCGGGAGGTGGTACGCCTTGGGCACCCGGTGCTGCGGGAGCGGGCGCAGGAGGTTCCGCCTGAGCGGTTCGGCACCCGCAAGTTGCGGGAGCTGGCTCTGGACTTAGTGCGAACCATGCACGCGGCTTCCGGGGTAGGTCTCGCCGCTCCGCAAATTGCCGTACCGTGGAGGATCTTTGCCTATTACGTCCCAGCCGATTATGGCGAGGGTGTCCCCCCGCGGGTCCTGGTCAACCCCGAGCTCACGCCTCTGGACGACCGCCAAGAGGAGGACTGGGAAGGCTGCCTTTCGCTCCCCGGGCTTCGTGGTTTAGTTCCCAGGTACCTGCGGGTGGGGGTGAAGGCCCAAAACCTGGAGGGCCAGGTGGTACAGTTCGAAGCCTCGGGCTTCCACGCCCGGGTCCTCCAGCACGAGTACGACCACCTGGATGGAGTTGTGTTCGTGGACCGCATGGTTTCTTTGGCATCCCTTTGCTTTGAGTCGGAGTGGGAACGCTTCGCCCAAAAGGACAAGGTGTAAAAATTTCTTCACACAAAAGCGTACAATGACGGCGGGCATGGCTCGTCGTCTCAAACGGTACCAGCCGCCGGGCACATCCCCCGGTACCCTACCGGAAACCGGGGTTAAGGCCACTCTCGAGCTTTTCACCTACGGCCCGCGAGGGACACGTAAAGCTTCGCCCCCCTCGGTGGCGGCGGCGCTGGCGTTGCCGCGGGAGCGGGGGTGGCTGCGGGTCATCGGCTTGGATACCCGCGTGGTGGAGGAACTGGGCCGCAGGTTGGCGGTCCACCCCTTGGTGCTGGAAGACATCCTCAACCCTGGCCAACGCCCAAAGGCGGAAACCCACGCTTCTTACCTCTTTTTCGTGGTGGATGTCCCCGTGCTCTTGCCAGAGGGTCTGCACGAGGTGCAGGTAAGCCTTTTGGTTTTTTCCGATCTGGTGGTGAGCGTGGAAGAAGAGTCGAACCCCTTTTTTGCTACTGTGGAAAAGCGCCTGGCCCTTGGCTCCGGCCGGCTCTTTCAGTACGGCCCCGACTACTTAGCCTACGCGCTCATTGACACTGCCGTAGATCACTTTTTCCCGGTTTTGGAAAAGCTCGGCGAACAACTGGAGTCCCTGGAAGAGACGCTGCTGCAGCAACAGGACCACGTTCTGCCGCAGTTACACCAACTCCGCCGGGATCTTTTGCAGCTGCGTCGGTCGCTGTGGCCGCTGCGCGACGCGGTGAGCACCGTTTTGCGGGAAGAAAACCCGCTTTTAAGCCCTGAGGTGCGGGTCTTCTTGCGCGACGTGCAGGACCACGTTTTGTACCTCTTGGATATCCTGGAAAGCTACCGCGAAACTGCGGCCAGTCTCCTGGAGCTTTACCTTTCCGCCGTCGCTCAACGCACGAACGAAGTCATGAAGGTCCTCACCGTCATTGGCACGATTTTCCTGCCCCTCACCTTCATCGTGGGGGTCTACGGCATGAACTTCCATCACATGCCGGAGCTGGCTTGGCCCTGGGCGTACCCCGCCCTTTGGGGCGTGATGGTTATCCTCGCTTTGGGGATGCTGTACGCCTTTCGCCGCCGCGGCTGGCTCTAGCTACTTCACGTTTCCCGCCGGCAGCTGCAAGCCGTAACCGCGCCTGCGATCTTCCGCTTTCAAGGCCAAGGCAAAGCCCACCGCCAGCACACCAAAAACCACGAAAAGCACCATGGGCAAGGTGTAGTCGTAGTGAACCCTGACGATTTCCTGGATTTTTCCGGCAATTTCCTGGCTTAAGGTTTCCTTCCCGCGCAAGCAAAAGCGATCCAAAACCCAACCGATGAGGTACGGCACCCCCATGAGCGCTACCAGGTTTTGAATGAAGAAGATCAAGGCGTAGGCGGTTCCCAGCCGTTTTTCCTCCACAATTTTGGGCACCGACGGCCACATCGCCGAAGGGACCAAGGAAAACCCAACACCTAAAAGCAAAACCGCCACCATGGCCAGCGGCCAAAACGTGAGGAAAGGAATTGCCAAAAGCACGTGAGAACCGGTGATAAAGAGGGCACCCAAGAGCATGATGGTGGCACCTTTGCCTTTGCGGTCGTAGACGTTGCCAAAAACGGGGGTCAAAAGGATGGTGCCAAAGGGCAAGAGGGAAGGAATGATGCCGGAAAGTCGCTCCTCAATGCCAAATTTTTGCACCATGAGATCCGGGGCGTACTTCAAAAAAGGAAAAACCGCCGAGTAAAAAAGCGCGCAAAGCCCGGTGAGCAGCCAAAAGCCCCGGTCTTTGAGGATCACACCAATGTCCGCCAAGCGGAACTGGTCTTCGGGAGCTGCGCTTTGGCTTTCGCGCTCGCTGGCATCCAAGCGGCGATCCAGGGAGGCAAAAAACAAAAAGGCCACCAACCCAAAGGCCAAGGCCAAGGCCCCCACCATGAACGGGCCAGAAACGCTTAAAGCCACGGCAATAGCCGCGCCACTGCCCAAGGCAATGGCCGTGCCTAACCTTCCCACCGCCACCTGCAACCCCATGGCCAAGGCCATTTCGTGGCCTTTGAACCAGCGAACAATGATCTTCGTGGCGGTAATGCCAAACCACTCAATGCCTACACCAAAAAGCGCGTACCCCAAAGCCGCCACCAGCACTTGCCCCTTGACCCCAAGCCATGACGAACCGACCAGCGACGTGGTGGCCAGCGCCCACCATTGGGCAGCCGTGCCCAAGAACATAAAGGCAATGGCCAAAAGGCCTGTAAGCCGGGCGCCGAGTCGGTCCAGAACAATGCCACCCACCACCAGCATGCCCAAAAACACGTTGAACCAGCCGTACGCGCCGGTGTACAAGCCGTACTCGGTGCTGGTCCAACCCAGCTGGCCCTCCAACAGCGGTTTCAGCGGCGAAGCCACGTCGGCCACGTAGTAGCCGCACAGCATGCCCAAGGAAACCAACGCCATAGCGCTCCAGCGCACGGTTTTTTGCTCGCGAAGGCTTGTAGATTGACTCATGTTGCCCCCTTTGCTGGCACGTGCCCACACACGATTGGCGAGTTTAAGCCTTTTTCTTATAACGGCCAAACCCTAAGGACGCGGAAGCTTCGCTGCCAGCGCTTGGCCCACGGCTTGGAGGCCCAAGCGCAAATGCTCGGGCAAGACCAAAAGGCTCACCACCAAAAAACCCTCGTGGGGAAAATCGAAAAAGAAACCGGGGTAAACTGCCACGCCACGCTCTTGCAAAAGCTCGCAGACCAAATCCTCTTCGCTTACCACCTGCGGGAAGCGCACCACCGCACTCCAACCCCCTTCCGGTTCCACAAGCTCGAGAAACGGGAAATCTTGCAACTCTTCCCGTAAGAGCTCGAGGTTGACCCGCAGCCGCTGGCGAATAGCCTCCCGCACGCCCAGCCCACGCGCCAAGATCTCTGGCAGCGCCTGCTGGGTGGGCGTGGCCACCGAAAGGTAGGTATCAGCTAAAAACTCCAGGCGAGCAAAGGCCTCTGCTGCCAGGTCCTGAGGTCCCGACACCACCATCCAGCCCACTTTCAGCTGCGGCAAACCCAAAAGCTTGGAAAGCCCACCCAAAACGAACGTGAGGCAGTGGGGGTTTCCGGCAAAGCTTTGCCGCGCTTTGGCCCCCAGGGGGAACTCCCAAAACACCTCATCGGCCACCAACGCCCAGCTTCGGTCCCGGCAAAGCTTCACCAAGGCTTCCCACTCCTCGGAAGGCACCACCGTTCCCGTGGGGTTGTTGGGTTGCACGACAACCAGGGCTTTGGCCCCTTCGTGGTACGGTATGCGCGAGGTATCCAAGCGAAACCCCGCCTCCTCGGGAAGCTGGTACGGGACGGCCCGGCAACCGTCGGCCCGCAACAGGTGCTCAAAAAGCGGGTACGAAGGCTGGGGCACCAAAAAGCCTTCACCTGGTTCACAGAGGAGCTTGGCCAACAAGCTGTAGCTCTCCGAAGTGGACGCCGTGAGCAGGACCTGTTCAGGCCGTACCGAAAGCCCTTGGGCCTGGTACAGGGCTGCCACCGCCTGCCTGGCGGAGGCAAGCCCCGCCGGAGCTGGGTGGTAAACCAAACCCCTGGGGTGCGCCAAGGGCGCCAAAAGATCGGGGGGGTAAGGCAAGCCCACCAAGGTGGGGTTGGAAACCGTGAGGTCAAAGCGGGGGGGGAAAGCCACCAGCATCTGCGCCCAGCGGTTGGGGACAAGGGAAGGAACCCGCGCGGTAAACACCGGGGCATTGTGCCACGTTCCACGTGAAACTCTTTTGTTACAATGACAGGCGTTTGCGAAAGGAGGCTTTCCATGACCGAACTTCTCCCCCCTCGCACCCAGGAGTACAAGGCCCGAGCCCGGGAAGTGGCGGAAAAGTACGCCCGCCCCGTGGCCGCGGAGCTTGACCGCACCGGCGAGTACCCCTGGAGCGTGATTCAAGCCCTTAAGGACTACGACCTCATGGGCATTTGGATCCCCAAAGAGTACGGGGGCCACGGCGCCGGGGTCTTGGACATGTGCGTGGTGGTGGAGGAGCTGTCCCGAGCCTGCGGGGGCATCGGGGTGGCCTATGCAGTAAACGCCTTGGGGAGCTTCCCCATCGTCTTGGGCGGCACCGAGGAGCAAAAGCAAACGTACCTCCCCGCCGTAGCCAAGGGGGAAAAGCTCATTGCCTTTGGGCTCTCCGAAAAGTGGTCGGGTTCCGATGCCGGCTCGCTCATTGCCACCGCCGAAAAGGATGGCGATAGCTACGTGATTAACGGTCAAAAGAAGTGGAACACCAACGGTGGTGTGGCCTCCCTTTACACCGTGTACGCCGCCACCGACCGCACCCGCGGCACGCGGGGCATTTCTGCCCTCATCGTGGAAAAAGGAACGCCTGGTTTTGAAATTGGCAAGCGGGAAGACACCATGGGCATTCGCTGCGTGCCGGTGCACGAGTTGCACTTTAAGGACTGCCGGGTTCCCGCAGCCAACTTGCTGGGTGGCAAGGAAGGCACCGGCTTCGCCAACGCCATGATGACCCTGGATCGGGCCCGGCCGGGAGTGGCGGCGCAAGCGGTAGGGCTGGCGCAAGGCGCGTTGGAGTGGGCCATTCGCTACACTTCCGAGCGTCAGCAGTTTGGCCAATCGGTCATGTCTTTCCAGGCCATTCAGTTCATGCTGGCGGATATGGCTATTCAAATCGAGGCGGCGCGGCAACTGGTCTACACCGCCGCCCGCGCCATTGACGCTGGCTTGCCCAACGTTTCCAAGCTGGCAGCCATGGCCAAGGTCATGGCCACCGATACCGCCATGCGCGTTACCACCGACGCCGTGCAACTCTTCGGTGGTTACGGCTACTGCCGCGACTACCCCATTGAGAAGTACATGCGGGACGCCAAGATCACGCAAATTTACGAGGGCACCAACCAAATCCAAAGGGTGGTCATTGCCCGCGCCCTCACCCGCGAGGCGGATCAGCTGGCGGGCCATCTCCACGTTAAAGTGGAGCACTTCCCCAAGGAGGGCCCGGGGGCTTGACCTTCCGCCCCTGATCCGGGCAGTGGCCAGCCGGCAACGGGGTCGCGCGCTGGTAAGCAACGTTGCACGACGAAGAGCAGCGGGGTACGTTACATCAAGTGAGCGAGGGTGGAAATTTGTGCGGCCGAAGGCGCAGGAGGTGCCGCCACCTTCCCCTTTGGCCCTCACGTGCTTTCCAAAGCTCAGGCGGAAAAAGGCGCGCCTAGGCCGCAACCGCCACGCCCAGCGGTGGTTTTTTTGCTTCGGTCCTTTCCTCACCGCGCACCCCCCAACCCAGGCAAAGCTCCAGAAGTGGCGCAAGCCGTGCCCTCGTTCTTGCAGGGGGCGCAAGCTCTCGTACGCGAGCTTCCGGCCTGCCACCGTGCGTGCCGTAAGCCCCGCCCCTCACCCTCGCGCTTGTGGCTGAGCTGCCAACAAACTACCAGGCATGGGCCTTTGCCTCGCGGTTTATGGGAACAGCCCGCCCCTTTTTTGCCAGCGGATTTGCTGCTCCAAGCTTCAAAAGCCGTACCTCTTTCGCTTCTTGCCGGGCTTTGGCCGGCTTTTTCACAATCAACCCTCTTTTGTGCGTGGTTTTGTGGCCTCGGCAAAGCCTTGCAGAAAGCTTGAGAACGGTTACTCGGGCGACCGTTGTGAAGGTTTTTCCGGCTCCACCGGCAGCCCAACCGTAAACGGCGGCGGCGGCGTGGGTAAATGGAGGGCACGCCAAAGGGCTTCCCCATCGGGCACAGCCAAAGTGCCGGTGGCGGCATCGTAGCTGAGGGGTTGGCCGGTAAAGGGGTTGCCCCTCGTGGCCTCCGGGAAAAACCCTAAAGACGCCGGGAGGCTCCCGTGTTCGGCGTGGTGGCGAAGGCGAAGCACGGCAGCCTGCAGCAGCAAACGCGAGGCCTGCACCCCTTGCGCGTGCGCCAAAGCCAACAAAAGCCGCGATTCGTGGTTGGACAACCCCTCCCAAGCGGTGCTGCGGGCCCACTGGGCGCAGGGAAGGGACGCCATGGCCGCCAGCTTCAGCGCCTTTTGCGCGCCACGCAAGCGCAAGAAGTCGGCTGCCAAAAAGCTCGTAAACCCGGTTTTTTGGGGAAGCTCGCGGCGCAGGGACGCTTCTTCCAAGGCCACCACCTTGGGAAACACGGCTTGCGGAGAAACTGGGGAGACAAGCCCCGAGGAGCTGGTGAGTCGGCAACGGAGCCGCGGCGCCTCCGCCACCCACCGGGCAAGCTCCCCAAGCTGCAAGCGCTCCAAACTCAAGCCGGCGTAAAAAAACGCCACCCCCGGTTCCCATTCCAGGCTGGCGGCGAGGCTCGCCAGCGCCGCAAGGGAAGAAAGGGAGCGGCTGCACTCCCCTCGTTCCCTCGCCAGCCGTGCGTGCAAGCTCAGGAGTCGTCCCAGGGTCATGAGGTGAGGGAGATCGGGCAGGGCCGTGTGAAAGCCCGCGCTGTAGTCAATCCCGTAAAAGCTTTCAAAAAGCCCGGCCCCTCGCCGTGCCAGTTGCAAAGCTGGCTCGTTGTTGCTGGCGAGCAAAAGCAAACGATCCGGCACGGGGTTGTGGGGATCGGAAGCCCACGACGCTAAAAGCGTGGCTTGTTCGGGTTCCACCCGCAGCTTGCCCACAGCCGCCAGGAAGTAGCGGGCTCCGTTGTTGTCGGCTTTAACCGCCGGACGGGTGTACGCCGAGGGGTCCAAGCTCCCCAGCTCGCGGACAAACTGCCGCTCAGCCCACACCCGTGCCATCCGCAGGCCACCGAGAACCACCAGCGTGGCCGCGAGAAGGCCGAGGGCGAGGCGAACCCACGGCGAGCGCATCATACGTCCTCCCAGGTAATGGAAATGCCTCGCTCGCGCAAAGCCGCAATCACGCGGCGCGTGAGGCGCAGGTTTTGCCCCAAAAGCTCGGGCGCCAGCACCCCGGGCTGGCGGTGATACCCCTCCACCAGCGTCCGCAGAACAGCCGTGGCCGTAAACCCCGTGGTGCGGGCCATGGAAGAAAGACCGGTGGCAGGATCCAGCGTGTCGTAAAGGAAAAGCGACTGCTCCCGTTTATCTCCGCCAAAGATGCCTCGTGCCTTGAGCACCATCACCGTGAGGTCGGGTTCGCTTTCCCCAAACTGCCACGCCTGGGTCAAAGCCTTAGCCGTCACCGCCAACGGCGGCACCCGCACCCCCGAAACCTCCACCGGCTCTGCAGCTAAAAGCCCTGATTCTTTAAGCAGCAGGATCTTCTCCCGGTACCCCGGGTAGCGCAGGGTCTTTTCCTCCATGGTAGGAATAGGGATCGTCTCCAAGGCCGTGCGCATGCCATCGGTGAGAAAGGCCTCCAGCGTACCCACCTTCGGGATGTACACCAGCTCCGGCTCGGCCATGGCCGGCAACGTCACCACCGTGCCGTCCCGCCGCAGCCGCGCCGGCCGCGTGTACTCCTCCAGCACATCCACCGGCGAAAAGGGCGCCTTGTACTCCCAGGGGAGGACCCGCTCCTTTGGTAATCCCCCCACGTAGCAGGTAAAGCTCTCCAGCTTTGAAGCTTGAGCGTACCAGTACCCCAAAACCAAATGGGAAAGCCCTGGTGCCACCCCGCAGTCCACGGCCACCAAAAGCCCCTGGGCTTTGGCTTCCGCATCCAAGGCCCGAGGATCCTCGGGCATGAAAGAAATATCCACGACGTTTTTGCCCAAAAAAACGAGGTCAGAAAGCACCTGATACCCCAAAAACCCGGGAACCGCGTTGATAACCCAGCGGGTGGCAGCCACCACCCGAGCAAGCGCATCACGGTGGGTCACATCCGCTTGCACGGTGCGTACGTTATGCCGGGCCAGCCACTGCAGGTTGGCTTGCGAAACATCCACGGCGGTCACCGCAAAATCCCGGGCCAAATCCCAGACCACGGCCCGCCCCACCCTTCCTGCTCCCAGCACCACCACGTTTTCCATCTCCCCTCCCCAGGCAAGGTTAGCAACAGCCCGCCAAAAGCCAAAGGTGGTCATGGCGGACCGTCCTTTTCAACCTGCTGGGTAAACACGCCCAGGGCGCTGGTACTAGGTTGAGGCAAGAATTAAGACGAGCAGATCTTGGCTCATGCCGCACGGGCGGCCCACTCTGCCAACAAAACCTCCGCCCGCTCCAACACCGTCTGGGTGGCCCTTTCCTGCTTGTGGGGAAGGTAGCCGTACTTGCCTAGGATGCCCTTGACCAGCCGGCGCAAATTGGCGCGCACCTTTTCCCGCAAGCACCATTCAATCTAATGGTGTTACGTACAGTGGCCACCAGCTCGCGGGCGATGGTTCGCAGCGTCTCGTCCCCCAGCACCTTCACCGCACTGTGGTTGGTCTCCAGCGCGTCGTAAAACGCCATTTCCTCCTCGGAACGGCCCAGTGCCGCGCCCCGAGGAGACGCCTCCCGCATTTCCCTTGCCCGAGCCATGAGCTCCTCAATAATTGGGCCGCCTCGACGGCACGGCTCTGGTAGCGGCGAATGGCTTGCTGCAAAAGATCGGCAAAGGAGCGCGCCTGGACCACGTTTTTCCGGCGTGTCTGCATTTCGCTTTGGAGTAGCTTCCTCAGGAGCTCCACGGCAAGGTTTTTCTGGGGTATGCCCCGGACCTCCGCCAGGAACTCATCCGAAAAGATCGATATGTCCGGCTTTTGCAAACCCGCCGCCGCGAAAATGTGCACGACCCCTTGGGGGGCAACCGCACGAGAGACGATCTGGCGGATAGCATCGTCTAGCTCTTCATCCGTTTTTGCTTCGCCTGGCGCCCGCTGGGCGAGGCTCGCCCGCACCGCCTGGAAGAAGGCGACGTCGTCCCGGCTACGCCGCGCTTCCTCTCACCCTCACCCTCTGCGTGACTCCTCGCTCTCCCCCTGGGAGAGGATTGGGTTGAGGGTGTGGTAAAGACCACGCCTTGCGGCGGTACGGAGAGCAGCTCCAGACAAATGCGCCGGCTCATGCACACGATCATCGCTTTGCCATCCATCGCTTTAAGGCGCGTCTCGAGTGCTCGACAATGTCCTGGGCGACCAACCTGAGGCGCCTCTCCGCTCCGAAGATAGACTTAAGTTGCGCCCACTTCGTCTTGAGCCGCTCTTTGCGCTCGCTCTCCTCGCCCTCGGTGACTCCCTCGAACTCCTCTTCAATCTTCGACTTTAACTCTTCGGGCAGGTCGAGCTTAGCAAGCCGGCTCTCGTAGTACATTGGACCGGTAGCCCCGTTTTCCACCGCCCGTTGGAGGTCGTACATGCTGATGCAGTCGTCAAAGACCGCGCGGGTGTTGCCATCGGCGAGCGCGATGGGCGTTCCAGTGAAGGCGATGAACGAGGCATTGGGCAACGCGTCGCGCATGTGTCGGGCGAAACCGTCAATGAAGTCATACTGGCTGCGGTGCGCCTCGTCAGCGATCACCATAAGACTGCTCGTTTACTGGAGCGGTTCTCCCATCAGGACTAACCGTCACCAGCCCTTGCGGTGTTTTCGAGTAAATCCCGAATCTCGCCAGAGTGTCGCGCCACTGCCCAGCGCCAACCGCCAAAGCCGTCGTGTGCATTGCTGGCTTGTATCCATTCACTGAGATAGCAGCGCTTAACCTGGTCCTGCTCGCTGCCGTGACCCTTCGTCTCCAAAACAAGCATCTCGCCGTTCACGAGGCGCACGAGGAAATCGGGACGGTACTTGCGCACGACCCCGGCATAAAGATAGAGCACCTCAAACCCGAGATGGTCATTTTTGACCCAGGCGCTCACCGCGTCGCTGTGGTCAAGCACGTAGGCATCTGAGGCTTCCCAGGTGCTGTCATAGACGCACACATTGATGTGTGACTTCTTCCTACGCGCGCACGGCTTGCCCGTATACCAGGTGCGCATATCACCCGTGGAGCGGATGGGATGGTCGCGGTCGAAAACCGGCGCAAGCCGGTCGGTCTTCCCGTGGCGGACGGCATCGAAAACGTGCTGAACGACGCGGCTCATGTTGAGCGTGACAATGGGGCAGCGGCGCAGTTGGTCCTGGTTGAACGCCTGCGGCTTGATGACAATCCAGTCACAGCGGATCAATTGCTCAACGATCTGCAGAAGGTGCGCCAGCAAGACCTAGCGGCTGCCGTGTGCTTCATCTGACCGAATATGATCGAATTACGTCCCGCGCCGTCTCGAAGATGATGCGCTGGGTGCGGAACTCGCGGGCGAGGCGTTCCAGCTCGATGCGTTCGATCTTCGTCACATCAGGCTTACCCTCCAGGATGGGGGCCAGCTCAGCCACCTGAGCCGTTTGTGCCGCATTCAGTTCCAGTGGTTGCACTTTTGACCAATCCAGCGTCAG
>CALHAH010000029.1 GCA_937934115.1 uncultured Thermoanaerobaculum sp.
CGCGGGTGGGTGGTGGGGGGCGAGCGTGCCCCCCGCGGGAGATAACCGGCGGCCCCACATTTCCTCGCGGCGGCCCCACATTTCTCCGCGCCGCTCACACAGAGCAAAAACGTAAGAATGTGGGACCCGCGCTCGGCGCGGGTTCTGAAGAAACAAATGTGCAACATCGGGTCCGCGCGAGTTTTCCAGGAATGTGTTTATTGCCGCCGCGGAGCGGCGGCCCCACATTTCCTCGCGGCGGCCCCACAGCGCAAAAAGTTAAAAACGTGGGACCCGCGCTCCGCGCGGGTTAAAAAGGAAAAACGTTTATAGCCGGCGCAGGAGCGCCGGCCCCACAAACGGAGCGGCGGCCCCACATTTGTCCGCGGTGGCTTCACAGAAGCGAGGTCGGAAACGGTTCCGAGTTCGCCAGGGAGTTTTCGAAAGCCCTGCACGCCTGCGGTCTTGAACACTTCTGGACCAACTTTCGGCTTCCCCAAGGAAAACCCTTTCGTGAAGCGTGAAAGCCGCACCCTTCAGGACATGTTCATCAACTACAACCCGGATCTCCTCTTCACCGCCGTGGACCTAGAAACCGCAAGCTGGCCCAGTTTCTCATCCGCGGAGGCACGCAACTCCCCCACCACGCCGGAAAACTCAAAACCGCTATTCAGGTTTTCTCCGACTCCACCAAGGCGTGCCAAAAGTTATGGACGAATACGCGCGGGTAAGAAAGCCTTTCCTCCTCTGATAAACTCAACGCGGAGGAGAGACTCAATGAGGTTAGAACAGGCATTAGCAGTGGCTATCGAATACGAAACCAGAGTACGAGACCACTACGCCCAGGGGGAGGGCCAAATCCTCAGCCCCGAGGGAAAGAAAATCTTCCGCGTTATGGCCGCCGAAGAGCAGCGCCACCTGGAGTACCTGCTTTCGCGCTTGGATGAATGGAAAAAAACCGGTCACATTAAAAGCCCGGAGCTCGCTACTGAAATCCCGCCTTTAGACATTCTCGAGCAAGCCAAAACGAAGCTCGAAACCGCGCACAAGGGGCACGTGGCGACGCAAGGCGAGCTGGAGCTTTTGAAGACCGCTTTAGAGCTAGAAAGAACCACGTCCGGCTTTTACCAGGACCTGGTGGCCAAGCTTCCAGCACAGTACCAGCCGCTTTTCTCGCGGTTTCTCGATATAGAACGGGGGCACCTTGCCATCGTGCAAGCGGAAATAGACGCCATTGCCGGCCACGGCCACTGGTTTGATTTCATGGAGTTTGACCTCGAGGCTGGATAGGAAGCCCCAACCCCGCGACGTACAAGAAAGCCCGCAGCAGGTGCGGGCTTTGTTTTGCAGAGTTGACTCCGGCTCAAGCCCCAGCTAATGCCTGCTCCAAATCAGCAATAATATCGTCCGGGTGCTCGGCCCCCACCGAAAGGCGGATGAGGTTATCGGGGATGGCAGCCAGCTTGCGCCCCTCCTCCCCCTGTTGCTGGTGGGTAGAAATGGCCGGAATCGTGGCCACCGACTTGATGCGCCCCAGGTCCGTGGCACGGTAAATGCGCTGAAGCCCATCCAAAACGCGGCGTGCTGCCTCGTGACCGCCCTTCACACAAAAAGACAACAGGTGGCCGTAGCGGTTAACCCTCTCGCGGTAGCGCTGGTCGTGTTCGCTGTCCACCAACCACAGGTAGCGGCGTGCCAGGTGATGGAAGGGGTACGAGTGAAGGCCGGGGTAGCTTACCTTTTCCACCTTGGGGTGGCTTTCCAGAAACTCGGCCACCGTAAGGGCACTCTCCGAAAGCACGTCCATGCGGGTGCGCAACGTGCGTAGGTCGTTCAAGGTAAGTACCGCTTGCATGGGCGAAAGGTTGGGGCCGTTGTCGCGGTTGGGAAGGAACTTGATGTAGCTGGCGAAGTCCTCGCGCATTTGCTCGTTGGGAATGGTCGTAACGATTGGCTTTCGAGCAATGACCGCGCCGGCAACGCCGAACCCCGAAGCCGTCATGCTCTTGGTCACGGAGTGCACCACGATGTCGGCCCCGTGCTGCAAAGGCCGAAGCAACGCCGGTGTGGCTACGGTGGAGTCCACAATGAGGGGAATGCCATGGCCGTGCGCCAGCTCGGCTACGGCCGCGATGTCAAAGAAGGCAAGGGTCGGGTTGGAAGGCAGCTCCCCGTACAAAAACCGCGTGTGCTCATCAATGAGGGCTGCCCATTCCTCAAGTCTTTCCGGGTGCTGTACCCAGCGCACCTCGATCCCCTTTTCTTTTTGTCGCACGGAAAACTGCTGGAAAGTGCCACCGTAAACGTGAGCAGAAGCGACAAAATTGATGGGTTCCGTTTCTCTTCCTGGCAACCGCACCAAGAACGGCTCAATGGCCGACATGATGGCAGCCATCCCGGAAGAGGTGGCGCAACACGCGGTTTCAAACTCACACCCGTAGCCTTCCAAAAGCGCCAAAGTCCACTCCAGGTAATAAACGGAGGGGTTGGCAATCCGTGCGTAACACCATGTGGGGATGAGGTACGCCAGCGCGGCTTCCAACTCGTCGCTATCGCGATACGCTTGCGAGGTGGCAAGGTAAACAGGCTCGACTATTGCCCCCTGGTTGCGCCCGATGGCCTCGTCCACCGTGTAAAGCCCATGAACCGCCACGGTGTCAAACCGCCACTTTTTTGCCTCTCGCCACGCCTTCTGCCGCGCCGCTTGCTCTTCCTGTGCCATCGTCACGTACCGTGCCACACCCTCACGCATGGTTCCTGCCCTCCCTGACAACTCTTTTACCTGACTAGCCAATATTACCAGAAGACCAATGCCGTAGCCATCGGGGCCGAATCTTTTTCGGGCGGTTCTCAGTACCGCAATTTATTTTTCACAATGTGAAGCTGTTCACGTGCCATGGGCAAAAAATCAACAACTCCCTGCGGCCGCTCCCTTGCCCTCATCCAGCTAGAATAACCCCGCGTGGCGAAAGCCGGGGAGGTGTGCCGTGCCCATTTTTGAGTACCTTTGCGTTCGCTGCAACCGAATCTACAGCTTCCTTTCCCTGTCCCCCACCCCCAAGCGCCAGCCCACCTGTCCGCGCTGTGGCAGCCAGGAGCTGAGACGCGTGCCCTCGTCTTTTGCGGTCGCGGGAATTTCCCGAAAAGGCGAAAAACACGAGAAAACACTTCCGGAAGATAAGCCCACGCTACCAGCGGGTTTGGAAAAAGAACTGGAAAGCTTGGCAGAAAATCTTGACGAAAAAGACATGGAAGATCCCAAGACCATGGGCCGTCTTATGCGCCGGCTGGCCGAAGTGTCGGGGGAGCCTGTGCCCCCAACTCTGGAGGAGATGATCCGTCGCATGGAAGCCGGTGAAGATCCGGAAAAACTGGAAGAAGAATTGGGCGACCAACTGGAAGAAGAGCTGGGGGCGGAGGGCGGCGGCGAAGAACCTGAAGCCCCCTCCCGGGACCCCGGCCTTTACAGCTTCTAATTTCCTGAACGACACTGTTGCTTGCAGCACGCCTTGGTGACTCGCGGTTGCGCCGGTTTTTCGTCCGTGGTACGGCAGCCGGGGGTCTACACCGGGTCGGTATCCACCATAACCTGGGTATCGGGGCCGTGCTTGTCACGGATGCGCTTGATGGCTTCCTCAGCAATTTCGTGGGAACGCTCAAAGGAAGTTTCACGGTCCACCAAAAGACGAAACTCAAAAAAAGGCACCCGCCCTGCCCTTCGCGAACGGAAAGCGCGATACCCACGCACCTCAGGTGCTAGGTTGGCAATCATGGCCTTCACCTCGTCTTCTACTTGGCGAGGAAGGCCCCTATCCAGAAGCTCATCGGCGGCGTCCCTGTAAATCCCCCAAACCCCGCGCAGGATGAAAAAGGCAATGATCACTGTGGCCAAAGGGTCAGCAGCGTGCCATCCGCCAACTTCGAAAGCCAAAATGCCAAAAGCGGCCACACCGTTGGAGGCGAGGTCAGTGGCGTAGTGGAAGGCATCGGCGCGTAGCGCCACCGAGTGAGTGGCGGCCGCTTCACGCCGCAGAAAAGCGGTAAGTGCCAGCGAAACCCCTAACGACACCACCATCATGACCAAGGCCACGGCCGTTTTCTCTAAAGGTCGAGGAAGCAGAAAACGCTCCACTGCCTTCCCAATAAGCCAAAGACCACCCATAGCCACCACCGTGGCTTGAATGACCGCCGAAAGCGCTTCGGCTTTCCCATGGCCAAAAGCGTGCTTTTCATCCGGTGGGGCCGCCGCCATGCGCAGGTAAATGGCGTTCAGTCCGGAGCAGAAAAGGTCCATCAGCGAATCCACTGCCGCCGCCAGCACCGCCAGCGAGTGGGTTTGCCAACCCACAATGGCCTTGGCGATGGCCAGCAAACCGGCCGTGCCGGCCGCCAGACGAGCAGCCCGAACCTTACGCCGATCGTCGGCTAGCCTCGCCAACCCTTCCCTCCTTCTACCATGAGGTTTTCGGAAGCCACAGAAGGCTCCTTCCCCTCCGGGTAAAAGGTCAAACCCACGCGAGCTTCCAAAAGCTCGCATTCTTCAGGCTTAAGGGATCTTCGCTCGATGCCCTCCACCACATGCGCCACGGCTTGTGCTGCCGCGGGTTCCCGCCGCAGGAGACCCTCCTTAACGGTGCGAGCCACGGCCTTCAAACAACGATGGCGAAAGGCGGAAAAGCTCTCGTCAAACGCCGAGCTCACGCCCAACAGGGGTTGGCGGTACATCTCCCGAGGCAAAAGCTTCCTCACCTCCGCAACTAAGGTTTCGGCCTCGGCAACGGTGAGGGGGACCAAAGCTACTGCAGCTGGAAGTCCCGAAAACGCTGCCCACCGGCCGGGATCAAAACGCCGCCAGGCAAGGCCCGTGGTTTTCCCCTCCCAGGGGGCTGCCCAGTGGAAAAAGGCCACCTCCTCCACGCCCCAGTCAGGCACCGACACCCGCACCACAAGGGTTACCTCAAGCCATGGTGATAAGGTTGTCCCTACCCCTTCCCTGACAGGGGCAACGGTCCTTGGAGGTAAAAGCACCACCTTCACGGACCTGGATGGTACACTAGCTGGCCAAAGGAGGCGAAATTGCCTGGTACGCAAGACGCGTGGGACGGACAATTAGGGCTTTTTGAGGACCCCTCCCTTCGGGAAGCCCCTGTGGGCCGAGCCGTTTTGGTCTTCGATCTGGAAACCCAAAAGAGCTTCGAAGAAGTGGCGGGGCGAAACACCCGACAACTGGGTATGTCAGTGGGCGTGGTGTACTCCTTTGCCGATGACCGCTTCCACGTGTTTTACGAGAGAGAGGTGGATCGCCTCATGGCCACGTTAGCCAGCGCCGAGTTAGTGGTGGGATTCAACGTTTTGGGTTTTGATTACGAGGTCCTTCGCGGGTACGGCGAGTTCCCGGCGGGAACACCCCAGACCCTGGACATTATGGTGGACCTGCAGCAAAAGCTTTCCTTCCGCCCTAAACTGGATTCCGTGGTCCAGGCGACCTTAGGTGAAGGCAAGACCGGGGATGGCCTGCAAGCCCTCCGCTGGTACCGGGAGGGGCGTTTGGATGAGATCGCCAGATACTGCCAGGAGGACGTGCGCCTGACCCGCGACCTTTACCTCTACGGCAAGCGCCACCGCCACGTTTTGGTAGCCCGCTATGCCGGCTCCCCCATCAAGGTGGAGGTGGATTGGTAACTTTTCCCAAGAGCTCACGCCCTAGGCACTGACCATGCATGCGCACGCCTTTCCCCTGTTGGTTGGCGACGTAGGCGCCACGAAAACCGTGCTCGCCGTGGTGCTCGCAAGCCCCCACGGGATCGCCATGGACCGGCAAACGGTGACGCGGGTGGTAAGCACCGCCTTCCCCCACCTCCGCGATTTGGTGGCAAGCTACTTGACCACGCAACGCGGCCCTCGACCGCGGGCAGCCTGCTTCGGCGTTCCTGGACCGGTGCTGGCGGGGAGCTGTGTCACCACCAATTTACCTTGGAAGCTGCAAGGCCAAGAACTGGCAGCGTCCCTGGGCTTGGAGCAAGTGTTGCTCATTAACGACGTAGCAGCACTGGCCTGGGCTTTCGCACACCCACCGTTGCCCGCGCACCGGCTGCTCCATCCGGGAAACCCGAGGGAGAGCGCGTCTAAGCTGGTGGTAGCCGTGGGTACCGGCCTGGGTGCCGCCGCGGTAGTAGAAACCCCACGCGGCCCCGCGGTTGTCCCTACGGAAGCCGGCCATGGCGATTTTTGCCCCAAAGCCCCTGAGGACTGGGAGCTTGCCTCCTGGCTTCGCAAGCAGGTGGGCAACGTGACCTATGAGCACGTGGTTTCTGGACCCGGGCTGGTTCGTCTCTACCGATTTTTTTCGGGGCAAAGCCTGGCTTCAGACTTAGCTGCCGCTCACGACCCCGGGGCATGGGTGGTGGCGCATGCCCATGACAACCCCCACTGCGCCAGGGCCGTGGCCCTTGCGGTAACGTACCTGGCTCGCTTCCTGGCCGACCTTTCGCTGGTGACGCTGCCCCTTGCTGGGGTTTTCCTCGCTGGCTCGGTGACTGCTGGCCTTGTTCCCTGGCTGCGCTGGCCGGAGTTTGCCCGGGCTTTCCAGGACAAAGGCGTACACCAAGAGCTTCTCGCCCAGATCCCCGTATCCTTGGTGGAGGATCCGTTGGCGGCGCTTTTAGGGTGTGCCTACGCTTGGCTCGCTGGTCAAGAAAGCCTCACTGCAGGAACACGGTAACTTCGAAGCTACCGTCGTTGTTTTCCGCGTCCAAATCGTTGATCCCCAAGTACAGCTCGCCACCTCTCACGATAGTGCCGGAAAACTCCTTGCCCACGAGGAAAGGATCGCCATCTTCCCCTACCTTGCCGATGAGCGCTAGGTGCGGCCACTCGGGGACCAAGCTGTACCGCGCCCATTCGGGGTGCTCAGAAGTTCCTTCTGGCCCAAAGCGCCACTGCCCACCCGCAAGCTCGCCCGTGGCCGTGAGGTGCAGCTTTTGCCCTGGTTGGACATGTAGCCCTGTTTTTGTCCAAGTGGCGGCGCAGGGCACCTTCACGGTCTTGCCCCTCTTCTCAGCGTTCCCACCGCAAAAGCTAAGCACCAGCACCGCCGCCATCACCCCAACTAAAGTTAGCTTGCTCATGGCGCACCTCCTTCCCCAAGTTGCTGCAAAAGCCGGCCGGCCAGTTCCTCGGCCACCTGTCGCAAAAACTGGCTTTTGGGAGGGCCCACCTGCAAGAAAAGCCCACCCAGATCCTCGAAGCGCTCACGGGCAAACGCTTTGAGCTCCCCCAGCTGGCGCTGGCATTCGGCCTTGGCCTCCTCACACGGGGTGCAAGCCACCTCGCCAAAAGCGGTTGTGTCTTCGATGATTTCCACTGCCGGCTTTTGGCCCTTCGCTTCCGGTTTCTCAAGCCCTCCCGGCCACTGGGGTGAAACCTTAAGCCTTTGGGAAAAGCGAGCTGCCACTGCCCAACCGGTAGAAGCCTTGCCGACGACGATGGGAACTGCCACCACCTCCAGGCAAACCGCCGTTTCCCTGCAGTTCCAACGGGTTTCCCTACCTAACTTGCTTTGCAAGCCCTCACGCAACACCAAACGCGCTCCTGGGTCGTCCACCGTCAAGATCACCCCTACCTGCGAAGTCGGTGTGCTAAGCGTGGCCTGCAGGAGGAGCAACGCCAAAAGCACTACCGCACCTCCCCTTGCGCCAAGAGCTCCCGCACCCTCCCCGAGGCTTCGGCAATGCCCACCGTGCGCCGGCTTTTATCGCGCCGCAGGGAGATCTCCACATGCCCTTGCTCTACACCCTTTTTCCCCACCACCACCCGTAGCGGAAAACCAATGAGGTCAGCGTCTTTAAACTTTACACCACCGCGTTCATCACGGTCGTCGTAAAGCACGTCCACGCCCGCGGCCACCAACTCCCCGTAAAGCCTTTCCGACACCTCCGCTACCGCCGGCACGTCTGGGTTCACGTTGAGGAGCTCCACCGCATACGGTGCCAGCGGCAGCGGCCAAATGATGCCTTCCTCATCGTGGTTTTGTTCCACTGCTGCCGCTACGGTTCGGCCAATCCCCAGCCCGTAGCAACCCATAATCATGGGTTGCTCCTGCCCCTTCTCATCCAAATACGTACACCTCATGGGCTTCGAATACTTGGTTCCCAGCTTGAAGATGTGCCCCACCTCGATACCGCGCTTCATCTCCAAAGGCTTGCCGCAGCGAGGGCAGGGGTCACCTCCCCGCACCAGCCGGATGTCTGCTATGAGGTCGGGGGTGAAATCACGTCCTGGCACCACGCCCACCCAGTGAAAGTCGTCCCGGTTGGCACCGGTGGCAGCCAGATTAAGCCTCATGACTTCCGGGTCGGCCACCACCCGCACCCCCGAAAGCCCCAAAGGACCGGCAAAACCCACGGTGGCTTTTGTGACTTTCTGGACCTTTTCCGCCGAGGCCAGCTGCAAATGGGTGGCTCCCAAGGCGTTCTTGAGCTTCACCTCGTTCAGCTCGTCATCCCCGCGCACTAGGGCAACGGCAAACTCTTTGTCCGTTTCCACGACCATGGTCTTGATGAAGTGTGCCGGCAAAAGACCAAGAAAAGCTGCCACTTCCGGCACCGAGGTAAGCCCCGGCGTGTGCACCGCTTGGGGGTTTTCCGGTGCATGTCCCGGCCATTGGGGTGCTCTGGGGAGCGGGCCTGCTTCTGCTTTCTCGACGTTGGCGCCATACCCGCACGTGCAGGCCACCACTGCATCCTCACCGGTTTCTGCCAAAACCATGAACTCGTGGGATTCGCTCCCGCCAATGTTTCCCGTGTCGGCCTCTACGGCCGTGAACGAAAGCCCACAGCGCTCAAAAATCCGGCGGTACGCTTGCTCCATGGCCCGGTACGCTTCGTCTAAGCTCTCGTAGGACCCGTGAAACGAATAGGCGTCCTTCATGAGAAACTCTCGACCGCGCATGAGGCCAAATCGCGGACGAATTTCGTCTCGGAACTTGGTTTGGATTTGAAACAGGTTCACCGGCAGCTGGCGGTAGGAGTTGACCCGCCGACGCACCACATCGGTGATGACCTCCTCATGGGTAGGCCCAAAACAAAACTCCCGGTCGTGGCGGTCCTTCAACCGCAGGAGCTCCTTGCCATAGGCAAACCACCGCCCGGACTCCTGCCAAAGCTCAGCGGGCTGGACGCAAGGCATGGCTAGCTCCACCGAGCCAGCCCGTGCCATTTCTTCGCGCACTATGGCGCAGAGCTTCTCGATGCTCCTCCAGCCCAAGGGAAGGTAGGTGTAAATGCCCGCCGCCAGCTTGTCTATCATTCCTGCCCGGGCCATGAGCTTGTGGGAGATGACCTCCGCGTCCTGGGGGTTTTCCCGCAACGTGTAAATGAAGGCTTGAGAAAAACGCATGCTCTAGTTCCTCCGCGTAGACAACCACGCCACCCGCACCAGGTGGTCAAGGACGTCGGTTTTCAAGTCAGCACCCCCCTCGACCCGTGCCCTTTGCAGCACCTGACGCGCTTGCTGCTTTTCCCCAACACCCAAAAGCGCCAATCCCAACTGCGTGAGGATCTGCGGGGAAGGAGCAGCCGAGGCTGCCGGTTGCAGGTAGTCTAGCGCATCCCGATAGCGCTCCTGGGCCAGGTAAACCCTTCCTACCGCTGCTTGGGCGTACGGTCGCAGTTCAGACGGGAAAAGAGCCAAGGCTTCGTGGGCCAGTTCTTCCGCCTGCGTGATGTCTTGGCCTTGTTCCACAAGCGCCAAAGCCAGCTCGTAGGCGCCAAGCCCCTTTTCTAGATCGCTTTCGCCACCGGCAAACAGCTCCCGGGCTAACGGTATGAGCAGCCGATACCTCCCCTTGCTGCGCAGGGTTTCCAAAAGGGCGGTCCAAGCGGCTATGCGCGGCGGACCCCCCACCCCTTGTCGCAAAACCTGGCGGGCCCACCGCACCGCCTCCCTCCCCTTGCCCAGGGCCGAGGCCACCAGGGCGGCCGCGGCCTGCAGGCTGGGGTGAGGGTGGGCGAAACACGCCTGCGATAGGGCTTCCCAAGCGGCGGTCAGTTCCCCACGCTCCGAAGCGGAAGCAGCTTGATCCAAAGCCCGAGACACTTCCGGGAGCAGCTTGCAAGACGCTTTGCCTCCCACCAGCAAACGCACCGCCTCCTGGTAACGGAGCCTTTGCGGGTCCATCTCCAGAACCTGGCGAAAGCAGCCGAGAGCTTTGCGCGTGTAGCCCCTTTCCAGATACGCCAAACCCAAGGTGTAAATGGCCTCCTCCAGGTCCGGTGCCAGCGCTACTGCCCTTTCCAAAAGCTTTATAGCCTTGATGGGCCGTCCCAGTCGCAGCTCCACCAGGCCCAAGAGAAAAAGTGGTACAGGGGCTTGTTCCCGCTGCAAAGCTCGCAAAAGATGCCTGCGAGCTGCCACCAGATCGTCTTGTGCCACCTTCAGCGCTCCCAAGGCGAAGGTAGGAAGAAAACTCTCCTTGGCGAGCTGTGCCGCCTTCCGCAACAACTGCTCCGCCTCACGCATTTGGCCCTCGTCCGCCAGGAGCGTGGCTAAAGAAACCAACCCGTCGGCATCGCTGGGTTCGAGGTTTACGAGAATTTGGAACGCTTCACGCGCCATGCCCAACTCACCTTGCCCCATGGCCAGCTCGCCCACCAGCTTCGCCATTTCCGGGTGCTGTGGATAGCGCTTCAAAACCCCAAAAAGCTTGGCGACGCCTTGCCGCACTTGGCCTGAGGCAAGAAGGAGCTCCGCCGTGTCCACAGCCCGCTCAAAAGCCCGAGCGGCTTTACTTCCCAGGGTTCGTGCTCGCGCCAAGAGAAGCTCGCGCCGTGAGTTGAGGTCCTCCACCAGCTCATGGCGGGTTGCTTCCTCCGCGACCTCTCGCTCCCAAGCGGCAAAAAGCTCAGCTTCTCGCACCACCTTTCGCCGGTCCAAAAGCTGACTTAAGGCCCGCAGCCCCGCATCCACAATGGCTACCGAGCCCTCCAGCTCTCCCACCCGTTCCCGTAGCTCCTGCACCGCTTCCTTAAGAGTGGCAATCTGCTTTTCCTGGAGCGTGAGGCGCTCCAGCACATCCTCAGAAAAAGCGCCGGCTAATTCTTCCGCCTTTTCCAGTTCCTCCTCAAGGGTTGCCGCCTCACCCACCTTTGTCAAGCCGGAAACCACCAAAAGGGGCGATCCGCACCGGGTGCACACCTCGCTCCCTTCGGGGTTCACCGCCCCGCACCACTGGCACAGGACTTTGGCGCCTGGCCCGTTGTTATTGGTTGTATTGGTAGAACCCTCGCCCACTCTTGCGCCCCAACCACCCGGCGTCCACCATCTTGATGAGCAGCGGACAAGGCCGGTACTTGGGATCCCCAAACCCCTCATACAGCACCCTCAGGATCGCCAGACACGTGTCGAGTCCAATGAAGTCGGCCAGTTGCAACGGGCCCATGGGGTGGTTCATCCCCAGTTTCATCACCGAATCCACCGCCTCAGGCGTCGCCACACCTTCATAAACCGCATAGATAGCTTCGTTAATCATGGGCATGAGCACCCGGTTGGAGACAAAACCTGGGAAATCGTTAACCTCCACGGGTGTTTTACCCATGCTCTTGGCCAAAGCCTCCACGGTTTGGAACGTTTCCAAAGAAGTAGCAATCCCCCGCACGATTTCCACCAGCTGCATCACCGGCACTGGGTTGAAGAAGTGCATGCCGATCACGCGATCCGGCCGGTGGGTCACGGCAGCGAGCTTGGTTATGGAAATGGACGAAGTGTTCGAGGCGAGAATGGCCGACGCCGCAAGCAAGCCATCCAGCCTTCGAAACACATCAGCCTTCACGTGGAAATCCTCGACCACAGCTTCCACCACCAACTGGCAGTCCGCAAAACCATCCAGGCTCGTGGTGGGGGCAATCCTGGCTAAAGCCGCATCCTTTTCGGCTTGGGTAATGGTGCCCTTGGCTACCTGGCGATCCATGTTTTTGGCAATGATGGCTATGGCCTTTTGCAAAAAGCTTTCCGCCACATCCGAAAGCACCACCTGAAGGCCGGCCAGAGCGGCCACGTGGGCAATGCCGTTGCCCATTTGTCCCGCACCCACAACGCCAATCTTTGTCACCTCCATAGGAACCTCCCATGGGCGCGAGACTAAGGAGAGCAAGCACCGCTGTCAAGGCGCCAGCTCCCCCAAGATGCTGAAGAAAAACCTGAAAGGCCGCCGGTGCGTAGCATATCGGCGGAGGGGACCATGAAGCGAGGGCACAGTCTTGGCCTTTTTTGCCTTTTGGTTTTTAGCTTTTCCTGCCGCAGCACCGTAGTTGCCCCGCACAAGGCGGGGCATCTCCCCTATCCCCAAACCAAGAAAGTGGCGGTGGTGGAGGACTACCACGGGGTAAGGGTAGCCGATCCCTACCGTTGGCTGGAGGACCTGGATTCTGCTGAAACCCGGGCTTGGGTAGAGGCGCAAAACCGGGTGACCTTTGGGTTTTTGGAGCAAATCCCAGCGCGACAAAACGTTTACCGCAGGCTGCAGGAGCTTTGGGACTACGAAAAGTACTCGGTTCCCTTGGCGCGGGGCCAGTATTACTTCTTTTTCCACAACTCAGGTCTTCAGCCTCAAAGCGTGCTTTACGTCACCACCGATGTGCGCGGCAGCCGGCGTGTGTTGCTGGATCCCAACACCCTTTCCACCGATGGCACGGTGGCACTTTCGGGGCTTTCCCCTTCCCTGGATGGTCGTTTCCTGGCGTACTCCCTCTCGGAAGCAGGATCCGATTGGCAAACCTGGCGGGTGAAGAACGTGGAAAGCGGTGAGGACCTGCCGGACACCCTCCGTTGGAGCAAGTTCACCTCCGCTGCCTGGCTCCCTGACGCTTCTGGCTTTTACTACGGTCGTTACGACGAACCTGCGCCGGGGAAGGAAAAGGTGGCAACCAATTACAACCAGAAGCTCTTCTTCCACAAACTGGGCACGCCTCAAGAAGCGGACACTTTGGTTTACGCGCGACCGGACCACCCGGATTGGAGCTTTGCCCCGGAAGTGACCGATGATGGGGCGTACTTGGTTATTTCCGTGCGCGTGGGAACTGACCGCCGCAACCGGGTTTACTATCAGGATTTGACGAAGCCAGGCAGCGAGGTGACCCCGCTTTTAGACGCCTTTGACGCTTCTTACGATTTCGTGGACAACGAAGGCGATACCTTCTTCTTCCTCACCGACCAAGATGCCCCCCGCGGGCGCGTGGTGGCCGTGGACCTGAAAAACCCCTCCCCCGAGCACTGGCAAACCATCATTCCAGAAGCTTCGGAAAGCCTTCAGAACGTCACCAGGGTGGGGAGTTACTTTTTTGCCCGCTACCTCAAGGACGCCGTCACTCAAGTCAAAGTTTTTGACCTTCGCGGAAACCTCGTAAAGGTCTTACCTTTGCCAGGGCTAGGTACAGCGCTCGGGTTTAACGGCAGCCGCTTTCACAAGGAAACCTTCTTTTCGTTCACTTCCTTTTTGACACCAGGGACCATTTACCGACTGCACCTCGCAAGCCTAGAGGTGGAAACGTTATTCACGCCGAAACTCCCTTTCGACGCGTCCCGGTTCGCAGCAGAGCAGGTGTTTGTCACCTCCAAGGATGGCACAAGGGTGCCCATGTTCTTGGTGCACAAGAAAGACCTTCGTCGCACCGGCGAGAACCCCACCCTGCTCTACGGTTACGGCGGGTTTAACATCGCAGTGACACCCAGTTTTTCCCCGCGGACCATTGCTTGGCTCGAGCTCGGTGGTGTGTATGCCGTGGCCAACTTGCGAGGGGGGAGTGAATACGGCGAAGAATGGCACCAGCAAGGCATGCTGAAAAACAAACAAAACGTCTTTGACGACTTCATTGCGTGCGCCCAGTTCCTCATTGCCCAGCGCTACACCTCCCCCGCAAAGCTTGCCATTAACGGCGCTTCCAACGGGGGATTGCTGGTGGGTGCGGCCATGACCCAAAGGCCCGATCTTTTTGCCGCCGCCGTGCCTGCGGTAGGGGTCATGGACATGTTGCGCTTCCACAAGTTCACCATTGGCTGGGCGTGGGTCTCAGAGTACGGGAGCGCCGATGATCCGGAAATGTTCCCCGTGCTTTACCGCTACTCGCCGCTGCACAACATCAAAGACGGCGTCTGCTACCCTGCCACGCTCATCACCACCGCCGATCACGACGATCGGGTGGTGCCTTCCCACTCCTTCAAGTTTGCCGCGCGCTTGCAGGAAGCCCAAGCTTGTGACAAGCCCGTGCTCATCCGGATTGAAACCCGCGCGGGGCACGGCGCGGGCAAGCCTACCACCAAGCAAATCGCGGAGGCTGCCGACGTGCTGGCGTTTCTCGTGAAGGTCTTGGGTATGGAGCCGCAGGGGGAACGAACGCCTCCCAAGGGAAAGCCGTAAAACCCGCGGCGCAGGGGGTCAGCTCTTCATGCGGCTGTGAAAACAACGCACCCGCCAAAACCCTGTAAAAAAACCCCTCATGGCGGCGCCGCCAGGCTTGGCGACGCCGCATGGCAAGGTCTGGCGTGTCAGCTCGCGAGAACACGCCAGGCCATGAGGTACACAAGGCGACTTTGCGCTTGGTACTTGAGCTCGAAGTGGGTGGGAGGGATTGCGGCAAACGCTTCGCCCGCGGGCACCGGCGCAAACCGACCATCGTCTTCCACCACCCGGCGGATCACCTGGGCATACTCCGGGTGATCGGTTTTTACCCGCAGCAAAGCCCCTTCCTCCATGACCTCCGCCAGGCGGGCCACGTTTTCGGGGCGAAAAAAGCGACGCTTGTGGTGGCGTTTTTTGGGCCAAGGATCGGGGAAATAAACGTGCACGCCTGCCACCGAACCAACCCCCAAACAACGGAAGAGCAAATCCTCGGCAGTGGTGTGCACCAACCGCAAATTGCCCACTCCTGCGCGCACGGCGCGCAGAGCCGCTAGCTCCAGATACGTACGCGCCCGCTCCACCCCCAAAAGCGCAATTTCCGGGTGCGCCTGCGCCCAGGCAATGGCAAAACGTCCTTTTCCCACCCCAAGCTCCAGCTCCAAAGGGCAATGGCGACCGAAAAGGGCTACCGCACTTAAAGGCAACGGTACCTCATCCAGCGCCACGATCACGGCTTCGGGACGAGGCTCCGTTAGCAAAACGCTCACGGTGCTTACCCCTCCGAGGCTTCCACCATCTCGGGGTCCTCGTCACCAAAGACAATGCCAATAGCCCGAGCTGCCTTCACCAGTTGCGAGTTCACCGGTACCTTTTTCACGTGACCCACGGCTTCCGCCAGGGGTACCGAGACGATTTCCCCACACTGCAACGCCACCATGGTGCCAAACTGCCCTTCCACAGCCAAACGCGTAGCCTCTACCCCAAAGCGGGTGGCCAAAATGCGATCCACCGGTACGGGGGAGCCGCCCCTTTGGATGTGCCCCAGCACCGTGACCCTCACCTCGTACCCCGAGCGCTCGGCAATTTCTTGCGCCACCAAGTACGAGACGCCACCCAAGCGCTTCCAGCCGGTGACTTTGTCCTCCGCCTGAAACACCTGCGACCCACCCTGGGGAGCAGCCCCCTCCGCCACCACCACCAAAGAAAAGGGGCGTCCGCGGCGCTCCCGGGCCCGAAACTTGGCAATCACCGGCTCAAAGCGGAAAGGAACTTCGGGGATTAAGATCACGTCGGCGCCGCCAGCGAGCCCGGCGTGGAGGGCAATCCAACCCGCATCCCGGCCCATGACCTCCAGGAGCATGACCCGGTGGTGGGCCTCGGCCGTGGTGTGCAAGCGGTCCAAGGCATCAGCGGCTGCCTCCATGGCAGTGGCGAAGCCAAAGGTCACCTCCGTGGCCGAGATATCGTTGTCAATGGTTTTGGGCACACCCACCACCGGTAGCCCCAGCTCCCGGTGCATGCGCTCGGCGATGGAAAGCGACCCATCACCACCGATAACCACCAAGGCGTCCAAGCCCAGCTTTTCAAAGTTGCGCACCACCGCTTGCGAGGCATCCACGATTTCCTCTACTCCGTCGGGGCGACGAAAGGGATAGCGAAATGGGTTGTGGCGGTTGGTGGTACCCAGGATGGTGCCGCCTCGCGGGAGGATCCCCCAAATGTCATCCAGCTCCAGCTCCTTGGCCTTGCCTTCCACCAAACCGGAAAAACCATCGTAAATGCCCACCGGTGTCACCCGGTGGCAAAACAAGCAGCTCTTTACCACCGCGCGGATGACCGCATTAAGCCCCGGAGCGTCTCCCCCGCCGGTTAAAACCCCTAAGCGCCGTACCTTCACCTTGCGTCCTCCCAACCCAGCTCCACGAGCGCAATACCCGCTTGCCGGGCAAACTCCCAAATTCTCTCATCCCGATAAAACTCGGCAAAAACGATGCGACGAACACCGGCGTTTGCCAAAAGCTTGAAGCACTCCCAGCAGGGGGACGCGGTCACGTAGCAGTCAGCCCCTTCGATGCGCACCCCGTGCCGAGCAGCTTGGATGAGCGCGTTCGCCTCTGCATGGACCGTGCGCACGCAGTGCCCATTTTCGATCATGCACCCCTCTTCCGTGCAGTGGGCAAGGCCACGAATAGATCCGTTGTAGCCGGTGGCCAACACCGCTTTATCCCGCACCAACACCGCCCCCACTGCCTTCCGCGGACAGGTGGAACGCGTTGCCGCTTCCCGCGCCAAGTTCATGAAGTAGCGATCCCAAGAAACCCTCATGGGCAACGAGTATAAACCCCAGTCACAATGCTGTACCCTTGGGGTAGGCGGGCATAGGCCGCCTGGTGGGGGTGTTTTGGTTTACGGAGGTTACGGTGGCAGCATCTCAGAGGAAAACCACAGTTGCCGTCAGGGTTGGCTCACTCACCATTGGCGGGGGGGCACCCATCGTGGTGCAAGCCATGACCAACACCGACACCGCTGATGCCGCAGCCACAGCGCAACAAATCTTCGAACTCTGGCAAGCTGGTGCTGAGCTGGTGCGGATTACGGTCAACAACGAAGAAGCCGCGAAGGCAGTACCAGAGATCCGCGCCCGTCTGGACGATCTGGGTTGTTCGGTGCCGCTGGTGGGTGACTTTCACTTTAACGGCCACCTTCTCCTCACCCGTTACCCTCAATGCGCAAAGCTTCTAGACAAGTACCGCATCAACCCCGGAAACGTGGGACGCGGGCAAAAAAAAGACGAGAACTTCCTTATCTTTTGCCGCCTGGCGCGGGATTTGGGCAAAGCCATCCGCATTGGCGTCAACGCTGGTTCCCTGGACCCTGAGCAGGTCACGACCCAGATGCAGGAAAACACCATAAAAAACCTGGGCCTTTCTTCCGAAGAAGTCATCTCCCAATGCATGGTAACGTCTGCCCTGCAATCGTTGGACCTGGCTTTAAACGCAGGACTGGGCGAAGACCACATCGTTCTTTCCTGCAAGATATCCCGCCCCCCCGAACTCATTAGGGTGTACCGTCAGCTGGCGCAACGGACCCGCCAGCCACTGCACGTGGGCCTTACGGAGGCGGGGATGGGTCGCCGCGGGATCGTTTGGTCCACCGCCGCCATGGCGGTGCTTCTGGCGGAAGGCATTGGCGACACCATCCGCGTTTCCCTCACCCCCGCTCCGGGGGGAGATCGCCGGGAAGAGGTGTGGGTGGCGTGTGAAATGCTGCAAGCTTTAGGGCTTCGCGCTTTTGCCCCGTCAGTGACGGCCTGCCCGGGATGCGGCCGCACCACCTCCACGACCTTTCAGGAGCTGGCCCAACGCGTGGATACCTACCTTAAGAGGCAGTTACCTCGCTGGCGCAAGGATTTTCCTGGCGTGGAGGAGCTCAAGGTAGCGGTGATGGGGTGCGTGGTGAACGGGCCGGGGGAATCGAAGGCTGCCCATATAGGCATTTCTCTTCCCGGAACTGGTGAAGCCCCCGCCTGCCCCGTGTACATGGACGGTGTGCAGGTCGCCACCCTCAAAGGGACGACCCAGGAGCTGGCTGAGGCCTTCCTGTCCCTGGTAGAGCAGTATGTGGTGACTCACTTTGGCAAGAAAGAAAAGAAGCTAACCCCGCCCAGCCCGTAACTGCTGCCAGCGCACGTCCTCCTGAGGCAAAGCAGGAGAAAACTTGAAACCCTGCACAAAGTCGCAACCTATTTGCCGCACCAACTCAAACTCGTTGTGGTTTTCCACGCCTTCGGCCACCACCTTCACACCCAAGCGATGGGCCAGGTCCACGATTCCCCGTAAGAGCACTTCCCCCCTCTGGTCTCCCACCGCCACGCGTACAAAGGACGAATCCAGCTTCACAAGCTCCGCCGGGACATCCCGTAACAGCGCCAGGGAGGAATAGCCCGTGCCAAAATCATCGAGAGCCACGTGCACCCCCAAGGCGCGAGCTTGATGCAGCTTGGCGGCTGCCACTTCTACCTCGGGGAGCAGGGCCGATTCGGTAATTTCCAACCAGAGGGAGTGGGGCGCAAGGTCGTGCTCGTACAAAACCGCCTCCAAGCGCTCCACAAAGGAAGCCATTTGCAACGTAGGACCGGCCACGTTAACGCTCACCGGAACCCCTAAATGACGAACAGCGCGTGCTGCCACCTTCAACGCCAAGGCGTCCAGCTCCGGCAACCGCCCCATCTCCTGGAGCAGGGGCACAAAGTGGCTAGCGGGGATGACCTGATCACGATCCACAAGCCTAGCCAAGGCTTCCACCAGCTCCAGTCGGCCGCTTTTCGCAGCCAGGATGGGCTGAAAGTGAAAGGCCAGCCCTTCCTCTTGCAGGGCGCGCTTGAGCTGCTCCAGGAAAGCTAAACGCGAGCGCGAGTAACGGTCCATTTCCGGGGAATAAAAAGCAAAACCTGAGCGTGCTGCCTTCGCTCGGTACATGGCCACGTCGGCTGCCCGCATCAGCTCTTCCAAGCTCTCGCCATCACCGGGAAAAACCGCAATGCCCAGGGAGGCCTCCACCGACAGGACTTCCTGCCGCACCGCAAACGGTAACTGAAAGCATTCCAAAACCCTGGTAGCGGCCACGCGGGCACCTTCATGACCCGTTTGCGGCCACAAGATGGCAAATTCATCGCCACCCAAGCGCGCCACGGTGTCGGTTTCTCGCGCCACCCGAGCCAGCCTCATGGCGACAGCCTGTAACAGCTCATCCCCGGCATCGTGGCCCAGGGTGTCATTCACTTCCTTGAAACGGTCCAAGTCCAGGTAGCCCAGGGCCACGGGGAACTTATGGCGTCGCGCCAGTGCCAAGAGTTGCTCCGCCCGCTCCCGCAGGAGCCGGCGGTTGGGGAGATCCGTAAGACCGTCGTGGTACGCCAGGTGCTGGATCTGCTCCAACCACCGCTTGCGTTCCCCTAAGTCCCGAAGCACGGAAATGATGACCTTGCGTTTGCCCAACTGCATGGGGACCGAACGGGTCTCGGCCAAAAAAACGGAACCATCGGCACGGCTGTAGGCCAGCTCCATGGTTGGAGCTGGTTCTTCTTTTTCCAGCATGGTGGTCACCCTTTGTTGCACCAGGGACCACACACTGGCGTGCACCAGTTCTCTGCCCGACTTGCCTAAAAGCCCTTGCGCTGTGGTCACACCAAAAAGGGCATGGGCTGCCGGGTTGGCGTAAAGGACTTCGCGACCGTTGTGGACCAAAATGGCATCGGGCAAGTGTTCCAAAAAAAGCCGCCACCGTTTTTCCGCCTGTGCCAACTGCTCCCGGTGCTCTTGCTGGGCCAGCTGCTCACCAATAGCCCTAGCCACCGTTTGCAGCACTTCCTGCTCGGTCGGCTGCCAGCAACGAAGTTCCCTTACCGAATCGAAGCCCACAAAACCCCAAAGCGTGTCATCGCGAAAGATCGGCGCCACAAGGATGGACTGGATGCCCTGAGATTGGAGGAGGAACCTCTCGCTTTCCGGGAACGCAGCCACTGCACCAACGATGGGCTTGCCTGCCGAAAGCTCGGTAAGCCAACGCCCAAAGCCTGCCTTTTCCAGCTGCAGGTTTTGCAGTTCGGGGTTGTCTATCTGTGGTGCAACCCCCGGACGGCACCACTCCCAAAGCTGGCTGCAGGCGGGAACGCCACTTTGGGGATGAGGATGCACCGAAAAAACGTACACTCGGTCTACCCCGGTGGCCTCTCCCAAAAGCCTCAAGGTCTCACCCATGGAGGCTCCGGCCAAAAAACGTGAGAGAGCCTGGAGGACCCCGTTCCAATCCAAAGCACCACAAACCTTCCCTGGAACCTTGCGGGAATGCGGCGCCACCTTACCCCTCAGCCTAAAACGTACGCAAAGATGAGAGGGGCCACGATGGTGGCGTCCGACTCAATGATGAAGCGAGGCGTGTCAGGCCCCAGTTTTTCCCAAGTGATTTTCTCGTTAGGCACCGCCCCTGAGTAGGACCCGTAGCTTGTGGTTGCGTCAGAAATTTGGCAGAAATAGCCCCAAAGCGGGATCTCTTTCCACTGCAAATCCTGCCGCATCATGGGCACCGCGCAAATGGCAAAATCACCAGCAATCCCCCCACCAATTTGGAAAAACCCAATCTTGGAGCCGTCCTCCGTTTGCTTTTTGTACCACTCTGCCAGGGCCATCATGTACTGGATGCCACCTTTTACCGTGTGCACGTTCTTGATGTCCCCGGCAATGCAGTGGGCTGCGTAAATGTTGCCGGAGGTAGAGTCCTCCCACCCGGGAACAAAAATCGGCAGGTTGGCTTCCATGGCCGCATACACCCAGCTATCCTTGGGATCAATTTGGAAGTAGCTGTCCAGTTTCCCAGAGCGCAAGATTCGGTAGAAAAACTCGTGAGGGAAATACGACTCCCCCTTGCGGTCAGCCAAAAGCCACTCCTCCAACACGGCACCTTCAATTCGGCGGATGGCCTGCTCCTCCGGAATGCAAGTATCCGTGACGCGGTTGAGGTGCCGCTTCCAAAGGTCCACCTCATCGTCGGCGGTGAGGGAGCGCCAATGCGGCACACGCACGTAAAAATCATGGGCCACCAAGTTGTAAATATCCTCCTCCAAGTTGGCACCGGTACAGCTGATGGCATGCACCTTGCCTTGACGAATCATTGCAGCAAGGGAAATCCCCAGCTCGGCAGTGCTCATGGCTCCGGCCATAGCCACCAACATCTTGTTGCCCGAATCCACGAACTGTCGGAAAGCTTCTGCGGCATCTACCACGACGGCAGCGTTGAAATGACGAAAATGATGACGGATAAATTCCCGCACCTCACGGGCGTACTGCATAGCTCCCTCCCGTCCGGGATTTTACCGCAAAACCGCGCGTTTTTCTTCGCCTCTTCGCGCAACCGCAAAGGCTTCTTCCGCGTGGTAGGAGGAGCGGACGAAGGGCCCGGCAATAACTTCCAGTCCCAAAGACCTACCGTACGCCGCAATTTCCGCGAACTCCGCCGGGTGCCAATACCGCACTACCGGTACTTGCTTGGTTGTGGGCTGCAGGTATTGACCCACGGTCACCACCTGGCAGTGGACAGCTCGCAAATCCCGCAGTACCTGAAACACTTCCTCTTTGGTTTCCCCAAGTCCGACCATAAGACCCGACTTCCGTACCATACCCGGGGCCTTCTCAGCTACCCGTGCCAGCACCGAAAGCGCCCACTGGTAGCGTCCCTGACGGCGCACGTGCGGGTAAAGCCGGGGCACGGTTTCCACGTTGTGGTTGTACACATCAGGGCCGGCGGCTAGCACCGTATCCACCGCCGAGACCAAGCCGCGGAAATCGGGGGTCAAGACTTCCACCGTCACGGGAGGTGAGAGCTTTCGCAAAGCAGCAATTACCCGTGCAAAGTGAGCGGCCCCCCCATCAGGCAAATCATCGCGGTCGACGGAGGTTACCACCACGTGGCGCAGGCCCAGTTCCCGTGCGGCCTGCGCCAATCGCTCGGGCTCTTCCGCATCTACAGGCCGGGGCTTACCGTGGGCGATGGAGCAGTACCGGCAATAGCGAGTGCAGGTATCCCCCATAATTAAAAATGTTGCCGTACGGCGGGAAAAGCACTCGCTGCGGTTGGGGCAACGCGCTTCGTCACACACCGTGTGTAACCCCCCCGCGCGCATGACCTTCCGGACGTCCCGCAAGCTCCCTAAGGACAACTTGCGCTCGGCAATCCATGTGGGTAGCCGCCCGCTCATTCGCTCACCATAAAGGCTTCCCGAAAGCCTCCCTCTCGCAAACGGGCCACCACCCGCGACCCGCTTTCCTTGTCTGGAAACGGTCCCACCCGCACTCGGTATTTCCCGGAAGCCAGGGCTAGCACCTTCACCTGTTCGGGGCGAAAGCCTAAGGCCACCACTCGCAGGCGAACCCCTTCGGCATCCGCCTTGCTTTTGAACGCTCCCACCTGCACCCAAACCCCGAGGGGCACTGATCTCTCTACCGGTGACGGCCGCGGTGCGGGCCCAGGTGTAACCATGAGCATCGGTGTCGGCGTAACTTCAGGCGTAAGCACAGCCGCAGGCTCCGGTGGCGGCAGCTGCGGGGTAGGGTTGACAAGAGGTGTAGGGGTCGTTGGTGGGGGCTCTACCACCGTTGGCGTTTCTGACGCTACCACTTTTGTGGCCACGGGCGCCGCGCTCTTCAACCGTTCCTGCTTTTCCGCCAAACCCAAGCTCAAGCCCACAAAAAAGGACAGCAGAAGCAGCCCCGCCACCGCAACCACAAAAAGGGCAAGCTGGCGCCCC
Source organism: uncultured Thermoanaerobaculum sp. (assembly GCA_937934115.1). Lineage (GTDB taxonomy): Bacteria > Acidobacteriota > Thermoanaerobaculia > Thermoanaerobaculales > Thermoanaerobaculaceae > Thermoanaerobaculum. Next base: position 22,674 of record CALHAH010000029.1, read on the forward strand.
GAGGCCACCAGCTGGTAGTACCGCACCCCCTCCCTCCTACCCCTTCTTCCCGCCCAAATCCAGGAACGGCTTTATGGTGTCAATGGGCAGTGGGAAAACGATGGTGGAGTTCTTTTCGGTGGCAATTTCCGTAAGCGTCTGCAAATATCGAAGCTGCAATGCCGCCGGTTCCTTTTGCATGACGGCTGCGGCATCCGCCAAGCGTTGCGCCGCTTGGAACTCGCCTTCGGCATGGATGATCTTGGCGCGCTTTTCCCGCTCCGCCTCCGCTTGCCGTGCCATGGCCCGTTGCATCTCCTGCGGCAGGTCCACGTGTTTGACCTCCACCAACGAAACCTTCACGCCCCAAGGATCGGTATGCCGGTCAATGATTTCCTGTAGTTTCTGGTTGAGCTTTTCGCGCTCCGCTAACAGCTCATCCAACTCCACTTCGCCCAAGATCGACCGCAGCGTGGTCTGCGCCAACTGCGAAGTGGCGTACACGTAGTTTTCCACCTCCACAATGGCTTTCACCGGGTGCAACGCGCGAAAGTACACCACGGCGTTAACCTTTACCGAAACGTTGTCGCGGGTGATCACGTCTTGCGGCGGAATGTCCAAAACCACCGTGCGCAGGCTCACTACCACCATTTTTTGCACCGGCCAAAACACGAACACCAAACCCGGCCCGCGGGGGGTGGGATCCACCCGGCCCAGGGTGAAAATCACGCCACGCTCGTACTCATTGAGAATATTGATCCAGCGGAAAACAATGATAAGCAGGATAATGCCGGCCAAAATCCAGCCAAACGACACTTGCGGACTCATACTTACGCTCCTTTCTCCCCTCCCGGGGAAACCGGTTCCACCTCCAGCCTACTGCCCTTCACCGCCACCACACGCACAGGCGTGCCTTGGGGTACCGGATGCGCGGCCACCGCGTCCCAGTACTCACCGTGCACAAAAACCTTGCCTTGGGGAGAAAGATCACTCACCGCTGTACCTTGCTCCCCCAGCATCCCCTCCACACCCGTCACGGGTTTGACGCGGTGGGCGGATAGTACCCGCGACAAAAGGAAGATAACCACCGCCGCCACCACCAAGGTCGTGGGCAAAATGACCCCCCAACCCACCCGCAAGGAAGGAATAGGGGCGTCAATGAGCATGGCAGAACCCAGGATGAAACACACCAACCCTGCCACGGTTAACAGGCCGTAGCTGGTCACCTTCACCTCCGCAATGAAAAAACCGATGGCCAAGAGGATGAGCAATACCCCCACGTAATTGACGGGCAAAACCGACAATGCAAAAAACGCCAACAGCAAACTGATTGCCCCCAACACACCAGGGAAAATGGCGCCGGGGTGAGAAAGCTCAAAGTAAATGCCAAGAATGCCTAAAAGCAAAAGCAGGTACGCGATGTTGGGGTGGGCAATGGCGGAAAGCAGCTTGTCGCCCGGGGATGGGGTCACAAATTTGATTTGCGGATTAGTCAAGGAAAGCTTTTCCACCGCTCCCGAAAAGCGCTTCACCTCCATGCCGTTGAGTTTTTTGAGGAGCTCGCTGCGGTCCGTAGCCACCAGCTCAATAAGCCGGTGCTCCAACGCCTCCCGCTCAGTAAAGGACACCGACTCCCGCACCGCCTTTTCCGCCCACTCCACCGGTCTCCCCCGTTGGGCCGCCAAGGAGCGGATGAGCGCCGCGGCATCGTTGGTGACCTTTTCAGCAATGGTTTTTTCCAGGTCCTCCCCTTGCCCACCCACGGGGTGTGCCGCACCGGCGTTGGTACCCGGGGCCATGGCCGCCACATCGGCAGCCATAAGCAAGAAAAAGCCAGCAGAGGCGGCCTGTGCCCCGGCGGGGGTTACGTACACCACCACCGGCCGTGACGACGTGGTGATGGCGGTGGTCATCTGTCGCAAAGAGGTCAAAAGCCCCCCCGGCGTATTGAGCTCCAGGATCACCACCTGCGCGTTTTCCGCTGAGGCCAAGCGCAGGCCCCGTTGCAGGTAGCGCAGGGAAGCGGGTTGAATGGTATCTTCAAGGCGCATGACCACCACCGTTTCCGCCCAGGTGGAAACGGGGAAGGCAAAACAAAGGCAGGAGAAAACGATGCGCGAAAGCACCACCTCCATGATAGAAGCTTTACCCGCGGCGGGCAAGGGTCGGCTGCGGGTAGGGGAAAAAGCCCTTGCCATCGCCCTTTTTCTCATGGTTTTCATAGCTTGGTTACATCCCCAGGAGCTTGCCCTTTCCATACGCGCTTCTCTTGCCACGGTCGCCGTGCTTTACCTGGTAGCGGTTGTGGCCCTTTCTCGGGCAGCCCAGCCCACCTTGGCCCTGGTGCGGGAGTTCCTGCCGGTGCCGGTGGTGCCTTTTATTTTCCTTCACCTGGGCGTTTTGATTCCCCTGGTGCACGCCGCCCATTACGATCCGCAGTTGCAAGCCCTCGACCGCCTCATCCTCGGGGCGGAAGCACAAGCCGCCCTTTACAGCTTACGCATTCCTGCGTGGCTGGCGGATGTGCTGACGCTGGCCTATTCCACCTTTTTCTTCTTACCTATCGTGCTGTTGGTGGCGCTTGTTCGCGCGCGCGACCCTTACGTGCCGCGGGTAACTTCCACGGTCATTCTCACCTTTTTGGTTTCCTACGCCGGCTATTTCCTTGTACCCGCCTACGGCCCTCGCGCCGGTGTGGCCAAAGAAAGGTACGCCTCCCTCCCCCCCGGTCTCGTGGGCGCACCCATCCGTGACCTCCTGGATCACTGGGAAAAAACCAAAACCGATGCCTTTCCCTCCGGCCACACCATGGTCACCCTGGCGGTTCTGCACTGCGCCCGGCGGCGCGCGCCACGCCTGTACAACGCTCTCCTCCCCATTGGTGTCTTGCTCATTGCCGCCACCGTGCTCCTCACGTACCATTACTTGGTAGACGTGCTTGCCGCCGTGCCCTTTTTGCTTGTGAGTTTGGGCCTCGCCCGTTGGTGGTGCGGCCCACTTCCCCGCAAGCCTTCCTGAGTTCTGCCAGCACCTTTCTAAAGTTTGCCATCACCCGTCGGCGGGGGGGTTGCGAGCCAAGAGCGTAAACCACACGCTCGTGGGCGTGAAAGAGCCAAAGGCACGCTTCCCGCGAGCTGGAAAGCCTAGGCAAGAGCGAAGCCAGGACCTGCGCGGGCGTCGCCCGCATGAGGCACTCTCTGCCCCATCCTGCCTCCTCCGCCAGGCGCCAGAGGATGCCACCCAGTTCGGAAGGGGTGAGGGTTTGCCTTGGCCGTCTTCTGCGTGGCCACAAAAACCAGATCAACGCCGCCACCAGCAACACCCCGGCTCCCATCGCCAACCACCGCCCCACCCTCCGTGCGAAGTCCCAAAGACGTAGCAAAACCTCCAGTTGGTCAGTCAAGGAAAAAGTGATGATCCAGCGGTCCCAAAAGCCTTCCAGCTTTGCCCAGAAGGCACGAACGCTGATAGCTTCGGTGCCTGCATCCGCACCCGGTCTCCCTTCGGGCGGGGTAGGGTCAAAAATTTGCCACTGACCATCTACGTATGCCAACACCCACGCGTGAGCGTTGGCGTCCCGAAGCAAGTACTCGCCTCCACCAACGTCCTGACCCCCGGCAAAGCCAGTTTGCAACCGTGCGGGGATCCCCAGGGCGCGCAAAAGCAAAACCATGGCCGAAGCAAAAAACTCGCAATGCCCCTGGCGTGCAGTGAACAAAAACCATTCCACAGGATCAGCGCGCAGCGGTGCAGCTGTGGTGGTGGTATATCGGTAGCGGGTTTGAAGGTACTCCTCCAAGGCTTGGGCTTGACGCCGAGGGCTGGAGGCATGACCCACCGCTTCCCGGGCTAGGCGGCGCAGGGCTTCTAGGTTTACGCTTACCGCCAAATCCTCCGCCGCTGGGGGCCTCGTATTCACGGCTTCCGGGTCAAAGTACACCCTAAACGTTGTGGGCGGTTCCAGGGAGCGGGGGATTCGCACCGCCTCCGCACCGTCCACCCACACGTGCACGTCCGGCGGCAGCAATCGGCGGGTTCCAGGGGGCAAAAACAAGCGGTCGCTGGATTGCTCCAAGGTGATCTCGGCTTCCACCGCCCCCCCTTCTGCCGTGAAAAGCTTCAGCTCCTCTTCCGGTCGCTGTTTGCGACTCTCCAGCCACCGCCCCGCCCGGTAGTGCGTAAGGGTGGCACCGGCAAAACGCAACCAATGGGGTTGCACCTTTCCAGCTTTCCCAAAGCGTACCCGCAGCATGGGTCGGCGAGACGTCTTAATGTCTCCCAGCTGGTGCAAGCTCACAGCTTCGCGAAAGCCGCTCACCGGTCGGGTTCCTAGCCCCGACGCCGCAAAAGGCGAGCGTAGGCGTGGGAAGAGCACAAACAAAGGGGTGCCAACCAGAAAAGCTAGAAGCGCTGTTGCTATCACCATCCTCGCCGGCGGCCAGCCCCGTGGTACACCGCTTCCGTAGCGCTGAGCCATTTCCAAGGGGATGAGGTGGCCAAAAGCCACCACCACGCCCACCAGCAAAGCCACGAGGTAAACCGCCAACGCGGGGTGCGTGGCGGAGGCAACACCGGCAGCGTTCAGCGCCGCCAACAGCAAGATGACCGTGGAGCGACGCTGCCGTTCCGCCCCACCCCACAGGCGCACGGCCGCCACCAGCACCAGAAGGTTCGCCACCGGCCGCATGACCCCAAAGGGCAGGCCCCCGGCTGCCGCTACGGAAACCAAAATGACTACGGCGACAACGTTTTCCAGCCAAGAAGGCAGAGGCCTAAGCGGGCGCCCTCTAGTTACTAAAACCAGGGCCACCACCACTAAGGGCAGAAGGAAAGGCAAAGCGACAGTGCCGGCCAAGCCCAAGAGCAGAGCCACCATCAAGGCCCCGGCACCAAACCAACGCTGCCAAACCACCTGGGGCATTAGGAATCCCGCGCCAGGCGGTACACCGCCTGCTGCCCACGAATCGCAAAGACGGTACCGGCAGCTCCATGCGTCGGCTGCACCAGAGCCAAAAGGGTCAAGATCCGACGCAAGTGCTCAGGTCCCCAGGCGGGGGGCAGGACTCGTTCCCCCACCACCAACCCCACTGCTTGGCCCGCGTGCACCAATTTACGCGCCACCGACGCAACCTCCGCCACCAAGTCCTCAAAGCGGCGACGGGTATCGGGGTCCTCGGGATCGCGCACGTGGGGATCGAGTACCAGAAAACGCAAGCTCCGTTCCTGCTCCCGCCGCTCCATGACGATAACCCTTCCCTGCCTGGCGGTTTGTTTCCAGTGCACGTCGCGGAGGTCATCGCCCGGGCGAAACTCCCGCAGGAGCTCCACCTCCCCCCCGCGCTGCAGGCGACGGTCCCCCCGTTCTTCCTTACCCTGAGGCAGGCCTGAAAAGCGGGGCAACGCTGCCGCCACCAGCCGCGGGTACACCAAAAGCTCACCGCTTTGGGGAAGCCGCAACGATTTGACAAAAAAACCCAGCGGCAGCCGCACCTCCAAGAGAAGCTCGGGTCTAGGGAGGCGCCCCCTTTCGGGACAGCGGGTCAATAGCGACACCCCAACCTTGCCCCCAGGGGGAACAGGGGGCAAGACCACCCCACCGGGGAGTCCTTGCAATCGGCACACCACACCCCAGGCCGGAAGCCAGCGGGACGTGTTGTGTACCACCACCTGCACGCGGGTGGCGGCGCACGCCCACACCTCGCTGGGCCAGACGGTTTCGCCCCGCATATGGCCAAGGGTGTGGCGGGAAAGCACACCCGAAGCCACAAACGCCCCGAGGCTTGTGGCCAGCAACATGTACAGCGCGTTGTTGCCGGTATTAAGGGCAGAAACCCCCAGCACCGCAACCCAAACCAAAAACCACCAGAAGACTCGCGTGGGGGCTAAGGAAAAACCGGGAAAGCGCCATTCCAACGCCGAAATCCAGCCCATGGTCTACCAGGGCACCGGGGTGGTGGCAACGATTTCCTGGATGATGGCCCTCTCCGTTTCGCTTTGCGACACCCCTGAGCCGTCGGAGCCGGAAAGGATGACCCGGTGCGCCATAACCGGCACCGCCGCCCGTACCACGTCGTCGGGAATGACGTAGTCCCTTCCCTCCAGCAAAGCCAGGGCTTGCACCGCCCGTTGCAAGCTCAGGGCACCGCGGGTGGAAACCCCCAGCGCCAGCGACGGGTGCTTGCGGGTGCGCTGCACCAGCTCCAGGAGGTAACGCAAAAGCGGCTCCGCCACCTTTACGCGCCGTACCTCGCCCTGCAGGTCCACCACGTCATCGGCTCCCAACACCGGCCGTACCGCTTCTAGTTCTTCCTCCACCCCGCCCCTCGCCAAAAGGGCCAGCTCCTCCTCCGGAGATGGGTAACCCAAGTGCAGCCGCATCAAAAAGCGGTCCAACTGCGATTCGGGGAGCTGATAGGTTCCCAGGTACTCCACCGGGTTTTGCGTGGCCATGACCAAGAAAGGCTCACGCAGCCGGTACCGGGTTTTATCCACGGTGACCGTGCGCTCGTTCATGGCCTCAAGGAGGGCCGCCTGAGTTTTAGGCGTGGCACGGTTGATCTCGTCTGCCAAGAGCACGTTGGTGAAAATTGGTCCGGGCAGAAACTCGAACTCCCCTTTTTCCGCTCGCCACAGGGAAACACCAATGACATCCGAGGGCAAGGTGTCAGAGGTGAACTGAATGCGGGAAAAGGTAAGGTTTAACGAGCGGGCCAGAGCTTGCGCCAAAGTGGTTTTGCCCACCCCTGGCACGTCTTCCAAGAGCACATGGCCGCGGGCCAGTAAGGCCGCAATCACGAAGTCAATGACGTCCGCCTTACCCCGGATAACCCGGCTCACCGATTGCCGCAGGGCCTGAAGCTTTTCACGCGTATCCGCCATGGGCCCCCTCACCCGGAAAGGCGATGAGCGGCATCGGGATCCAAAAGTCCTACCAGTTGTCTTTTTGCCGCCAAAGCTGCCCGTAAGAGCTCCCCTAGCCGCGCCGCATCGGTTGCCGACACCAACAGCTCCACGTTAGCCAAAAAAGCCCGCCATCCATCGCCGGTCTGCGCGCCGGGGCTAATCAAAACCACGAGACACCCCCGGCGCAGGGACGCGGGCATGGTCAAAAGCGGCTGGGAGTCAGGGCCACCCCAGGCCGGGGCTTCCGGGCATACCACCACCGCTACGGCTCCCGCTTCCACCTCCATGCGGGCCTGACGATAGGAGGAAGCTATCACCGCTTCAAAGCCCGAAGCTGCCAAAGCCCCTTGGTACGCTTGGGCTTGATTGCCACTCACCAACACCACCCGTCGCATCCCTTAAGTCCCTTTGAGGTCTAAAAGCCTCAGCTCCAGCTGTCGCAACAACATCGCAAACTCCAAAGCCACGTCCGTATCCAGCTCCCCCCGCCGTACCTTCCGCTCCAGCTCCCGATCGAACGCCACCTGCCCCTCCTTTTCGCCGTCGCGCAAGAAGTCGCTCACGGTTGCCGAATCGAGCCTTCCCTGGACCAGAAACTCACTAGCCGCCACGCTTTGGCGGAATACCTCCAAAACTGGGCGTCGCTTGCCATCGCGGTGGGGCACGAGCCGCTGGGTAAAGGAAAAACGCAACACCCGCGAAAGCCGCAGCCGTGCCTCTGGCCGCTCTTCTTTTGAGAACAGCGACAAAAACCGAGAAAGGGCCGAGGCCGTGTCGTACCCACGAAGGGACGTAAGTACCAGGTGCCCCGTTTCCGAAAGCTCCAGCACTGCCCGGGCTTCCTCGGCGTTCCGCACCTCCGAAGCCATGATGACCTCGGCTCCGGCGGCGGCAGCATCCAGCAACCCATGGCTTAAGGAAGGGGTGTCAATACCCACTTCCCGTTGAAAAATGGCTGCCTTCTCATGCTTGTGCAAGAACTCGATGGGTTCTTCCACGGTCATAACGTGACACGCGCGGGTGCGGTTGATCTCACCCACCAGCGCCGCCAGCGTGGTGGTGCGACCAGAACCGGCGGGACCGTTGACCAGCACCACCCCCGTACGCTCCCCTGTGGCTTCCGCCACCGCCGGCGCCAGCTCCAGCTCAGCCAAGCTGGGGACCCCATCGGGAATGGAACGGAGGGTCACGCCGAAGCTCCCCCTTTGCTGGAAAACCGCCACCCGGTAGCGGTTAACCCCGGGAATGGAGTACGCAAAAGCAGCGGCGCCCTTCTTTTGCACCTTTTCCGCCGCCGCTGCCGGCGCGGAGGCCAACAGGTTCAAAACCACGGCCTCCGTTTGGTACGGCGAAAGCCGCGTAAGCCCCGCAAGCTCCACCCGTTGCAGCTCGCCGTTGGTGAGCACGCACGGCGGCAACCCCACGCCCAAGAGCACATCGCCCCCTCGGCCTGCCCGCCGCCCCACTTCCGCCAAAAAAGCTGGCAAGTCGAAATTCAGCACGGCATCAGTATAGCTGCCTGGGGGCCGTCACTGGCTGGCGGCCGAGGCATCCACGGCGATGCCAGCGTTTCCCCTTCCCGTAAACTGCAAAAGCACCGCTCCTCGCAGCTCCCGCACGGGGGAGAAACCCGGCATTTCCCAGTGGGCTTTTGGGGGGTGTTCCAAAACCACCAGTGCCTCAGGAACCAAAACCCCGCATTCAGCAGCCGCCGCCACCGTCGGAATATGCTCGGCAAACTGAGCAAAGGGCGGGTCGGCCCAGAGGACGTGAACCCTCTCTCCTTTTGCGGCCAACCACGCGACGGCTTCCGCCGCTGGCTTGGGAACAAGGAGGTAGCGGTTGGGCTCCACGCGGAAAGCCTCCAGGTTCCGGCGCAGCAGCGCCAGGGCTTGCGGGTGCGACTCCACCACGATGGTCCGGGCTACACCCCGGGAGAGGGCCTCCAGGGAAACCACGCCGGTTCCAGCGAAGAGGTCCAAAAAAACCGCCCCCGCAAGCCGCGGCGCAAGCACGGCAAAGGCTTGCTCCCGTAACGCGTCAGGGGTGGGCCTTAAAGGCCAACCGGCGGGCGGCGCAAAGACTTTGCGTGAGGCCCACACCCCCCCGGTAATTCTCATTGCCCCCCCCGCCCACGGGCACAAAGTTCCAAAGCGTAGGCCAACGCTTGCTCGGGCACAATTTCGCCATCCAAAACCGCCGCCCGCGTGGCACGAACTGCACAGCCAATCCAGGGGCCCTCGGGAACGCCCCGCGCCACCAACTCACCACCACGAACCGGCAAAGGTCGGCGCATCCAGTCCGTGAGAGCTTGGCGCAAAACCTGCCTTTGGGAGGGCGAGGCCAAAACCATGGCTAGCACCCACCACACCTGCGACGTGCGCTCCAGACTCTCCACCAGTTGGCTGGGCTTGCGTCCAGTGGCCGCTTGCGCTAAGAGCTTTTCTACCCCCTCCCGCGCCCTGGCTACCGCCTCCCGCGCCTCCCCTGCCAAGCTCAAACGGGAAGCCAACACCTCCCCCGCCCTCTCCCCTCCGCGCAGAGCCAAGCCCGCCAAGTACACCAACGGTTTGGGCCCTTCAAACACCTTTTCCACCGCCGCCCACACCAACATAGCCTCCACCTGCCGTAAGAAGCGGCCGGTGGCAGGTCCCCAGGCCAGCTCCGGGAAAACCGCAGCTGAAACCCCCAAACGGTCCAACTCCAAAAGCCCCTCTACGGGGTGTTCCTCGGAAAGGAGAAGGAAAACCTCATCCCGCAAGCGTTCACCGGAAAGGTGGGCCAACACCCCTTCCTCCACGGCCACCCGGGCCAAGCGCTCCGTGTCCGGTGCTAAGGTGAAGCCCAGGCGGGTGGCAAAGCGCACCCCGCGTACCAGGCGCGTGGGGTCCTCAATGAAGGACAGCGAATGGAGAACGCGGATGAGCTTTTGCTCCAGGTCCCTTTGGCCGCCGAAAAAGTCCACGAGCTGGCCCAAGGTCTCGGGGTTTAAAGCGATGGCCATGGCATTGATCGTAAAGTCCCGGCGGTAAAGATCCTGCCGTAAGGCCGAACGTTCCACTTCGGGTAAAGCCGCCGGGTGAGGGTAAAACTCGGTGCGGGCGGTGGCCACGTCCAAGCGAAAACCATCGGCAAAGGTAACCACTGCCGTGAGGAACGGCTCGTGCACGTGTAGGCGAGCCCCCACTCCATGCGCCAAGGCTTGCGCCACCTCCACGCCGTTACCTTCCACCACCACGTCCATGTCTTCCGGGGGTCGTCCCAGGAGCACATCTCGCACCGCTCCGCCCACCAAGTACGCCCGCATCCCCATGCGGGAAGCCACCTCTCCCACCTGACGCAAAAGCCCCCAGCGCCCTTCCCCCACCTGCTCCTTAAGGCGCGTCAAAACGTTCACCACCACCGGCCGGCCGCCCGCCAAGCGGTGGCTCACCACCGTGGTTTGCCGAGTTTGCCTTTCGTAAAGGCGGCGGAAGAGGTCCATGCGCGTTATAACCCCGTACCCGGAGGGGCGCTCCACCAGCACCAAGCGCTCCCTTTCCTCCACGAAAAGGCGCTCCAGCTCCTCCAACGACGTGTCTGGCGGCAACACCGGCACCGAGGGGCGCATCACCGTGACCACCGCTCGCTCGCCCCAGCCGTGACTTTGAGCGTTGTCCAGAATTTGCCTGCTAACCAGGCCCACCGGTCGTCCATCCTTCAAAACCGGCATGGCGTTGATGCGCAGGCGCACGAGCTTTTCCTTGGCCTCCCGCACCGTGGTGCTGGCGTCCACCGCAAAAACCGTGGGCACAGCCAAATCCGCAGCCCTGGGCCCACCCCCCAATTGCCGGCGTACCGCGCTCAACAGCTCCTCTGTCACTTCCACCGCTGAGCGCCCTTTAATCCTGGCGGCGGCCGCCGTGGCGTGCCCCCCGCCCCCCAGAGGGGTGAGAAGCTGGCCCGCGTGCAGCCGTGGGTGCGAGGAGCGGGCAATGACCACCAGTTGCGGCGGCACCTCTAAGACCGCCAGCACCACCGGCAAGGCAAAGATTTCCGCGTAGCGATGCACCACGTAAGCGGCTTCTTCCACACGCTCCGAAGGGCGCGCCACGCTCACCACCACCCGCACACCCGCCACCGTGTGCTCCACCGCCCCGGCCACCAGCGTATTCAAAAGCTCCAGCTGCTCCGGCTCCAACGGCCGCAAGACGTAGGACCTCACCCATTCCAGGCGGCCGCCGCAAGCGAGGAGCCACGCCACGATTTCCGCATCGGCTGGACGGGTGTCCGCGTAGGTGAGACCGCCAGTGTCCTCGTAGATGCCTAAAAGCAGGAGCGACGCCGTGAGGGCGTCGGGCCGGATGCCTCTGCGCCTCAGCTCCCAACCTACCACGGTGCAGGTAGCACCCGCGCCGCCAGGCGGTAACGGCAGCACCTGGGCGTTGGGGATGGGGTCTTCCGGCTCGGGGTGGTGGTCCACCACCGTGACGGGGCAGCCGGCAGCCACAAGCAACTCCCCCACCTCTCCCAACCTTCGCAGCGACGAGCAATCCGCCACCCAAGCGGCATCAATTCGCGTGCGTCGCAGCTCCTTAAGACGCAACTCAGCAAGGGGCGGCTTCTCCTGCTCTAAAAAGCGACGTACCCCTGCTTCCTGCGAGCCTGAAAAAATGAGCTTTGCATCCGGATCCAAAAGCACCACCCCGGCCATGGCCCCCAGGGCATCAAAGTCCGCACCCAGATGCGTAGTCACAATACGCACGGCTTCAGTGTAGCGCCGGCTTTTTGGGAATTTTCCCTTGTGCTATGTTTTTGGTAAGTCCAGGGGTGGCAAGTCCCCACCGAGGGCTGGCCCTCGGCACACATAGGGAGGCACGATGCGCACACTTGTTTGCGTTTTCATGGTAATTTTCTTTGCGGCCTTTGTAACTTCCCAAGGCCTTCGCTCCTACAAAGCCGATGTGGAGCCAATTTTCGTGAAGGAGTGCGGTGACTGCCACGGCGGCCAGCGCCCAAAGAAGGGCCTAGACCTTTCCGCAGATAAAGGCTATGCCAACCTGGTGGGCAAGAAGTCAGCCCAGGTTCCCGAGCTTTTGCTGGTGGCCCCGGGCGACCCGGACAACTCCTACCTGTGGCACAAGCTCCAGCACACCGCCAAGGAAGGCAAGGGCATGCCGCGGGGGATTTTTTCCTCCAAGAAGCTCCCGGAAAAGGAGTTGCAAGTGATTCGTGAATGGATTGAACAGGGAGCACAACCGTAACCGTGCGCATTTCCGGTGAACTCCCCCCGCTGCCGGCGGTTCCCCTTTTCCCGGGGAAGCAGGCCCCGCCCTTGCTGTGGCCGGGCCTGGCAGTGCTCGGCGCTTTGGGTTTTTTGCTCGCGGTGGGGGGCACCATATCCCTACCCGTTGGGGGTGCGGTGTCCAAGCTGTGGCCGGCGGTGGCCGTGCAGTTTCTCTTGGCGTTGTGGTTCGGGTGGGTAGGGGTGGCGGTAGGCGTGCTTTTTCCCCTGCTGTCGAACCTGCTGGTGGCAGATCCCCTCACGGCTCTAGCTTTTACTCCCGCCAATGGGGTGCAGTGCGCCATCCCTCTGCTCATTTTCCGCACCGGCTACGGCAGTGTGTTTTTGCAAAGCAAAAAGGACACCGTTCTCCTGGCCACAGCGTCGGTGTTGGCCTCGGTTTCTGCGGCGCTGGTGGGGGTTGGCCTGCAACAGCAGCTGGGCGCCGGAGGCGGGAGCGATCCCCAATCCCTCGCCATCACCTGGGCCGCCACCAACTCTTTAAGCGGTTTTGCCCTGAGCTGGCCCATGTTGCGGTGGGTGTCGCCTGTGCTTTGGGAAGCGAGCCTCGTAGCTCAAAAGGGCCGGGGCACCCCCTTTGGCTTTCACCTCGTGGGTGCGGTTTTCACCTTGACCGCTGGGGCCGTGGCGGTAGCCATTTTCTTTCATGCTTTGAAGGCAAAAGGTATTCCCCTGCCGGAGTCAAGCTTGGCTGGCATCTTGGGCACTTTCCTTTTGCCTGCGGCGGCTTTGGGTGTGCGCCTGTTGTGGCATTTCATGGCTGTCCCCTTGGAGGGCCTCCTGCGGGATACGGATCAGGCGTCCCAGAAAGGGTTGTCGGCTGTTGCTCAAGGTTATGCCATTTCCGAGTTCTCCCTGCTCCGTGAGCGCTTTGCGCAGGTGGTGGCCAGCATAAAAGAGAAAGAACAGCTTTTCCGCAGCGTATTCGAAACCGTGGGGGAACCTATCCTGCTGGTAGATCCTCAGGGCCGTTTGCTCGATGCCAACCCTGCTTTCCAACGGGTCTTTGGTGTTTCCGTTGACCGTGCGCGGGGCAGAAACCTCTTGTTGTTCAACGACCGTGAGGCCAGAAAGCGGCTCAAAGAGGTTCTCGACGGCAAACCGCCCTCCGTGCCGATACGTTTGCGCGCGCGGGTTCGCCTTGCCGGAAAAGGGTATCGCCAAATTCTTATCACCGCCGCCCCGTGGTGGGATGCCCAGAGGAAGTTTGCCGGTTACTGCGTGGTCACCGCTGATATCACGCGCGAGGAGGAGCACGAGCAACGGCTGCAGCTGGTCAGCCGCTTGGCTTCCTTGCAAAACCTTTTGGCCGGCTTAGCTCACGAGGGGAACAACATCCTCCAGGCCCAGGTGAGCGTGGTGGAAACCCTGGTGGGGGAACATCCCGAGCTCGCCCCCCAACTTCAGCCACTCATGGCGGCGCAAGAGCGCCAGCGCGCCCTAATCCAGCGGGTAGCGCTTTTGGCTGGTATAAAGCGGCATATTCACAGCGAGAGTTTCTCTGCCGCGGAACTGGTGGCTGGGGTATTCGCTGCTTGCCGCCAGTACCCTCATCATGCTTTGCGTTTGGAAGAACCTACTCGCTATCCCCTCCTCCGTGGCAACCGAGCCACCCTGCAACAGGCAGTGGAAGCCATCGTGCGTAACGCCTTTGAAGCCAGCAGCCACGAGCAAACGGTGGAAGTTCGCTTTTACGAAGCTGCAATTTCCGGTGCCGCCCACGCCCCGGAACTGCCTCCCGATACGTACTTTGTGGTAGAGGTGAACGACAGAGGCCACGGCATCAAGCGCGATCACCTCCCGTTTGTTTTTGACCCGTTTTTCACCACCCGCGATCGCACGTCCCATCAGGGGGTGGGACTTAGCCTCGCCAAGGCGGCCGCTTCCCACGCCGGCGGCACAGTAACGGTGGAAAGTACAGCCGGAGCCGGAACCAAGGTGCGGTTGTGGCTGCCGGTGTCTTCGGAGCAAGCCCCTGGACCCCAACCTGCTGCAAAACCGGCGCGCGTCTTGTTGGTGGACGATGACGCCCAAGTGCGCACCGGTTTGGAACGGGCCCTTGCTGCTGTGGGTATCGAGGCGGTTACCGCTTCCGGGGGAGTAGAGGCCATACAAGCCCTTGAGGATTGTGAAAACGTGGATGCCGTGATCCTCGACCTGCTCATGCCCGAGGTCTCAGGGTTTGAGGTGCTGGAAGCCATTCGCCAAATCCGCCCCCACATGCCTGTGATTCTTTCCTCTGGCTTCGCCCCCGATGCGCGGGTGAACGAGGCTTTGCAGCATCCCCGGACGTTTTACTTGCAAAAGCCCTACACTCTTGCCCAGCTCCAAGAAACTCTGGCCAAAGCCCTGGGCGAGGCCAAGCTCAACCCTTAAGGGAATAGCACACCCCAGGGAGCTTGTCCAAAACCTTGGTGGTGAGAGTTTCGCGTACCATGGGGGCGTGACGATGCATGACCTTCGCGCCAAGCTGGAGCAGATTTTGCCGCGCGTGACCAAGCCGGGGCGCTACTTGGGGTTGGAGAAAAACCTCGTGCGCAAAGATTGGAATAGCGTGGCGATCCGTCTCCTCCTGGCCTTTCCCGACACCTACGAAATCGGCATGTCCCATCAAGGGACCCGCATCCTGTACCACATTGCCAACCGCCGAGACGACACCCTGTGCGAGCGCACCTTTGCCCCTTGGCCCGACATGGCGCAAGCCATGCGGGAAGCGGGCATCCCTTTGTACTCCCTGGAGTCCTACCGCCCAGTCCAGGAGTTTGACATCGTTGGCATTACGCTGCAAACCGAGCTTAATTACGTGAACCTGCCCTACCTTTTGGACTTAGCCGGGATCCCCCGTTTTGCGGAAGAGCGCCACGGACGGCACCCGCTCATCGTGGGCGGTGGGCCGTGCATGGCTAACCCCGAGCCGGTGGCGGAGTTCTTCGACGCTTTGGCCATTGGGGATGGTGAGGTTTTGCTTCCTGCCCTCCTGGACCTGGTCAAAAAAGGCAAGGAAAAAGCTTGGAACCGGCAGGAACTGCTCTCGCGTCTGGCCCAGGTGGAAGGCTGGTACGTTCCCCGCTTTTACCGTTGGCACGCGGCTGCACATCCTGCCCAGGGCGGACATTGGGAAACCCTGGAAGACGTGCCCTTTCCCGTAAAGCGCGTTTTTGTTTCCAAGCTTTCCCCGGCGGACGTCCCCAACCCACCCCTTGTCCCAGCAGTGGAGGTGGTCCAAGACCGTTTGGGCATGGAAGTGGTGCGGGGCTGTACCCAGGGGTGCCGTTTTTGCCAAGCCGGTTACTGGTACCGACCGGTGCGGGAACACGACCCCGCCACCGTGCTCGCTACCTTGGAAGCGCACGTCAACGCCACGGGTTATCCGGAAGTGGGGCTTCTGTCGCTTTCAACTGCCGATTACTCGCAAATTGAGCCTTTGGCTTGGCATTTAGCGGAGCGTTTAAAACACCGCCGGGTGGGGGTTTCCCTCCCCTCTTTGCGCGCCGAGTCGTTTTCCGTGGCGTTGGCCGACGCCGTCAGCCGGGTACGCAAATCGGGGTTTACCTTTGCCCCCGAAACCGGATCCGACCGCTTGCGGCGGGTCATCAACAAGACCTTTACCAACGCCGACATGGTTGCCGCCGCCGAGGTGGCCTTTGCCAAGGGTTGGAACCTCATCAAGGTGTACGCCATGATTGGACTACCCACGGAAACTGATGAAGACGTTCGGGAGCTTGCCCGGCTGGCGCAAGACCTTTTGCGTGCGGCACACAGGGTGGGTAACCACCACGCCGAGGTCAAGGTTTCCGTGGGACCCTTTGTCCCTAAGGCCGTAACGCCCTTTCAGTGGGAACCCTTTGGTCCCATGGATGTCCTGAAGCGGCGCATAGAGCTCCTCAAGAAGGCCTTCCGACCCATCCGCTGGGCCAAGCTCACCTGGGTGGAACCGGAAGAAGCTGCCTTGGAAGCCCTTTTGTCCCGGGGTGATCGGAGGCTTTCGCGCGTCATTGCCCGCGCCCACGACCTGGGGGCGGTTTTCGACGGCTGGGGGGAGTGGCTAAACCTCGAAGCGTGGCACCAAGCGCTGGCGGAAGCTGGGATTTCCTGGGAAGAGGAGTTGGGAGCCCGGGATTTGGGCGCCACGCTCCCGTGGGATGTGATTGACCCTCTGGTGCGCAAAGGCTACCTGAAAGCCGAGCGGCGGCGAGCCTACCTTGAAGCTGCCACCCCCGACTGCCGCTGGGGCGATTGCATGCACTGCGGGGTGCCCGGTGATGGGGTAGATACTCAGTTGGCAGCACCCACGTTGCCGGTGGTGGGGGAAGAAGCCCCAGCTCTCGCGCGCGCCCGCAACGCGGCCTACCGCCTGCGCCCGGCCCCCCGTATCCCACCACCATCCGAACTTCTCCAGCAGCCGGAAAAAACCGCCCGCTACCGCTTCACCTTCCAAAAGCTTGGTGATGCCCGCTGGCTTTCCCACCGCCAGGTCATGGACCTCTTGGAACGCGCCCTGCGAGCTTCCGGTGCCCCCGTACGCTTCACCGAGGGGTTCAACCCCCATATTCGCCTGTCCATGGGCCCCGCTCTTCCCGTGGGCGTGGAAGGTGTGGCTGAGCTTTTCGACGTGGATGGCACCGGTCCTCTTACTTGCGAGCTGATGCAAAACATCAACCAAACGCTGCCTGATGGCTTGCGAGTTGTCCACGTGGAACCCATCGCTCCCTACGCCCCCTCTCTTGGGAAATCGGTGCACGCGTGCACATACAAAGTAACGTTTCCCCGCCGACTCCCAAGGCCAGATCACCCTGGGATCTTGGCTTGGGAGCAGGAGGGCACGGCCATCCGCGTTGTTCTGGTAGCGGAAGGCAAGCCCCACAGTCTTACCCTTCGTCAAGCGCTGGCCTTGGCTGGGGCTTCGGAGGAGGAGATCCTGCAAAGCCGTTGTCTCCGCGAAGCGGTGCTTTTGGAAATCCCACAACCGCGCCCTCCTGTCTTTTCCTAAAAAAAACGCGCCCCGAAGGGCGCGCTTCGCAAGGAAAAAGGAGGACAGCTACTCAGAACCCAGGTCTTCAGGCTTAATCTTGCCCGAAGCCACATCTTCCAGCATTTGCGTGGTCACCGACTTGGGCCGCTCAATGGGGTAACCCAAGGCCCTGTCCCAAGTGATGTTGGCCAGCACGCCCACGGCCCGGCCCACACCAAAAAGCACCGTGTAGAAGTCCCACTCCCGCAGGCCGTAATGCCACTGGATCACGCCGGAGTGAGCATCCACGTTGGGCCAGGGGTTCTTGGCCTTGCCATGCTCCATGAGCACTTGCGGCGCCACCTTGTAAATGAGCTTCACAAGCTTGAATAGCGGGTCGTCCGGCATGTGTTTGTCAGCAAACTCCATCTGCGCCGTAAAGCGCGGATCGGTCTTGCGCAACACCGCGTGGCCGTACCCGGGGATGACCTGGCCGGAACGAAGGGTTTCCCACAGAGCTTCGCGCACGGTTTCCTCAGTGGGCTCTTGGCCCCCAAATTTCGCCTGGAAGTTCTGAATCCAGCGCAAAACCTCTTGGTTGGCCAGGCCGTGAAGGGGACCAGCCAGGCCGTTGATGCCGGCGGAAAGCGCGTAAAACGCGTCGGAGAGGGCCGAGGCCACCAAGTGCACCGTATGCGCGGACACGTTCCCCGACTCGTGGTCGGAATGCAGGATGAAGTACATCCTGGCCACGTCGTCGTAGGGCTTGGCAAAGCCCATTTGATGCGCGAAGTTGCCAGCCCAATCCAGGTTCGGATCGGCGGGAATATGCTCATCGCCCTTGTACTTCATGCGGTAAATGTAGGCGGCAATGGACGGCAGCTTGGCCAAGAGGTTGGTACAGTCCTCAAACATGGGCTCCCAGTACTCGTCCTTCTTCATGCCCTGGGCGTAGCGCTTAGCAAAAACCGACTCCCGCTGCATGGAAAGAATGGCCGCGGAAAACATGGTCATGGGATGGGTGTCCCGCGGCATAGCCCGCAGCAGGTCAATCACGTACTGGGGGATGGTGCGGCGGGCCTGCCAGTCCTTCACCACCTCCATGACCTCGTCGTAGGTGGGCACCTCACCGGTGAGCAAAAACCACCAGTGAGCTTCCACAAACGGGTACTCGCACCCCTCAGGCTTGGGGAGAGCGGCCAACGTCTCCGGGATGGTCTTGCCGCGAAAACGGATGCCCTCAAAGGGGTCCAAGTACGAAATATCGGTGACCAAGCAACGCACACCGCGGGCCCCACCAATGGCCTGGGCGATGGTCACCTCGCCGATTTTCACGTCCCCGTGCTCCTTCAAGAGTTTCTGCGTCCGGGGCCGATGCTCGGCGATCTTTTGGGCGAGAAGCTCCTTCAGTTTAGCCATGATCACCTCCCTCTTTGCCGGTTTGCCGGCACCTTGTCGAGATTAGGTGAAAAGGAAAACCCAGTTCCCACATTCACAAGCATAACGTCACGAAATCGTGTTGGCAAGGCCTTGGCCCGCTTAAGCTCACGGGAGGCGGTACACCGCGTCCACGGGATTGTGAACGTGTACTAAAAGTGCAGAGTACTGCCCCGGGGCCACCCCCAAGAACAAACATAGGACCCGCGCTCCCCGCGGGTTTTGCGGGAAAGTGTCGACAGGACCGGAGCGAGGCCCGGCTTTGCTGGGCCGAGGGTGGAGGTGCGGGGGGCTAAGCCGGCCACGGGGGGGTGGGAGGAGCGTGGCCGTGCCCCCCGCGTCAGATAACCGGCGGCCCCACAAAAAACAAAGTGTGGGACCCGCGCTCCGCGCGGGTTTAAAAAGGCGTCCGCAATGGATAGCTGCGCTGGGCCAGCCAGGGGCGGGGGGCGGAGCCCCCGCTGCCACCGCCCCGCGCCCTACGTTTTCCTCGTCCTCCATGCAAAGCAACGAAACCTTTACCCCTCATACGCCCTTCACCTTGCAGCCAGGAAAGCGCGCTCAGCTCATGGCGCAGCCGGCAGGCTTGGAACCTTGGTTTCAGGGAGCAGCGAGATCCCCTCATCGCTCACCGCTTGGCGGAAGGGTGCGATTTCCTGCGCCACAAACGTTTCCAGCTCCGCCAAAGCTTTCGCTAGCTTGCTGCGTCCCTCCGCCAACGTTGCCATTTGCGCCGGGGTTGGTGCCTCCCATGAGGACTGCAGGCCGCCCATCGCCTCCCGGATGGTGGTAAGGGCATCGTCAAGCTCCACAATGCCCTTGGTCCCAGGGGGAACCCGGAAAAGCTTTTCCAGCTCTTCAGTGCGGCGCACCAGCTCCTCGGCTCGCTTCTTAAGACCAGCGGCGACGCTCTCGCCTTTGCCTTGGCTCCTTTGCTCTTTCTCCTTTTCCAGGCGACGGGCTAGCTTGCCAGAAACCGTCTTCAAATCCTCCCGCAAGTCCAGAAGGTTTCCCACAGCTTCAGCCAAGCATTCTTGCAATGCTCCAGCTTCCAGAATGGCCCGCCATTTAGCCGCCCGCGCCTCAGCGCTTACGGAAAGGCGGGGGTCTGCCACCACCTCCACCGCTCCCTGCGCTTTCAGCTCCTTATAGGCCACCGTCACCGTGTACAAACCCGGGGGCACCTCGGGTCCTCCCCTTTCCCGCCACCACTGCTCCTCGGTGCGAGGGGGGTCTTTAAAAGCGTCGCGCCGCAGGTCCCAGACTACGCGGTTGAGACCTCGAAAGACACGAGCTTTGAAGGTACGGACAGGGCGACCCTCAGCGTCAGTCACCGTGATGGTGGCTTCCGGCTTTTTCTCCCCTGCCTCCACCTGTTCTTCCCGCTGGGGCCCGCGCTGTCGCCCTTGGGCTTCGGCTTCCCCCGGATCGTACTCCGCAAGCTCCGGGGCGGCAACGCTAAAGGTAATGAACGCCCCGTAAGGACGGTTTTCGCCCATAAACTCTGTATCCCCAGGAAACCTCGGTCCCGGTCCTTGACTTCGCCGGTACTGCTGAGCATGGGGGATGGGGAAAAGGTGCAGCGGCTCAGTCAGCACTGCATCCGAAAGCCCACGCAAAGGCGAAATGTCATCCACGATGAAGATGCCACGCCCATGGGTGGCGATGACGAGGTCGTGGTGGCGGGGGTGCACCACGAGGTCCATTACGGAAACCGTGGGTAAGCCGTTTTCAAACCGCCAGAATTGCTTGCCCCGGTTCTGGGATACGTAAAGCCCAAACTCAGTACCCACAAATAAGAGGTTTTCATCCAGTGGGTCTTCCTCCACCACCAGGCAATAGCCCCAAAGCTCGGACGTGTTCAAAGGGGTCCAAGTGGCCCCAAAGTCTTCGGTAACAAAGACGTACGGTGTCCAGTTGCCACGGCGGTGGTCATCAAAAACCACGTAGGCTCGACCCGCCCTGTGCTTGGAGGCTTCGATATGGGGAAT
Source organism: uncultured Thermoanaerobaculum sp. (assembly GCA_937934115.1). GTDB lineage: Bacteria > Acidobacteriota > Thermoanaerobaculia > Thermoanaerobaculales > Thermoanaerobaculaceae > Thermoanaerobaculum. The sequence continues at coordinate 43,219 of CALHAH010000029.1, forward strand.
CCAGGTGTTGGCGGGTACGCCTTTAACGTTTTTTTCCACCGATACCCAGCTTTGCCCACCATCGCGGGTCACGTGAATGCGCCCGTCATCGCTACCCACCCAAATGACCCCCCGCTCAACAGGGGAAGGGGCAATGGTGAGGATGGTTGTGTAGTTTTCCGCGCCGGTAACATCGGGAGTCAAACCGCCGCTTTCGGTTTGTTTTTGCCACTGGGGGTTGTTGGTGGTGAGGTCGGGGGAGATGATCTCCCACGTGTCCCCCCGGTCACGGGAGCGATGCACAAACTGCGATCCGAAGTAAATGGTGGCGGGATCAAAGGGATCTTGCGCAAAGCCGGCGTTCCAGTTGAAGCGCAACTTGACCCCGGGGGGTCCGGCGGGGCGAATGTCCTTTTGCTCGCCGGTGCGCAGGTTCCAGCGGCGCAAGAAGCCCCCCTGACTCATGGAGTAGCCACGCATGGAGTCCTCAGGATCCGGCGACACGTCAAAGCCATCGCCAAACCCCACCTCCTGCCAGTGGTGGTTGCGAATGCCACCGGTTTCCCATACCGAGGACGGCCCACGCCACGAGCCGTTGTCCTGCAGGCCGCCGTAAACGTGGTAAGGGAGATCCATGTCCACGTTCACGTGGTAGTACTGGGCCAAGGGCAGGTTGGTCACATATCGCCAACTTTCACCGCGATTTTCGGAAACCGCCACACCTCCGTCGTTACCCACAATCAAATGCTCCGGGTTTTGCGGGTTGATCCACATGGCGTGGAAATCGGGGTGGATGCCGGTGGGCCCAGTAGCTAAAGGCCGAAACGTTCTACCCCCGTCATCGGAAACCGATAGCCGCGTAGCCAAATCGTAAATCCGGTTGGGCCAAACGGGGTCGGCGTAAATGTCGGCGTAGTAAAAGGGCCGATTGCCCACCCGCGAGCCTTCGTTGACCTTGACAAAGGTTTCCCCTCCATTTTCTGAGCGCAAAAGCACGTTGTTTTTGGCCTCCACAAGGGCATAAACCACCTGTGGTTTCGTTGCGCAAATCGCCAAGCCAATGCGTCCCAGTTCGCCTTCGGGAAGCCCCTCTTTCGGGGAAAGCTTCTTCCACGAAGCCCCGCCGTCGTAGGTAAGGAACAACCCGGATCCGGGGCCACCGGATTTGAAAAAGTACGGCCACCGCCGGTAGGTCCAAAAAGCCGCCAAGAGCTTGTCGGGGTTTTGCGGGTCTGCTACCAAATCGGCGCAGCCGGTTTTCTCATCCACATAAAGCACTTTCCTCCAGGTTTGCCCACCGTCCGTGGTTTTAAACACTCCCCGCTCGGCGTTTTCACCCCACATTTGGCCCAGGGCACACACGTACGCCACGTTGGGGTCCTGAGGGTGCGGAATGATGCGGTGGATGCGTTCTGTTTTCTCCAAACCCATGTGCTTCCACGTCCGGCCACCGTCTCGGGAAAGCCAAACACCGTACCCCACCGAAGCCGAGTTGCGGGGGTTGCCCTCACCCGTGCCCACCCACACCATTTCGCGATTGACCGGGGATACCGCCACAGCGCCAATGGCCGCCACTTTCTCCTGATCGAAGATGGGCTTAAAGGTGAGCCCGCCATCGGTGGATTTCCAAACGCCACCCGTGGCCGCGCCCACGTACATGGTCACCGGGTTCCCAGGTACGGCGTCAATGGCGGCAATGCGACCGCTCATGGCCGCCGGTCCAATGCTTCGAGCCTTAAGGCCAAATACCTGCCGTGAGCTTAAGGCCTCCACACCCTCTCCCAGGATAAAAAAAACCGCCCACAAAACCGCAAGCCGCTTTTTCATGGTGCCCCCTCCCCATGGCATGCCCTCTTGTACGCAACGGGCGGGAGCTGGTTTTGCGACCGGGTTACCGCTAGCTTTTCACGACGCCCGCAAGGCGCTCCAAGTCCAGCACGCGCTGCAGCACCTCATTGGGTATCCGCAAGCGTCTACCGGCTTCCCACACCGATAAAGACTGGGCTTGCGCAAGCTTTGCCACTTCTGCCGCCTTTTCGTACCCCACCTCGCGGGCCAAAACGGTGGCCAGAGCCGGCGAGCCGGCGGCCAATTCTCGGCAGCGCCTCTCGTTGACCACAAGCCCGCAAAGACAGCGGCCTACCAGTACGCGGCAAGAGGAGGCCAAGAGGTGTGCGGCTGTGTCCAAATTCCAAATTAAAAGCGGCGCCGCATGGAAGAGGTCCAACTGCGAGAGGGCTTGGCTTTCCACCACTGCCTGCACCAAACCTCGAACCTCCAGCGCCGCTTGCGCCACCGCTTCCGGAATCACTGGGTTGACCTTTCCGGGCATCAGCGAGGAGCCTGGCTGTACGGGCGGTAGCCGCAACTCTCCCAACCCCCCGTACGGTCCCGAACTGCGCAAGCGCAGATCCTGGGCCAGGGCAAAAAGTACCCCGGCTACGTGCGCGTAGCTTTGCCCCAAGGCCTGGAGATCGTCCCAGCCGGCAATGCCCACCGCCGGGTTCGGCATCAGCCGCCACCGTCCCCCTGTCCAGCCTCGAAGAAGCTCCACCGCCCGTTTCGTGGCTTCCGGGCTTGCGTTCAATCCCGAACCCAAGGCCGTGCCTCCTAGGGGAAGCTCGGCCAGAGGCCCCAAGTCCCGCTGCAGCCTCTCACACGCCCGCTTAAGGCGGCTCGCCCAAGCGTCGAAGATGCGGCCATAGGTGGTGGGGACCGCATCCACCAGGTGCGTGCGCCCTAAGGTGACGGTGGTGCGGTAGCGCCTCGCCAGCTGGCGAAGCGCTTCCACCACCTTCAAGGCTTCGGGAATGACCGTTTGGCTTGCCGCCTCCCAAGCGGCCATGCGGGCAGCCGTAGGGACCACGTCGTTGGAAGATTGACCCAGGTTCACGTGGTCGTTGGGGTGCACGTAACCCTGGCCTTGCCCCAACTGCTGGCTAGCCAAAAAGGCCAGCACCTCGTTGGCGTTCATGTTGGTGGAGGTAGCAGAGCCGGTCTGGAATACGTCCACGGGAAAGTGCTGCCAAAGCCCGTTGTCCAGTACGGTGTCGGCAGCCGCAGCAATGGCACGAGCCAGGGAAGGGGGCAGCAACCCCACCTCCCCATGGGCAACCGCCATGGCCTTCTTGACCAAGACCAACATTTTGAGAAACGGTACGGGCATAGTCCAGCCAGAAATCGGAAAGTTGGTCACTGCCCTTGCCGTTTGCGCGCCATACAACGCCTCCTCCGGCACCATCACCTCGCCTTGGGTGTCCTTTTCGCGGCGATGCTTGCTCATGGCCCCTCCCCCGCTTAAAACCATGAATCTTCTGTGGATTTTCCCACAGCCGAAGCACTTGCCGCCACCAGCTTGCGTGGCACAATGAGCTTGTGAGGACTGTGTTAGCGCTGTTGGGGTGTGCCGGACGAGCGGAGGTAGCTCTCGCCTCCCCGTCTTTGCCTAGCACTTCTTTGGTGGCACTAGCAAGCCCCGAGCCCCGAGCCAACTTGCTGCTTGTGGCGGTGCATCAGGTGCTTAAGGCAGCAAAGGTCCGGGTTGCCGATGTGGATGTGGTGGTGGCTACCACCGGCCCCGGCTCCTTTACCGGCATCCGTAACACCTTGGCTTGCGCTTGGGGGCTTGCGCAAGCGTGTCAGCTACCGGTACACGGTTTTTCCTCGCTGGCGGTGCAAGCAGCCCGCGCGCAAGTGGGGGAAGTTTTAGCTGTGCAACCGGCACGTAAAGGCTGGGTTTACGCGCAACCATTTACTTGGCACCAAAGCTGGGCACCAACCGCCCCCATCCGGGTGCTTCCCGTGGAAGAGCTTGCGAACCAACATCTTCCGGTGGTGTCCCCGCCCGGGCTTAAGCTTCCCAACGACGTGACGTTGGCCCCGACCTGGCGCACACCGGTGGAAGCCCTTTTGGATTTGGGCGTGCTTTTGGAAAACCCCGATAGCAGCACGCTGGTGCCGTGCTACGTGGAGACATTCCCCACCTCGGGGGTGCCCTAATGGCTGCCTTACCGGAGCCGTTCTTCTGGCGGGAACCGCACTTCTCAGATGTAACAGCGGTGGCGGAGCTGGAGGCTCTGGTCTTTCCGGATCCCTGGCCGCCGGCACTGTTTGCCACTGAAGTAGGCCAGCCCGAGCGGTTTCAGCGGCTGGTTCTTGCGCCTTCCGGAGAGTTGGCCGCTTACCTTTTTGCCTGCTGGCAGGTGGACGAGCTCCACATTCTGAAGGTGGCCACCCACCCACGTTTTCAAGGCATGGGCCTGGCCACAGCCCTGCTCACAGCGGCGCAGGAAGAAGCCGAGCGGCGGCACGGCGCTGGTCTTATTTTGGAAGTGAGGGTTTCCAACCGCAGGGCCATCGAGCTTTACCGCCACCTGGGTTACCACGTGGTGGGGCGGCGGCCGCGCTACTACCAAAACGGGGAAGACGCGCTGGTCATGTACCGTAAGGTGCGGCCAACCATCCTGCAGCGGTTGGGGTTGACGTGACCTTTGCCACAAAACGTGGCTATACTTGCAAAGGAGTAAAAACGTGCGGCGGCTTGGCGAGATTTTGCTAGAGAAGGGCTTCGTTTCGCCCGATGGCTTGCGCTCGGCGCTGGAGGCATGCCGGCGGCAAGGGGGCAGCCTGGGCGGCTGGCTGATGCGCTTGGGACTTTTGAGCGAGTCAAAGCTCTTGGAGGCCCTGGCCGAGCAGACCGGCTGCCCACCGGTGAGTGCGTTGGAGCTGGCGGCCGCTCCGCGGGAAATCCGCACCCTCATCCCTTTGAGCTTTGCCAAACGCCACATGGTCGTTGCCTTTGGTCGCCAAGGGCGAAACTTGGACGTGGCCATGCTCAACCCCAACGACCTGGTGGTTCTGGACGAGCTGGCCAGCATGACGGGCATGGTGGTACGTCCGCACGTGGCCACGGAAGCAGCTCTTTCCGTAGCCTTAGCCCTTCCCACGGTTCCCCATGCCGAGGCGGGCCCTGCCCCTCCCGGCCCACCCCGCGGCCGCGAGCGGCAATGGCGACAGTTTTGGCAGGTGGAAGCCAGCGGACCGGAGCTTTTTCGAGCTCTCGATGCCCCCCCTTGGGAGGCGCCCCCTGTGGTCGCCGCCACCTTCCCCGCCCTCGCCCCAGTGGGTTTGGACGAGGGGCCCTCACGTCCACACATCCCGCACTTGGGAGAAGCTCTTGCCAGCTGTACGCACCGCGATCAAGTGGGCAAGCTCATCCTTGCCGCCCTGGCGGAGGAAGGCAGGCGCGTGGCCTTGTTCTCACTGCACCACGGCAAGGTGATGGGTTGGATGGGACGGGGGCTCGATCTCGTGGACGAAGACCTGCACACCTTCATCCTGCCCCTAGACCGTCCGTCGGTATTTTTGAACTTAAGCCGCGGGATGGAGCTGCACGTGGGCCCACTGGTGGGTGGGGAGGGCAACGAGGCGCTCCTAGAGGCCCTGGGACCACCCCATCCTTCTGCCGCAGCGGTGGTGCCCATTCGCGTTCGTGGCAAGACCGTGGCTTTCCTGTGGATGGATCGTGGTGAAGAGGGGGTAGCTGACGTTTCGGTGCCGCAACTTCAGGAAGTGGCACGTCTGGCTGGGCTTGCCCTGGAAATGCTGGTGGTGCGACGAAAACTCAAGGCGGTTTCCAGCTTGACAGCAGGGGAAGTGGAGCACTAGGCTTTTCCGCCCGCAGTTGGCGGAGGAGGTTTGGCGGCCATGATCAAAGCGGACCTCGTGAAGGCAGTGAGGGAAACCGTGGACTTGCCCCAGGGCAAAGCGTCAGAAGTCGTTGACGCGATTTTTGAAAGCATGAGGCAAGCGTTGGTGCGGGGAGAACGCATTGAGCTGCGCGGCTTCGGCGTTTTCTTGGTTAAGGAGCGCAAGCGCGGGATTGGGCGCAACCCGCGCACCGGCCAGGAGGTGCCGATTCCCCCAGGAAAAACCGTTCGCTTCAAACCTGGGAAAGCCCTCCGCGAGTTAGGCTAGTTCCTGTGGCTGAGCACCACGTGGAGATTTTGGCACCTGACGGTGCCTTGCTCAGGGTGTTAAGGCCGCAGCCCCCACGCCAACCCCTGGGTCGCTTGCTGGTACATTTCTTGCTGTTTGTCGCGACGCTGGCCACCACTTCCATCGTTGGCGGTTTGATGTTTGCTTCGCCCGAGCTGGACCTTCGCTGGGCACGCTCGGGTTCTTCGGGTTTAGCGTTGTTTTGGCAGCTGGTAACAAACCGCGAGGTACTCTCTGCTGGCCTTGCCTTTTCCATGCCCCTCATGGCCATCCTCTTGGCCCATGAAATGGGGCATTACGTGGCGTGCCGCCGACACCATTTAGATGCCACGCTGCCGTTTTTCATTCCTGTGCCCTTTGGCATTGGCACCATGGGGGCGTTCATCCGCATTCGCTCCCCGCTCTTGACAAAGAGGGAGCTCGTGGACGTGGGGGCTTCCGGGCCTATCGCTGGTTTTCTTTTGAGCTTGCCGGTGCTGGTTTGGGGGATCCTGCAGTCCCAGGTGGTCCACGAGCTGCCCAAAGGTGGGTACTTGGTTTTTGGGGAGCCGATCCTGTTTAAGATCGTGTCCCGGGTCATCCATCCAGAACTGGCAGCGGGTGCGGATCTACTCCTCCACCCCACTGCCTATGCAGCGTGGATTGGCCTTTTGGTCACAGCCCTGAACCTCTTACCCTTTGGGCAACTGGACGGTGGCCATATTACGTATGCGGCTTTGGGGAGAATTCACCGGCTCGTAGCGTGGCCGCTGCTTTTCTTTTTGGTGGTCTTGGGCTTTAAGTGGACAGGGTGGTGGATTTGGGCCATCGTGGCGCTGGTCATGGGCGTTCGCCACCCCTGGGTCCCGGGAGAGGATGACCCGTTCCCTCCTGACCGCCGCTGGGTGGTGGCCGCCAGCTGGGTCATTTTCCTCTTGAGCTTTACGCCGGAACCCATCAAGGTAGTCCCCTAGCTGGCCGTGGGTTTGCTTTCCCAAAGGAGCGTGACCGGCCCGTCGTTAACCAGCTCCACCTCCATGTGCGCGCCGAAAATTCCGGTACGCACCGGCACCCCGTGACCTCGAATAGCATTTGCTAAAGCTTCAAAAAGCGGTCGTGCCACCTCCGGCGGCGCCGCACCATCGAATGACGGACGGCGACCCCTGGTAATCGAACCCGCCAACGTGAACTGCGAAACCAAAAGCACACTGCCCCCCACTGCCGCCAGGGGGAGGTTCATCTTTCCCTCCTCGTCTTCGAAAACCCGCAAGGTTGCAAAGCGCTCAGCAGCTTTCCTTACCTCGGCAACGCCGTCTCCCTTTTCCACTGCCACGAAAATCAACAGACCCTTGCCAATCCCCGCAACCCTTTCCCCGTCAACGCGAACCTCTGCCCGCGACACCCTTTGAATTAAGGCTTTCATGGCATTCTCCGTGGCAAAAGCTTTCTAATTTCCGAAAGTTCCGGGGCCCGGGTGAGCCACAGTCCCAAAACGTATAAAACCAAGCCCAAAAGGCCAAAGCTACCTACCAAAAGGGCACCGCGTACGCTGGTCACCATGGGAAATGCAACCTCTTCGGCTACGAGCTTCAACACCACTGCCATTGCCCCGGCACTTACCCCGTGCCGCCAAGCCGAGGCAAGCACGTCCCGTCGGGGCGCTCGTCCTTGGTTCCACAACCGCCACCCCAAGTACCACCCGGCCACGTACTGGGAGAAACTGGTGGCGGCGGCAACTCCGGGTGCCCCCCAACGCGGCGTCAACAGAAAGCCCATAGCTGCAAAAACCACCACCCCCAGCATCGACGCCTTTACGGGTGAGCGCGTATCGTGGATCGCGTAAAAGCGTCCCGATGCCAACTTCACCCAAGCCAAAGCCGGCATCCCAAGGGCAAAAGCTACCAACGCATTGCCAGTGGTTGCCACCGCCCAGGGGCCGAAGCGGCCGCCCCCAAAAAGCAAACCCGCCACGGCTTTCGCTAAAACCATGAGAAACGCCATGGCCGGAAACACCACCAACGACTGTAAGCGCAGGGCAAAGGTGAAAGTTTCGTCAGCCCTTTCGTCCCGAGCCAAGGTGGGCAAAAGCGCGGTAAAAAGCTGCACCACCACCACCCCGTACACCAACTCGTTAATGCGCGAAGCCGCGTATACGCAAAACAGCACTCCATCGCCCGCCGAGGACGCTAAGTAGGTGGCCAAGAAAACCGTGATGGGGTAAATGCCAGAAGACAACAGTAGGGGCAACGCCTTTCGCAGCACCGCTCGCACCTGAGGGTGGAGGAAAGCCCCACCACCAGGCAGGGCGGGGACCCCAGCCCTGGCAGCGGCGACCCACTGCGTTGCCAACTGCAGAAAACCACCTAAAAGCACGCCAAACACCAGCCAGGGGGCTAAAGCCAAGCCCTGCCAAGCGGCAAACAAGACGCTTAAGGCTATGGAGGCGTTGAGGAAAATCGGGGTTGCCGCAGAAAGCAGAAACTTCCCCTTTACGTTGAGCACGCCTTGCACCAACGCCGCCAGGGCAATGAAACCCAAATACGGGAACAACCAGCGGGTGAAGTACACGGTGAGGGCATGCTTTTGCGGAATGGCGCGGTAGTCGGGGGCCAAAAGGTTGGCAAAAGGCTCCGCTTGCCACATCCCCAAAACCACCACCAAACCCGCCAAAATGAGCAGCGTGCTGGTCATCGCTGCCACAAAGCGGTGAACCTCCCGCCTTTGGCCCTCCGTGTCAATCTCCGCCAACGTAGGCACAAAAGTGGCGTGCAAAGCGCCTTCGGCCAAAAGCTGACGGAAAAGGTTGGGAGCGCGAAAGCCAGCGACAAAAGCGTCGCCGATTCCCTGCGCACCCAAATAGGAAGCCACCACCTTGTCCCGCAGCCACCCGGAGATTCGGGAAACTGCCGTCACCAAGGCCATACCGGTGGTGGCGGTCACTAACGTACGCTGTGTTCCCATAGGCGCAATCTACCATGCCTTGTCGCACCGGCTGTCCCACCGCTCCAGGTGGGGCTTTGACCGGGGTGAGTTTTTTTGCTACTTTCAAGCTGCCGTCCGCGCCGGGAGGAGACCATGAGCGTGAACAAGGTCATCATCGTGGGGAACGTAGGCCGCGAGGTGGAGCTTCGCCACACCCCTTCAGGAGTAGCCGTGGCTAGGTTTTCGGTGGCCACCAACGAACGCTGGAAGGACAAGGACGGTAACCGCCAAGAACACACCGAATGGCATACCGTGGTGGCTTGGGGCAAGCTCGCCGAGTTTTGCCAGCAGTACGTGAGCAAAGGTCGGCAAGTTTACGTGGAAGGCTCCCTGCGAACCCGCACCTACGACGACGACAAGGGCAACCGCCGGTACTTCACGGAAATCCGAGCGCAAACGATTCAACTTCTGGGTCGCCGGGAAGGCGCCGCCGAAGGGGGCGCAGAAGAAGCACCCGAAGTGCCACCGGAAATGGAAGACGACGTCCCCTTCTAAGCGAAAGGGCGCAGCCGGGCGGTTGGGAAAAGGCGCGCGAGCCTGAGGCCAACGGATGCAGCGGCCTTTTCTACCCCTTTGTGCCTCGTGCAAACGTACGCCCCGAAACTTACGAAAGCGGTGAGACCGAGCCACACCCGCAGTTGGCCGAGCAGCGAACGTGGAAAAAGCGCACCCGCCAGCGAGGCCAGCAACGCCAACGAAGCCACAACCAGCAAAGGCCAGTTCATGGTGCATGCCTCGCCCAAAGATTGTAGCCTTTTGCTAAGCTTTTGTCGGCCAAAGGGGCCGGAGGAAACTATGAGCGGACCGGTTTGGAGATGGGAAAAGGATCGGCAAGCGGTTTGCCACTGGTGTCTTAAGCAAGCCACGGCCGTTTTCGTGGAAGGCGAGGTGGTAAACGGTGAGCTGATGGACGGGCGCATGGTGTGTGAGGACTGCTACCGGAATTTCCACCAGTTCCTGGTGGTGGGAGAGCATGAAAACAAAGCCCCAGCCCCCGCGTACGCTCACCGCTAACGGCACGACTGGTTACCTAGATGGGTGAGCAAAGCTGTGATGTTTTGATCCTCGGCGGCGGACCCGCAGGGAGCACCGCCGCCACGCTTCTTGCCGAATCTGGCTTGGCGGTCACGGTGCTGGAGCGCGACAGCTTCCCACGCTTTCACGTGGGGGAGTCGCTTTTGCCGCATTCTCTCCCGCTTTTTGAACGCTTGGGGGTCCACGAGGACATCAGGGCTCTCCCCCACACCCGCCTCAAGCCCGGGGCCTTTTTTGCTACTGCCGACGGGAGCCGGCTGGTAGAGTACCGCTTCGCCCAGGCTTTGCCACCGGTCATTCCCCACGCGTACCAGGTTCGCCGCGACGAGTTCGACGCGCTGTTGCTGGCCCGAGCCCAGCGGGCCGGAGCCCAGATCCTCCACGGTTGGGAAGCCCTGACCCCGCAGTGGGAAGGCAAGCGCCTCCATGCCCTGCGGGTCCGTGATCCCCAAGGACAGGAGCACCTCTTCCGCTTTCGCGCTTTTTTGGATGCCTCCGGGCAAAAGGCCTTCCTCGCCACCCGCATGGGTTGGCGCTTCCCTTACCCCAAGCACAAAAAGGTGGCCGCGGTAAGCCACTTTCGAGGCGTTTGGCTGCCCCCCGGGGAAGGAAGTGGAAACATTACCATCGTTCTCACCAAGGCCGGGTGGTTTTGGTTTATCCCCTTTGCCGACAACACGGTGTCGGTGGGCGCGGTGCTGGACGTGGGCTTTTGGCAAGCACAGGGGAAGACGCCATCCGAGGTTTTCCAGCGTGCCGTGGAACAAACGCCAGAAGCGGCGAAAAGACTGGCAAAGGCCTCCCCGGTGCTTCCGTTTTCAGCCATCCAGAACTTTTCCTATAGGGTTACCAAACTAGCGGGTGACGGATTTGCTTTAATCGGTGATGCTGCAGGCTTTTTGGACCCCATCTTTTCCACCGGAGTTTTCATTGCCACCACTACCGCGGCGTCGGCTGCCGAAGACGTGGTTGAAGCACTGCACCGCCACGGGCGCGTAGATGCCGCGGACTTCGCCCCCACCGTAACGCTTACCCGCACCCTCCAGCGCACCTTTTTTTCCTTCATTCGCTCCTACTACGATCAGGACTTTCTGCCTTTTTTCTTCGACCCGCGACCGGTTCTGCAAATCCCCGCGGCCATTGTTTCCCTGCTGGCGGCCGATGTCCTGCGTCCTGGCCGTTTCCTTCTCTCAGCTCGGTTTCGCCTCCTCAAGCTTTTGGCGGCGGGGCAAAAGCTTGGCCGCCTGCTCGGCAAGCCCTTGGTGCCGCCTCTGGATGCTACGCCAGCAGACTTCAAGGCATGAACACCAGCCGCAAGCCTCCCTCAGCAAAAGCCGAAGGCTCGGCTCTGCGGTGGCTCTTGGGTTGGGCCTACCCGTACCGCTACCGCATGCTGGCCTCCACCATGCTGGTAACCGTAGGTGCTCTCCTGCAGGTAGTTGGCCCGCTTTTAACGGCTGCCGCGGTAGACCTGTACGTAAAGCCCGAGCCCTCCGCCACTTCCCTGAGGGTGGCAGCGGTAATGCAATGGCTGAGGTTGCCCCAAACCGGAAGTTGGGGCTTGGTCAGTTTGGCTTTCCTTTACTTTTTGGCCTTAGGCTTAGGCGCAGGGCTGCTGGTGGTGCAAGCTCGCACCATGCTCACCACGGGCCAGTTGGTAATGCGCGATTTGCGCGACCGGCTTTTTGCTCACCTTCAAACGCTGGACCTCAGCTACTTTCACCGCACCCCCGCCGGTCGCATCATCACCCGCCTAACTTCCGACGTGGACGCCGTCAACGAGCTTTTCACCTCCGGGCTGGTGGAAATCTTGGCTGATACGCTACTGCTTTTGGGTATCGTGGTGGTACTTTTTTCCCTTTCCCCTCGCCTGGCCTTAGTTTCCTTTGCCGTTTTGCCGCTATTGGTGCTTTTGGCCATTTGGTTTCGCCGCCACGCGCGCGCGGTGTACCTGGAGGTCCGCACCAGGCTGGCGGCTGTGAACACCCACATTCAAGAGCACTTGGCGGGAATCGCTGTGGTGCAAGTGCTGCGGGCCCAGGGGGCAAGCGCCCGGCGCTTTTCGAAACTGGACGCCCAGCACCGCGACGCCAACATCCGCGGCATCTTTTATTACGCGGTTTTTTACCCCACGGTAGAGGTGCTCACGGCCTTGGGTATCGGCGGGATTATTTACTTCGGTGCTGGGTGGAGTCAAAAGGGTGTTGTTTCCTTTGGGGTATTGGTGGCGTTCTTGCAATACGTGCAGCGGTTTTATCGCCCCATCGGTGACCTGGCGGAAAGCTACAACGTCCTCCAGGCTGCGGCTGCCGCTTCCGTCCGTCTTCGGGAGCTTTTGGCCACGCAGCCGGAGCTCCACGACCCTCCCCACCCTTTGACGCCCCCGCGGGAAGGCACTCTGGAATTTCGCCACGTGACCTTTGCTTACGGATCAGATGAGCCCCCCGCCCTGCGCGAGGTGAGCTTTGCCCTCAAGGCCGGGGAGCGGGTGGCGGTGGTGGGCCACACCGGTGCCGGAAAAAGTACGCTGGTGAACCTGCTTTTGCGCTTTTACGACCCACAGCAAGGCGAGGTGCTGGTGGACGGCGTAGACGTTCGCCATTGGCGGCGGGTCGCCCTGCGCTCGCGCTTTGCCGTGGTTCTCCAGGACGTGGACTGCTTTGCCGGAACCATTCGTGACAACGTTTCTTTGGGTCGTCCGGGGATTTCGGATCAGCGCATCCTCTGGGCTTTGGAACAGGTGCAGGCCCAGCAGCTTTTAGCCCGCTTGCCCCTGGGTCTGGACACGGTGTTGGGGGAAAGGGGAAGTGGGCTGTCGGTGGGGGAAAGGCAACTGGTGGCCTTTGCCCGCGCCTTGGTGGGTGATCCCGAGTTTGTGATCCTGGATGAAGCCACCGCTTCCGTGGACCCCCTCACCGAGGCCCGCATTCAGAAGGCGCTGGAGCGTTTGCTTTCTGGCCGCACGGCTCTGGTCATCGCTCACCGCCTAGCCACCACCCAGCTTTGCCCCCGAGTCTTGGTTTTTCACCGTGGCCGTTTGGTGGAAGAAGGGAGCCATAGCCAGCTTTTTTCTCGAGGGGGGGTGTTTTTCTCGCTTTTCACCAGGCAAGAGTTGGCCTCCTGAACGTCCTGCGCCCCTAGGTATACTTGTCGCCGCGGGAGGTCGTGCATGGGGGAACAGACCAAGGCAATCCTACGCTGGCAAGAAGGTTTGCGGTTCGAAGCGGAGAGCGGCTCAGGCCACAGGATCGTGGCGGACTCCCCTTCTCGACCCGACCACGCCGGTCCCTCACCCATGGAGCTCGTCCTCATGGGCGTGGCCGGCTGTACGGCGATGGACGTGGTAGCCATCCTGGAAAAGATGCGCCAGCCGCTGGCGCGCTTGGAAGTGGAAATTGTGGGCTCCCGTGCTGAAACCCACCCTAAGTACTTCACGGGTGTTTCTCTCGTCTACCGCCTTTGGGGTGAGGGGTTGACGCTGGAGAAAGTCCAGCGGGCGGTGGAGCTTTCTCACACGACGTACTGCTCAGCCCTAGCCTCCCTGCGCCCCGATTGCCAGGTGGAAAGCCGCATCGAGATGTACGCCCCGTAAATCCTAGTGCGCCAACGCCGAAGGTTTCACCAGCATCACATCGGAAAGCCGAGGGAGCTCTTCCTGCAGGACACGCAGCGTGAGGGGGTGCACGTGGCCTATGGCCACCGCTTGCCCCTTGCTGCGGGCCAACGATGCGGCAGTAGCGAGGGCGGAGCGCACGGCCCCCTCATCTTCGACCGCATCCAAGAAAACGTCGCGGCGTAGGGTGCGAATCCCGGCTTCCCGGGCTACGGTAGCCGCCACCGTAGCGGGCGTGGTGCGGGAATCGAGGAAGTACAAGCCACGCCCCGAAAGCGCCCTCATGAAGTGCTCCATGAGCTCCCGGTTGCTGGTGGCGCGGGAGCCCATGTGATTGTTCACTCCCGCCACCGGACCCACCACCGCCAGCGCTTTTTCCAACCTCGTACGTACTTGCTCCGGCCCCAGTCCCACCAGCAAAGCATCCTCCCCAGGATCCGCCTCCCCGTTGCTCTCGGGTTCCATGGGCATGTGCAGGAGAAGCTCCCTCCCCTGGACCCGCAAAGCCGCCGCTACCGCCGCCGAAGCAGGAGCGTTTGGGAGAACAGCCACCGCCACCGGCAAAGGCAAAAGCGAAACCGAAGCCACCACCGCCTCCGAGTAGCCAGCATCATCTAACACAATGGCGAGCTTCCCTGGTTCACCCTTGTTTACTACGCGCTTTGGCGCCGGCGTCGCCACCGCCTCCTGCAAAACCACCAATCGCAACTGGGCCTTCCCTAAAACACCCCGGAAACCAGCCCGGCCGTACCCCCCGGCCTCCAAAACGGGCAGCTCTTTGAGCTCACCCCCCAGGTTATGGAGGGCCGCTTCCAACTCCAGGGCCAATCGCCGCGCCGAGAACCTACCTTCAGGGGTAACGTGAACTACCAGCGTGGGCAACCCGTCCCGTGAGGTTTCCCAAAACAGCGAAGCGTGCTCCGCCCCCACCCGGGAAAGCACGTGACGGACCGCATGTTCGAGCCTGCGGGCATCGTCGCCTTGGCGCAAGCTCCTGCCGGAGGCGAACCACCAAAGGCCCCACCCAACCCCCACCAGCAGCAAAAGCGCCAAGAGCGTGCGCCACACGCTGCCGGTTTTGATCCTACTTTTGGGCTGTCGGGAGCGAGCTTTAGGCGGCCTTGGCCTTTTCCTCGCCACGGGCTAGCTCCAGGGCTTTGTCCAAGATCGGGTCCCCTTCAACGCTCGGCCGCACCGTTGTGGTGGGTTTCAACCCACGCCCGAGGATTGGCTTTTGCTCTTGGTTCAGCAAGAAATGGCGCGCCACCCAAAGCTCGCCGTCGGCCACCGCCGTGGCTGCCCGCAAGCCCGTATCCCCAAAGGTTTCCACGCCCACCGTGGGCACACCGTTTTGGCTCAAAACAAACGCCAACCACTCCCCAGCCCGGGCCGTGGTGTGGTCCACGCACACCACCACCTTGCGACCGGTGGGTGGCTTGGAAGCACGTACCGGCTTTGCAGGAAGACCCCGTGCCGCCAGGGGCAACTGCAGCTGACCCCCTACGAGCACGCTTGCGGCCTCCACAGCCCCCTCTGGGCTTCCCAGGACCGTGCCGCGGAGATCCACCACCACAGGGTACTGGGCCGACGGCAAGAGGTTTGCCAAACGCGCCACGTAAAACGGGTCGATCACGGGTACGCGGACCACCGCCACCCCATCCCGCACGGTGACCTGGGGTGAAGGGTCACCCAACTTTCCGGCTTGTAAGCGGACCGGGCGTTTTCCTGAAAGGTCATGGGCAATCACATCCACCGCCACCGCCTCCCCCTGCTGCTCGGCCAACTCCAAGGCGGTAAAAGCCCGCCACAGGGGGCGAGCCCGCACCGGCTGAGCGCCAATGCGTTCGATGAGCTCCCCAGGCCGCAACCCCGCCTCCGCCGCTGCCGAACCGGGAAGCACCTCCAACACCACTGGGTAGGAGCTCCTCATCCCCAGCACCAGCCCAAAGGGGGGCAAGGTTCGCTGGTGATACGCACGAAAAAGCTCGGCATGGGACGCTGGAACCCAGGTCCCCTGGGGATCGGCACTGCTCACCAAACCGTTGATGGCACCTTCCTCCAGCTTCTCCAGCGGCACCTCCTCCACATAGGAGGACCGGACCAACGACACCACTTGCGAGAAAAGCCCCACCGCCTTGTACCGCCCTTCCGTGAGCTTTCCGGAAAGCGCTGCCACGGTTCCCAAACCCAAAATCACCGTCAAAGAGGTTGCTAAGAAGACCGTGCGATGCTTCGTGCTCATGGCTGTCCTTTCGGCCGCAGCCAGAGGGCCGGGTCTTGGGCCACCCGGCCGTTGCGAACCTCAAAGTAAAGGTTGCCTTCGTTGCCTTTGGGGCCCGCAAGGCCCAACGGCTCGCCCATGGCTACCCGCTGGCCGCCGCTCACAAACATGGTAGCAAGCCGGCCGTAAAGCGTATAGACATCCTCGCCGTGGGCCACGATGACCAAGTTCCCAACAAACTTGAAGAACTGGGCGTAAACCACCCGGCCGGCTGCCACCGCCCTTACCTCGGACCCCGGGGGAACTTCCAGGTCCCACCCCGGGTGAAGCACCACCGTGGCGTAGCGAGGATCCCGGAAACGCCCAAAGGCACGCACAACCTTTCCCCCCTCCACCGGCCACGGCAACCCTCCTCGCAAAAGACGCACGCCCGTTGGCAGCGGGTTTTGCGCTTCCGTGACCCGCCCCCACAGGCGTTCCAAGCGGGCTTGCGCCTCCTGGAGCTCTGAAAGAGCGGTTGCTTGCTGACGCCGCTCCCCCTCCAGCCGGGAAAGCTCGGCTAAAACCTGCATTCTTGTGGAAGCCAGCTCCCGCCTGCGCATCTTAAGCTCCTCGAGCTTGCCGCGAACCTGTTCCTGCTTTTGCGAAAGCACAGCCAAAGCGCGGTTTTGTTCCCCGGCCAGCGTCTCCAGCTGTTGCAGCTCCTTTTTCTGGTAAGCCACAACTGCCAAAAGGAGGGTAAGCTTTTCCGCAAATCTCTGCGGGTCTGCCCATAAAGCGGCCGCGAGGTACGGCTCTAAGGTGGTTTTCACCGCCGCCAGCGTCCCCAAGCGCATTCGGAAGCGACGTTTTTTTTCCGCCACCTGTACTTGCAGCGATGCCAGTTTCTCTTGCGCTTGTTTGAGTTGTGCGGCCACCACCTGCAGCTCGGCCTCCGCTTGCCGCACCCGCAGGGAGGCAACCGCCAGCTGGTTTTCCAGTTGTTCCCTGCGCGTTACCAACGCATCGGCGCGGCTGGAAAGCTCAGTAAGCCTTTGGGCGATGGTTGCAGCTTGCCGTTCCAACTCGGCAAGCTCCCCTTCCGGTACGTTGCCCTCAGCCGCGCTCGCCACCGGCACAACAAACACAAGACACGCAAAGGCCCGGAGGTTTTTAGAGAAACGCATGGCCAGACAACGGCTCCGAGGACTTAACGCCCAAGAGCTTGAGCAACGTGGGGTAAACATCCAGCATGGAAAGATCCCGCCGGAGCAGTGGCCGATTGACGAAAAGCACCCCCGGTACCACCGCCGGATCCAAAGTGCAGTGGTCCCCCGACCACACCCTGGCGTTGTCCTCAAAAAGGCGATCAGGCATGCCGCCCAAGGCGCTTTGCCAGGAGATGCGGTAGCCCTGGGACGTGGTGACGATGAGATCGGGGATGAGCTTGGGGTCAAAGGTCTTGTACACCTGCTCGCGGAGAAAAACGCGCGACACCGGATGGGCTCCCGTGGCCGGGTCCACTAGGGCCTCCAGCCTAGCCGCCAGCTCCCGCCGCAGCGCCTCGTACTCTTCGCCGGGGGCAACGGTGCCGTACCTCTCCCGGCCAGCCAAGTTGATGTAAAGACCGCCCAAGCCCAAATGGTAGGCGCGGGTGCGCCCCCAATCCACGTTGGGCCAAAACTGGCCGCGGTTGAAAAGGTTTTCCAGGTTTTCCACCTGCCCCGCGGGGGCGGTAAGCGCCAAGTACCCTTCCCGCGCCAGCCACGTATTGATGTGGAAAGACCGACGCCAGGTGGAAAAACCGTGGTCGGAAAGCACCAACAGCACGTCTTGAGGACCCAGCTTCTCCTGCACCTCCCCCACAATTTCGTCCATGAGCTGGTACGCCTGCTCCACGTACTTTGCAAGCTTTGAAGCCTCGCTCCCTGGGTACGCCGGGTGTTGCGGGTCCAAAGCACGCCACAAGATGTGCCCCACCCGATCCGTGAACTCAAAGTAGTGCACGAGGAGTTTGTCCTCGCTGCCGAGAAAGCGGCGCAAGAGGCGGCGGAACTCTTCGCCTTCGGTGCGCTGAATGTCCTCCATGAAGGTTTGCTCGTCCACTACCTTTTCCGAAGGAGCCCAGGTGTCAATAGCCCAACCCACGGTTTTGAAGGGACCCAACTCACGAAACAGCTCGGCCGCCCAAGGACGCGGTGCCGAGAGGTCAAAACCTGGGGGTGTGCGCAGCGGATCCGGGTTGATGGGTTGCAAGTAAAGCCGCAAGTGGGGCTTAAGGCTCAAGAGCTTAAAACGGCTCCACCCGCTCACCCGCACCAACGGGTTGAACTGGAAGCAAAGCTTTAACCACGGGCTCCAATCCCCTGGCTTTAGGGTAACCCGCTGCCTGCAGGTTTCCAGCTCCAACCTCTGGCCACTGTCTAAAAGCGTCAAGGTGAGCGAACTTTCCAAATAAGAGCCGCTGCCAAAAAGCCGGTCCTGGGGCCCCAAGATCTTGGTCACCCAACGCTTCTCCCCCGCCGGCAGCTTAAAGACCTCAATGGAAAACTCGTTGTCATACCCCGGAACAAAGCTGGGGTCGGTGGTGTAGTAGGCCGGGGAACCGATGCGGCCGCGGAGGTCGGGGACCCCTAGGCCGGCCAGCAGGTGACCGTGGGGGAAAGGTGTGGCCGGAAAGGTGACCGGCACGCGTACCACCGTAGCGGCAATACCCCCCTCCCCCGCCAGCTGCCAAAAGGGGGTGCCGCTGCGCCGGCTTTCCACCTGGGGAATCACCGGGGGGAGCCAACCGCCTACCGTCCACCCCACAGCTCCCGCCAGGAATGCCACCGGCAAAGCGTGCAGCCAAGGGCGTCGCCGCCGAAGCCTTCTTGCCACGAGCAAAGCCAAACCCAAGAACAAAAGGCCGAACGTAGCGGTAATCACCGGTCGGTTGGCGGTCCCCAGCCAGAATTTGGCTTTCTTTTCTTCCGCCACGGCAAACGTGGGCATGTAGGTTTGCGGGTCGCGCCGCAAAAAATCAAAGATTTGCGTGCCACCTGGGTCTCTTCCCGTGGTGAAGGTTGCCCAGGAGACCGGGGTTTGGGCGGGAACCGTTGGCGTGAGCCGCGCGTAGCCCCCTTCTTGGGCCAAGGCCGCCAAATGCGGGAGCTTTCCTTCGGCCAAAAGCTTTTCCGTGAGATGGTCATCGGCACCGTCAAACCCCAGCACGAGGACACGCCCTAAAGGCGCCGAAAAAGCAGCACAGGCAACACACAGCAGGCCGGAAAATGCGAGCGAGACCTTCATAAGAGCAAGATGCTAGGGCGGGACGGGTTGCGCCGCAAGCCCCTAGCCGCCAGGATGTGGAACCGCCGGCGCAAGGGGTGAAGGTCAGGGGTACGCCCCCCCGGGTGCAAGCGGTTCCCCAGGAGCACGAAAACCGCTTGTGGTTCCGGGTCCACCCACACTGAGGGGCCGGTGAAGCCGGTATGACCAAAGGATGCCGGCGATAAAGCCGGACCCGCCGAGCAACCTGGTGTGGCCGCCAACTGCCAACCCAACCCCCGAGCTTGCGCCATGTTCGGCGTGTGGTTGCTCGTGGCTAAAGCCACCTCTTCAGCCTTCAGCAAGCGGCCAAAACCAGGGAGGTACTCCTGCGCTAGCTGCAGGACCCCCAAAGCGGTGCCAAAAAGCCCGGCGTTTCCAGCCACGCCCCCCAACCCCCTGGCGTTCCCGTCGTCGCACGACCACGCGCCGGCGAGACGACGCGGCGGCCGGGCAGATACGCCGTGCTCGCGACAAAGCCTTTCTTCCACAAAAAAGCGTTTTTCCCCCAAGGCCACCGGGCGCGAGATCGGGGGGCAAAAGTCCAGCTCTTCGGTAAGACCCAAGGGCAAAAGCACCTCGCGCTGGAAAAGCTTCTGCAGCGGCGCGTTTCCAACCCTCTCCACAGCTAAACCCAAAGCCACAAACCCCAAACAGGAGTACACCACAGCGGTCCCCGCTGCGTGCACGGGAGCTATTCCGACAAGCGCGCGCAGGTAGCTTCCCGGGGAGGGCTCCCCGTAGGCGTAAAGCGGGGCCCAAGCGGGAAAACCAGCTGTGTGAGTGAGGCACTGAAACACCGTAACGCTGGCCCACACGCTCCCCGCAAGCTCGGGGAGGAAACGCCCCAGGGGGTCGTGCAAGCCCATGCCATGGCGACGGGCCAGGAGCACCAGAGTGCTCGTTACTAGAGGCTTAGTGAGCGAAGCCAGGTCGTACCATACCCTGGACGTCACCTCACCGGCGCCAAGCCCTCGCCACCCCCAAGCCGCGCCTTGGTGTGTATCAGGGCCTCCCCAGAGGGCCACAAAGCCCGGCGCCAAGCCGCTCCTTACGGCAGCCGCCAAGAGTGGGGTGATGGCGTCCTCGTTTTCCAGCACCGACTCTATACCCCCCTCACCGCACCGAACAGCTCCAGGTGCAAACGCGGGGAAAAGCGAAAGCCGTAGCGCAAACAAAGCCGGGCCACCTTCGGGGCCACCTTTGCCACGTCCTCGGCGCTTTTGCCTTCGGGCATGAGCAAGACGTGCTTTCCGGCAACCCCCAAGGCTTTCACTAAAGCTAGCACCTCGGGCATATCCTCCTCACCCTGAACCACGAACTTCAGCTGGAAATGGGGGTGCCGCTGCAGCAAAAGCTGCAAGGGAGCCAGGTTCTCCCTGAGCTTGCGGTGCCGCTGCCGCCAAGGGCCGGAGGGGTCGGAGTTGCTGGTCTTGGGCGACACCGAAAGCAAATCGCACACAAACTCCGGAGCGAGCGTGCCGGCGGTCTCCACGGTCACATGGTGCCCCTGGGTCTTGAGGGCCGAGCACAGAGCCGGGAGCTCCCGTTGCAGCAGCGGTTCCCCACCGGTTATGACCACGTGCCGAAGCCCTGAGTGGCCAGCCTCCGCCACCAGCTCAGCCACGGAAACCCTGCGCCCTTCAGGTTGCCAGGAGGTGTAGGGTGTATCGCACCAACGGCAGCGCAAGTTGCAGCCAGAGGTGCGTATAAAAAAGGATGGCGTACCAGCGAGGATGCCCTCCCCCTGCAGCGAGGCAAAGGCCTCAGCGATGAACACCGAAAAAACCCCGAACCTGCGGCCAGGTACGAACTGCCAGGGCGGTCACCAGGGAAAGCAAAACCGCCCCTCCGGCCTGGTGCGCGGTGGTGACCAAAACCTCCCACGGGCTTCCCGCACGGGCTACCGGCGGGTACCCCCGCGCCCAGAGCGCGATAAACCCCAAAATCACTTGCACTACCACTGCTACCAATAACCACCGACCCCACCACCGCAACCCATCGCGCTTTGCCAGTAACCTAGTGGCGCCAAAAGCGGCAAACAGCAGCAGTAGCGTGGCGAGGGTAACGTGCACCAAAAGCCCCTGGGCGAAGTGGCGTTGCAGGGCGCCCAAAACCAACTGCACGAATAAAAGCCCCCACAGCCAGCGCGGCCAAAGCAGACAGTCGTGGTCAGCAACCCGCAGGGAAGTGGACAGACCCACGGCCAAGGCTACGAGGCCCGCCAGCACCAGCTGCCCCAAAACGCCGTGGACCACCGCCAAACCCAGGGAAGGCTGGAGCACGTCCGGGTCCTGGGAAAAGGTGAGTCTCCCCGTCACCCGCAACCCTCCCAGCACCCCTTGCACCACCACCAAAACGACCATTAGCCAAGCCCAGCGCACCGCCCCTTTTGCTCTTTTCCCATAGGAGAGGTAGCAGGCTAAAGTCAAAACCGTGAGCCCCACCAAGCTCCCAAACAAACGGTGAGCGTGTTCGTAGTAAACCCCTCCCGTCATGCGCGAAAGGGGAAAAAGGAACATGTTGCTGCCGTAGGTGTTAGGCCAATCCGGGACGGCCAACCCAGCACCTTGGGAGGTCACCAGTCCCCCCGCCACCACCAGGAGGAAGGTGGCTGCCACCGCGGTCTTGGCAAAAAGCGCGCCACCGTCCAGCTGCCAACGCTTGCCCCGCGCGAGCATCGAGCCCACACCCCCAAGCCCCGCCCCCAAAAGCAACGCGCCCGGCACGAACAGCCACGCCCACACCCGCCCCTCCGCCAAAAGGCTCCCCAATATCAACAGGTTGATGGCGGACGTAAGAAAACCCACCTGCGCCCCCGGCCAAAACCCACGGTTCCGTGCCCGCCCGGCCGCATAGCCAAAGGCCAGGTACAAGAGGAGAAAGGCGATCCCCAAAACCCGCGGCGCAGCACCTACCCCGGGGAAACGACCAACGTAACCTACGGCCCACATGCTCACGGCAGCCAAAAAAGCCAACGGCAAGGTCATGCCTTTCCCTTCCACCGACCCTCCCGCCTGATGATACCCTACCGCCTACCCCCCTACCGACCTTGAAAAAAGCTGGTGAGGAGCGACTGCTAGGCAAACCCAGAGGGTTGTGCTACTCTGTCTCAGTCGCGATGTTCGCGGGAACCCCTTGCCGCCGGCTGGCCCGCTTCGTGGAGCTTCACTGGGAGCTCACAAAGGCACGCCTGTCCTCCCTCGTGGTGATAACTGCCGGGGGTGGGTACGTGCTGGCTGTGGGCTTTGAAAATGTGACGCGCCTTTTTTGGACGCTGGTTGGCACCTTCCTGGCCTCCGCTGGGGCCATGGCCTTGAACCAGGTTTGGGAGGTGGCGCGCGACGCCAAAATGAAACGCACGGCCGCGCGGCCGCTGGTCACCGGAGCACTCCCCCGTTGGTACGGACTGGCTTTTGGGCTTCTCGGCAGCGGTTTGGGGGTTGCTGTTTTAGCGTGGAAAAGCCATGCCTTGGCGGCCTTTCTCGGGCTTCTCGTAATTGTGCTTTACGTTTTGGTGTACACGCCTCTCAAAGCGCGAACTCCCTTTTGCACCCTTCTGGGAGCCGTGTGCGGGGCAATCCCTCCCCTCATGGGGTGGGCTGGGGCCACCGGCACCCTGGGGCTGGGGGCGTGGGTCTTGAGCTCCCTGCTGTTTTTCTGGCAAATCCCCCATTTTTTGAGCTTGGCTTGGCTTTACCGCCAGGACTACCACCGTGGCGGTTTTCGCATGCTTCCGGAAGTAGACCGGGAAGGCCGCCTCACCGGTGGGTTTTCGCTGCTTTACGCCCTAGCCACCGCCGCCTCGGCGCTGAGCCTTAGCTTCCTTCAGCTGGCCGGAGGTTACTTCACCGCCGGTTCCGTTCTCCTGGGGGGGGCTTTGGTGTTTTTTTCTTGGCGTCTTGCCACCACTCCTTCCGACGGCACAGCGCGGGCGCTTTTTCGCGCCACGCTCCTGTACTTGCCTTTGGTTTTTGCGCTTCTCGTTTTCGACCGTCGCGGGGAGGTGCAATCGAACCACGTTGCCAGCGTTCGTGTTCCTCCCGCCGCCGCGGGTGCCTTATTTCGTGACTAAAAACAGACCACCCTTTCTATCCCCTTGGGTTTTGGTGTTGGCCGTTGCCCTTTTGGGTGCAGCTGTGGTTGTCACCTGGTGGATGCTCCACCTTGCGGGTACCCGTCCCCACCGCCAAGGCGATGGGCGGAACCCGCAAAGCTACGGTTTTGCCCTGGAAAACTTTTTGTTAGATCGGGCCGCCTTGGTCGCTTCTGGCCTACCTCGCGACGCCATTCCCGCGCTGGAAAACCCCGGCGCGGTCACTGTACAGCAGGTGCCGGCCTTAGGCCGCCGCTTTCTCTTGCCCTCCGATCCCGTAGCAGGCGTGGTGGTTGGCGGGCAGGCCCGAGCGTACCCGCTGCGGGTTTTGGTGTTCCACGAGGTCGTGAACGACGTTTTGGCTGGCGAACCCATCCTCGTCGTCCACCAACCCTTGTGCGGCTTGACAGCGGTCTTTTCCCGCCAGGTGCAGCAGCGTGCGCTCACCTTCGCGCACAGCGGCTTGCTGTGGAACTCCTGCGGGCTTGTCTACGACCGGGAGAGCCAAAGCCTGTGGTTGCCCCTGGCCGGCACTGCTGTGGCCGGTCCCGCCTTCCGGCAAAAGCTCAATTTTTTGCCCTTCACGCTCACCACTTGGGAGCGCTGGCGCCAAAAGCACCCTAAGACTACTCTGCTGCAACCGGACCTTTCCCGCCTTGCCCAGTACCGCAGGGACCCTTACAACAGCTACTTGGGCTCAGACCTCCTGCGGTTTCCGGTAAAACCCTTGCTGCCGCTACCCCACAGGCGCAAAGCCCTGCTGGTGGTCCTCAACCCCGGGACCCAGCCCTTCGTGGTAATGGCGGAAACTCTCGATGGGGGCGGCACCGCTTTCCGCCTTCCCAGGTCCGCGCCCACGCCGCTGGAGCTTGTCAAGGTAGGGCATCCACCGGTCTTAGAAATAGTTGCTACGGCCTCCGGGGAAATACCCCCGGTTGTCTACACCTTTGCTTTCGCGTGGTTTGCCCTGCACCCCCAGCAAGGCCCAGAAACGTGGTTTTCACTCCCCGGTTCGCCGTTGGATGCACGCGCCCCGGTGTTTTAAGCCCTCAGGTGTGCTACAACCCCACCAGCGCCGCGGCTCCCGCCAACACCTGAGCCAGCTCCCGGGGATCGGCACCCGGGTACTTCCCTGAGGCTAAAAGCAAACCCACGGTGCCTTCGCGCCGACGCAGCGGAAAAACCCAAAGTGCATCCCCACTGCCCACAATTCCGGGAATCTCTTGGGACACGCTTTGTTCCTCCAGCCGAGTACCTTCAGTAATAACCCTTTCCAGCACCTCAATCCCCCGTGGAAGCCGCTTGGGGATCGGCGAAAAACCAAAGCCCCCCAGCACGTTCAGGTGTTCGTCACCCACCGCCACTAACAACCCCCGGGAGAAACTGTGGGCTGCCAGCCGCAGGAGGGAGGCCCGCGTTTCCTCCGGTGTGGTTTCGGCATGGAGAGCCAAGAAAAACTCACGAAAAGCCCCACCTTCGCTGGCAACCCCACGTAGCGGCTTTTGCAACAGCCGCTCCAGCACCACCGTGAGGTCCTCGCGAAACCAACGGGCCGCCTCACCCACTTCCCCCGCCGGCGCCGGCAAGAGGAAGGCCGCCCCAGCCTGCACCGCCTCATGCCGCAGCCGACTATCCGCAAGCCCCCCCACCCACACCACGGGAACTGGCGGCTGCTGTTCCTGCGCTTTGCGCAAAATCCCCAGCCACAAATCCCCCTGGCCAGCCAAGGTAGCAGACCCCGGCAAGTGCACCACTAAAGCGTCAAAGTCCTTTTCCACAGGCCAGCTGGGGCCGCCGGCGATCTCCACCTCCCACCCTCGTTTCCCCCACTCCACCTCCATGCCGCGGTACGGGCGGGGGTCCCCGGCCACCACCAGCACGCGGCGGGTTGCCGCTACCGGAGCCACCTCACTGAGGGTCTCGCGCAGCTCCGAAAGCTCGTCCTTAGCCTGCGGCGAGCTCACCCAAGGCCAGCGCGCCAGGCGGACCAAAAACTCCTCCATGGGTTGCCAATCGGCTTGGGCAGGAACTGGCCCTGGATGGAAACTGAAGCTTCCCTCCCGGCGATGAAAAGCCGCCAACACCGGTGGCGAAAAAACGCCCTCCACCATCCCTGACGCAATCCGCAGCTGGCAGTCCCCGTGGCTGTTACGTAAGGCGAGCTCCCCTGAGGCGGAAGCTGCCGCCAGCAAACGCAAAAGCTCTGGAAGGCTCAAGTCCGCCAGCCGCCCCACAATGGCCCTCATAAGCCCTTCCCTCCCCACGCCGAAAGGAACGTCGGCAATGACAGGGGCACACGCAAACCTTGAATCCGCGGGAGATAGGTGAACTCCCCCTCGGCCACCGAGACCACCCGCACTCCCTGCAAGGACAGCCCTTCGTCGGCACCTACCACGGGCAAATAACGGACCCCCACCACACCCACGGACACCCCAGGATCAAAGGGCCGCCACCCGGCTTGCCCAAGCCACGCCTCCCCCCATCGGTGCCACACGGCACCATCGGAACGCAGAAAGAGCCCGTGGACCACCCGCGCCGGCACGCCCATTTGCCGCAGTAAAGCCACCGCCAGGTTGGCGCGCCCAGAGCAGCGCCCCACCTTGCGGCGCAACACTGAAGCCGCGTCCTGCGGGCCCCGGTCGTCTTCTGCCAGGCGCACGTTGCGGGAAACCCAAGCCACAGTACGAACCAGTTTGTGCCAAAAAGAAGCCTGCTGTACCGGCCCCAACTCCGGAGGTAAGGGCAAAAACTGCTCCACGCTGAGGGTCTCAGGGGGGACGCTTCCCCAAAGTACGCGTGCACCCCTTTCCCAAGCACCGGCCCGCAAGCCAGCCTCCACCGTCACCTTTACCGAAAAGGTGTCCTTGGGCTCGAGGGTAATTGCTCCGTCCCAAGTGGGGCCAGCAATAACCCTGGCGGCAAGACTCACCGGCATTTCCAGCTGGAGCTGGTCTGCTGCTGACAACCCCGCAACCACAATCAAGAGGGCAAAAAGACAAATCATGGCCCCCTCGCGGGAAGGATTTGGCGATGGACGAAGCCATCCAGCACCCCGTTGACAAAGGGACCAGATTGCTCGCTGCCGTAACGCTTGGCCAGCTCCACGGCTTCATCAATAACCACTGCCGGAGGCGTGTCCGGGTGAAAAAGAAGCTCGTAAATTGCCAAGCGCAGAATATTGCGGTCTACCGCTGCCATCCTTTCTAGCCGCCAATGCTCCGCCTGCTCCGCCACGAAACGGTCAATATCCTGTTGATGGGCGATGACGCCCCCCACCAAACTCACGGCAAATTCCCGCACCGCTTGGGGAGCTTGTTCTAAATCCTCGAACCTTGCCGTCATTTCTTCCAGGCTTGCGCCCGAAAGCTCGTGCTGGTACAGCATCTGGAGTGCAAGCTCGCGCCCGCGCCGGCGGACCCCCATGCTTTACTCCGTAACTCGCCAAAGCTGCGCCATTTCCATGGCGGCGAGAGCCGCATCCCAGCCCTTGTTCCCAGCCTTGCCCCCAGCCCTGTCCAACGCCTGGTCCATGGTGTCACATGTGAGCACGCCAAAGGCCACGGGGAGTTTGCGCTCCAGGCTCACCTGTGCCAGTCCCTTGGCGCACTCGGCGGCAATCACGTCAAAATGGGGCGTTTCTCCGCGAATCAAAGCCCCCAACGCGATCACGGCGTGGACTTCCCCGCCAGCCGCCAGCCGATCCGCGGCCAGGGGCAGCTCCCAGGCACCGGGAACCCTTACAACCGTAATGTCTTCCTGCAGGGCACCGTGACGGAGTAGACAATCGAGAGCTCCCTCTAAAAGCCTTTCCGCCACGAGACTGTTGAACCTGCTTACCACCACAGCGAACCGCAGACCGGAAGCGTTCAGTTGACCCTCAATCACTCGCACCATGCCCCACCTCGTGTCTCCATTGTAACGGGGCTCCCAGGTGCTCACAAGATCAGTGTATTCGTCCCTAACCTTTGGCACGCCTTACCTGATTCGGAGAAAACCTGGATCGGGGTTTTGCGTTTCCCGGCGTGGTGGGAAAAATCGCTGGCTTCGCGGATGAGGAACTGGGCGAGCTTGCGGTTTTAAGGTCCAAAGCGGTGAAGAGCAAATCGAGGTTGCAGTTCAGGAACATGTCCTGCAGGCTGCGGCTTGCCCGCTCCACGAAGGGGTTTTCCTTAGGC
>CALHAH010000030.1 GCA_937934115.1 uncultured Thermoanaerobaculum sp.
ACGGTGATCATCACGGGCGGCGTGGGCAACCCAGCCTCGCGCCAAGCCTTCCACGCTTCGCGCCAGTCGTAACCCAAAAGGTAGTAAGCGTTCAGCACCAGATCGGGCAGGGGTTCCTCGGGATTGGCGCGGCGGTTGAGGTCGTCCTTGACCTCCGGATCGTTGTAGATGTGATAAAGGCGACACTTGTAGGTCTTGGCGTCAGGAACGGCGTCATCGCGCACCACCACGCGCGGCGTTTTGACCAAACCCGACTCGATGGCGTCGTTCAGGCCGCAGTCGCTGACGATCCAGCCCAAGAGCGCCTCCTCGCCGCGTTTCTTGCCCGCGGGGGTGAAGGGCATGGCGGAGAAATTATAGCAGGTGAGGATGCCCCGCGAGCGGTGGCGCCGGTCTAGGCCGCCGATCCACACCGTTGCTTCCTCGGCGCTGTCCTTGAGGTGGCGCTGACGAAGGTCCTTGCCCTCCGCCTCCCAGTTGACCAGCCAGGCGTGGTAGGTATTGGCAATTTTGCGGATGTCTTCATCGGGCAATTCGCGGTGGCTGCGCCCTACCATCCGTCCCATCGTGTGGGCGTCGATGAAAAGCACCCTCCCGCGGCGGTCGCGTCGGGGCGACGCACGCATCTCCCATGCCCGCTTCCATGGCGTATCTTCCCGCAGCCGTTCGCCGCCCCAATCGGCGACGTTGAAGGGGGGATTGGCCAGGATGGAGTCGGCCTTAAGATCTGGGAAACGATGGTTGTGGAAGGTGTCACCGTGGGCCATTTGTGCGTCGATGCCGCGGATGGCAAGGTTCAGGTTGGCGCAACGCCACGGGGTGTGGTTCAGTTCTTGACCGTAAATGCTGATCCGGGACGTGGCGGAGGTTTTGTGGCCGTTGCCGGTGGCGAGGGCTTTACGGAACGCAACAGGCTGCACAAGCATTGCGGATGATCCGCAACAAGGATGGTAGACGCGGTCTTCAAAGGGCTCGTGCATCGCCACCAAGAGCTTGACCACCCAGCGCGGCGTGGCACATGTGCCGCCTTTTTTGCCCTCTTTGCTTGCGAACTGCTTGCGAAAGTGTTCGTACATCCGACCCAGGGCGTCTTTAGCCCGGGCTTGAGCGTCACCCACCCTGATGTTGCTGATGAAGCCTATGAGCTGGCCGAGACGGTGCGTGTCCAGCGCTGGGCGGGCGTAGGCTTTGGGGAGCACGCCTTTGAGCGAAAACGTATCCCGTTCGCTGGCAGCCATCGCGTCATCCACGAGCTGACCGATGGTGGGTTTTCTGGCATGCGCCTTGAGATGTGCGAAGGGTGCCTTTCTCGGAACCCAGAAGGTGTTCTGCGCGCGGTATGCGTCGAGGTCCTCCGGGTCCGCATACGGCTCCTTTTCCAACCGCAGGCGGTGCTCCTGGAAAGCACTGGCGATGTACTTGCGGAAGATGAGACCCAGCACCGCGTGTTTGGGCGTCGAGAGAGCCGCAAAGGGCGCGGGCCTTGCGCCACAGCTTGGTTTTACAACCAACGGTGGTGCGGTTGGTGGTCAATTTCCAGGTCTGTGGGTGCCGCGTGGCCATAGGAGCACCTCCCAAAAGCTTTTCTTACACACGTGCGGCGCGGCAGCCGAGCATGGTCAGCACCATGTTACCGGAAAAAGCAGTGGCAAGACCACAAGCAAAGAAGCACGGGCTTTTTCGGTGGTGTTTCCTGCAGTAAGCGCCGGACCTTCGGCCAAAGAAAAATGGTGGAGGCGGGGGGAATCGAACCCCCGTCCGAAGGACCTGTGCCGGCGGTGTCTCCGTGTGCAGCTTGCTTTTTTCTCTCGCCCCACCGGCTGGGAGCAAGCACCCTACCGGCGGAGCCAGCTTGCGTAGGTGTCGGTTTCCGGTGGCAAGCACCCCGGAAACCCAAGCCCGTTACGCGACGCCTTCACCGGGTCTCGGGCCGCGACCCCTTGGTGTCGGCGTGGCTGTCAATTAAGCAGCCAGAGCGAGTTCAGCGTTGGCAGCTGTGTGTTTCCGCCTGTTTTACGTGGCGACGGACCACGACACGCTGCCGCCAGCCCAGCTGTCCCCCGTCGAACCCGGTACGCCCCCGTGTTCGCGGTCTGAGACCAATATAGGTCCTCCTCGGCTCCTTGACGAGTCCCCACCAAAGTTCTAAGGTTGACCTATGGCGAGACTGGAGCCGATCAGCCTCATCGTAACCTCGGTGGGGACCGAAACGCAAGCGGTGGATATCTCAGAAGAACTGGTCCACAGGGGGTTGGCCACCTGTGTGAACATCGTGCCGTGTTTGCGGTCCATTTACAGGTGGAAGGGCAAGGTGTGCTCGGATAGCGAGTATTTGCTCCTCATCAAGACGCGCTCGGCGCTTTTTCAGCAAGTGGCTGATGCCATACGTGAGCTGCACTCCTACGAGCTGCCGGAAATTTTGGAGTTTTCCGTTACCAACGCCGAGGAAAACTTTCACCGCTGGGTGGTGGAAATGGCCACGGGTGCGTTCCAAACCCCCGACGCCATGGAAGAGCTCCCACAGTACGACTAGAAGCTGCCGCCGGCCGCGCCCCTTGACAAAGCAAACGCTATCTTCGAGACTGAATGAAGGTTCAGTCAGGGGGGGCCGTGGCCAGGGGTGAGCAGGGAAAGGGAGCAAAACGAAAGGCAATCCTGGAAGCGGCGGTGCGCGTGTTTGCAGAAAAGGGCTACTTCGGTGCGCGCATGCGCGATGTGGCCGCTGTTGCCCAAGTGGCGGATGGCACCCTGTACCTCTACTTCGACAGCAAGGAAGACCTCCTTACAGCGGTGCTGGAGGAGCACGCCCAAGCCTTTGTGGAACGAGCTCGCCGCGACTGCGCCCAGCTTTCCGACCCGCGTCACATGTTGCAAACAGTGTTGGAACGCCACCTGGCAAGTTTGGAGGCTAACCGGGCTTTGGCCACGGTGTTCCAAATTGAGCTGCGCCACTCCCGCAAATTCTTGCGCCGCATCGCCAAAGGTCAGGTCTCCCAGTACTTGCAGCTCCTTCAGGAAATCGTGGGCAGCGGCGTTTCCCAGGGTGTCTTTCGCCGCGAGCTGGATCCGAAAGTGGCAGCGCGGGTGATTTTCGGGGCCGTGGACGAGCTGGTTACGGCTTGGATTTTGGCGCAAAAGCCTTCAGGCCTGAAAGAGCAAGTAGCACCGTTGTTGGACGTGCTTTTTTACGGGCTTTGCCGCACCACCAACCAGGAGGTGCAGGAAAAAGGGGGAAACCATGAGCGCACCAACCACCTTACCGGAAGTCTTTAGAGTTTGGCGACAAACCACTCCGGAACCAGCACTCATTGACGCCCGGGGGGGGGCCGACCGACGGATCCCCGCCCGCGAGGTGAGTCGGCTGGTGGCAAGCTTGGCCCTGGGCTTGGAAAAGCTGGGGGTGCAAAAGGGGGATCGTGTCGCCCTTATTTCCGGCAACCGGCCCGAATGGCACGTGGTGGATTTTGCCCTCCACCATCTGGGGGCGGTGAACGTTCCCATTTACACGACGCTTCTGCCACCACAAATGGCCCACATCATGAAGGACTCCGGGGCGAAGGTTTGTGTGGTGGAAAACCAGGAGCTTTTGACCAAGGTCCTGGAGGCTAAGGGGAGTTGCCCCGAGCTTGCCCACGTGGTGCTCATGGAAGGGCAGCCACCGCAGGGGGTGCATCCCTGGTCCGCGGTTTTTGACGTGGTACGCGAGGACAAGGCGCCAGAAGTTTTGGAATCCATGCTACCGCGTGTGAGGCCCGAGGACCTGGCCACAATCATTTACACCTCGGGGACCACGGGCGAACCCAAAGGGGCCATGCTCACCCATGACAATTTCGTCTTTAACGCGCTTTCCGCAGCCTCCGTGCAGGATTGGCCACCGTACAAAGAGGTAGCGCTTTCGTTTTTGCCTCTCTCCCACGTGCTGGAACGGCTTGTGGATTACATTCTTTTCGCCTACGGGATCAGCATCGCGTACTGCGGCATTTTGGAGGCGGGAGACGCGTTGCGCCGCATTCGCCCGCACCTCTTTGCCGCTGTCCCGCGCTTTTACGAGAAGGTGTACGACCGCATCATGGCCGAGGGCGCCCATGGTTCACCCCTGAAGCAAAAGATCTTCCACGCTGCCATCGGGGAAGCTCTAAAAGCCTTGCGCAGCGGCAAGAAAGGGTTAAAGTACCGGCTTTTTGATGCCTTGGTCTACAAGAAAATCCGCAACGCTTTCGGCGGAAGATTGCGTTTTTCCATTTCCGGAGGCGCCCCTCTTCCCGTGTACGTGGGAGAGTTTTTGCAGGCCTTAGGGATTTACGTGCTGGAGGGGTACGGGCTTACCGAGACCTCGCCGGTGATTACCGTGAACACCACCAAAAAAGCCAAGCTGGGGACAGTAGGACCACCGATTCCAGGTGTGGAGGTGAAAATCGCGCCTGACGGCGAAATCCTAACCCGCGGCCGGCACGTGATGAAGGGGTATTGGAACAAACCTGAAGCCACACGGGAGGCCATTGACGCCGAGGGCTGGTTCCACACTGGGGATGTGGGAGAGCTGGACGAGGAAGGGTATTTGCGGATTACCGACCGCAAGAAGGACATCCTGGTGACCGCCGGCGGCAAAAACATTGCGCCGCAACCCATAGAAAACCAGCTTAAGGCCTCCAAGTTCATTGAAAACGCCGTGCTCTTTGGCGACCGCAAGCCCTACGTGGTGGCGCTGCTGGTGCCAAACTTCGAGGAACTCACCCACTGGGCCCAGGCGCAGGGCATACCCACCGAAAACCGGGAGGCGCTCGTTACGCACCCTGCCGTAGTGGAGCTGTACCAAGGCATCGTGGACGAGGTGAACCGCAACTTGGCGCGCTTTGAAACAATCAAGAAGTTCCACCTGCTGCCGGAGCCGTTCACCATGGACGGGGGGGAGCTCACCCCCACCCTCAAGGTCAAGCGCCGGGTGATTCAACAGCGCTTTGGGCATCTCATTGACGCCATGTACAGCGAGGGCGAAGGCGTCAGCGAGCGCTAGGGGTCTTTGCGGTTGCAACCCACGGACGTGCCGGCTTTTGCGGGCCAACTTCCCCGCCCGGTGTATCCGATGCTTTTGCCCACACCGTACCCCGTGGGGCCGGTGTGGGTGTACCTCTTGCCGGGTGATCCCCTCACCCTGGTGGACACCGGCCCCGCCACCGGCGTGGCTTGGCAAGCCCTCAGGGCAGGGCTGGCGGGCTTCGGGGTTCAACCCCAAGACATCAAACGGGTGCTGGTGACCCACGGCCACCACGATCACATGGGTTTGGCACGCAGGCTGCAACGTTTCGGCGCCGAGGTTTTCGCCCACCCTGCTGACCGCAACAATTTGGCACTGCGGCGGCACTTCGCTAACCTGAACGGCGTTTTACGCCGCTTGGGCGTGAGCTTGCCCCACCGCCTGCTGATGATGGTGGGCCTTTGGGCGCTGGATCGCACCAGTAGGCCCCTGACGCGGGTGTCACCCTTAGCCGATGGGCAAGAACTCCCGTCAAGCCACGGCCCCATCACGGTGCACCACGTGCCGGGGCATTCACCCGGGCACGTGGCCTTTGAGTTGCCAGAGGCGAGCGTGTGGCTTTCCGGAGATGTGCTTCTGTCCGGCATCGTTCCCAATGCGGTGTTGGAGCCGGACCCAGATCGCCCCACGCGCCCCTTCCCCGCCCTTTGCGTGTACCAGAAGACCCTCCAGCAGCTTGCCAGTTCCCCACCCCGGGCCCTGTTACCAGCGCACGGGCCACCCATCCTGGACGTGGCGGAACTGGCGCGGGAAACCCTGGGCAAGCAGGAACAGAGGTCGCAAGCTATTCTCCGCCATCTTTCGCGCGAGCCGCAAACCGTGGCCGCCATCCTCGCCGCTGTCTACCCCAAGGCGCGCGGACTGGCGTTGTTCCTTGCGTACTCTGACGTTTACGGTCACCTTTTGAGGTTGGAACGTCAGGGGCGGGTGGAACGGGTCAACTGGGGAGGAAAAGAAGCCTTTCGCAAGGGGTAGGTCGAGACTTCATAGCGCAAACCTTGCAAGCCGCCACCCAACCCAAAAGCGAAAGCCAGCGCACCAACCCCTTTACGCAGGGCCTGTTGCTTCCAGCCGAAGGCCAAGTGCAAACCGCAAAGGCCTTTCATCGCGCCCCCCGGTCCGACCTGGCAAACCGAGGTTGGCGTCCCTGGCCGCCGGCAACCCCATCGCTTGACAAAAAAAGGCGTGTTCGCCTTGCCCTGGAAAAACCTTGCGCTTGGGAGCGGGGAGCGACGAAAGGAGAGAGTGAGGTCCATGAGAAAGAAGATGCTGGCAGTTTGTGCGACTCTTTTGTTGGCCTTGGGGGCTGCCGTTGGGCCTGCGGTGAGCAAAGCACGTCCACACCAGTGCGGGACTTTTGAGTTTTACACCAAAAGCAACGGTTGCGACCACGAAAGGTACCGGTACACTGATGGCAAGACGGGGGAGTGGATTGGCACCGTGGAAATCATTTACTGTTAGAGGTAAAGAGTAAGGCGGCGATTTCGCAGGAGGGGGTTTGGTTCCAGGAGCCCCCGGGCTATTTCCGCCGCGCCCTTTTTGAACCGGCGGACCATCCTTAGCCCATCCGCAAACCCAAAAGAGCCTCCCGGTGCCCATGCGGGCACCGGGTTCTGTTCTTTAGCTGTCCACTGGCGGTAAGTTTTCGTGGGGGAAGAACACGAAGTGGCAGGCAAAAGAGCCCGACACGCTGTAGCCAGCGGGCAGGCAGGCGAGTGCAATCATCCCAAAAGAAGGGTCCGCTGAGCCGCCATACCGCGATGGCCGTGGGACCAAGAGCAACCAAGGCGGTTTTTTTCGGTACAATCCCCACGGTATGTGGAACCTCCCCAATACCCTGACCTTTTTTCGCATTGCGTTGGTGCCGCTTTTGGTGGTGGTACTGCTTACCCGATTCGAAGGCTCCGAATTTTGGGGACTGGGCATTTTCCTTTTGGCAGCCCTCACCGATCTCTTTGACGGTTTTTTGGCGCGACGGATGGGAAGCGTAACCAAAGCCGGCATTTTTCTGGATCCCGTGGCCGACAAGCTTTTGATGTCAGCGGCGTTCATTTCCCTGGTGGAGCTCGGGGTCGCCCCCGCATGGATGGTGGTGGTGATCGTGGGTAGGGAGTTTGCGGTTTCCGGTTTGCGCCACGTGGCTCAAGACCAGGGGGTGGTGATCACCGCCAACTGGTGGGGCAAGCTCAAGACCCTTTCGCAAATTGTGGCGGTTTCTTTATCCATCGTCAGCCACCAGCTGGGCCGCTGGTCCCACCTTTCACGGGTGGCTTTATGGGTAGCGCTTTTCATGACCGTGGCTTCGCTGGTGAGCTACTTCGGCTCCTTTTGGCCTAAAGTGGTGGGGAACCAGCGGTGAAGGCATCCGCGGGTCTGGCGGTTTTCTGTGCACGGGTGGGTGTACGCGCCCCGAAAACCGTTTTGGCCGCAGCCCTGGCCACGGTAGCCCTGGGGGTGGCCCTAGGCACCCGCATCCACTTCGACAGCGATGTTCTCAATATGCTGCCAAAAAAAGACCCACTGGTGGCGGAGTTTCAAAGGGTTCTTACGGAGTTTGGGGCCGCCGATACGTTGCTGGTGGTGGTGCGCATCCCGAAACCCGAGAATTTGGAGCTGGCTTTTGCTTTAGCTGACGTTTTAGAGGAGCAGCTCAAAGAAAGCCCTTACCTCGCAAGCGTAGACGCGCGCTTGCAAGACCCGTTACGCCTTGCCGATGCGGTTTTGGCTCACGCTCTTTTCTTTTTGGACGAGGAGGGGAAAAGGGAGCTTGCCGCCCGCCTTACACCCCAGGGATTAGCTGCCCGCGCCAAGGAAATCCGCCAAGCTTTGGACACCCCGCAGGCCGTGGTGACCAAGGAGCTTCTCACCCGGGACCTCCTGGGGGTTCTTCCGCTCCTCCTGCGTCATTTGGGGAGCTCGCCGGAGTCCTTAAGCGTAGACACCTCGTCCGGGTACTACCTGGCAAGCGACCACTCGCTTTTGGTGATCCTCGCTCACCCCACCGCCCCCTCTCAGGACATCGCCTTCAACGAAAAGCTTTTTGCGGACCTCAAAACAAGGGTGACCGCTGCCCGTGCGCGGGTGGCGCAAGAATGGGAACTGGATGAAGCGCAGGTGCCGGTTGTGGAGTTTGGCGGCGGACATCGCATTGCGCTGGAGGACGCCTGGCTCATCCGCAACGATGCCATTTTCAACTCGCTCACGTCGTTTCTCGGTGTAAGCCTGGTTTTGTTCTTGGCTTTCCGCCGCTGGCAAGGGGTAACCGTGGTTTCGGCACCGCTTGTGGCCGGGCTGGCACTCACTTTTGCCTTTGCGGGGCTTACCAAGCCTGTCCTCTCCTCCGCCGCCGCTGGGTTTTCTGCGCTTTTGATTGGCTTGGGCATTGACTTTTCCATCGTGCTTTACGCCCGCTACTGCGAGGCCCGGGCCCAGGGCTTGGACCTCCCCGCAGCGTGGGAGGCCAGTGCGCGTGAAGCCGGACCAGCGATTTTTCTCGGCGCCATTACCACGTGGGCCACCTTTTACGCGTTTTTGGTCACGCGCTTTGCAGGCCTTAAAGAATTGGGGCTTCTCACGGGCACCGGCATTTTTTTTCTGGCTTTTTCGGCGCTTTTTCTGGTGCCCGCCCTCACCCGTTGGCGCCATCGCCCGCAGCCCGTCCCT
The DNA here is from genome assembly GCA_937934115.1 of uncultured Thermoanaerobaculum sp. Taxonomy (GTDB): domain Bacteria; phylum Acidobacteriota; class Thermoanaerobaculia; order Thermoanaerobaculales; family Thermoanaerobaculaceae; genus Thermoanaerobaculum. The sequence goes on from CALHAH010000030.1 coordinate 8,699, forward strand.
CCCCCCGTTTCCTGGCTGCCCATGGAAAGGTTCTTGACCTGGGCAAAAAGCCACAGGCCATGGGTTTTAGGGGGCACGCTGGTGGTTCTTGTGATGTCTTCCTTTTCCGCCCTGCACCTGCAGTTTGACGATGATGTACGGCATTTGCGTTCCCCTTCCAACCGCGGGGTGGCGGTGCAAGAGGAGGTTGCGGCCGCCTTCGGACAAGGTTTTAACGCCATGGTGGTGCGCTTGCAGGCGAAAGACGAGTTCCTGCTCCTGCAAAAGACCCAAGAGCTGGTGGCAAAGCTCAAGCAGCTGCAAAAGCAAGGGGTGGTAGCGCGGGTGGAGTCGGTGGCCACCTGGGTTCCCCCTTTGGCTTCCCAAGAGGAAACCCTAACTTGGTTGGCACAAAAGGGGTGGAACCCAGAAGCCGTGCTGACTATCCTCCGCGAGGCCCTGGACCGGGAAGGGCTGGTGGCGGAAGCTTTTGCTCCGGGTTTGCAGCTCACACGCCAGATGCTGTCCCCGCAAGCACCGGTGAGCTACGAGCTTTGGCGGGGGACGCCCCTGGAAAGCCTCATCCAGCGCTCCCTCTACCACGGCGACGGCTTCGTGAGCACGGCCGTCACGGTATACGCTCCGGCCGGACAATGGCGAAGAGAAGCCCCCCCTGAGCTCGTCCGCGTGGTACGAGACACCCCCGAGGCTTCCTTGGTGGGCGTCAACGTGCTGGCGCAACACCTGCGGAAGGTGGTGCGGCAAGATGCCCTTTGGGCGGCGGGCTTGGGCCTTGTGGCCGTGGTAGCCCTGCTTTTTAGCCAGCTTAGAAGGTGGAACGACGCTTTCCTTTGCCTACTACCGGTGGCCGTCGGACTTTTGGCTGCCTTTGGCCTTGCCTCCTTCCTGGGGCTTGCCCTCAACCCCCTGAACGTGTTCGTGACCACCATGGTCCTGGGCATCGGCTCCGATTACGGGATCCATCTGGTGCACCGGTTGCGAACCGATCCCCTGGGCACAGGGGGCACCGCGCGCGCGGTGGTGCTGGCGGCGCTTACCACCATTGTGGGCTTCGGCTCGCTCATCACCAGCCACTACCCGGGGTTGCGGAGCGTGGGTTGGATGACGGTTTTCGGCGTTTCCCTCACCTGCTTGGCGGCTATTTTGCTCCTTCCGCTGTTCCGGAGTACCCATGAAACTGAAAAGAGCTAACCCCGCACAAGTGATGGCTGCATCTTTTGCCATCACCATCCTGGTGGGAAGCTTCTTGCTTTCGCAACGTTGGGCAGCTGTGCCCGGCAAAAAGCTTGGTTTTGTGGAAGCTCTGTTTACGGCCACATCGGCAACCTGCGTGACCGGCCTTTCGGTTCGACCCCCGGGGGACTTTACGGTGGCTGGCCAGGTGGTCATCCTGCTGCTCATACAAATAGGCGGCCTTGGGATCATGACCTTCGGGCTCTTCTTTGCCCTGCTTTTGGGGGGGAGGCTCTCGCTTTTTGGCCGGCAAATGGTGATGTCCTCCTTTTCTTCCGCGCCTTGGGAGGACTTTTGGCCGCTACTGCGTACGGTGGTGGGAGCCACCACGGTAGTGGAATCCGTGGGAGGAGTTTTGCTTGCCGCTGCTTTTTGGCCGGAAAAGGGGCTTGCCGCCCTTCCGTGGGGTTTTTTTCACGCGGTGAGTGCTTTTTGTAACGCGGGCTTCGGGTTGCACCCCGATTCCCTCATCCCCTGGCGCGGCAACGCCCTGGTGAACCTCACGGTGGGGCTGCTCATCATCTTTGGCGGCGTGGGCTTTTTCCCGGTGGCCGAGGTTTTTGAACGGTGGCGATCGGAAAAGCGGCGTCCAATTTCGCTGCACAGCCGTTTGGTTTTGACCATGACAGGAGCTTTGCTGCTTGTAGGCTGGGTGGGTTTTGCGCTGTTGGAGTGGGAAAACGCCTTGGCGCCGCTGCCCTGGAAGGAAAAGCTATGGGCCTGCTGGCTTTCTGGGATTACCCCCCGCACCGCGGGCTTTTCTAACCTCGACTACGGCAGCCTCACCCCCGCCACCTTGGTTTTTACCATGGGCCTCATGTTCATTGGTGCAAGCCCCGGGTCTACCGGCGGCGGCATCAAAACCACCACCGCAGCGGTACTTGTGGCCTTGGTTGCGGCGCGAGTTCGCTCCCACCGTAAGGTTACAGCCATGGGGCGCCGTTTTTCAGCGGATACCCTGGGGGCAGCCATGACCCTCACGCTGGTGGCAGCCTCGGCGGTGGTGGCGGCGTTCATAGCCGTGAGCCTCACGGAGCACGGAAACTCGGGCGGTTTGGCTTCGCAGTCACTATTCTTACGGGAGGCCTTCGAAGTGGTTTCCGCCTTTGGCACCGTCGGCCTTTCCACCGGCGTTACCCCCAGCATGCAACCCGGCAGCTGGCTGGTTTTGGTTGCCATGATGTACGTGGGCCGTGTGGGACCGCTCACGCTTTCGGTGGCCCTCCTGGGTCGCACGCCCCAGCCGGAGCCCGAGCTGGCCGAAGAGTCGGTGATGGTAGGATAGGTGACACCCATGGCACCGGAACTGGCACCTGAACAGTTGCGCTTTTTCTGCCCTGATGCGTGGATACCTGGGGAATCATCCCAGGACGTCCCCAAGGCGGCTGGGATTGTGGGGCAAGAACGGGGAGTACGGGCGCTGGAGTTTGGCCTGGGCATTGACTCTCCAGGTTTCAACGTGTTCGTCACGGGCCTGGTGGGCACGGGGAAGATGACCGCCGTGGAGCTGCACCTGCGGCGGATTTCCCAACAGGGTCCGGTGCCCGACGATTTAGCGTACGTTTTTAACTTCCAAGCCCCTGAACGCCCGCAGCTTTTGCGCTTGCGGGCAGGGGCTGGCAGCGTGCTGCGCGAACGCATGGCGGCCTTTGTCCGCGACCTGGGAAGCTGGCTTCCCGCCCTTCTCACCAGCCCCGAAGTGCAAACGCTCGTGGAGGAACGCATCGAGGACCTGCAGCAAAAACAAGCCCAGCTTTTGCGAGATTTTGAAGCGGAAGTGCTAAGGGCGGGGTTCACGCTGGTACAAGTCCAGGTGGGCACCGTCACCCACCCGGAAATTTTGGCCGTGGTGGAAGGCAGACCCGTTTCCATGGAAAAATTGCTGCGCCTCACCAGCGAGGGCAAGTTCCCAGAAAGCGAGCTGCAACGCCTCAGCGAGGCGCACGGACGTCTTACCGCCCAGCTGCAACAGGTGGTGACGCAAATTTTGGCCGTCAACGCCGAAATCCAGGAAAAGGCCGCGGAGCTGCGAAGGGCCATCGTGCAGCCGCGCCTCCAGCAGGGCCTGGCCGCCATCGCCAAGGCCGTGGGCGACGAGCGGGTGGAGGCTTTTCTGCAACAGGCCGGCGAGGATCTCCTCGCCAACCTCCAGGCCTTCGTGGAGGGGGAACCCTCGGAAGAAACGCTGGTGCGCTACGCGGTGAACCTGGTGGTGGACAACAGCCAAACTCAAGGCCGCCCAGTGGTGGTGGAAACCGATCCCTCGGTGGCCAACCTCTTGGGCACCGTGGAAGCCCGCCTCATGGACGGCGCGCACGCCACCTCCGATCACACCCGCATCCGCGCCGGATCCCTGGCCCGCGCTAACGGGGGGTTTTTGGTCTTGAACGCCTTGGATGTGCTTTCCGAGGTGGGGGCTTGGCCGGTTTTGAAGCGGGCCTTGCGGCACCAACAGGTGGTCATTCGCCCCCGGGAAACCCTTTTCGCGCTTTCTGGCCAAACCCTGCAACCGGCGCCCATTGATTTGCGGGTAAAGGTGGTGATGCTGGGGGATCGCGCACTTTTCGATGCCCTCTACGAGGTGGATGAGGAGTTTGGCAAGATTTTCAAGGTTTTAGCGGACTTCGACCGGGACGTCCCCTTGGGCCAAAGGGAGGTACACGACTTTCTCAGTGTCATGGCCAAGATCGTGGAGGAGGAAAAGCTCCCAGCGTTGGATCGGGAAGGCATGAAAGCCCTGGTGGAGGAAGGGGTGCGCCTGGGCGGACCCCGACGGCGGCTCACCGCCCGGTTTTCCGATGTGGCTGATATCCTGCGGGAAGCGGGCTTTACGGCCAAAAAAGAGGGCGCTCACGTGGTGAGCGCCCAGCACATTGCCGCTGCGCGCGCCGCTCAGCGAGCCCGCTTTTCGCTTCCTGAAGAGAAGCTCTTGCAGTTCATGGTGGATCACCTCCTGGTGGTGCAAACCGAGGGTCAAGTGGTGGGGCAGGTAAACGCTTTGGCCATTTACGATTTGGGGTACTTCGCCTTTGGTTTGCCGGGGCGGGTGACCGCCAGGGTTTCCTTGGGAACTGAAGGTGTGGTGAACATCGAGCGGAAAGCCCGGCTTTCCGGTCGCACCCACGACAAGGGCGTGCTCATCCTCACCGGTTTTTTGCGTGGGACCTTTGCGCTGGATGTACCCCTTTCCATGCACGCCTCCCTTGCCTTCGAGCAAACTTACGGCGGCGTGGAAGGGGACAGCGCTTCCTCTGCGGAGGTTTACGCCATCCTCTCGGCGCTCTCGGGTCTGCCCCTGCGACAGGACCTAGCTGTCACTGGCTCCGTGGACCAGCACGGCAACGTGCAAGCCATCGGTGGCGTCAACCAAAAAATTGAAGGCTTCTTTGCCCTGTGCCAGGCGCGGGGGCTTTCCGGAACCCAGGGGGTCATCGTCCCGCAAGCCAATGTCCCGGACCTGCACCTCTCCCCGGAAGTGGTGGAAGCGGTGCGCGCCCGCCGCTTTCACGTGTACGCGGTATCCCACGTGAGCGAGGGTTTGGAGCTGCTCACCGGCGTACCCGCAGGACGGCAAGACGAAACCGGACGCTACCCCGAAGGTACGGTCTTCGGCCTTTGCCAAAAGCGTTTGGAAGAAATGGCTGCAACTTTGCGCCGCTTTCGCCCTTAGCCATACCCGCACCGTGAGCAGTGGCGAAAGGCTTGATCACAGGCCCAGGCCGGAAAGGGGAGAGGATGTGACCACTTTCTTTTTTCCTTTGCAACCTTGCTCCCAAGCCCTTTCCGGCCTACACTGTGACGGGGGGAGTCCCCCCGGGGAGGTAACAATGGCAAAGCGCCTTTTGCTTGTGGGGTTGGTTTTGCTTTGGCCTGTGCTCTTGTTCGCGCAAGCGCAAGGGCACGTGAAGGGCGTGGTTACCGACGTAAAGGGAAACCCCATTGCCGGCGCCAAGATCGTCATTACGTGCCCGGCAGTGGGTACGTTCCGCAAGGAACTCACCACCGACAACAAAGGAAGGTACTCTCTGGTCATCGTGGACGCTACCAAAGAGTACTTGTTCCACGTGGAAGCGCCAGGCTACCAAGCCATTGAGCAGCTGAACAAGCCCCTAATTGGCGGACAAACCCTCGAACTCAACTTCACGCTGAAAAGCCTGCAAGAGGTGGCAGTAGAAGCGGAGGAGCCAGGCCTTCGCGAGTTGCGGGAAGGTCGAGATCTATGGGAAGCGGGAAAGAAGGCGGAAGCACGGGCCAAGTTTGCCGAGGCGGTGGCCAAAAAACCTGATTTGTACTTAGCCTGGCTAGCCTTGGGTGATGCGGATCTGGAGGCGGGTAAAGCAGCGGAGGCGCTGGCGGCCGCGGAAAAGTGTCTAACGGCTAAAGCCAACTTTGCCCCGTGCTTGGCGCTGGCAGCCAACGCCGCCCTGGCCAAGGGGAATAAGCCGCTTTACGAGCAGTACATGGCCGCGTACAAGAAAGCCAACCCCACCGATCCAGCGGTGCTGTTTTCGGAAGCGGCGGAGTTCATTAACAAAGGCGAAGATGACAAGGCCAAGCCGCTTTTGGAGCAAGCTTTGGTTGTCAACCCTGACTACCCCCCGGCCTTGTTTGAGCTGGGCATGCTTTACGTGCGAGCCGGCGATAACGCCAAAGCCAAAGAGCTTTTAACGCACCTTTTGCAGGTAGCCCCGGATTACAAGGACGCCGGCGTCGCCAAGGAAATGCTTAAGTACCTCTAAGCCGGCTCGTCAAAGGGGGTCTTGAGCAACACATCACCCACGCGGTTGCCCTCCGCCACCAGCACCACCCGGGCGCGGTGATGGGGGAGCTCTTCGCGGTCCAAAAAACAGTAAACGCAGATGATCACCAAATCGCCCACGTGGGCGAGGTGGGCAGCGGCGCCGTTGATGCCAATCTCACCGCTTCCCGGCTTGCCGGGGAGGCAGTAGGTGGCAAAGCGCGTGCCGCGGGTGATGTTGTACACCTCCACCTGTTCCAGGGGCAGCATGTCCGCGGCAGCCAAAAGTTCCGCATCCACGGTAATGGACCCCACGTAGTGGAGCTCCGAACGGGTCACCCGCGCCCGGTGAATTTTGGCGCGCAAGAAAGGCCGCAACATCATTGAGGCACCTCCACCAAAAGGTTGTCAATGAGGCGGGTGTTGCCCACATAGGCTGCTATGGCCAAAAGCACGCCACCGGCCACCCGCTCCACTGGGGCAAGGGTTTCCGGGTCCACCGCCGCCACGTACTGCGGACGAACCCCGGGGTACCGCCGAAGCGTGGCAAGCATGAGCTTTTCCAGCTCTGACCCGCGACGCTCACCACTGGCAACGGCAGCTTTCGCCGCCGCCAGGGCTTGCCACAAGGCCACGGCTTGCTGCCTTTCGCTTTCCGCAAGGTAAGAGTTACGGGAAGACATGGCCAAGCCATCGGCTTCCCGCACCGTGGGCACCACCTCAATGCGCACGGGAACGTTTAGGTCTTCCACCAGGCGGCGGATGATCACCGCCTGCTGAAAGTCCTTGGCACCAAAAAGCGCCACCTCCGGCTGCACAATGTTGAAGAGCTTGGCCACCACCAAGGCCACACCGGAAAAATGCCCAGGACGATGGGCCCCGCACAGGTGCGGGGCAAGGCGCGGCAAGGTCACCTGCACCTCCGGAGGACGCGGGTACATTTCCTTCACCGAGGGGGCAAAAACCAAAGCGGCACCCTCTTTGGTCAAAAGCGCCACGTCTTGATCCAAGTGGCGGGGGTAGCGCTCGAAATCCTCCCCCGGGCCAAACTGGGTGGGGTTCACAAAAACCGAAGCCCATACCTCGTCCGCCAATTCCCGTCCTCTCCGCACAAGGGAGAGATGACCCTCGTGGAGCGCCCCCATGGTGGGGACAAAAGCAACGGTTTTCCCCTGGCGCCAGAGTTCCTGACGGCGAGCCCTTACCCCGGCAATGGTGGTCACCACTAGCATCTCACACCTCCCCTTGTGCCCATGCGGAAAGCTCCGGCGGGTCCGGATAGCACTCCTCAGGAGCTGGGAAGCTTCCGCTGCGAACATCCCCGGCAAAGGCCGCCACCGCCTGGCGGATCACCGTATCCAATGACGCGTAGCGGCGTACAAAGCGTGGCACTGGGCCTGGGGAAAGCCCCAGAAGGTCAGCCAGCACCAGCACCTGTCCGTCGCAGTGAGGCCCCGCACCAATGCCAATGGTAGGAACACCCACCTTGGCGGTAATGACCTTGGCTAGGCTCGGGGGAATGCCCTCTAAAACAAGGGCAAAGACCCCGGCTGCCTCGAGCTTTTGCGCCTGTTCCAAAAGTCCACGGGCGGACTCTACGGTCTTTCCCTGCACCCGGTAACCACCCAACAGGTGCAGGCTTTGGGGGGTCAAGCCCAAATGGCCCATCACCGGAATGCCGCAAGCCACAATGGCTTTGATTGCCGCAATTCGTGGGCCTTCCAGCTTGACCGCTTCGGCTCCCCCTTCCCCCACCAGGCGGCAGGCGTTGCGCACCGCTTCTGCCACCGAGACTTGGAAGGAGCCAAAGGGCATGTCACCCACCACCAAGGCTCGCCGCACACCGGAGACCACAGCGCGGATATGGTGGAGCATTTCCTCCATGGTCACCGCAAGCGTGTTGGGCCGACCCAGAACCGCCATGGCTAGAGAGTCCCCCACCAACACCACGTCCACGCCCGCCTGGTCCACGAGGCGGCCGCTGGGTTCGTCGGTGGCCGTAACCATCACGATTTTTTCTTTGCCTTTACGGTTGGCAATGGCCGAGGCCGTGACTTTTTCTTCCATCGGTCCCTCCCGGACCGACGGATCCGGTGAGGCAGGTCGCGGTCCGTTGCCGGATCCACGCCGCCCAAAAAATCAAAGGCAGCGGGTGCTCCCCGTCTCGGTCACGTACCGGATCCGAGCGGTATGAAAACCTGCGTGCCCCGCTGGACACGCGCCATCTTTGCCACCAGAGCCTCAAAGTCCTGCTCGCGGTGCACAAAGTCCAAATCATCGGTGTTTACCACCAAAAGCGGCGTCTCGGAGTAGTGGAAAAAGAACTCGGCGTACGCTTCCTTGAGGCGCCGCAAGTACGCCGCCTCTATTGTACGCTCAAAGGGCCTTCCCCGCTTGCGGATGCGCTCCAGGCAAATCTCCACCGAAGCTTCTAAGTAAACCACCAAGTCAGGCTTGGGCAAACCGGGTATCAAAAGGTTGTAAAGCCGGTCGTAAAGCGCAAACTCGGCGTCCGAGAGGTTCAACCGGGCAAAGATGCGGTCTTTGGCCATGGTGTAATCCGCCACCACCAGCTGGGTAAAAAGCTCCGGTTGCCGTATCTCCACCTGCTGCTGGTAGCGGGAAAGCAAAAAGAAAACCTGGGCTTGGAAGGCAGCCCCCGGCACACCCCGGTAAAAGGGTTCCAAAAACGGGTTTGTTACGTCCTCCAGCACCTTCACCCCGGAAAAGCGCGCTGCCAAGCGCTCCACCAACGAGGTCTTGCCAACCCCAATGGGGCCTTCCACCGCCACGTGGCGAAAGGGGAATGGGGTCTCGCTCATGACCGCGTGATGATATCAAGGGTAAACAAAGCCCACATGGAAAGGGAAAGCACACCGTTGGCGGTAAAAAAGGCGGCGTTAATCCTATCAAGCCTTCCGTTGCCCACCAAAAGGTGCTGCCCTAAAAGCAACGCCCAGGCCAACGCCACCGCCAGGATTCCCCAAAAACGGGCATGCACCAACCACGCGAAAGCCGCAAAACCCAAAGCCGCCAAACCATGCGCCACCCGCGAAGCCGCAAGGGCCTTGCTCACCCCCCAACGGGCGGGGAGGGAGTAAAGGCCGAGGCGCCGGTCGAAGTCCACGTCTTGCAAGCTGTAAAGGATATCGAAACCGGCCACCCAAAAAGCCACGGCCCCGGCCAAAACCACGGCAGGCAAGGCAAAGCTTCCCGTCACAGCCAGCCATCCACCCACCGGCGCCATGGCCAATCCCAAACCTAGCCAAAGGTGGGAAGCGGCCGTGAAGCGCTTGGTGTAGGAGTAACCCAAAACCCAAGCGAGAGCCAGAGGTGAAAGCGCAAAGCACAAGGGGTTGAGCTGCCACGCCGCCACCACCAGTGCTCCCCCGCCGGCAAAAACCAAAGCCCAGGCGTGCAGCGGTCGCAAGCGGCCTGAAGGCAACGGTCGTCCCGCCGTGCGCGGGTTAGCGGCATCGAAGGGGAGGTCAGCCAAGCGGTTAAAGGCCATGGCTGCGGTCCGGGCCCCCACCATAGCCACCAACACCCAGAGCACCACCCGCGTGCTGGGCCACCCGGAAGCTGCCGCGAAAACGCCAATCAACGCAAAGGGCAATGCGAAAACCGTATGGGGAAAAACCACCAGCTGGGAAAGGTTCGCCAACCAAGCGCGGATACTCACCGTGGCCACCCCTGCCAACGGAGCTGCGGGGCCTCCCAGGGGAGTCCCAAAAGGTCGAAAACCCGCATGCAGTAATGGTCCACAAAATTCCCCAGGCTCTCGCCGCTCACGTAAAAGGCGGGTATAGGCGGCATGACCACCGCTCCCGCCTCGGTAAGGGTCAAGAGAGCTTGCAGATGAATACGGGAAAGGGGAGTTTCCCGAAATCCGAGGATCAACGGCCAGCGCTGCTTGAGGGCCACATCCCCCACCCGTTGGCCCAGCCCGCGGGAAACCCCAGAGGCCAGGGAGCAGGCGGTGGCCGCGGAACAGGGGAGAACCACCACCCCCCGCAAGACGTGGGAGCCGGAAGCAATGGGGGCCGTCATTTCCGCTTCGCGCCACACGGAGGCTTTGGCTTTTGCCCCTTCGCTCACGGAAAGCAAACCCACAAACCGGTGGGGATCCGCCCATTCCTTGCCCAGCTCACTGGCCAAGACCATCCGCGAACCATCCGAAAACACAACGTGAAGGTGATCCACGTGCGAATGCTCTAAAGCCAGTTCGGCAAAACGCACGGGCAGACGCATGCCACAAGCCCCCGTGATCACCAAAGCCAGTTCGGTTCTCAACGCTTGCCCCCCAGTCGCCGCACCATCTCCAAACGCGGGATCCCATCCTCAGTAAAGCGGCGCACCACCCCAAAGCCGAAACGCCGGTACAGGCGCACGGCAGGGCTATCCCGGTCCACCTCTAAAGCCAGCCACCGGCAACCGGCCCGCCGGGCACGGACAATGGCCTCCGCCAACATGTGGCTGCCTAACCCCCGGCTGCGGTACGCGGGGTGCACAGCTATCGACGAGAGCTGCGCCACCGGTGGCCACAGCAAAAGCACCATGGCGGCAATGAGGCCTTTCCCCTGGCGCTGGATCAAGCACGTCCAGCCTGGCCACGAGGCCACCTCCCACCACGCCTCCCAGCTCCAAGCCCTTTCCCCAAAGCAAAGGCGATCCAGGGAGTAAAGGGCAGGGACGTCGGCGGGCGTGGCGGAAACCAGGGTGCCAAAAGGCTCGTCACCTGTAAAAAAAACTTGACGCCTGCGCGCCTGCAGCGCCTGGGACACCCCAGCTCCTCCCGCAAAAAAGCTTAACACCAAAGGTAGGAGTGTGCTTGCGTCTGGCTCCAGCAAGTCTCTAGTTGTTCGATATTTAACCGATCTTGCCGCATTTGGCACGAGGTTTTCAAAAGACCCTCAGCGGGAGGTGGACGATGGGCAGCCGGGGACCTTGAAGAAACCAAAGCCTAAGGTAAGCAGAAAACAGCAAACCACGAGAAAAACAGAAAGGAGGGAAACATGAGGAGAACGTTGGTGAGCTTGGCGTTGTTGGCTGGCTTAGCGCTGCCGGCGCTGGCCAATACAGAAAAGGGTGGGGTGGTAAACATCAACACCGCTACCGTCCAGGAACTCCAGCTCCTGCCGCGGGTGGGACCCAGTCTTGCCCAGCGCATCGTGGAGTTCCGGGAAAAGAACGGGCCGTTTAAGAGGGTAGAGGAGCTCATGCGGGTCAAGGGCATTGGCGAGAAAAGCTTTGACCTGTTGAAGCCCTACCTCACAACCAATGGGCCGACAACTTTAAAACAAAAGGTAGCGTCGGCGCGCAAGCCCGCCCAAGGCCAAAAGGCCACAGGGGGCAACTAACAACAAAAGAAAAAGACGTGGCGTGGACGGGACGGGGGCGGTTCCACCGCCCCCTTCATTCCGCGGAGGCACCATGGGCGAGAGAAAAGGCTTTTCTCTGGTGGAGCTGGTGGTGGTTTTAGGGATCTTATTCATGCTCTTGACGGTGGCGACGCCGCAGTGGCAGCGGGTTTACCAGCGGGTGGCGTTGCGGCAAGCAGGTTTTCGTCTCCTCACCGATGCCCAGCGTTGCCAAGCCTTGGCCGCGCAACACCTGGCCAAGGTGGGGCTGGTGTTTGACGTAGACGGTGGGGGAAGTTTTTACGTGTTGGTGATGGACGGGAACGGCAATGGGGTTTCCCGCAAGGATTACCTCACCGGCCGCGATAAAGTCGTGGGCGGTCCCGTGTACTTTCGGGATTTTGGTCCCCAGGTGCGCTTGGGTTTACCCCCAAAGTGGCATATCCCCGCACCCAGCGGTAACAAAGCAGTACCGGGGGAAGGCACGGCCCTAGGGAAAGCGGGAATCCTAAGCTTTAGCCCTTCCTTTGGGGCCACCCCGGGCTCGGTGTACCTTTCCGCCGGCACCGAGGTTTTGGCCCTGCGGGTAACCCCTATGGGTGTTGCTCGGCTTTTCACCTGGGATACGCAACGCCGACTTTGGCAAGCGGTGAAGTATTGAGCGACAACGGGTACAAGCCATCGGGCATTACCAAGGAATCCTCAATGGAGGCGCCCGCCGGCACGGGGGCCGCTACCACACAGCCGGCAAGGCAGGCGTGGGCGCCCACCTCTACCCCTGGCAGCACCACGCACCGGGAAAGCCGTGCACCAAAAGCCACGCGAGCGCCGGCGGCCACCATGGTGTGCTCCAGTTGGCCACCTCCTTCAACGTGGGCCAAGGCGTGGACGAAGCTTGTACCAGCCAAGACCTCCATCACCAACCGCCAGTAGGCTTCTGGATCTCCGGCTTCACGAAACGCACCCCGCACCACGTGCCCCCAAAGCCGGCCCTGGGCCATCAAGGGATGCCAAAAGGCATCCATGGGTGCAGGCGGCGGGGGGAGAAAGGCCAGGGTTTCGCTGCCCAACAGCTGAAAGCCAGTAAAAAGGAAGCCTGAACGGTCCAGGTTTTCGGAGGGTTTGGAAAAACCCACCACCCGCCCCTGGGGGTCCAGGTGCACCGCCCCCCAGCGCCGCCGATCGGGGTGGGGGAGCAGTAACAACACGGCACGGTCTTTTTTTCCAGCGGCCACAAGGGGTTGTAGGTCCAAGCGGCTCCAACAGTCAGCGTTGGCCACCAGCACGGGTCCCTTTCGCAACGCGGACCGTGCGGCGGAAAGCCCGCCTGCGGGCCCCAAAAGCTTCGGTTCAAGGGAAAAAACCACCAGCTCCGCTGGGGCCACCTGGTGCACCGCTGCCACCACCTGTTCTGGGTGGCGGTGGAGGTTCACCACCAAAGACGCACATCCTGCCGAAAGAAGGGCCTGGAGGCTTGAGGCCAAAAGCGGCTCGCCCACCACTGGCAAAGCTGGCTTGGGGATGAGGAAGGAAAGGGGCTCCATGCGCTCACCTAACCCTGCTGCCAAAAGCATGCCGATCACGAGAACACCATGTGCAGGGGAGCCTCCGGGTGCTCTTTTCTGTAGCTTTGCCAAAGCTCCAGGTACGTGCCGCGCAAAGCAGCCTCCGGAACAAAGCCCAACGCAACCGCCAGCTCCCGCAACCCTGGCCTTTCCCCTTCCAGCTCCACGAAATCCCCCATGGGGGTGTGGTCCAAGGCCACTGCGGCGTGACGCAAGCTCCAGGTTTCCCGCTCTTTTTCGTAGTAAAAGACTGGGGCATAACCCAACGCTAGAAGGATTGCCAATGCCTTTTCGCCGGCCTCCACACCTACCTCCAGCTCTTCCCGCACTTTAAGACCCGCGGCCAAGCGAGCCGGGCCCTTGAAGGTGAGCAGGTGGTGCTCACCCCACTGCCGCACGCGCAAAAGGCACCCCTTTTGCCGCAAACTGCCTTGGGCATCGTCCAAAACCCAGTTGCGCTCCAGGGTGGCGGGGACCCTTAGGGACGCCCCCAGCCTTTGCAGGGTGGCACGCACAGGCACCAAGCTTGCGACCCCAAACTTAAACTCCTGCTCTCTCGCCACGACGGCAGTATACGGGTTGTAGCAGCCCACTGATACCGTGGCCGAAAAAAGGCACCTTGCGAGGCGACGGCCCGGCCGTTAGCATGCGCTCCGTGAAGGCCGTGGTTTTTGCCACCGCTGGGCACATTGACCATGGCAAGACGTCCCTGGTGCACGCCCTCACCGGGGTGTGGTGCGACCGCCTCAAGGAGGAGCAAGAACGGGGCATCACCCTGGTTTTGGGGTTTGCTCCACTTTTGGATCCCGAAGGGGACGTGGAGGTGTCCTTTGTGGATGTGCCGGGCCACGAACGCTTGGTGCACACCATGGTGGCAGGTGCCGGCGGGGTGGACCGGGCGCTTTTGGTGGTGGCCGCCAACGAGGGGATCATGCCCCAAACCCGGGAGCATGTGGCCATTCTGAAGCTTTTGGGGATTGAGGGTGGTGTGGTCGCCCTCACCAAGGCCGATCTCGTGGCCCGCTCGCAGCTGGAGGAACGGCAAAGGGAGCTTGCCACTTTTCTTGCGAACGGTCCCCTGGCTTCCGCCCCCATCATCCCTTGCTCCAGCATCACCGGTGAAGGGATCCAGGAACTTAAAGCCGCGATCCTCCACCAAGCGCGCCGGGTGTACCGGCAAGGGGAACCCCATCGCCCGTTCCGCTTGGCTGTGGATCGAGTGTTTAGCTTGCCGGGGGCAGGTACCGTGGTCACCGGTACCGCCCGTTGGGGTGAGGTGCAGGTAGGAGAAGATGTTTGGGTTTTCCCCCCAGGCCGTGGCGTGCGGGTTCGCAGCCTGCAGGTTCACAGTCAGGAACGGCAACATGCCACCGCTGGGGAGCGGGTAGCCCTGGCCCTGGCTGGCATTAAGGTGGACGAAATCCCCCGTGGTGCTCAGGTGGTAACCCTTGGCCCCTGGGAACCCACGGTGCGCTTGGCGCTGGAGGTCACCCTGCTGGCGGAGGCACCCGCCCTCGTCGAGGGCCAAAGGCTCTGGCTCCACCTTTTGGCCAGCCGCACGGTGGCTACTGTGGAGCGCGTGAGCCCCCCGCGCGCAGGAGAAAAACCCACCCGCGCCCTGGTACGCTTGGCCAAGCCCATCCTCGCCTTCCCCGAAGACCGGGTCATTCTCCGCCGCATGACACCGGCCGCCACGGTAGGGGGCGGTGTGGTGCTGGATACGAGCCTGCCGCGGCTTTCGCGCCGCCAGCTGGGGATTCTGGAAAAGCTGCCGGTACCCTCCCACCGCCGGGAGCTGCTCCTCGCCATGGTGGAGCGCACGGGCAGGTGCGGCATGAGCCGCTCGCAGTTGGCCGCGCGGTTGGGTTTTTTTCCCGAAGGCGTCCACCAAACTCTGGGAGAACTGGAGGCTTTTGGGCACATCACGTTGCTGCCGGGCAGAGATCCCTGGGCCTTGCCTTGCCAGGCCCTCGGGGAGGTTGTGGCGGAAGCGGCTAAGCTCCTAAAAGAAAAAGGAGAGCTGGGGCTTAGCGCCGGCGAGCTCATGCAAGCGTTACACCTGGGGAAGCCCAAGTCCCTCCGTGGGTTTTATTTGCAGAAGCTTTTGGCGCAAGGAGTGGCGCGTGAGGAAAACGGGCGCTTTTTCGCCGCGAACCTCAAACCGCTCACCAGTCCCCTGGCGGAAAAAGTGGAAGCAATGTACCGGCAAGCACGGCTTTCGGCACCGTCGCCGGAGGAAGCCGCCGCGCAACTTTCGGCACCCCCAAAGGCCGTGGAGGGCCTTATCAAGCTGCTGGTACGTGAGGGGCGGTTGGTGCGGGTTGGTGGCAAATGGATCCTCCACCGGCACGTCTTGGATGAGATCGTAACTTCCCTGCGCCGTTGGGGCGTGGAGCGTTTCGACGTGGCTCAGTTTAAAGACCGCTTCGGTCTTACCCGCAAGCTGGCCATCCCCATCCTGGAGTGGCTGGATTCACAACGAGTCACCCGCAGAGAAGGGAACTTTCGGCGCCTCTTGCCTACCTCACGGGGTACGAGCTGGTCCGGCTAACACGCAAGCCTTCGGCGCGCAGCGCTCCCACCCTTGTCTCCAGTACACCGGCAAGCACCACCCACGCCGTAGTGGGACTGCCCTTGGTGTGCGCGGGGGTGAAAAGCCAGCTGCCAGCGGAAGCCAGCACCCACGAGCGCAACCCCTCGGGGCACGCCAGAAAAACCAACCGTTTAACCTTGCCGTCAGTACCCACCTCGGCCAAGAGCTTGAAAGGTTGGCGAAACTCCTGTGCCGGGACCTTCGCAGAAAAACGCCGGGGAGCCGGCAAGGCTGAAAGCTGCTCCAGGGCCGTGCTGGGCAGTTGGCCGTCTTTTGCGTCTCCTGGCGGCAGGGGAGGTGTTTCCACATGAGGAGTTTCCCCGGGGTCGGGCAAGGTTACCAGCAGCTGCGCCACACGTCCTTCCTTTACCTCTCCGCGGAGATCAGCGCTCACATCAACCCACGTCGCCACCGGTTGCCCAAAAGCCTTGGCCGGCGTGAACTCGGTTTCCAAAAGCGCTTGCCGCACCGGCTCCAACACCCCAGGGAAGGGATTGGTGATGGGTTGCGCTCGCCGGCATGTGCCGTTTTTCTCGATGTACACCGCAAAAGTAGCGGCAACGGTCACGTTAAAGTCCTTGCGCATAGGCGTTTGGCGCGGGGAGGGTTGTTGGTCTACCGGGGAAAAGAAGGGGTTAATGGGAGGCACAGCCGGCAACTCCATGGGCACCGGCACCGGCAACTGTACCTTGCGCTCCCAAGGCTTTTCCACCTTGGGGTTACCTTCCTGCACCGCCAAAAGCACCAACAGGATCGCCGCGTGCATGAGCCTATCTTACCCCTTTGCCTCGGCCCAGGATGGGCCCACCCCCACGTCCGCCTTCAACGGAACCGCCAACTCCGCTACCCCTTCCATGGTGGCCTTCACCAAGTGCACCACATCCTGGGCAGCTTCCCCATGCGCCTCCAGCACCAGCTCGTCGTGCACCTGCAGTAGCAGGCGTGCCGGAAAACCCTGGGCCTTGAGCTTTGCGAAAGTGCGGATCATGGCCAACTTCATGAGGTCCGCCGCCGTCCCCTGCACCGGAGCGTTAATGGCCATGCGTTCAGCGTTGCCACGCACGTTGGCGTTTTCGGAATCAAGCCCCGCAATGCGCCGCACCCGCCCAAAGAGCGTGCGCACCTTGCCGCTGCGGCGCGCCTCTTCCTTTACGCTTTCCAGGTACTCCCGCACCTTGGGCAAACGCGCAAAGTACGCATCAATAAACGATTGCGCTTCCTTTTGGCTAACCCCCAGCTCGCGGCTTAAGGCGTACGCCCCCATGCCGTAAATCAAGCCAAAATTGATGGTCTTGGCCGCCCTGCGCATGTCCGGGTTTACCTGCTCCGGTGCCACGCCAAAAACCAAAGCTGCGGTGGCAGCGTGAATATCCTCCCCCCGGGCAAAAGCGGCAACCAACGCCGGGTCCTGGGACAGGTGGGCGAGGACCCGCAACTCAATTTGCGAGTAATCCGCCACTACCAGAAGCTTGCCGCTCGCCGCCACGAAGGCCCGCCGCACTTCCCTCCCCAGCTCCGAGCGGATGGGGATGTTTTGCAAATTGGGATCCGAGGAGGAAAGCCTGCCGGTGGCAGTCACCGCTTGGTTGAAACGCGTGTGGATGCGACCGTCAGGCCCCAGCTGCTTGGGCAGGGCATCCAGGTAAGTGGACTTGAGCTTAGAAAGCTCCCGGTACTCCAAGATCAAGGCCGGCAAGCGAAACCCCTGCAGGGCCAGCTCCTGAAGCACATCCGCATCCGTGGAAGGGGCGCGGGTCTTGCTGGTGCGACGCAGCACCGGCATCCCCTTCCAGGAAAAAAGCACCTCCGCCAGCTGCTTAGGGGAGTTGATGTTAAAGCTCCCCCCCGCTTCCGCAAAGATCTCCCGTTCCCGGGCTTCCATGAGGGAAGCCACCCGCCGCGAAAGCTCGGCGAGAAAATCCACGTCCAGCTTTACGCCCACCCGCTCCATGTCTTCCAGCACCGGCACCAAAGGGAGCTCCAGCTTTTCGTAAACCTCCACCAACCCTTCAGTTTCCAGATCCTGCTGCAGCTTGGGCGCCAGCGCCAAAAGCGCCGCCAGTTCCCCCTCCGGGGTGGCCAGGGCGGGGGCGGGGACCCGGTAGCGAGTACAAAGCGCTGCAAGATCCACATCTTCGCCGGGGGCCAAGACGTAGCCGGCAAGCATGGCGTCGTGGCAAGGCGTTGCCACCTCCACCCCAGCATCCCGCAAAGCGGAAAGCAACGCCTTGGCGTCGTAGCACCAAACGCTTCCAAAGCGGGGACCCAGGGCGGCCAGCGCGTCTCCCGCAGGGGCCATAGCAAAGCCCTGGGCGCACCCCACCACCAGCTGCCGGTCCACCCGCCCACAAGCCAAAAGCGGCGCCTTGTGCAAAAGAACAACCAGCTCCCCCCAGGGCAGGGAAGGCAACTCCGAGCCCGCAGGGGCAGAGGCAGCAGGGGCAGCACCCAGTTCCGCAAGCAAGCTGGCAAAACCCAAAAAGCGGTAAAACTGAGCCAGTTCCCCCTGCGGAGGCCGACGGGCCAACTGCTCCAGGGAAAAAGGCAAAGGCACGTCCCTTTTGAGCTCCACCAAACTGCGGGATAGCTCCACCAGCTTTCGGTTTTCCGCCAGGGCCCTTTGCACCCGTGCCGGTGTAACCTCGGGTAACCGCTGGTAGAGGGCGGCCACGGAACCAAAGCGGGAAATGAGCTCGCGGGCGGTCTTTTCCCCCACACCGGGGCAGCCGGGAATGTTGTCCGAAGCGTCCCCTTCCAGCGCCAACACCTCCACCACTTGCGTGGGTGGCACGCCAAAAACCTCAGCTACGCCTTGCTCATCGAGGAGTCTCTCCAGCCGCGTGTGCCAAAGCTTAATGTGGGGATCCCGCACCAGCTGCATCAGGTCCTTATCCACGGTGGCAATGACCACTTCATGACCTTCGCTGGCAGCTTTCTCCGCCAGACTGGCAATCATGTCGTCCGCTTCCACATCCGGTGTCAAAAGCAGCGTCACACCCAAAAGCTCCAAGGCCCTTTGCACTAAGGGCACCTGCACCCGCAGTTCCTCAGGCATGGGCTGACGTTTGCCCTTGTAGGACTCCAGCATGCGGGTGCGGAACGTTTCCCGGGAAACATCAAAGGCCACGGCCACATGGGTGGGCGCCAGCTCGCGCAGCATCTTGTGGAACATGCGCAGAAAACCGTACACCGCACCGGTGGGGGTCCCGTCGGGAGCGGAAAGGCGAGTTTTCAAAGCAAAAAAAGCGCGGTAAAGGTTGGAATGCCCATCCACCAACAGCAGCTTGGCCACGCCCTCACAATACCACGGCTCCCCCGCCTGCGGTAGGGTTGCCGGACAAAAAGTTTGCCCTTACATTGATTGCGGAGAACACAACCATGTTTGCCGGTGTTGTCCTTTGCGCCTTACTGGCTGGACAGGAAGCGGCGTTGCGCCCCACGCTCCGCCCCGCGAATTACTTTCCGTTGCAGCCGGGGACCACCTGGGTGTACCAGGTGAGCGGCGTGGGGGGCGGGGTCCGGCACGTGACAGCCGCCGCCGGAGTGTCGGTGGCTTCCACGTCAGCCGCCGTGCTCTTGGATGGTTATTTCCCCGGTGCTCCCCGGCTGGTGCGCAGCTTCGCTGGCAAGGTGGAGGAACTTGGTCCCGGCGGGGAAGCGTACCTCTGGTACTTGCTGGCCGCCCCCGAAGGCACCAGTTGGACTTTACGTCTTGCGCCCATGGCCCAGGAACGCATGCTCCCCTGCACCGATGGGGCTCGCGTAACGCTGGCCAGCCGCCGGGAAACGGTTACCGTCCCCGCGGGCACCTTTGCCGACGTGATCCTGGTCCGCTGGGAAAGCCCCTGCCGGGATGCGGGCATCGTCGCCGAGTGGTTTGCCCCGGAAGTGGGGCTGGTACAGCGGGAAGAGGCCGGCTTTGCCGGGAAAATTGTTTGGCAACTGCAGGAGGTCCGCCGCGATGCAACGCCTTCCTTACCTCGCTACGGGGGCGCCTTGGCACTCTCCCAAAGGCACTACGTGTTGAACCTCATGCCGCCGGTGGACCCGCAGCATTTACCCGTGCTCGCGGGAACCCTGGCCCTTTGGCACTGGGACCCTGAGCCCAACGGCGAAGGCGGAGTCCCTCTGTGCCTCCTGGCTAAAGGGGAAATTTTGGACGAAAGGGGGCAACTGGTGGTTGCCTTTGTGCTTCCAGACCCTGCCTGCTTCACCCTGGCGCCCCATGGTTTTGCAGCTTTCCGTCTCCTGCCCTTTTCCCACCCTTTTTGGCTGGGTAAAAAGCCCCTCGCCCAAGGGTCCTACACCCTTCGCGTCAGCGTGGAAACTCCCGGTTGGAAGTCCAGCTTTTCCTTGCCTTTTTCCGTGAGCCACGTTTACTAGCAACCTGCCTTTTACTCCCCACGGCCGGAGCGTTTCTCCTGAGGCAACGGCGCGGGGCTTGGGCAACAAGCTCCCACATTACACCTCCAACCCGGAGGCGGCGGTTGCAAAAAGGGGTACCTCGTGCAGCTCTGCCCGCAGAAGGTACCCGCACTGCCACCTCCTCCTCCTGGTGGTACGCTACGCATGCAAGGAGGTCTTTATGTCACTGGTGCGTCTTTCCGCATCGCTCATGGAAGAGGTGAGAGCTTTGGAGCAGGAAGGTCGAGCTAAAGCCCCGGAACGGGTGGTGGTGGGGTACGTGCCGCCCCAGGACGGCCTTGGACCCCGGTACCGTTTGGCCGGCTCCGACACGCTCTTTTTGCGCATGAACTCCAACTCCTACCTTTCCCTTTCCCACGATCCGCGCCTTTTAGAAGCCGCCGATCGCGCCACCCGCGAGCTGGGAGCAGGGCCTGGCGCGGTTCGCTTCATTGACGGCACCTTCTCCTACCACGTGGCCTTGGAGGAGCGCATTGCCCGCTTTGTGGGCAAACCCGCCGCCAAAATCTTCAACGCCGCGTACACCGCCAACCTGGGACAGGGGTTGGCTTTAGCTTCTGCGCAAACCTTTTGGATTGGGGACGAGCTCAACCACAACTCCATCATCCGTGCCATGCGCATTGCTGGAGTTCCCCGAGAAAACCGCGCCATTTACAAGCACAACGACCTTGCGGAGCTCAAAAAGTGCTTAGACGCGGTGCCCTCCGGCATGGAAAGGGTGGTGGTGATCTTTGACGGCATCTTCTCCATGCGCGGGGACTTCACGCCCTTGGCCGAGGTTAACCAGGTGCTGGAGCCTTACCGCGACCGCTTCCCCAAGGGGCTGGTCACGGTCATGGACGACTCCCACGGCATTGGCGCCTACGGCCCCACCGGAAGGGGCACCGAAGAGCATACCCGCGCCGCCTGCGACATCCTGATTGGCACCTTTGGTAAGGCCTTTGGCGTGAACGGTGGTTTTGTGGCCTCCTCTCCGGAAGTCATCGAGGCCATTCGCCAAAAGGCCGACACTTACATTTACTCCAACCCCTTGGGCGTCGGTGACTGCGCTGCGGCCTTGGAGGCGGTCAACATAGCCGACTCCGCTGAGGGCGTTGCACGCTTGCGGGCGGTGGCAGAGCGGGCAAAGCAGTTCCGGGAGGGCGTGCAAAAGCTTGGCTGGGAAACCATCCCGGGGCCACACCCCATCGTGCCCCTTTTGGTCCGCGACACCGCCCGCGCCAAGCGCTTGGTACAGCACTTCTTCCAACACGGCGTCCTGGTGGTGGGCCTCACCTACCCGGTAGTCCCCCGGGGCGAAGAAACCATCCGCTTCCAAATCAACGCCGCCCACACGGAAAACGATATTCAGTACGTTTTGGAGGTGCTGGCGAGGTTTAGCGGTTAAAGCTTTTGGCGATATACTTACAAGGAGGTTTAGGGCGTTGATTGCAGCCTCTGGCCTGGAAAAGGCTGGCAAACAAAATGCCGCGGCTTTTGACGTCGTGGAGGGGCAAAAAGCGCACAGTCTCACCCCGTCCATGGGAAGGTCTTGTGAACCAACTGTGCGAGACCGCTTGCGGCCAGGGGAGGCGAACCACTATGGGCCTTCACGTTGACAAAGTGGCGATCGTTGAATTTTGCCGAAAAAACGGCATCCGCAAGCTAGCGATTTTTGGCTCGGCCCTGCGGGCTGATTTTGGTCCCGAAAGCGACTTGGACGTGTTGGTGGAATTCCAACCAGGCGTCCATGCGGGGCTCTTACGGCTTGCACATTTGGAGGAGGAGTTAAGTCAGTTGTTGGGACACAAGGTCGATTTGAACACCCCCGGTAGCTTGAGCCCCTATTTCCGCGAAGAGGTTCTTCGGGAAGCCAGGGTGGTTCATGAGCAAGCGTGATGACTTGATACGCTTGCGGCAGATGTTGGATTACGCCCTTAAGGCCCAGGGCATGGTGGCGGGACGAAATCGCCAGGACCTTGGCAACGACGAGATGTTGCAGTTGGCGTTGACTCGGGCCTTGGAAGTCATTGGCGAAGCGGCAAACAGGGTGTCCCCGGAAACGAAAAAAAGGTACGAGGACATCCCATGGAGAGCCATCGTAGGGATGCGCAACCGTCTCATTCATGGCTACGATAACGTCGACTTGGACGTGCTTTGGGAAACCGTAGTCACTGAGCTGCCCCCGCTAATTGAAAAACTAGCAGCGATCCTTGGCAATCAGCACTAAAAAACCCGCCCGCGCCAAGCGCTTGGTACAGCACTTCTTTTAGCACGGCGTCCTGGGGGTGGGCCTCACCTACCCGGTAGTCCCCCGGGGCGAAGAAACCATCCGCTTCCAAATCAACGCCGCCCACACGGAAAACGACATCGCGTACGTGCTGGAGGTGCTCCGCGCTTTCCAAGGGTGAACGCAAACCAAAACGCTTGCGACGTCCTGTTTTTGCTGGCGCTTTTTCCGGAAAAGTGTGGAAATCACAGTTTCGTGGAATCTTGTGGTAGGTGCTTGCTGCCGAGGTGGGGGCTGAGGCGACAAAACAGCCGTCGCACCGCAAAAAGTAGCCTCCCCGACGGCGCTTCTGAGTTCTTCGCGGACGCGACGCGGGTCCCTGCACAGGCAAAAGACCCACCGTCCGAACTCCCCGTGTTGGTTCACGGCACGGGCCCATCGCTCGGCGGCTACGGCCTTTTGGCGGTCACGCTCCGATTCGTACTTCTTTCCTTCGAGAACAACGTTGACACGCTTGCCCTCTTTGCCAGCGCACAATGTAATCTGGGCGGTACTCGTGCCGGGTTCCGTCCCCCTCATAGGGAATTACGAAATCCAGGTGATCGTTGCGGACGGAGGCGACTACCTCCGGGGCGTTTTCCAGGGAGAAGGCCACGCTGTGTTCCCCGGAAGGGGCATCAAGCACCACATGGCTGACGTGGCTCTTGCTGGTCCCCACTGTGGGACGTACCGTACGGAAGAGCACCTCTGACGTGGAGCCCAGCGGTCGAAACCGCTCAATGACCGGCAAGCAGCGGCTCACCACCCTCCGTATCCGGTTCAACGGCCTCGATCAGAGGTTCGATGATGCGCTGCTTGTATTTGAGCAACGCAATTTCTTCCAGCGGCGTCTTCTCGTCCTCCACCACAACCCGTTCCTCCAAATACTGCCAGACGATGGCCAGCACTTGCGGAAACAGGATGTGTCGTGCATTCCACTCGTCGCGTTTATCTTTTAGGCGGCGGGTAACTTGCGCCGCAATCTCGTAAACCGTGGCTTGTAGGCGTTTTTCGCTGTGGAAGGGGTTACGGTCGTGAACCGCCTCTGGACCTGGACCCAGCCGGTCAGGGCGCCGGATGGGGTATCCGACAGCCGGTTTGGCTGTTATTTCGGTGGGTTCCTGAGTCGGGTCAATCCCAAGGTACGGCAAATTCTGTAGGTTCACGCGAAGCCGCTAACGCACGTCAAAGACGTAGCCTTCCACCCTCGGAAAGGTAATTTCTAGATGCTTGCGTTCGGGCAAAGCGCGCACAAGTGTCGAGACCTTCCCCACCTCCGCGCCTCCGAGGGCTTTCTTCTTGACGGTGCCACTTCGAATGGCACGCCGTAAACGTCCACATATTCGGGTTCATTAGAGTCGTCGTAGTTGATGCGCCGCAGACCCCTCCCCACCACCTGCTCACACAGGAGCTGTGAAGCAAACGCCCGCAAACCCAGAATCTGCGTCACGTTTTGGGCATCCCAGCCCTCCTTCAGCATCCCAACGGACACCACGCAGCGGATGTCCTTGCCCGGCGGGTCGCCTCCCCCTTCCCATTCGGTCTTGCCAATGGTGTCCAACACCTTACGCAGTCGCTCAGCGGCTTCCTTTTTTCTTTCCCCTTCGATGGCGCTTTCGGCTTCCGCTAGGAGTTTCGTGTCAATCCGGAAGGTAACCTCGTGACCTTGCCGGTTTTCCAGTTCGGCCAACACGTTCCCTCGCGCCATGTGCTCGTGCCCGAGCTTGGCCAGGTCCGTGTTATCGCACACCACGATCAAGACGGGAGGGACAGGCGAGTTAGCCCTCTGAAACTCCTCTAATGTTCTTTTCCACTGGGAGGCCAAGGTTGCCAAAGCACCTTCGGCTTCGCGCAGCACGGACTCAGGCCTAGCCCGCCGGCGGGCCTTCTGCCGCTCAACTGGTGCTCTTAATTTTCCCTTGCTGTAAACGCTCCATCACCCCACGGGGCAGGAGGTAATAGCCCGCCGGCCGCCGCCCCTCCACCCGCATCGGCTGGCCCTCCCGGTAGTCCCAGTAGTAGGAGGGTTCCTCAAAGGGCGAGTTGATGATAGGGTTGTCAACGAGCATCGCATGTCATCTCCTTTGTGAACGACTTCAGCCATTGGTCAAATTCGTCCTCGCCAAGCCGCTGAGGGTTTTCCCGATCCAAATGCCAGCGCAGGGGGTTTTCGGTGATGTACTGGCAAATACGGTTCAAGGAGTCCTCGTTGCGGATAATGTGTTCGTAGTAATTCTGTTGCCATAATCGGCCGCGAAACGGTGGCCAGCCCGATTGTTTGACGCCGCGAAGATATTCATTGGTGGTCATGGTTTTCAACCATTGTACAATTTCCGGTGGGGGCGCACCTATATGTGCGCCCAATTCATTTGCGTGTGCGCCCATTCCGTTATCGGGGCAGACACGTAGGTCTGCCCCTACGATTATGATAATTCCATGGAAATGGTTGGGCATGACGACATATTTATCGGTTCGAACACCTGGGAATTTGCGATTCAATTTTACCCACCATTTCTCCACCATCCGCCCATCATCGTTCAATTGCATTTCCCCATCCACCACCTCGCCAAACAGACACAAACGGTCTTGGGTGCAGATGGTGACAAAATACGCGCCCGGTCGGGAATAATCGCGTCCCTTCAGGCGAATGCTGCGGCGATGATGTCTTTCTGGGTCGTATCTCATGGATAGTGTCCACCCTCTAAGTCGACTACCCGCACGACCTCATTCCCTCGAAAATCAATCACTTTGACGGCGATCCGCTTGTGCTCGCCAGGCTGGAAAGGGAACGAGATGGTGCCGCGCATCTACTCAAAAACCTCGGGATCAATCTGGGCTTTGAGGGCGCGGTGCAGTTTGTCCCAGGCGTCGGGGTCGCCGGGGAAGAAGGACTAACAAATGTGAAAGGTCTTACCGTCGTAGTCGGTATCTAAGAACCAGGCAGCCACGTGGCTACCGCGCGTATGCTCCGTTTCGCCCGTCAACGGGTCGTAGATGTCCACCCCGCGCAGTTTCACAACAAACGTGCCGTCCTTGTAGGTTGGCGCCATACCCGCCGGTGGGTTGTTTTTCCGTTTGGCTTCCTCGTAGCGAAAATCCTGTACCGGAGGGGAGGTATGGCGAATTTTCTTCTTTGGCATTTGTTGCCCTCTAAAAGGCGTCGCCCCCACCTCGTCCACTGCCCCCCTGCGCGCCACCGCAAAGAGCTTCCGATCCGGAGCGCAGCTCAACGGGAACTCACGGGGAGCATTGTATCCACAAACCTCCTGTGCTTGGCTATCGCGTAATAGCTGCCAGGAAAAAGGCAGTGAGCATCGGTGTGCACATGGGCTAAGGGCTTTAAAGCCGCCCTGCTCGATGGCAGTCCCATGCGCGCGCCTGATAAGCCCACCAGTGGCCGAGCCCAGCTTCAAAGCCCTTTCTCCTGGCCTCTGGAACGTGGCGGCGCCTGTTTTGCCCCATGAGCTCCGCCCCCAGCGGGGAAAGCTCCAGCGTACGCAAGAAGCTTTGCCGGAAAGACCCGCTTTTACGGCTTACAGGTTTCTGTAAGCGGCCAGGAGTGCCAGAAAGGGGCGTCACGGCACCAACCAAAGGTTGGGATCGGCGGCCACTTCCCGGCCATGAGCTACCGCTTGCCTGATGCGTTGCGGGTGAAAGTTGGTGGAGGCGTTGTCAGTGCCGTACCAAACACGGGGGGCGAGGACGTGCACCGGCACCGTGCGCTTGCCAATGGTGGCAAGAGCCTCTTCCAGCGCTTTCCTGCGGCTTCCTCGCAAACCACCCAGGGCTTTTTCCGCAGCTGCCACGATGCGGTTCCACTCCAAGGCACCACGGATGTCGCCCAAGTAAATTTCGTCGGTGAGGATTTCCACCACGCGCTTGAGGACGTCTAAGGCCCCCACCTTGGTGCCCAGCCAGTTATCCGACCACTGGCGGTAGCTGTGCTCGGGCACCGTGGAACGGGGAAGGCGACCGTCCGGTTCCGGTATGACGCGAGAGGTGAGCAGCACGTAAATTTCGTCGGCACCGGCAGCAAAGGCCGAGCCCAGAGGGGTGATATCGCGCACCCCCCCGTCCACCAGCACGTCTTTGCCTGTGTCCACGTAGGGAAAGACCACGGGAATGGCCGTGGAAGCCATAAGCTTTTGCAAAAAGTCCGCCTCCGCCGGCGTCCACTCTTGGTAGCGCCCGGAAACTAAGGACACGGTGCCCACCGCAAAGTCCCGCCCGGAGGAGCGCAAGGCTTGCACATCCAGGTGCGTGCGCACGAGTTCTTTCAAGGGCTCGACGGTGTAAAGGGAATCGGCGCCGGCAACAAGAGCAGCAAAACCCCCAGCTCGCTGGCCGTACACCGAGTGGTTGCCTTCAATGGCGGAAAGCCAAAGCTTTTTAAGCTCGCCCACTTTGACCTGGAGGTGGGCCAAGGAATCGCCTTGGGTGGGGGCTTGCGCGAGGAACGCGGCGTTAAGGGCACCCACGGAAACACCGCGCAGGATGTGGAAGTCCAATGCCTTGCGCCCAACCAGCTCCTCCAACATCCCCACTTGAAAGGCCCCCCGCGCCCCACCCCCGCCGAGGACCAGCGCTCGTTTCACAGCAAACCCCCTTAAAGCATTACCATGCCAAAAATGAGACGCCAGGGCAAGGCGCAAAAAAAGGCTCGTAAGAGAAGTTTCCGTGAGGACTAGCGAAGGCACATCTTGGTGGTGGCTTTTCCCGGCACGCCGGAAACCTTCCGCCCCTCCCCGGCCTTTGCGGTATTTGGGCCTTGGGATACGCACACGCTTTGCGGTTCAGGCTGCTCGCAGGCTTCCCCGCCTAGAGGGTCACGCGAGGGTAGAGCACGCACTGGGCCATGCGTTTTGCCGCCGGCAGGGCGGGACAAAAGCCCCACACGCCGAGGCTAAAAAAATAGCGGCTTACCATGCGCTGGCAGGAATAAACACCAGAAAGGTTTTTGTCATCCATTGACGCGGGACCGCAGGGTGCCGCCAAAGACTTACAATTGCTGACGCGGGGAACAGGGGCGCGAGGAGGGGAGCAAAGCCGGGATGTGGTTAGTGATTTTCAAAATGGCCCGCCGCCAGCTTTTTGCTTCCCCCACGACCGTGGCTTTGACGTTAGCAGGTGTGGCCGTGGGGGTTGCGGTGTTCATCTTTACCGTGGCCATGATGGATGGGCTGGTGGCTTATTTTTCGCAAAGGATTTTGCGTATTTCCCCAACCCTCACAGTGGTTCCCGCAAGCGAGCAGACCCTCCAGCGGGCGGTTAGGCCCACCAAGAGTCGCCACACCGTGGTGGTGCTCACAAACCCCGCGCCCCCCGACCAGCGACCCACCATCCGCGGTGGTGTGGCGATGATACCCACCTTGGAAAAACTCCCCGGGGTGGAGGGCGTGGCACCAGCGGTGAGCACCGCCGCGGTGATGGCCTTTGGCACCATCAGCGAAAGCGCTACCCTCCTGGGCCTGGACCCCCGGCGCGAGAGGGATGTTACCGATCTTTACCGTCTCGTGGTGGAGGGGAGCTGGCAATCCCTTGAGGGGAAAAACAACGCGGTGCTTTTAGGCTACAAGCTGGCCGAGCGCCTGGGGGTGCAGGTGGGGGACAGGGTCCTGGCCACGGGGGAGTCGGGGGCCTCCAAAGACTTGGAGGTGGTGGGGATCCTGGCCGTGGGCCTGGGCAGCTGGGACGAGGCCACCGCTGTGGTGCCGTATGCAGTGGCGCAGGGTTTGGCCGGTTGGAACGGAGACGAGGTGAGCGAGCTGCGGCTGCGAACCTCCCTGCAAAACCTCGAAGCCCTTCGGCAAACGGTGCAAAGTGTAACGGAACGCAAGGTGGAACGCTGGGAGGAAACTAACCGGCCGGCGCTGCAACTGTTCCGCACCATCGGCTTGACCACGTACCTACTTACGGCTTTTGTCCTCGTAGTCGCCGGCCTAGGCATTAGCAACAAGCTCGCTACGGTGATCCTCAACAAAGAACGGGACATTGCCATCCTTCGCGCTTACGGTTTTAGCCGCGGAGCTGTGCGCGCTCTTTTCCTCATCCAGGGTTGGCTTTTGGGGGTTTTTGGCGCTCTTCTCGGCTGTTTTTTGGCGTTTTTGGTCATCACCTACTTTCGTGCGCATCCCATCCGCTTTGCCCCCAGGGAAAGGGCGGTTTTAGCCTATACCGAGCTTTACCTTGCCAACGAACCTTCCTACTACGTGTTTGTGGCGGTGGTGGCGATGGCCATTGCTGTGGTGGCTTCGCTTTTGGCGGTGCGGCGGGCCGCTAGGGTTTTGCCCGTGGAGGTGCTCCGTGGGGAAGCTTGATGAGGGTACGTTGCCGCCAGGGTCGGTCGCCGGCGCGGGTATTGCCCTCACAGCGCAAAACCTTTGGAAAACGCTGGGCACCGGCGCAGCAGCACGGGAGGTTTTACGCGACGTAAGTCTCACGTTACGAACGGGAGAGTTTGCTGCGCTCACGGGTCCTTCAGGCTCCGGAAAGTCCACGCTTTTGTATATCTTGGGCGGTCTTGACCGACCGGACAGGGGCAGCGTGGAGGTGGCGGGAGTACCGCTGCACACGGCCTCGGACCGCGAGCTGGGGGAGCTGCGCAACCGATACATTGGCTTTGTCTACCAGTTCCACTTTCTCCTGCCGGAGTTTTCCGCTTTGGAAAACGTCCTCATGCCCCTTTGGGCGCGGGGGGCAGGTTTTAAAGCCGAAGACCAAGCTTGGGCGGAGGAACTTTTGGCCCGGGTGGGTCTTTACGAAAAACGGAAAAAGCTGCCGCGCGAGCTTTCAGGGGGTGAACAGCAGCGGGTGGCTGTGGCCCGCGCCCTGGCGGGAAAACCAAAAATTGTTCTTGCCGATGAACCCACGGGCAATTTAGATTCGGCCAACGCCCGCAACGTGTACAACCTTTTCCGCGAAATTAACGAGTCCTTGGGGCAAACCATCCTGGTGGTCACCCACGACCCCCACTGGGCCGCTGCCTCAGACCGGGTTTTCCACCTGCTGGACGGGCAAATCGTTTCTGAGGAAGCGCGCAGCTCCACGGAAACAAAATACGGAGGAACGTAGCCTATGCGCCGCGGTTTTGTACTGGTTATCCTTCTGCTAGCCTTTGGTTTTGTCACCGCTCGTCTGTTGACGTTGCGCATGGCGCGCCCCGCCGTAACGCTTGTACCGGTCACGCGGGGAACCGTGGTGGAGGCCGTATACGCCACAGGGCGCGTGGACTGTGACCAGCGGGCCACGGTCCGGGCTCGCCTGGCAGCACCTCTGCTGCAGGTTCTGGTGGGTCCCGGTGAAGAGGTCCGAAGTGGCCAGGTGCTCGCCATTCTCGACAGCCGGGAAGTTACTCTGGAGGTGGCGAGGACGGAAAAGGAGCTGGCTGCCGCACGGGCAGCCGCTGCCGAAGCGGAGGATGCAGCCCTCCGCCTGGAAAAGCTTTACGCGGCGGCGCTTATTGCTGAAAACCAACTCATCCGTGAACGGGAAAGGGCTCGGGAGCTGAAGGAGAAAGCTGACGCCTTGGAGAAGGTCCTCAATCTCGCTCAGGAAAGAACCAGTTGGTCCGTCCTCCGCTCCCCCATGGATGGTACCGTGGCTACCCTGGTGCGGCGCGCCGGGGACCTCCTGCAAGTGGGGGATGAGGTGCTCACAGTGGTGGATTTACGAAAACCTTACCTGCGGGTGGCGGTGGACGAAAGGGACTTGGGTAAGGTGGCACCGGGACAGGAGGCGCGCATCGTTTTTGATGCGTACCGCGACCAAGTTTTTGTAGGTGAGGTTTGGCGCATAGTCCCCACCTTGGACCGTTTGACCCGTTCCGCAGATGTTTTGGTGCGTTTGCCTGCGGGGGTTCCCCCGCTGAGCCTCGACCTTACCGCCACCGTAAACATCGTCATCAAAAGGGTGGAAAACGCGGTTCTTGTTCCCAGCCTCGCCCTGCGTGGGACGGGCTCCGAGAGAACCGTACTGCGCCCCAACGCGGAGTGGGTGCTGGAGGCCATCCCCGTGGGCGTGGGGGTTTGCGACACCGAGCACTGCCAGGTCACCGCCGGGCTTCAGCCTGGGGAGCTGATTGTGGCCGAGGCTTCCAACTTCCAGCCCGGCACGAGGGTACGACGGCAGTGAGGATCCACTTCCGCATTGCCGAAGCCCAACTGCGCCAGCGTCCGCGCCGGTCTTTGGTGGCGCTTTCTTCGGTAACGGTGGGCACAGGCATGCTCATCGTCACGCTTTCACTTACCGCTGGGCTTTCCGAGGATTTCCTGGAAAAGACCATTCAAACCTCGGCCCACATGGAGGTGCTCCCGCGCCTGGCCGAAAACCGAGCCGAAACCATAAAGGGGCGTGACGAGCTGGTTGCCCTGGCGCGCCACCGCGTCCCCGAGGAAAAACAAACGGTTCGTCCCCTGCCCAAGATCTTGGCCCTGGCGCGGCGCTTGCCCGGAGTGGTGGTGGCCACGCCGGCAGTGGAAGCGCAAGCGGTGCTGTTTTACGGCACCACCCGACAGCCGGCGCTGCTTTCCGGCGTGGTCCCCTGGGAGGAGGCACGCGTAACCATTTTGCCTCGACGGGTGGTGGCGGGGCAGTGGCAGGACCTGGAAAGAAACCGAGATGGGGTGGTTCTGGGGTCAGGGTTGGCAAAAAACTTGGGGGTGCAGGTGGGTTCTCCGGTGCGGGCGCAGGGATCTCAGGGTACGGTCGTGGCCCTTCGCGTCGTGGCTGTGGTGCAAACGGGTCTTGCCTCGGTGGATAAGTTTCTAGCCCTCGTGAACTTGGATCGTGCCCAGGCGCTCATGGGTTTAACCAGCGACCAAGCAACCAAGGTTCGCATACGCTTGAAAGACCCCTGGGCGGCGGCGAGCCTGGCACGGCAAGCCGAAACGCTTTTAGGTTACCAGTGCGTTTCCTGGCAAGAGCGCGCTGCAGCGCAAATTGACTCCTTTGACCGACAAAACCTCATTACCAGGGTTTTGGTTTTTTTCACCATGTTGGTGGCCGCCTTTGGCGTGGCTAACGTTCTCGTGCAAATTGTCTCAGAAAAACGGCGCGATATTGCCATCTTGCGCGCTGTGGGCTTTGACAGTGCGGACATTGCCCTGATTTACCTCATCCAAGGCTCACTCCTGGGGCTTTTGGGGGCTGCCCTCGGGTGGGGGCTGGGGGCCCTCCTGATACGCGTCGTGGCAGCCATTCCCGTTAATTTTGGGGAGGCGGCCCTTTTGCAAAACGAAAACCTGCGCATGGCCGAGCACCCCTGGTTTTACCTTGTGGCTTTGCTCCTGGCCTTGGTGGTGTGCACCATTGGTGCCGCCCAGCCGGCAAGGGCGGCCGCGCGCCTGCTCCCCACGGCCATCCTGCGCGGAGAGCGGTAAAACAAGCGCCCAAAACGCCCGCCACCAAAAACTGGTTACAGGCTAGCCGTGCGAGCCCCAGGGTACGGCCTTCGGGCTGGTCTCGGGAGGCCATGCTTTTGAGAAAAGCACCCACGTTTTTCACCGCGTTCCCTTGCCGCCACGGCCGGACCCTGCTAGCCTGCGCATGGCAACGGCAATGGCGCCCCGAGGTACGTCCCAGGCTTCCAAACTGAGGCCAAAGCAGCCCGCGGTGCGGGTCACCCCTGGTGCAATTACCTTCGGGGGAAAGCCTCGTTTTCTGGGTTTTTCCCCACTGCAACCATGAACCTTGTGTGGCATCGCTCCGATTTGCGTCTGGCCGATCATCCGGCGGTTGCCGAGGCAAGCAAAGGGGGAGCTTGGGTTGGGCTTGTGGTTTTGGACCCCAACAACCTCAAAACCACCCCGCGGCGTCGGGCGTGGTTTTTGGAAAACGTTCGCCGGCTGCGCGAGGCGTACCGGGCGCGGGGCGGGGGTCTTTGGGTCTGCCAAGGATACCCCTGGGAACAGGTGCCCGCCGTGGTGCGCACGCTGAAGGCCCATGCAGTTTACGCGCTTGCAAGTTACACCCCTTACGGTCGCCATCGGGACATGAGGGTGCGGGAGGCGCTTGCCGTCCCCCTTTACCTCCTCCCTGCACCCCACCTCATCCCCCCTGACCTGCCCCGCGCCTACCGCGTCTTCACACCCTTCAGTCGGCAGTTCGCTGGCCTCCATGCGCCTCTCCCCGCCCCGGAGTCCCTGCCCCCCGCGGCAGAAGAGGGTGAACTTCCCGAGGAAAGCTCGGATGTCCTGCTACCACCCGCTGGCGAAGAGGCGGCCCAGGCTGCCCTCAAGCAATTTGTGGCGCAAAAGCTGCACCGCTATCACGTGGATAGGGATCGCTTGGACGGGGAGGGGGGCTCCAGGCTTTCCCCGTACTTTACGGTAGGCGCCCTGAGCCCGCGCCAGGCCGCTTGGGAAGTCACGCGCTTTCAGGGTGAAGGCGCGAAAAAGTGGATTGCCGAGCTTTTATGGCGGGACTTTTCCTTTCATCTTCTCTTCCATTTCCCCGAGATGAGGGAAATGCCGCTCGACCCGCGCTTCGCGCGGTTACCCTGGGTGGAGGACGAGGATCTTTTCACCGCCTGGTATCAAGGGAAAACAGGGGTTCCCGTGGTGGATGCCGCCATGCGCGAGCTTTGGGCCACGGGGTTTGTTTCCAACCGCGCACGCATGTTGGTGGCACAGTTTGCGGTGAAGTACTTGCTTCTCCCTTGGAAGAAAGCGGAGGCCGCTTTCAAGGACCTGCTTTTGGATGGGGATACGCCGCAAAACCTCCAGGGGTGGCAGTGGGCCGGGGGCTTAGGGGTGGATGCGGCACCGTACTTCCGTGTTTTCAACCTTGAGGAGCAGGGAAAACGCCACGATCCCGAGGGGAGCTGGCGGCGGCGTTTTGCCCCCGAGTACGCTTCCTACGCGGCGCAAGACCCCGTCGTGGATCTGCCCCAGGCCCGGCGGCGCTACCTGTCGTTGGCAGAAAAGCTGGTTCGCGGGTGAGGGAAAAGCCGCGGCGGTGGCAAGCAGGGCAGGGCTTGGGGCATTACGAGGTTTTTAAGTCCATCAAGGCCTTGGGATACGGCTCGAAAAGTGCTTGCCTTTCCAAGTAATCGTCGGTGTACCGCAAAGTCCAAGAGCGAAGCAGGGCCAAGGGAGCCTCCAGGGGCACTTTTTCCGCTTGCAAGTCGGAGAGTAGGTCCAAAAAGTGCGCTTTTTCCCGGGAGGAGAGGTGTTTTTTAAAGTAACCCAGAGCGTGCAGCAGGGCATTGGTCATGGCCGGAAAGCGGAAGGGGAGGCGCGTGGCGCGCAAAAAGCCTTCCTCGTAGACGGGACGTACCTGGGGAAAATCCCGGTTGCTAGCCTCTGCCAGAAGCCTTCCCAAAAAACGCGTTTCCTTTTGGCTGTACGCCATGAGCAGCAGCTTGTATTGGGCGTGGAAGTCCATAAGAGATTTCAGATCACCCAGCTGCCGCAGGCGGGCCAAAGCGAAGATACGGGTGAAAAAATGCGAGCGAAGGCGGGCGTTGGTGAGCCTGCCCTCATCCTCCTTGGGAAGGTTTGGAAAAGTAGCTTCCACGGCCGCAGCAAAAAGACCTGATGTTTTGCCTACCATGCCACTCCCTTCGGCACGGGCGTAAAGCTTTGCATCCTTTAGAGCACAGGAGGGAGAACGGTTCTTAAGGAGAAACCCCTCCACCTGACCCACCTGGGAAAGAAAGGTACGGGCAAAAGCCTCCATGCGAGCGGTGAGGTCCTCCCCGCTTTTAGGCTGCACCATTCGCACCCCGTCACCCTCCCGCACCAAACGAACGGTGGGTCGGGGTACCCCTAAGCCAATTTCCACCTCCGGGCACACGGGTATAAAACTCACGTGATCCCTAAGTGCCGCCACCACCCGGTCGGGAATGCTTTCCCCCGAGTAGCGAACGGGTGCAAAACCCAAACACGCGCTCACCACCACCCGAGGCTTAGGCCAAAGCATGGGGACATTTTCGCAGAAAAGCGCACGGGGCAAACCCCCCAGCGATAACCAGCATCACCAGCGCATTTTCCCTTCGGAAACGCTTTTGCTGTTGCCATGACGGGCAAAACAGGAGCACAAGCTCCTCTCCCGCGGTTTAAAGCCCCAGCGGGGCCAAAGGGGTGTTACCCAGCCAACAGGGGCAGCTGCAACCGCTGCAGACGCGGGTTGAGCACCGCGCGCTGGGCGGCGAAAGCCTTTTGCAGACCTTTCTCCGCCAAATCCAAAAGATCGTCCAACTGCTTCCGGCGAAGGGGTTCCCGCTCGGCCGTACCTTGAATCTCCACGATGCCACCGCGCGCGGTGCCCACCAGGTTCAAGTCCACATCCGCTTGGGAGTCCTCCTCGTAGGTGAGGTCTAGCAGGGGTTGGCCACGTATCAGGCCACAGGAAACCGCCGCCACTTGGTCTTTTACCGGCCACCCCGGCAGAGCCTTTTGCTCCCAAAGCCGGCACAGGGCCAGAACCACCGCCACAAAGGCACCGGTAATGCTGGTGGTGCGGGTGGAACCGTCAGCTTGCAGCACGTCGCAGTCCACCACCAACGTGCGCTCCCCCAGAAGTCCCAAATCGAGCCCGGCGCGCAAGGCACGGCCAATGAGCCGCTGGATTTCCGCCGAGCGTCCGGAAAGGGAACCCTTCACCACGTCCCTGGGGGTGCGCTCCTCGGTGGCCCGAGGCAGCATGGCGTACTCGGAGGTGAGCCACCCTTCGCCGGTGTCCCGCAAGAACGGCGGGACCCGGCCTTCCACGGTGACGTTGCAGAGCACCACCGTGTCCCCTGCCCGCACCAAAACCGAGCCTTCTGGGTACTTGACGAAGTCCAGGGTCAAGGATAAGGAACGAGGTTGGTCGAAGGTTCGACCATCACCCCGCACAGCTTGGGCTCCCCACATGCGGCCTCCCCGCGTCGCTGGTTTCGGTCACGTCCACCAGCTGGAGCTTTTCCGCCACCGAAGGAATGATAGCGGCAGCCAGCCGCCGCACCCGAGGGGCAGCGTCGGTGACCAAAAGCGTGACCTGCCCTGCTCTCTCCTGGGCCAGCAAGCCGTGACGCAGGAGCAGCTGTTCGGTTTGTCGTGCTACCTCGCGTCCGGCGTTGATGAGGGTTACCTCGGGACCCAAGGCCTGGGCAATGGGGCGCGTCAGCAGCGGGTAGTGGGTGCACCCCAGCACCACGGTGTCCACCCCCGCCTCCCGCAGGGGGGCAAGGTACACCTCGGCCACCTGATGGGTAATGGGGTGATCAAACCACCCCTCTTCAGCCAAGGGAACGAAGAGAGGACAGGGTTGGGTCACCAGCTGCAAGTCCGGACGCAGCGCTCCCAAAAACCTTTGGTAAACCCCGGAGGCAACCGTGGATTCAGTGCCGATTACCCCCACTACGCGCTGGGCCCGCTGGGCAGCCGCCTCAGCGGCCGGTTCCACCACGCCCAAAACCGGCACCGAGAGCGCCTGCCGCAGTGCCGGTAGCGCCGCAGCTGAAGCGGTGTTGCAGGCTACCACCAAAAGCTTGATGCCACGGGCCATGAGAAAGCGGGCCGCACCCAACGCGTAGCGGACGACGGTCTCCGGGGATTTCGTGCCGTAGGGTAGCCGCGCGGTGTCACCTAAGTAGATGAAGCTTTCCTCCGGCAGATGAGCCATGAGCTCGGCAAGCACCGTGAGCCCGCCGATTCCGGAATCAAACACACCTATGGGCAGGCTGTGCTTCATGGGGCCACCAGATCCCACCGCGGGGCGAGGGGGCGAGAAAAGTCCAAATGGCCCAGGGTCTTTACCTCTTTCCCCGCAAACAGCAGCTGCACCCGCTGCACGCTTTTGATGTTCAAAGCCAACGTGGTGGCAATGGAGGCTTGTAAAGCAAGCTCCGCTTCACTGCCCGTGACCACCGGCGGTGGGGGGGTGAGGTTCACAAAAACCGTGCCCTTACCGTCGTGAAACACCTCCTGTACCTCCGCCGGCCACCAAGCCGCCGGCGCCAAGGGGGTGCGTGGGCCGGCGAGGAGCTCCTGGAGAATGACCCGCGCCTGGGCCTCCAGGCCCGGAGGAAGCTCAGGAAGCTCCCTGGTTTCTCGATGGAGGAGCAAATCCTCACCAGGGAAAACCAAGACCACGAAGGTGGTTTGCCCGGGGGTAGGGGTAGGGCCGGGAACCGGAGGCGCCGTGGCCTGCCGGCGGCACGCGGCTACCCACACCACGACCACTAACGCCAAAGCTGCAGCGCGTTTCATGGAGTTGGGGTGACCGTGGGACGGCTGCGCAAGAAAGCCAAGATACCCTGGGCCAAGGTGGCAGCCAGCCTTTCCTGTTCCGCCGGTGAGGAGAGCCTCACCTCCTCCTCCGGGTTTGACAAAAAGCCCACCTCCACCAAAACCGCCGGCATGGTGGTGCCGGTAAGCACGGCAAAGGGGGCTTGCTTGACCCCCCGGTCGCGGATTCCCGACAGCTGGTTCAGGCGGGTTTGCAACTCCAAAGCGAGGCGCGAGGAGGCCTCCAAGTTGGCCACATGGGCCAGCTCCCAAAGGATGAGCTGCACGTCTCCAGCGGCCGCATTTTCCCGTGCTGCCGCTTGCGCGGCTTCGGCATCGGTGGCTTCCGCGCTCATAAAGTAGGTTTCCGCTCCACGCGCAGCGCGCGCGGGGGACGCGTTGGCGTGAATGGAGACGAAGCAATCGGCTTGCAAGCGGTTGGCCAAGGCCACCCGGTCCACCAAAGCCACGCCCTCGTCCCCCTCGCGGGTAAGGCGCACGGCTACCCCCGCCTTCTGCAGCTGGGCAGCCACCAGGCGGCTTAAAGTGAGGGTGAGGTTTTTCTCCACGAGCCCGCCCTGGCCCTTCGCCCCCTCGTCCTCACCACCGTGCCCCGGGTCCAACACCACCAAGGGCTGAGTGCGGGCCTGGGCCTTCGGCGGCGCTGCCCCCTGGCGCACCATGCGCAGGGAAAGCCGCAGGGGGTTTTCCTGAAACTCGCTCCCCGCCAGCTGCCAGGGAGCCACCAAGAAAAAGCGCAGCTCCCGTTCCTGCACCTGCACCCCGGAAAAAACCCCCCCTCCTGCCGGGGAGGAAGCGAGCTGCACAGACTGGGAGAAGAGCACCCGAAAGCCGTCGGTCTCAGGGACTACCCGCGGCTTTTCCTGTAATCCGAACAAAACCAGGGTAGCGGTCTCCCCGGCCACCTGTACCGAAGCTTCCACCACCGGCACTTGCCCGGCCGCCACCAGGGAAAGGGCGCGGGCGTTGCCCAAAAGCCGGAAACCCAAGGGGCGAAGGATAGCCGCCGCGGTTTCCACGGTAGCCACCACGTGGTTTTCCAGCTGGCGCACGGGCCCGGGCAAGCTCACCAGCTCCCCGTCCACCACCGCTAGGGAACCCCCGGGTGTGAAGTGCACCTCGTGGTTTTCACTGGACGCCACGTAGCTTCCGGAAGCGGCGGAAAACCCCACCTTGACCCCGGCCACCTGCAGGAGCGCCAAAAGGTCCACCAGGTCCCCGCGGCTAAAGATCTCCACCTTGGAGCCGGAAAGGGTCGTGACCTCTACGGCAGAAGCCGCAAACCCACTCCCCACAAGCAAAAGTAAGCCCAAACTCAGGTAGCGCTTCATCGGCCGCGTTGAGCTTACCCGCTTCCCTCGCCGCTGGCAAGCGCGGCGCGGAACACCTCATGCAGGGCACGCGCCACGTCTTCTGCTCTGCGGGGATAGCCTACGAGCGCCAAAGTGGTGACGAAGTCCCGGTGCGGGCGGCCTTGGCGGTAGGCAGGAGCACGGGAAGGAAAGGGAAGGTAGCGTTCCAAAAGCGAAAGGTCGGCGTCCACCAGCACCGAGGCTTGGAACAACACGGTGTGCAGCAGCAAGCGCAGGGAGCAACCCACTACCTTGCGGTCGCCCAAACAAAGGTCCGAAACCCCGCGCAGCTCCAGCCTGGGTACGCCCAACTGCTGCAAGGCCTGCGCCACCAAACCGCCAAAGCGGGTGAAGAGCTGCGAGGTGTGCTGTGCGCCGGTACGTGGCGCCAGGGCCGATACCGTAACCACCCCCGGCGCCAAAACCACCGCCCCCCCGCCGGAAGGGCGCCGCACCACGGGTACGTGATCCCGCTCACAGCGCTCCAGGTAGACTTCGCGGCGCGGCTCGCGGGAGCGGGGAAGCACCACTGCCACTTCCGTTACCGGCAAAGCCCTTACCTGCGGCGCTGGCAGCGTCAAAAGATCCCACGCCACGTGCCTTTCTATTGCCAACGAGGGTTTTCCCAAGACCACCCAATCCTCACCCATAGCCCAAAGTGTAGAAGCTTGAAGCGTATAATGCCTGCATGGAATGGCGGATCCTGGGCAGCTTTGGTGGTTCCAGCCCGTCCTGCCGCATGACCTCGTTTCTGGTGGACGGAGAGTTAGCCTTGGACGCCGGCTCCCTCACCCAGGCCCTGAGCTTGGAGGAACAGCAGCAGGTTACGCGCATTGCCCTTTCCCACTCCCATTTGGACCACGTCGCCTCCATCCCCTTTTTGGTGGAAAATGCCTTTGCCGATGGCAGCAAAACCCTGGAGATCCTCCTCACCCCCGAGGTTTACCAAACGGTAAAGCGCCACCTTTTTAACAACGACCTGTGGCCGGATTTCACCCGCATCCCCTCGCAGCTTTCGCCGGCAGTGAAGCTTGTGCAAATCAACCCGCGGGTGCCCTTTTCCATCAACCGCTTGACGCTCACACCCATACCTGTGAACCACACCGTGCCCACCTGCGGCTTTCTCGTGGAGGAAGCGGGCGGTGGCGCGGTTTTGTTTACCTCCGACACTGGGCCCACGCAAGAAATTTGGGATTGGGCCAACCGCTGCCCCAACTTGCGCGCGGTCATCGTGGAGGTGTCCTTCCCCAACCGACTCCAGAGGGTTGCCGACGTATCCCTGCACCTCACCCCCTCCACGTTAATGTCGGAACTTGGCAAGTTGCGAAAGGACGTGCCGGTGTACCTCTTCCACTTAAAACCCAGGCACCTGGAGGAGCTGCGGGCAGAGTTGGCTGCCGCTGCGCTCCCCCATCCCGTGGAGGAACTGCAACAGGGTAAGACGTACCGATTTTAGCGGGACATTTCCGCGACCAACACCGCCAGCCGATCCTGCGTGTCCGGGTCAAACCAGCAGTCCAGGAAGGCGTCCAGCTCCTGGGCGTCGCGCTCCGCCATGGCTTCCGCTAGAGAGGCGCGCATGTAACTTTTGGCCAAGCGGAAAGCCTTGGGAGGGCGGGAAGCCAAATGGCGAGCCAAGCGCACCGCCTCCGGCAAAACGTCGGGGGCTTCCGCCAGGCGCTCCACCAGCGCCAGCTCCAAGGCACGTTCGCCGCCGTAACCGTCACCTTCCAGCACCAGTTGTTCCACCGAGCGGGTGGGGTAGAGGGCCAGGAGCATGGCCACCGCCCCTGCCGGCACCGGGATCCCCAGGTTTACCTCGGAAAGCCCCAAACGGGCCCCGGATCGGGCCATAACCCGGCGGTCGCACGCCATAGCCAACAGGCACCCTCCAGCAATGGCGTGGCCGGCAACCGCGGCAATGGCTGGACCGGGGTAACTTACCAGTTCCCGCAGGAGGGCAAGGAAGGCTTCCATCACCGCCCGGAGTGCGTCGCGATCGGCTCCCTCCAGCTTTTTCAAATCAAGGCCCGGGCAAAAGACCCGGGGGTGCTGGGAGGCCAGCACCAAAGCCGGAGCCCCAGCCGCTTTCAGGGCGGCCAGTTCCCGACGGAAGGCGGCAATGAGGTTGGCATCTAATGCGTTGGCGCCAGCCGCTAAGGTTACCACGCTGACACCACTTTGCTCCTCCACGCGGATGAGTTGGCTCACTGGCCCCTCCGTACAAGCTGCAAAAAGAGGTCAAGCACCGGGTGTTTTGGCGACAGCTCGGGGTGGAAGGTGGCGGCGAGGATGTTTTGCTGCCGTACCAGCACCGGGTCTTGGCCGCGTTTGGCCAGCACCTTCACGCCGCTCCCCAGCTGCACCAGCTTGGGGGCCCGAATGAACACCCCTTCCAATGTGGGGAAGGGGAGCTCATCAGGGGCCGCCACCTCCAGCGTGGCCACGGTAGAAGCCAGCTGCCGGCCGTAGGCGTTGCGCACCACCGCCGCATCCAACAAACCCAGGGAGGGCTGCGGGGGGTTTTGCACTTCCCGGGCCAGGAGAATCACCCCAGCGCAGGTGGCCAGGACGGGCATCCCTTGCGCGACGCTTTCTTTGACCGGCGCATCTAACCCAAACTCGGCCAAAAGCTTAAGCATGGTGGTCGACTCCCCACCGGGAAGGACCAAGCCGGCAAGCCCCGCCAGGTCTTTGGGCTTGCGCACCTCGCGCGTGGCAACCCCGCGCTCCGAGAGCGCGTGCCGGTGCGCGGCAAAATCCCCCTGCAAGGCGAGGATTCCAACCACTCACCACCCCCGACGGGAGAGCATCTCCTCGGGGGTGAGGCGGGAGACGTCCAGGCCTCGCATGCCCATCCCCAAATGGCGGGAAGCTTCCAAAAGCGCCTGCGGATCTTGCCACTGGGCCACGGCTTTGACGATGGCGGCGGCGCGCCGTGCCGGGTCCTCGGACTTAAAGATCCCCGAGCCCACAAACACCGACTCCGCCCCCAGCATCATGCACAGCGCCGCATCAGCGGGGGTAGCTACGCCGCCGGCGGCAAAGTTGGGCACCGGCAGCTTGCCGTTTTGCGCCACCCACTGCACCAGGTCCAAGGGGGCCTCAAGTTCTTTGGCGGCTGCCACCAGCTCCTCGGGGGCGAGGGTGGTCAAGCGTCGGATTTCCCGCTGCACCGCCCGCAGGTGGCGCACCGCTTCCACGATGTTGCCGGAGCCAGCCTCGCCCTTGGTGCGGATCATGGCCGCCCCCTCAGCAATGCGGCGGAGAGCCTCCCCGAGGTTGCGGCAGCCGCACACAAAGGGAACCTTGAAGTCGTGCTTCCAAATGTGGTTTTCTTCGTCGGCCGGGGTCAGAACTTCTGATTCGTCAATGAAGTCCACCTGCAGGGCTTGCAAAATACGCGCTTCGGCAGCGTGTCCAATGCGACACTTGGCCATCACCGGAATGGAAACCGCCTGCATGATTTCTTCGATTTTTTCGATGGAAGCCATGCGGGCCACGCCACCTTCCGCGCGGATATCGGCGGGTACCCGTTCCAGGGCCATCACCGCCACGGCCCCCGCCTCTTCCGCAATACGGGCCTGGGAGGCGTCGGTGACATCCATGATCACGCCCCCTTTCAGCATTTCGGAAAGGCCCACCTTCACCCGAAACTCCGGTGAGGCGAAGTTCATAACCCACCTCCTGCGGCGTTTTCGCCGCCCTGCAGAGCAACTTTACGTGCGGCCGTAAGCAGTGTCAAAGCAGTCATTGCACCCTTTGCACCCCGTGATAATCCGCCAAGAAACGTGCCAACCCGGCATCGGTAAGCGGGTGGTGGTAGAGCTGCTGCAGCACCTTGAAGGGCACGGTGGCCACATCCGCACCCAAAAGCGCCGCTTCCACCACGTGCCGCACGTGGCGTACCGAGGCCACCAGCACCTGTGTAGGAAACTCGTAAGTTTGATATATCTCGACGATGTCCCGCACCACCTGCATCCCGTCGTGGCCCACGTCGTCCAGCCGCCCCACGAAGGGGCTGACGTACGTGGC
The DNA here is from genome assembly GCA_937934115.1 of uncultured Thermoanaerobaculum sp. Lineage (GTDB taxonomy): Bacteria > Acidobacteriota > Thermoanaerobaculia > Thermoanaerobaculales > Thermoanaerobaculaceae > Thermoanaerobaculum. The sequence goes on from CALHAH010000030.1 coordinate 50,479, forward strand.
CCCCGCTTTGGCTGCCAACAACGCTTGCGCAGGCGAAAAGCACAAGGTGACGTTCGTGGCGATCCCCTCTTCCGCAAAGCGGGCACAAACCCTCAAGCCGTCGCGGGTAAGGGGCAGCTTCACCACGATGTTTTCCGCAATCCCCGCCAGCTCCCGCCCCTCCCGCTCCATGCCGGCGGCGTCGGTGGCAATGACCTCGGCGGAAATGGGGCCCGTGGTAAGGCGGCAAATTTCTTCCAGGATTTCCCGAAAGGAGCGCCCCTCCTTTGCCACAAGGCTGGGGTTGGTGGTGACGCCGTCCACAATGCCCCAAGAAAGCGCCTCCGCAATTTCCTGAACGTTGGCCGTGTCAATGAAGAGCTTCATCGTCCCCTCCGTTTTCTTCCCGCTCCGCAAGTTTGGCCACGGCTACCACTTTGTCCTCGCCGTTGACGTTGATGAGCCGCACCCCTTGCGCTGCCCGCCCCGTGCGACGAATTTCCGCGGAGCGGGTGCGGATGAGCATGCCCTGCGCCGTGACGAGAAGCACGTCGTCGTCCTCGTGCACGTGGCGAATGCCGGCCACGGCGCCGGTGCGGTTGGTGAGGTGCATGAGGATGATGCCGGTGCCGCCCCGTCCCTGGAGGCGGAACTCCTCCACCGGCGTGCGCTTGCCGTAGCCGTTTGCGGAAACGACAAGGATGTCGCCGCCTTCCTTTTCCGGGAAGGTGGCCATTTCCTCCACAAAGTCGCCCTCCCGCAGGGCAATGCCACGAACACCGGCGGCCACTCGCCCCATGGGTCGCACCTCCCGCTCGTGGAAGCGAATAGCCATGCCCCGGTGGGTCCCCAAGAACACGTGGCTTTGCCCATCGGTGAGACGCACGGCCAAAAGGTCGTCACCTTCCTCCAAGGCAATGGCAGCAATGCCACCGGAGCGAATGTTGGCAAAGGCGGAAAGCTCGGTTTTCTTCACCTTGCCGGCGCGGGTGGCGAAAAGGAGGTAGCGGTCCTCGGTGAAGGATTTCACGGCCACCAACGCCGCCACGCGCTCGTCCTGAGGGATGGGGAGGAGGTTGACGATGGCCTTACCTCGGGAGGCGGGAGATGCGTCGGGGATTTCATGGACCTTCAGGGCGTGCACTTTGCCACGGGAGGTGAACACCAAAAGCACGTCGTGGGTGGAGGCCACGAACAAGTGCTCCACCGGGTCCTCATCCTTGGCCAAAGCTCCCCTACGCCCACGACCACCACGCCGCTGGGCACGGTAGGCGGAAACCGGGGAGCGCTTAATGTAGCCCGATCTGGTTACGGTCACCACCACGTCTTCTTCAACGATGAGGTCTTCCAAGCGCAGTTCGCTGGTGTCGGGCAGGATTTCGGTGCGCCGGGGCTCGGCAAAGCGCTTTTTAATATCCAGAAGCTCCTCGATGACGATTTCGAGGACAAGCTGCTCTGAGCCCAAGATGGCGGTAAGACGCTCGATGAGGGCCAGCACTTCTTGGTACTCGGCCAGGATCTTATCCCGCTCCAGGGCGGTAAGGCGCTGCAAACGCAAGTCCAAGATGGCTTGGGCTTGCAGCTCGGAAAGGCCAAAGCGTTGGCAGAGTTGGGTCTTGGCGGTAGGGGGGTCGGGGGCCTTGCGGATGGTGGCAATGACCTCGTCCAGGTGATCCAGGGCAATGACCAGCCCTTCCAAAATATGCGCCCGCTCCTTGGCTTTGGCCAAGTCAAAGCGGGTGCGGCGTAGCACCACTTCCTTGCGGAAGGCCAAAAAGTGCTCCAGCGCTTGCTTCAAGGTGAGCACCTTGGGCTGCCCGTCAACGATGGCCAAGAGGTTGATGCCAAAGGAGCTCTGCATAGGGGTGAGCTTGTAAAGCTGGTTCAAAACCACCTGCGGTACCGCGTCACGCTTGAGCTCCACCACCACGCGGATCCCGTCACGGTCCGATTCGTCCCGCAAGTCGCTGATGCCCTCAATGTCCTTGCTCTGGACCAGCTCGGCAATGCGTTCCACGAGCTTGGCCTTGTTCACCTGGAAGGGCAGCTCGGTGATGACAATGGCGGTGCGGCCACCTTTGGGATGGTGCTCAATGACTGCGCGCGCTTGCACTTGCACTGACCCCTGTCCCGTGGCGTACGCTTTGCGGATCCCCTCGGTGCCGCGAATGATGGCAGCAGTGGGGAAATCAGGGCCGGGCAGGTAACGCAGAAGGTCATCCACCGTGGCTTCGGGGTTTTTGGCCAAAGCCACACAGGCATCAATAACCTCACCCAGGTTGTGCGGGGGAATGTTGGTGGCCATGCCCACGGCGATCCCTGAGGAACCGTTCACCAAGAGGTTTGGGAAGCGAGCGGGCAAGACCGTGGGTTCTTTCAGCGAGCCGTCGTAGTTGGGCTGCCAGTCCACGGTTTCCTTTTCCAGGTCCTCCCCCAGCATTTCTTCGGCCAGGCGCGAAAGCCGCACCTCGGTGTAACGCATGGCCGCGGGGTTGTCGCCGTCTACGGAACCGAAGTTGCCCTGACCATCCACCAAAACATGGCGCATGGAAAAGAGCTGCGCCATGCGCACCAGGGCGTCATAAATGGCGGCATCGCCGTGGGGGTGGTACTTACCCATGACGTCGCCGACGATGCGGGCGGACTTCTTGTAGGGCTTGCCGGCGGTATTCCCCTGTTCCCACATGCCAAAGAGGATGCGGCGGTGCACGGGCTTCAAGCCATCCCGCACGTCGGGAAGGGCCCGCCCTACGATCACGCTCATGGCGTAATCCAGGTAGGAGCGCTTGAGCTCCTGCTCGATGGACACCGGGATCTTCTCTTCCCGGAAAAAGAGAGAGTCGCTCATAGAGGCTTACGTCCTCGCTTACACATCCAAGTTCACCACTTCCAAAGCGTTGGCAGCAATGAAGTCCCTGCGCGGCTCCACGGCGTCGCCCATAAGCACCGTAAACAGCTCCTCAGCTTGTGCCGCATCTTCCACCCGCACCTGCAGGAGCCTGCGGGTTTCGGGGTTCATGGTGGTGGCCCACAGCTGCTCGGGGTTCATTTCCCCCAAGCCCTTGTAGCGCTGAATGCTCACCCCCTGGCGGGCAGCTTGGTAAACCCGCTCCACCAGGGAAGCCACAGAATCCAAGGTTTCCTTGTGTCCCTCCAACTCCAAATAAAAAGGCGGATAGTCGAAGGCGGCAAGCTCCTGGAAGAGGTTGGCCAGCTGGCCGTACTCGTACGTACGCAAAAGCGGAAAGCCTAGTTCCACCTGACGGTACAGGCCGTTCTTTTTGAGCCCCACCCGCAGCACCGGAACCTGGTGTTCTTCGTCTTCCTCCACGTCCACGTCCTCAAGCCCCAGGGCGGCAAGTTCTTCCTGTAGCCTGGTCAGAATTGCTGCGTCCGCCAGTTGCTGGCGATGGCGTAAGCCCAAACGCAAGAAGAGCAGCACCAAGTCCCTGGGGAACCCGCGGTTTTCTAGGCGCTCCAGGTTTTGCAGGTAGGCCTCCAGCTTGCGGATGGTGTCCTTCAGGGGCTTGCCCTCCAGCACCTGGCCCGTGCTTGCCACAGTAAGGCGGGCGGATGTGGAGAGACGCTCCAGGAGGAAAGCGGAAAGCTCGGCGTCGTCCTTGAGGTAGCGATCCTCCTTCTTCACGGAAACCTTGTACAAGGGTGGCTGGGCGATGTAGAGAAAGCCACGCTCGATGAGGGGGCGGAAATGGCGGAAGAAGAAGGTCAAGAGCAAGGTGCGGATGTGCGCCCCGTCCACGTCAGCGTCGGTCATGATGATGATCTTGTGGTAGCGGAGCTTGGCGAGGTCGAAGTCCTCCTTGCCAATACCGGTGCCCAAGCACTGGATGATGGTGCGAATTTCTTCGTTGGCCAGCATCTTGTCAAAGCGGGCCTTTTCCACGTTGAGGATTTTGCCCCGCAGCGGCAGGATGGCCTGAAAGCGCCGGTCCCGGCCTTGCTTGGCTGAGCCCCCTGCGGAATCGCCCTCCACCAGGAAGAGCTCGGCGTGGGCGGGGTCCTTTTCTTGGCAGTCGGCCAGCTTTCCCGGCAGGGAGCTGTTCTCCAGCGCCGTTTTGCGCCGGGTGAGCTCGCGAGCTTTCCTGGCTGCTTCTCGGGCGCGTGCCGCATCGACGCACTTGGCCACGATGCGGCGGGCAACGCTGGGGTTTTCCTCGAAAAACTCCGCCAGGCGGGCGTTTACCACCGACTCCACCCAGCCTTTGACGTGGGAGGAAACCAGCTTGTCCTTGGTTTGTGAGGAAAACTTGGGGTCCTTGATCTTCACCGAAATGACAGCGGTGAGGCCTTCGCGCACGTCATCGCCGATTAAGCCCTCGGGAAGTCCCTTGAGGAGGTTATTGGCTTGGGCATAGGCGTTGATGGTGCGGGTGAGGGCGGCGCGAAAGCCAGAGAGGTGCGCCCCGCCGTCGCTGTTGAATACGGTGTTGGTAAAGGGCAGCACGTTTTCCGTGTAGCCATCGTGCCACTGCAGGGCAATGGCCACTTCTTCCCCATCCGCATTGGTATCCGCAAGGAGGATGGGTTTTGGGTGGAGGACGTTTTTCGCCCGGTTTAAAAACTCCACGAAGGCCGAAAGGCCCCCTTTGAACTGGAAGGTGTGTTCGGCACCGCTGCGTTCATCCACGAAGACGATGGTGAGTCCAGGATTGAGGAAGGCCAGCTCGCGCAGGCGCTGCACCAACAGATCAGCGTGAAACTCGGTGATGGAAAAGATTTCCGGATCCGGTTTGAAAGAAACGATGGTACCGGTTTTTGCGGATTTGCCCACCTTTTGCAGCGGGGTCACCGGCACGCCGCGGCGGTACTCCTGTTCCCAAACCGCACCGTCACGGCGAATTTCCAACCGCAACCACTCAGAGAGGAAGTTCACCACCGAAACTCCAACCCCGTGCAAGCCGCCTGAAACCTTGTAGGACTTGTTGTCGAACTTGCCACCGGCGTGGAGCTCGCACATGATGACCTCGGCAGCGGGGCGGCCGGTTTCCTTGTGAATATCCACGGGAATGCCGCGGCCGTTGTCCTCCACCGTCACCGAGTTGTCGGTGTGCAGTCGCACAACGATACGGTTGGCAAAGCCCGCCTGGGCCTCATCTACAGCGTTGTCCACCACCTCCCAAACCATGTGGTGGAGGCCGGAAAGGTCATCGGTATCGCCAATGTACATCCCCGGTCGCTTGCGGACCGCTTCGGGGCCGCGCAGCACCTTGATGCTCTCAGCGGTGTAGGTGTTGTCGCTCACCAACGGCTCCTTTCGCTTTCGGCAAGGGTGCCACCTTGAACGCACACAACAGTAGCTTCGGGGCACGAGGGGAGCACCACCTCCGGGTGGGCGGTGGAGACCACCACCTGGGGGCTCAGCGTTGCTAAGCGCGGGAGCAAGCGGCTGAGCACTGCGCCATCCAGCTCGGCGTCCACGTCGTCAAAGGTCACGAGGGGTGCCACCTTTCTCATGCCGGCGGTTACCGCCACCGAGGCCAACCGGAGGCTGGTGGCCAAGAGCTTGGCTTGACCCGCCGATAGGACCTCTCGGGCTGGCCGTCCCGAAATGGTGATGCCAAGGTCGTGGCGGTGCGGACCCACCAGCGTATGGCCCCGGGCCAGCTCCTGGCCGCGAAGACGGCGAAGCTGAAGGAGCAAGAACTGCTCGCCGCCTGCGGCGTGGGCCGCCGGGCCTTCGGGGGCATGATACCGCAAAATCGGCTTGGCACCAAGCCAGCCCAGGTGGGCCAGCTCCTCCTCCAGGGCCTGATCCAGGAGGCGTAAGGTGGAGAGACGAGCGTCCACCAGCTGGGCCCCAAGGTGGGCCATCTCGCGGTCAAAGGCGTCGAGGCTTGTGGCTTGGCCGCGGGCGAGGGCGGCGTTGCGCTGGCGGAGAGCACGGCGGTACCGGAGAAGGATGTCCAGAACCTGAGGCTTAAGGTGAAAGGCCAAGCGGTCCAAGAGGCGGCGGCGATGCTCAGGGCCACCAAAGATCAGGTCACGGTCGTGGGAGGCAAGGGTAGCCACCGGAAACAACGGAAGGTACTCCGCTGCTCGCACCTGGCGTCCACCGCGAAAGAGGGTGCGCTGCAGTGTGCGGCCCAGACGTGCGTGCTGTTCCAAAACGAGGGAGGTGTCCCCCTGTTGGAGTTGACCGCGGAGGGTGAAGGCCGCTTGGCCGTGGAGCACCCAACTGGTGGGGGATCCTGGGCGAAAAGAGGTGAGGTTCCCGAAAACAGCCAATGCTTCCAGGAGGTTGGTCTTTCCCGCACCGTTGGGACCGGCAAGAACCACAAGGCCCAGGGGGAGGTCCCAGGAAAGCTCGGAAAAGCTGCGAAAGTTTCGACAGCAAAAAGTAACGAGGATCAAGCGCCAGCAAATTTGATGGGCATGAGGACGTACAGGCAGTCGGCGGGGCTACCCTCTTCGGCCACGGGGCTTAAGACGATAGGGGCGTCGGCGCGGGCCAGCTGTACGTCCACCTGCTTCTCCGCGCAGGAAGAGAGAAAGTCCAGGAGGTAGGAAGCGTTTACGAAAACCTTCAGGGGTTCACCTTGGTACTCGCAGGGGAGCTCCTCCGCCGCTTGGCCAAGCTCGAAGCCGGCGGAGGCCACGGTGAGGGCATCCCCTTGGAAGTCAAGATAAACCCCGTGGTTACGGTCGGAACTTAAAAGGGCCACGCGACGCAGGGAAGCTAGGAAATCGACGCGCGAAAGGCGAGCACGCCAAGGGTGGGTGCGGATGAGCACCTTTTCGTACTGGGGGAAACGGGACTCCAAAAGCCTAGAAAGGAGCACGCGATCGCCCAAACGGAAGGCCAAATGGCGTTCGCCCAGGGAGAGGTAGACCGGGCTTTCGCCGCCATCTTCCAAGCGGCGTAGCTGTTGCAGGAGCTTGCGGGGCAGAAGCTGGCGGTTGCAGGGAGGAGTGCCGCCAGCGTGGGCATAACGCACGAAGGCCAGGCGGTGGCCGTCGGTACCTACCATTTCCACGGCGTCTGCGGCCAGGTTAAGGAGAGCAGCGTTGTACTGGAAATGACCTTCTTCAGCGGATACCGCAAAAGCAGCACGGTCAATGAGGTTGTGAAGAAGGGAAAGAGGTACGGCGTAACCTTGGCCCTGCGGTAGCTCCGGCAAGGTGGGGTACTGGGAGGGGTCAAGAATGGCCAGCTCCGAGTGGAAACTGCCGCTTTCAAGCAGAAGCCGGGTTTCCTGCAGCGTAAGCTGGAGGGTGTCCGAGGGTAGCTGGCGCAAGAGGTCAAAAAACACGCGGCCGTGGACGGTAACGCGGCCTTCTTGACGAACCCGAGCAGGAGTGGCGGCGAAAACCGTAAGGTCGAGGTCGGTGGCCACCACTTCCAAACGGTCGCCGGTGGCAGTGAGCAACACATGGGTAAGGATGGGTATCGTTGTACGCCGTTCCAAAACTCCCTGCAGGAGCTGGAGCTCCTGAGTAAGCTGGGCGCGGTTGACGGTTACATCCATGGGTGGCCCTCCTACGGCTACGGTCCAAGGGCAAGCTTACACGTTTTCGTAGAAGCCGTCGAGGGTGCGGAAAAAAGGAAGGGGAAGGGTAAGGCCAGTGTGGGGCTTACGTTCGGGGGGCAGGGGGTTGTGGAAAAAGGTGTGGAGTTGGGAAGGGAGGGCTGGGAAAAAGGACGGTAAGGGGAGAGCTAGCTACGAAACTGCTCCACAAAGGAAGCGAGGGTGGCGTCGAGGTTTGGGTTTTTTCGGCGCTGGGCAGCAATTTGCTCCACGGAGTAGAGGACGGTACTGTGGTGCTTGCCGAAGAGACGGCCGATTTCCGGGTAGGAAAGGTTGAGGACCTCGCGGAGCAAATACATGGCCACTTGGCGGGGGAAGGCAACGCTGCGGCGGTTGTCCCGGCCTTTGAGGTCGGCCACCTTGATGCCGTAGTGGTGGGCCACAAAGCGGATGATTTCGTGGGGGGTGGAGGTGCGTTCGCTGGGGAGGACGGGGTAGAGGGCTTCGCGGACGGTCTCGAGCGTGGCAGGGCGGTTGGTGAGGGTCATAAAGACAAAGAGGCGGTGGAGGTAGCCTTCCAGCTCGCGGACGTTGTCGCGGCTGCGGGCAGCAATGAAGGAAACAACGTCGTTGGGGAGGTCGTAGCCCTCGAGGTGGGCTTTACCGCGGATGATGGCAATGCGGGTTTCCAGGTCTGGGGGCTGGATGTCGGCGACAAGACCCCAAGCAAAGCGTGTGCGCAAGCGTTCCTCTAGACCGGAGATGTTGTGGGGTGGGGTGTCGGAAGTGAGCACGATTTGCTTTTGTGCTTCGTGCAGCGTGTTGAAGGTGTGAAAGAACTCTTCCTGGCATCGTTCCTTGCCGGCGAGGATGTGACAGTCATCGAGGAGCAAGACATCCACCTGGCGGTAGGTTTGGCGAAACTCGTTCATTTTTTGCAGGCGGATGGAGTGGATGAGATCGTTCACAAACTTCTCGGTGGGGACGTAGGAGACGCGGAGGTTTGCGCGGGTGTGGCGGAGATGGTTGCCAATGGCGTGGAGGAGGTGCGTTTTGCCGAGACCGGAACCAGCGTAAACGAAGAGTGGGTTATAGCCGGTGCCGGGGTTGCTGGCCACCGCCAGGGCAGCGGCGCGGGCAAAAGCGTTGGAAGGGCCCTCGACGAAAGTGTCGAAGGTGTAGCGCGGGTTAAAGGCGAAAGGGGGAAGGGAGTGGGCCTCTTTGACCGGTGAAGCGGTAATGACGACGCGGAGGGGATGTCCGCAGGCCAGGGCCACCGCGTCCTCCAGGAGCGGGAGGTACTGTTCGTTGAGGTAACGGGTGTAGACCGGGGAAGGCGCTTGCAAGCGGAGTTCGTGGCCGTTGCTCTCAAGAGGAGTGAGGGGCAGGAACCAGGACTCCAGCTCTTCAGGGGGAAGCTTCTCCTTGAGGTGAGAAAGGGCAGCTTGCCAGAGGTGGTTACTGTCGGCCATGGTGTGTTCCGTCCCAAAATCCGGGCCGACTAGTCTAACACAGCGGTTGACCCTGGCGGAAGGGGCGTGTAGACTTTGAAGGCTTAGGGCCCAAAGCCCAGCGTGAGGTGTGCCATGAAGAGGACGTTTCAGCCGAACAACCGGCGGCGGAAAAAGACCCATGGTTTTCGTGCCCGTATGCGGACCAAGGCGGGGCGGCGGGTGTTGGCCGCCCGCAGGCGCAAGGGACGGGCGCGTTTGACGCCGTAGGCTTTGGCGTTCCGTGGGATAAAGCGGCGGCGGGATTTTACGCAAGCCTATCGCCAGGGCGTGAAGGTTCACGGGCGGTTCATGGTTGTCTTTGTGCGGTTGCGCGATGGGGAGGGGGGCCCGCGCCTGGGAATTACCGCCACCCGGCGGGTGGGTGGGGCGGTGGTACGGAACCGCTGCCGGCGGCGGGTGCGGGCGGTGGCCAAGTGGGGCGAGGGGTTGGTGGGGGACTTACCGCTGGATGTGGTGGTGAACGTCAAAAGCGAGCTGGCGGAGGCGCCGTGGCCGGAAGTGGTGGCGGAGTTTGTGCGGTGCTTGGAAAAGGGGTTACGCCGGGTTGGGCAGCACGGGTAGCTATTGGGCTTTTGCGGTGCTACAAGCGGTGGGTGTCCCCGCTTTTGCCGCCAGCCTGCCGGTTTACGCCCACCTGTTCGGAATACATGGCGGAGGCTATGGCAGTGTGGGGTTTTTGGCGTGGGTTGGGACTGGGCTTGCGGCGGCTTGGACGTTGTCACCCGTGGCACCCGGGAGGGTTCGATCCGGTCCCTCGTCGCCGAGAAGAGAGGGGGTAGGGGATGGAACGTAGGGCGCTTTTGGCCGTGCTCCTGTCGGTGGTAGTGGTGGTGCTGTGGTACTCGCTTTTTCCGCCGAAGCCGCCGGAGCCGCAGGAAGTAGGGCCGGCCGGGGCGGAAACCTCGGCGCCAGTAGAGGCGGGGCTACCCGCGGAAGCGCCACAGGGGGTGACAGGGGAGGCTATTGGTGGGGAGCAGGAGGAGCAGGTGGTTTTGGAGGGGGAGGGGTTTCGGGCGGTGGTGAGCAACCGCGGCGGTGTCATAGCCTCCTGGCAGTTGGAGCGGTTTCGGGATGGGGGTGGGAAGCCGCAGGAGTTGGTAGGAGAAGGTGTTTTGCCGCTGACGATCGTGCCCGATGGACCTTGGAACCGGGAACTGTACCAGGTGGAGCGGGACGGGCAGGGTGTGGTGCTGCGCTGGGGGGATGGACAGGGGCGCCTGGTGGAAAAGCGGGTGTGGGTGGAGGGAGCGTACCGCCTGCGGGTGGAGGGGAGGCTTTTGGGCTTGGGGAAGGAAGCTGGTGTGGTGGTGGGTAGCTTGGCGACGTGGTCGGGTGTGGGCAAGGACGACAGCCTGGGCCGGGCAGAGTTCGTGGTGGCGGTGGGGGGGAAGCTGAAGCGGGTAGCGTTGGGGAAGGCGGAGACGGTGGAGGTTTCTTTGAATGCGCAGTTCGTGGGCGCGGAAGACCGTTACTTCCTTTTGGCTTTCGTTCCAGACCGCTCTGTGGGGGCCCGGGCGGAGGGCGCGGCAGGCCGGGCAGAGGTGCTGGTGGCGGGGGAGTTTGCGGGGACGTTGGTGGGAGCTCCCAAGGAACACAAGCTCTTGAAGGGCTTTGGCAGGGGCCTGGAGGAAACTCTTTCCTTTGGGCTTTTCGGTTTTTTGTCGCTGATTTTTCTGGAGGTTTTGCGGTGGATCCATGGGTGGTCGGGGAACTGGGGGGTGGGCATTATCCTTCTCACCGCGGTGATTCGGCTGCTGTTGTTTCCCCTCACCCACAAGAGCACGGTGGCCATGCGGGGCATGGCCAAGCTGCAGCCAAAGATTAAGGCCATTCAAGAGCGCTACCAGGAACGGGCAAAAAAGGACCCCGCGGCACGGCAACGCATGAACCAGGAGATCATGGAGCTGTACCGGCGGGAAAGGGTAAACCCCATGGGTGGGTGCCTGCCGCTTGTGGTGCAAATCCCCATCTTGTGGGCTTTGTACACGCTTTTCGCCTTTGCCATTGAACTGCGGCACCAACCCTTTGTGTTATGGATACGGGACCTTTCAGCGAAGGATCCCACCTACATCACGCCCATCCTCATGACTGCCTCTATGGTGCTGCAACAGAAGCTGGCCCCGCAAACGGGCGACCCCGCGCAGCGGCGGATGTTCATGCTTTTGCCTTTTGTGTTTGGGTTGATGTTCATGAACTTCCCCTCAGGTCTGGTGCTCTATTGGCTGGTGAACAACGTGCTCACCATTGGGCAGCAGCTGCTTACAGAGAGGCTCTTGCGCCGGGCCAACGGCGGGGCGTAAGCGTGGATGGGGGCACCTGGCGGGATCGCCTGGTCGCCGCCGGGGTTTTTAGGGAGCTGGCGGGGCCACTGGCGGTATTCTTGGAGTTACTTGCGCAGTGGGGTAAGGCGTGCGATTTAACCGCCGGTCTTTCGCCCGAGGTGCTCATAAGGGATCACGTTTTGGAGTCTCTTACCGGGGCACCCTGGTTGCTCCCGGGTGTGCTTTTGGACCTGGGGAGCGGTGGTGGTTTTCCTGCCATTCCTCTGCTTTTGGCGCGGCGTGATGTGCGGGGGTTTTTGGTGGAGCCCCGCGCCCGCCGCTGGGCTTTCCTAAAGGAAGCGGTGCGCGAGCTGGGGTTGGAGGCCGAGGTGTGGCGGGGGCGCGTGGCGGATGTAAAGCCTACATGGGTTGCAAACGTGAGCGTGCGGGCCTTGGCGCGGGAGGTTTGGGAAGGGGAGGCCCAACGGCTCTTGGCTCCCGGGGGTAGGTGGTTGTGGTGGGCTGGACCAAGGGCGTACCTCGGGGCACCCGCGGGGCTCGAGGATGTGGTAACCTGCCCGTTGCCTAACCCCAAAAGGGGGCGGCTGGTGGTTTGGGGGCGATGTTTCACGTGAAACACCAAGACGAAGATCAAGGCTTCCAAAGGGTTGTGGCGGTTGCCAACCAAAAGGGCGGTGTGGGCAAAACCACGACGGTCATGAACCTGGGGGCAGCCCTGGCCACCTTCGAACAGCGGGTTTTGGTCATTGACCTGGATCCGCAATCCAACTGTTCCTCTGGGCTGGGTTGGAACCGGCAGGATGCGCCCACGTCCTATCACGTTCTCGAAGGGCTGGTGCCCCTCATGGACGCGGTGGTGCCCTCTTCCTTTCCGGGTTTGGACCTTTTGCCCGCCAGCCCCGATTTGGTCGGGGCGGAAGTGGAGCTTCTCTCCCAAGAGGACAGGGCGCTGTGCCTGGCCCAAGCCCTCAAAGCTTCGCCACCTCCCCATCACTGGGTGCTCATTGATTGTCCGCCTTCCCTGGGAATCCTCACGGTGAACGCCTTGGCTGCTGCCCACTCGGTTTTGATTCCCATCCAATGCGAGTACTTTGCGTTGGAAGGCGTCAGCGAGCTCATACGCACCCTCGATCGCGTGCGCGCTGCGTGGAACCCCGCCCTTGCCATTGAGGGTGTGGTGCTGACCCTTTACGACGAGCGCTTAAGCTTGGCCAATCAAGTAGTGGAGGAAGTACGCCGCTTCTTTGTGGATGACGTTTTTGCCACGGTGGTACCTAGAAACGTACGCTTGGCCGAGGCCCCCTCCTTTGGCCGCACGATCCTGGAGTACGACATCAAAAGCCGCGGTGCCCAGGCTTACCTGAGCCTGGCGCGTGAGCTTTTGGAGCGGAGACTTGCCTATGAAACGCGCCGCGCTGGGTAAGGGGCTTTCGGCGCTGCTCCCGGAAGGTGGTTCCACCGCCCGTGGGGTTTTGGAAATACCCGTGACTGCCATCCGTCCCAACCCCCTCCAGCCCCGTCGGCAGTTTTCCCAGGAAAGCCTCAAGGAGCTGGCCTCATCCTTGAAAACCCACGGTTTTCTCCAGCCAGTGGTGGTAGCTCCGGCGGAGGGTGGGTATGTGCTTATCGCCGGAGAGCGACGCTGGCGAGCGGCGCAATTGGCAGGGCTATCCAAGGTGCCGGCAGTGGTGCACCAGGCGGACACCGACGGGGAAAGGCTGGCCCTGGCGCTCATCGAAAACCTGCAGCGGGAGGACCTCACGCCCATCGAAGAGGCCCGCGCCTACCTCCAGTTGCGCACTGAGCTCGGTCTTTCCCAAGAGGAAATAGCCCAGCGGGTGGGCAAGGACCGCTCCACGGTGGCCAACGCCCTGCGGCTTTTAAGTCTGCCCCTTTCGGTGCAAGCCCTCGTGGACGAGGGCCGTCTTTCTGCTGGCCACGCCCGCACGCTGGCCGGCCTTTCCGAACCCAAGCAGCAGGAAGAGTTGGCGCAACGGTGTGTGGCTGAGGGTTGGTCGGTACGGGAGCTGGAACGGCGGCTTCGCCACCCTCCCCGCAAGCCGAAAGCTTCCAAGGACCCCGAGACCTTGGCCGCGGAAGACCGCTTGGCCTTGTGTTTGGGGACCAGGGTGGCCATTCATCGCCGGCGGCGGGGCGGCGAAATTCGCATTGCTTTTACCAACGAAGCGGAGCTCATCCGCCTGTACCGCCATCTGGCTGGGGAGGAGGCATGAAGCGACCGGCTACCCTAAACGGATTCTTGGACCAAGGCTGCACGATCCGCGGTGAGGTGGCCTTTGCGGACCTCCTGCGGGTACACGGCCATGTCATTGGTAACGTGCGCAGCGCCGCCGAGCTTCTGGTGGGGGAAGGCGGTTTGGTGGAGGGGGAAGTGGAAGTGGGGCGCTTGGCCGTGGCCGGCACTGTGAAGGGTAAGGTAAAGGTTAAGGAAAAGCTGGTGGTGCACCCGGGTGGCAAAGTCCTGGCGGAAATCTGGACCCCAGCGCTGGTGGTGGAGGAAGGCGGGGTGGTGGAGGGTATGGTGCACATGGCCAACGGCTTACCCCTTGACACCACAGAGGGAAAGGTCTAAGCTCAAACAAGTGAATTTGAGACTCGCTACGGAGGTTCAGGCCATGGATATCAAGCGCGCCCAAAAGCTCTTCGTGCAGTTTTTGCGGGATAATAATTTTAAAGTGACAAAGGAAAGGTTGATGCTTTTGGAAGAGCTCCTCAGCTCCGATGGCCATTTGGACGCTGACACCCTCCTCTTTCAAGTGCGCCAGCGGGGGAAAAAGGCCTCCCGCGCCACCGTATACCGTACCTTGGAGCTTTTGGTGGCGTGCGGTTTGGCGCGCAAGTCCCGCTTAGGTCGCGAGCACTACGTCTACGAGCGGGTGACACCGGGCCAACGACACGACCACATGGTGTGCGTGCAGTGCGGGAAGATCATTGAGTTCTTCGATCCCGACCTGGATGCCCGTCAACGCCAAATTTGTCAAGAGCACGGCTTCCGTCCCACCTATTTTGCCCTCCAAATCCACGGGGTTTGCGCCGACTGTCGCAAGGTCGAGTAGGCCCAAAGGAAATACTGAGCTCCACAATAACGTTAAGCATGCTTGACAGAGGCAGGGGAAGCCGCTAGGCTTTCCCGCCTTAGGGGGTTATGGCGCACACTGCCGTTCCCAGGACCTCGCCGCAGCGACTCTTGTTGGTGGGCAACCCCAACGTGGGGAAGAGCGTGATTTTTGGCGCTCTTTCCAAAACGTACGTGACCGTGGCCAACTACCCCGGAACCACGGTGGAAGTTGCCCGTGCTCGCGCCACCGCCATTCCTGGCGCTCCGGAGTTGGTGGACACGCCGGGCACCAACTCCCTCATTCCCCAATCCGAGGATGAACAGGTTACCCGCGACATCCTCCTGCGGGAGCCCGATGCGCTGGTCATCCAGGTGGGCGACACCAAGAACCTCAGGCGCACCCTTTACTTGACCTTGCAGCTGGCCGAACTAGGGCGGCGGCAAATTCTCCTCCTCAACCTCCAAGACGAGGCCCGGGACTTAGGGGTGCGGGTGGACCGGGGGAAGCTGGAGGCGCGGTTGGGCATTCCGGTTCTTCCCACCACCGCCATCCGTGGTGCTGGGCTCGATCAGATCCCGAAGCGCTTACCGGAAGCCGCGGTGGCGCGCCTTACCGCCTCCTACCCGCAGGCGATTGAAGAGGCCTGCCAAAAAATTGAGGCTTTGCTCCCTGCGCATTTGGGTGCGGCCCGACGGGGCGTGGCCCTCATGCTGCTGGCCGAGGATGACTCGCTGCTCCCTTGGCTTTTGCCCCAGGTGGGGGAGGGCGTGCTGGCGGAGGTGGGCCTTATCCGCGCTCAGGTGGAACGGCAACTGGGACGGCGCGCGGCCGGGGTGTTGGCCCGCTCCCGGTTTCGGGCGGTGGAGGAGCTGCTCAAGGAAACCTTTGCGGCCGACCGGGCCGCCTACGGCTCCTTCCGGGAAACCCTCGGTGCCCTCACCATGCACCCGGTTTGGGGCGTTTTTTTCCTGGCTCTGGTGTTGGCAGCGGCCTACCTCTTTGTGGGGGTTTTTGGTGCCGGGACTTTGGTGGACCTCATTGAAGACGACCTCTTCGGGAAGGTGATTAACCCCACAGCCCAGCGCTTTTTCACGGCGGTTTTTGGCTCTGGGCCCTTTACCCAGTTGTTGGTGGGCCCTTACGGCGTGATTACCATGGCCCTCACCTACTCTTTGGCCATCGTTCTACCGGTGGTTGCGACGTTTTTCATCTTCTTTGGCATTCTCGAGGACTCGGGCTACCTCCCCCGGTTGGCGGTGATGCTCAACCGCGTTTTCCGGGCCATGGGGCTCAACGGCAAGGCCGTGCTCCCCATGGTGTTGGGGTTGGGCTGCGACACCATGGCCACCCTGACCACGCGCATCTTGCCCTCAAAAAAGGAGCGGGTGCTGGTCACACTGCTGCTCGCTTTGGGTGTACCTTGCTCGGCGCAGCTGGGCGTGATCCTCGCCATGCTTTCCAACGTGTCCTTCTGGGGAACTTTTATTTGGGCAGGGGTGGTGGCGGCCACCCTTTTCGGGGTAGGATGGGCCGCGGCCCGGTTGCTCCCCGGCCGTTCCTCGGATTTCTTGTTGGAAATCCCGCCCCTGCGCGTGCCGCAAGTGGGAAATATCCTCATCAAAACTGCAGCTCGCACCGAGTGGTACTTGAAGGAGGCGGTGCCGCTTTTCATCCTGGGCACACTCGTACTCTTTACCTTGGATGCCACGGGCCTTTTGCGGGTCTTTGCGGCGCTGGCAAGGCCAGTGGTTTCCGGCTTTTTGGGCTTACCCTCCGAGGCCGCCAGCTCCTTTTTGGTGGGGTTCTTGCGCCGCGACTACGGCGCTGCCGGACTGTACGCCTTGCGCGACGCCGGTAAGCTGGACGGGGTGCAAGCCGTGGTGTCGCTGGTGGTGATTACGCTTTTTGTGCCCTGCATCGCTAACTTCTTTATGATGATCAAAGAAAGGGGCCTGGCCACCGCCGTGGCCATGGTGGCCTTCATCGTGCCCTTTGCTTTCCTGGTGGGCGGGATTTTGAACCTCATTTTGCGCCTTTGCGGGGTTGCGCTGTGAGAGAGGGGTGGGTGCGCTGTCCCCTCTGCGGTTTTTCCTTCCCCGGGCAGGAAAGCTGCCCTGCAGGCTGCCCCTTGGCCAAACACTGCCAAACCCTGTGCTGCCCCAACTGCCACTACCGCTTTGTGGCCCGCGGGGCTTGGCTGGATCGCTTGGCCAAGCTCTGGCGAAGGAGGGTTGCGTGATGTCTCAAGACGTGCTTTTAGCCAAGCCCCCTACCTGGGCGCGGGAAGAGGTGCTGGAGGAGCTGTGGACCGCCCAGGAAGCGCAAAGCCTACATTCCATTTCTACCCTTGCCCGTCGCATCCACGCAGGTCCCTCCGAGGGGTGGGGAGGCGTGGTGCAGGAGCTCATCGAGGAGGGGCTGGTGGCCTTGGACGGTGAGGTTTTGCGCCTGACCCCGGAAGGGGACGCCCGAGCTCGGGAGGTGGTACGCAACCATCGCTTGGCGGAGGTGCTCTTCTACCAGGTGCTGCAGTTGCCCATGAAGGACAGCGAGGCGGAAGCTTGCCGCCTGGAGCACCTCCTTTCCTCGGAAGCCGCGGAAGCCGTGTGCACGTTCCTAGGCCACCCTCCCGTTTGTCCTCACGGGCGCCCCATCCCGCCGGGCCGCTGTTGCCAAGCCCTAAGCCGGCCGCAGGCACCGCTGTTGGCGCCCCTTACCCACCTCAAGCCCGGCCAACAAGCAAAGGTGGTGCTTTTAGCCCCTAAACACCGCGACCGCTTGGAACAACTGGCCGATCTGGGGCTTACCCCGGGGGCGGTGGTGCATTTCAAGCAAAAGCAACCCTCGGTGGTGGTGGAGGTGGATCGCACGCTTTTGGCCCTGGAGGACGATATTGCTGCAGGCATTTACGTGCGGCCGGTGGCGGAGTGGTAATTGTTAAGCATGCTTGACATTCCTTTTTCGATGCTGTAAATTAACCTGTGTATGGAGAGCTTTGCCACTACCTGGCGAGCTTTTGCCGCAAACGAGATTACCCACTCGGCGGCTCACTACCTTTTGGCCATTGCCGCCTTTAACCGAAAGGGTGCAGACCCGCGGGCGGTGGATGTGGCACGGGAGCTAGGCATATCTAGGGCGGCTGCTTCCCTGCAGCTGCGCAGCTTGCAGGAGCAAGGGTTGGTGGAGGTAGATACCCGTCAGCGCTTGCACCTCACCCGCGCGGGGGCCGATGTGGTGGCGCGGGTGGCATCCAAGCGCGAAGTGGTGCGGGTGTTTTTGGAGGAAATTCTAGGGGTTCGCCCGGAAGCTGCGGCCCTGGATGCCTGCAAGGTAGAGCACCTGCTGTCCGAGGAAACGGGCGCGGCCCTCATCCGTCTCATCCGCTTCTTGCGCTCCCAGCACCCGGCAGCCCGGGAAGCGCTGCAAGCTTTTAAGGAAACCACCGCCAGTTGCCCCCCGGAAGCCCGCTGCGACCTCTGCACCAACACCTGCCTTTTGGCAGCTGGCAGCCTGTTGTAAGGAGGTGCTTGTGAAAAAGGTGCCCGCCCAGCTCCTCCCCCTGGTTGCGCGAAAGAGAATGCGTTCACATATCGTCGCACTGGTGGCGCTAGCTGCCCTGCCCCTCAAGGCCGAGCCTTGCTGGCGCCAGGTGGCCACCATGGGCACCCTCTTTTCGGTGAAGGTTTGGGCAGCCCCGAACCAGGATCCCTGTATTTTGGCGGAAAAAGCTCTCGTGGCGGTGGAGGAAAGCGAGAAGCGCCTCTCCACTTGGAGGCACGACAGCGAGCTTGCTGCTTGTAACCGGGCCCCTGCGGGAGAAGAGGTGCCGCTTTCGCCCTCCCTTTGCCAGGAACTCACCCAGGCCCTGCGCTGGGCCGAGGCTACCTTGGGCGCCTTTGACCCCACGGTGGGGCCACTGGTACGCGCCTACGATTTGCGGGGGGTTGGGCGCTGGCCGAGCCAGCAGCAACTGGAGGCGGCCCGCCAAGCCGTGGGCTACAAGAAGCTTCGCTTGGAAAACTGCAAGCTCGTGCAAACCGCGTCGCACCTCCTCCTGGAAGAGGGGGGCTTCGGAAAAGGGGCGGCTTTGGATGCGGCTTTGGAAGCCTTGGAGGGCCAGGCGCAAAAAGCCGAACTCAACCTCGGTGGCCAGGTGAGCTTCTGGGGGCAGGGGACTTTCGCGGTGGACCTGTCGCACCCTGACCGGCGCGAAGAGGTGGTGGCCACGTGGGTCGTCCCTCCGGGCTCGGTGGCCACCTCCGGAAACAGCGAGCGCAGCCGCATGGTTGCCGGCAAACGCTTGGGCCATATCTTGGATCCCAGAAGTGGTTACCCTGCTCGGGACTTTGGCTCGGTGGCGGTGTGGGCACCCAACGGGCTTGCCGCCGATGCCCTCTCCACGGCCCTTTACGTCCTGGGCCCCGAGGAAGGCGCACGGCTTTTAGAGCGCCTTCCCGAGGTTGCGGCGGTTTTTCTGGTTCGGGAAGGGGAAAACCTGCGGCTTTTTCCCGTATCCCCCACCGGCAAGCTCATCCCCAAAGCACCAAACCTGCGTGTGAATTACAAACCCCGGTCCGTCAAGGGCCAAAAGGAGGAACCATGAGGCGATTTTTCCTGGGAACCGTGTTTCTTTTACTGGGTGTGGTCTTTTCGGCTTGGGGGCAAACCCTGGAGGAAAGGGTGAAGGCCCTAGAGGCGGAACTGGCCGCCCTCCGGCAGCAAGTGGCGGCGGCCCAAGCTGCCCACGAGGACGCTCGCCTCGCCGAGCTGGAGCGCAAGCTTTCCGTTTTAGCGGAGGAGCTGGAACGCCTGCGCTTGGGCGAGCTAGGCGAAGCCATGGGCCTACCCCGCGCTTTGGGCTTGGCGCCGGCGGCGTCCAAGGTGTATGCCGCCAAGCCAGGCGTTTCCTTGGGTGGCTACGGCGAGTTTTTGTATCAAAATTTTGCCACCCGCCGGGATGACGGCCAGCCTTCCCAAAAGCTGGATGTGGCCGATGCGTATCGCGCCGTCCTCTACACCGGCTACAAGTTCGAAGAAGGCTGGGTTTTCAACTCCGAGCTGGAGGTGGAGCACGCCCACACGCAAAAGGGTGGGGCCGTGGAGCTGGAATTTGCCTACGTAGACTGGTTAGCTTCCCCCTCCGCCAACCTGCGGGCGGGTCTGATCCTGGTGCCCCTCGGGCTGGTGAACGAGGTGCATGAGCCCACCACCTTTTTCCCCGCCCGTCGGGCGGAAACCGAAACCCGAATCTTGCCATCCACGTGGATGGAGCTGGGGTTTGGCGTTTACGGGGACCTGGGACCGCTGTCCTACCGCACGTACCTCCTCACCGGTCTGGACGCCAGCAAGTTCTCGGCTTCGGGGCTACGCTCGGGCCGGCAATCCGGTGCCCTAGCCAAAGCCGAGAGCTTCGCGTGGGTGGGGCGGCTGGATTGGACGCAAACCCCAGGGCTTTTGGCGGGTATCGGCGCGTACCTGGGCGAGGCGGGTCAAGGGCTTGCTACCAGCCAAGGCAAAAAGCTCTCCGTTCCTACCCGCATCTTTGAGGCGCATGGCGAGTACAAAATTGCCGCCCTGACCCTGCGGGGGCTTTGGGCTCAAGCTCACCTTGGGGAGGTGGCCGATCTCAACCGCCGCCTAGGGCTTTCCGCAAACGCGGCAGTGGCCGAGAAGCTCCGCGGTGGCTACCTGGAGGTGGCCTATGACTTTTTACCCAACGAGCGCCGGGTCCTTGCTCCTTTCTTACGCTACGAAAAGGTCAACACGCAAGCCCACATGCCTCGAGGCTTCCGCGCAAACCCTGCCAACGACCAGAAGATCGTGACCCTGGGGATAGCCTGGCAACCGCTCCCGCAAATCATCTTCAAGCTGGACGCGCAAAACGTGCAAAACCGCGCCGGCACCGGCATCAACCAGTGGAATCTGGGGTTGGGCTATGTCTTTTAGCGTAGGCTTCCTGCGCCGGGGAGGAGCTCTGCTCCTCCCCGTACTTTTTGCCGGGGTGGCAGAGGCGCGGGTGCTCAAAACCCCGGAGGAGGCCCTGGCCCTGGCTTTCCCTGGGGCGGACGTCAGCAAACAAGCCCATTACCTCACCCCTGAGCAAAAGGCGACCTTGGCGACCCAGGGTTTGGGGGAGGTCCCGGGTTTGGTTTTCCAGTACCGCATCCACCGTGAGGGTACGCTTCTGGCCTTTGCCTACCTTGACACCCATCGCGTACGAACCCTGCCCGAAACGTTGTTGGTGGTTTTAAACCCTGAAGGCCAGGTGCTGCGGGTGGAGGTGCTGGCCTTTGCCGAGCCCCCCGACTACCTACCCAGGGAGAGCTGGTACCGCCAATTCGCCGGGACCGGGCACGGCAAGCCGCCACGCCTAGGTGAAAACGTGCGTCCAGTTTCTGGCGCCACCCTCACAGCGCAAGCCACCACCGCCGCGGTGCGGCGCGTCTTGGCAGTCCACCGGGTCCTTGCACCGTGAACCGGGTTCGCCGCTCCGGCTTGAGTCTCGCCCAGTTGCTGGCCTTTTGGCTGGCCCAGCTGCTAGTGGGCGGCACAGGCATCGCCCTGCTGGTACTTCGGTTTTCCCCACCCCCTGAGGATGCCTTTGCGGCGGTGCCTCCCTCTTTCCCCTTTTGGCAGCACGCCCATGTGCTGTTGGCGCCGGCACTGGTTTTCCTTTTGGGCGTGTTTTGGGCTCGGCACGTTGGCCCCTCCTTCCGCGCTGGCAGGCCGCGGCGCCTCTCCGGTAGTGCCCTGTTGCTTTTGGCGGGGGTGATGGTGGCCTCGGGCTACGGCTTGCAGGTGAGCGTGGATGAGACGCTTCGCCAAGCCTTCCGCCTACTTCACGCTGCAGCGGCGGTAGCGTGGCTTGCCACCACAGGCGTGCACCTCTTGGGCCGCCGCGCTACCAACGGGGACCAAAGCGCAAACGGGCAAAACGGCGCTTGCCCACCTGCACCAAGAGTGCCGATCCTGCCGTACAGGGGACGGTAAAAAATGGGTCAGTTACCACTGCACCGTCCACCTTTACTCCCCCTTGGCTTATGAGCCTGCGGGCTTCGGCGTTAGAAGGGGCAAGCCCGCTGGCCACCAAGAGCTTGGCAAGAAGCTGGGGTTCCCCCGCGGGGAAGGTACGTTCCTGCACCTCCTCGGGCACCTCCCGGCGCTGGTGCACCTTTCGGAAGTGCGCCTCCGCTTCCTGCGCCGCTTCTTCACCGTGAAAGTCACCGGTAATGGTGCGGGCCAAGCGGAACTTCACCTCCATGGGGTGCTCTCTCCCTTCCTCCACGCTTTTCTTGAGGGCTGCCAGCTGCAAAGCGTTGGTGTCCGTCAAAAGCTCCCAGTAAAGCCACATGAGCTCGTCAGAGATGGACATGAGCTTGCCAAACATCTCTTCCGGGGGGTCCTCCACCGCCACGTAGTTCCCCAGGGACTTGGACATCTTTTCCACCCCGTCCAGCCCCGGGAGAAGCGGCAACGTCATGACGATTTGCGGCGGCAACCCCATCTTTTCCATGAGGTCGCGACCTACGAGCAAGTTAAAAAGCTGATCGGTGCCCCCCAGCTCCACGTCGGCTTTGAGGGCCACCGAGTCGTAGGCTTGCGCCACCGGGTACAAAAGCTCATGAAGGGCAATGGGTTGGCCGGCTGCCAACCGCTTGGCAAAATCATCCCGCTCCAGCATTTGCGCTACGGTCACCTTGGCCGTGAGGCGAATCCAATCTTCGGAGGTCAGCGCCCCCAGCCAGCGGGAGTTAAAGTCCACCACCGTTTTTTCCGGGTCCAGCAACTTGAAGATCTGCCGCTTGTAGGTTTCGGCGTTGGCCAACACCTGCTGGCGAGTGAGCTGCGGACGGGTGGCCTTCTTGCCCGTGGGATCCCCGATCATGCCAGTAAAGTCGCCAATCAAGAACACCACGGTGTGCCCCAGCATTTGAAAGTGCCGCATCTTGCGGATCACCACCGTGTGGCCCAGGTGCAGGTCAGGAGCCGAAGGATCAAACCCCACCTTCACCAAAAGCCCCCGCCCCTCCTTTTGCGCTTGGGTGAGCCTCTTCTCCAGGTCCTCAGGGCGCACCACATCCACACACCCCTTCAAAAGCAAGTCCATTTGCTCGGAAACCGTAACCAAACCCCACCTCCCTACCGACGTTTGCCTTCGCCCCTGGCAGGAACTCCCCCCGGGCCCACGCCAAAGCGGGGCAGTATCTTATAGCTTGGCAACGCGCCCAACACCTCCCGTACCTCTGTGTCCTCGGGTTGTACCCAAAGGCTCGTGGCAAACGCCGGAAAAAATAGCGAAAGCGCTTGCCGGGCGGTTTTTTGCGCGGCAGAACCCTGAAGACGGCGCGAAAGGCTCTCCCATGCTTTGGTGGTGTCTTTAAGGGAGAACAAGCGCGCGGTTTCCCACACCGCCCCCAAAGCCTCATCTTGCTCTTGCACCGTCGCTTTCCCTCCTCCCCAAAAGAGCAACGCCAACTTCCCGGGCGAAGGCTGGATCTCCACATCCGCCCCTTGCGCCCGAAGCCTCTGCGCCAGCACCTCGGTGACCACCGCCCCCGCCAGGTTGGCGGGAAGTTCCACCACCGCCACCACCTGGACTGGGCCTTCGCCATCGGTCCAGGCCAGCCCTGGAGCCAGCTGTGGCACACGCCGCACCTTCCCCGCCGGTAGGGCCGAGAGGAACTTTTCTGCAGCTTCCGCCAGGTCGTCCCTGCCCTCCGGCAGCGCCAGCACCACCCCAAGGTTTTCGGCAAAGACCCGGGGTGCCAGGCCCAAGGCACTGCGGGCTTCGGCAAGGGCGGGGGGTGAAGGGCTTTCCCTTGGACTCCCCCCCACCAGCACCACCAAGTCCTCCAGAGCCTCCATCAGCTCCTCGGGCGAGCCCGCCAGGGAGGCGGCGGCCATACCCAAGGCCGAGGTTACCTGCGAGGGAAGTCCCCGCTTTGCCGCCAGCAACGCGGCTTCCTGCGCCAAAGCTTGCGCCAAGGCAGCGTCCACACCGAAAAACGCAACCGCCAAAATCCCCACGTCGCTGGCCATTTCGCTGTAGGCAAGCACCACACCGGAGCTCAAGGTCCTGACCTCGGGAGGCAACGCCCGACGCTCCCTCTCCCACACCTCGGCTTGCCCGGCTTTGGGCAGCAAAACTTCCTGGAGCACGGCCTCCAGGGCTGCCGGTGCTGGTTCCACCGGAAAAAAGAGCGGCCCTAAAGCTTGTCCCCAACCCAGCCGTTCCACAGCCGCCACCGCCACCCGCTTGGGGTCAACGGCCCAAAGCGCGGCCTCCCGCCGTTGGATTGCCGCAAAGGCGGTAAGCTCCCCGTCCTCTACCGCCGCCGCCAGCCGCCGTCGGCTTTCCCGGGCCTTGGCCAGCATCCGGCGAGGGTGAGGACCTGTATGCTCAAGCACCAACACAGGACACACCCCGCCCTCGATGCGCACCGGCCCGCTGAAACCCAAACGCTGAAACCGCTTTTCCACCAGGAACGCAAGGGCACGTGCCAGCTCGCTACGGGGGTCCCAGGGCGGGGGCAGAGGAAAGCTCCAGCGAAAACCCTCGCTGCTCTTGCGCACAACACTTACGAGCCCATCGGCAAAACTGCAAAAGACCTGAGGAGCCGCGGTGGGAACAACACCTTCCAAGCCCGCGAAAACGGCCGCTAGCTCACGCGCCGGCACTGGTCCCACGAGCGTCACGGCCACGGCGTTGGGGAAAGCGGCAAGCGCCGACCCCAAGACACTGGGGGCGGAGAGCGCCGAAAACCACGCGGTGACCACCCGCCCCCCTGCGCTGCCCCCCTCATCCCACCCCGCGGGGACGGGAAGGTCTGGCGGCAGCCAAACTGCCACCCATTCCCCATCACCCCCAGGCAGCTCCACCACCGCCCACGGCAAACCGCCACTGGTGCGCCCTTGGGTCACCGCTTGCGAAAACCCCGGTGCGGTGAAAAGCCACAACAGCAAAAAAGACAAGACCTTTGCCACGAGGCTATGATACCGGGGATGGCCAGGGGTTTTTTGGGACTACCGCAGGTTCTCACCTCGTGGCTTGTGGCGGCGAGCGCCTGGGTGCTGGTGTGGTGGGCTTTGCCCATGGCGCAAGGTTTGGCTACGGCGGCGGTGGGAGGCCAGTTCATTGGGGTTTCGTTGCCCACCTGGACGCAACCCTGGGCTTTAGTCAACGAGCCGTCCGTGGGTTTTGCCGCCACCCGCACCGCACTGTGGGCCTACTGGCTGCCCCCTTTCCTCATGGCTGTTTTCCTGGCGCTTTTGCTGCCCCAGTTGCCCCCGGGGCCGTCGTTGGCTAGGCAGCTCTTCTTCCACCACGGAGCTTTTGCCGCGGCTTGCTTAGGGCTGGGGTGGCTTCCCACCCTTGGTCTGGAAGACGGGCTTCTTGCCGGGCTTTCCCGGTTCTTTAAACAAGACCCCCAGCTGTGGCGTTGGGGCATGGTCCTCCTAGGCGGGGTTTTAGTTCGTCCTGTGGTGACAGGGCTTGGCTCCACCCTTTGGCACCTCCCGGGAGGGCCCACCGCTGGCCGGAGGCTTTTGCTTTGGGGTTTGCACCTGGGGGTGCCAGCGGGCCTTTGGCTCCTGGCGGTGCTGGCCTTCGCGCCTCGCTTCCCCGCTGCCAGCCTGCCCCCTTTTCTTGGGGTGCTGCTTGTGAGCTTGCTTTGGGCCGTCACCGCCAAGCCCCCCCACCCTCTTGGCCGGCGGGAGCTTTCCCGGGCGAGTCTCTACCTGGCTTTGGGATCGGCTTTGCTGCTGGTGGCACCGTCGTTGGTGGTTTTTTCCCCTGCGGCTTTGCAACCCAAGGGTTACCTTTGGGGTGGCGAGCGCATGACTTCCAACGTGCGCAAGGAAATCGTGAAGGTTACGCTGCCCCTTTCCCCCGCAGCACGGCGGGGACCGTCCGCGCCAAGATCTTGAGGTCCAGTCCCAAGGACCAAGAGTCAATGTACGCCAAATCCAAAGCCATCCACTGCGAAAAGGAAAGCTCGGTGCGGCCCGAGATTTGCCACAGGCAGGTAAGCCCGGGCTTCATGGCCAAACGCCGCCGTTGCCAGGGCTTGTACTCCTCCACTTCCTCCGGCAGCGGGGGCCGGGGCCCCACCAATGACATGTCGCCTTTCAAGACGTTCCACAACTGCGGGACCTCGTCCAAGGAAAAGCGTCGGAGAACACGACCAACGCGGGTAATGCGCGGATCGTTAGGTGCCTTGAAGACTGGTCCGTCCATGACGTTGAGGTGGGATAGCTGTGTCTTGAGGGCCTCGGCACCCTCCACCATGGTGCGCAGCTTGTAAAGCAAAAACCGCCGGCCGCGCAGCCCGCACCGCCACTGCTTAAAAAACACCGGTCCTGGGGAGTCCAACTTGATGGCCAGCGCCAACAGCGGAAAGAAGGGAGCAAATAGCACCAAGCCAAGGGCAGCTACGGACACATCCATCACCCGCTTGCAAAAAAGCGGCAGGGGTGCAATCGGCGAGGGGGCCAAGGTAAGGATCGCCTGGTCCCCTAACGCTTCCACATCCACCCGCGGTTTGAGGTGGGGAAAGGGGGCGAGGACCACCCGTACCCGTACGCCCATTTCCTGGCACTGGGCAATGGTGTTTTCCAGCTTGGCCAGTTGTGCCAGGGGGAGGGCCACCATCACCTCGTCCACCACGGCGTTGGCCAAAAAAGACGGCAAAGCTTCCACGTGCGTCACCACGGGAACGCTGGAGAGGGGGCTTTTGGCCTGCTCCTCTACCCCCACAAAGCCCAAGAGCCGAAACCCCCAGGCTTGGTGTTCTAAAAGCGTTTGCGCCAGCTTGGCGGCCTGGGCCGTCGTGCCCACGATCACCACCACCCGTTCCGGGGCGGCCAAAAGCTTTTTACCTAGGGGCGTTTTGCGCTCCAGCCAACGGCCCGCGGAAAGCAACACCCCATCCATGAAGCCAAAGAGCATGAGGAAGGGGCGGGACACGAAGTCCAGGCGCAAAAGGTAGCCTAAAGCTGCCAAGGACAAAACCCCTAGAGCTACTGTGCCCCAACAGGCCGCTACCTCGCGGGAGAGGGACACCCTTCGCCCCGGCAAGCTGGCGGGGAACGCCAGGGAAAAGGCGGCCCAAATGGGAAGCGCCAAAGCCAAAAGCGGCAGGTACTGGCGGAGGGGGTAAAGGCCCGTGGGGAAGACGGAGGGGAAAAGCTGGGAAAGCCCGTGGGAGCGCAGCTGGTGGGCCACGAGAAAGGCCAGGGACGTGAGCATGCTGTCCCAAAGCAAGCGGCGGTACGCTACAAGCTTTGTGCTTTCCCGGAGCACATCCCCTCCAAAAGGTTCTCGTAGGCTGCAGCCACCTGGTCCCAACGGTAACGGGCATCCACCCGAGCCTTGGCCCGTTCGCGAAGGAACTGGAAACCTTCAGGGTTGGCGAGGAAGCCTGCCAGTTGCTGTTCAAGGGCGGGTTGGCCGATAAACGAAAAACGCAGGCCGGCATCCCCTACCACCTCGCGGTTTTCCAGCGTTTCTAGGTAAAAGACCACCTGCCCTGCCCCCATGGCTTCCACCAGCGCCGGGTGGGTCCCCCCCACCTCAGTGGCGTGAATGTACGCCAGGGCAGCCGCCATGAGCTCCCGGTAGCCCTGTCCGTACACCGGGCCGGTGAGCACCACCCGTGGGTCCTGGGCGGCCAACTGGCGAACCCGCCGGGTAAGGCGGCGGGCATAGGGGGCGCCACCTACCATCACCAAAGGCACGTTGCCTGGGACCCGTCGGTAGGCTTCCAGGAGCCGGTCAGGGTTGTTTTCCGGCTCAAAGCGAGAAACGTAGAGCAGATAACCCCGCGGCTTGAGTCCCCATTTGCGAAGCGTTTCGTGGCTGTGGGGCCAAACCAGGTCACCCCCGTAAGGGATCATGGTGGTCTTTCGCCGCCACACCCGTTGGTAATACCGCTGGATTACCCGGGCATCGGTAACCACCTGGTCGGCCCAGCGCGCAGACAGGGCCTCGCACCAAAGGTAGTAGCGCTTTCCTAAACACCCCCATTTGCGCCGCTTGCGCTCCAGGCCATCCACGTTGAGGGCCACGGGCAGACCCTTGGCGTGGAGCAGGGGGATGAGAGGGGCATTGGCGGCGTTGCACAGTAGCACCGCGTCGAAGTCTTCGGGACGGAGGTGCAGCGCCGAAAGCAAGGTGTGCGTTAGGGTTTCCAAGTGCTTTTGGCGCAAGCAGGGTAAAAGCACTAAGCGAACCCCCTGGTACTCCTGCAGCCTTTCCGGCACGAGATGCTTGCGGGTGTACACGGTGACCTCATGCCCCCGTGCCACCAAGCGTCGGGAAAGCTCCTCGGCGAAGGTCTCAAAACCGCCGTAGCGGGCGGGGATACCACGGGTACCCAGGATGGCTAGGCGCACAACTCGGTCCTCCGCGTTTGCCACGGGGGGTAAAACCAGAGGAGCAAACGCCAGGAGGAAACCCTGGCCCGTGCCGCGTTTTCCCGACCGCGCCGGCGGTACTTTGCCCACAGCTGGCGGACGTGGCCGAAGGCGGAAAGCGACGAGCGTTCCACGGTGAGGCACGCTGCCAGGACCAGGAGGTCACGCCACAACCAAAAGGGGAAACACCCCACATGCCAGCGCCAGTCGGCGTTGGCGAGCCGCAAGAGAAAACGATTCTTCACCGAGTGCATGTTGATTACCGCACGCCCCATTCGCCCTTCTTCCGGCTTAAGCCCGCGACCGTGCACCGCCCGGGCGGTGGGCCAATAAAGGCAGCGCCACCCGCGCCTTTGCAGCCTCCAGGCCAGATCCGCATCCTCTCGGTACGCAAAAAAACCCTCGTCAAAAACTTCCCCACCTGGATAAGCCACGTCCTGCAAAGCTTCCCGGCGGTAAAGGGCGCAGGCGCCGGTGGCACCAAAAACCCAGGCAGGCTTTTCCCACCTGGGCCGAAGTGACTTGCCGGCGCCGCGATCGTGGTGGCGACCGAAAGCCGAAACGACCATGCCCGCAGAATCTACGATGTGCGTGGCCACAAGACTTGGGCCATCCCCGCGCAGCAACAACCCACAGGCGCTTCCCAAGCCCACCTGCCCCTGCACGGCGTGCACGAGCTCCCCCAGAAACCCCGGCAAAAGGCGGCAGTCAGGGTTCAAAGACAAAACCCAGGGCGTGTCGAGGTGAGAAAGGGCCAGGTTGGCGGCTCGGGAAAAGCCGGTGTTTTCCCCAAGGGCAAGAATCGAAAGGGGGAGCTTCTCCGCAAAGCCTCGGGCCACGGCCAAGCTTTGATCCCGGGAGTTGTTGTCCACCAGCACCACTTTCGCCACCAGCTCCCCTTGCTTTTGCAGCCCCTCCAGTACGGCGGGTAAAGTGGCCTCGTGGTTGTGGGTCACGAGAAAGACGCCGACGCTCACCGCCGTACCTCTAGCTTGTCCAGCACCAAACTGGTGCCTTCCGGCAGCTGGGCGGCGAGCTGGAGGACGTGGCGACCGGAGGCGGGGCTTGGAAGGGGGAGTGCCAAGGGCCCGGGCGCCACCTTGGTGCACGTGAGGGGGAAAGGTTCAAAAGCGTGGCAAAGCTCACCACCCCTATCCCCATCGAGCCAGCCGAATACCAAAAGTCCCTGGGCGTGCGCGAGGTGCAGGGGCACGCGCAGGCTGTCGTGGGAAAAAAGCCGCCAGCCGTTGGGCTGCAAAAACCGCGACCAGGCTCCAGGGTGGGGTTCCAGCACCCCCCCTCGATGTTCCACTTGCGGGTCCTCCATTTCCACCACCTTATCAGGAACGACGTGTAAGGCAAAAAGCAAAGCAGCTGCCGCGCCAAACCACAAGGCCACGGTTTGCCGCACCACAAACCGACGAAAACCAGGACGGGAGCAGGCGTACCACAACCCCACGCCCAACAGCAACAGCACCAGGGGCGTCAGGTACGTGGCCGGGGAAATCCGCAGGTAGGACGGGAAAAAATGCCGGGCATCAACGGAAAAACGGGCCGCCAAGCGATCCGCCAACCACTGCCCACCATCCCCAATGTTGAAAAGCATTGGCGAACGGGTCACGCCAACCCAGGTGGTGACGAGGGTAGGGGGTAAGGTCAAGAAAAAAAGTGCCCGGCTGCGGCCCCGGCGGAGGGCTTGTAGCAGCCCCAAAAACAAGAGCGGCAGCAAAGGTACCAGGTAGCGAAACGGGGGCGAACCGCCGCCGCGCCACTCCACGTAGTTCAAAAGCGCTGCCCACGTGGCGCACCCGCCGAGGAGCAGCGTGCGCTCCCCCAGGCCGCCTTGGCGCCAAAGGGCGGGCAAACCCCAAAGCGCCACTAACCACATCGGTGAGGAAAAGGCGATACCGTAGGCCGCATCGAAGAGCAATCCACCGGTGACCACCAGCGGTTGCCCGATGCTTTGCGGGACCAGGTGGCTTATGGCCCGGCGCCCCAAGGGATCCAAGGGGTTGCCAAACCAAAGGGCCGCTAGACCCAAGCCCAGGCCCCCGGCCAGCAGCAAGCCAACGGCTGGAGCCCAAAGCTTTTCGTGCCACCTGCGCCAAAAACTGGCAGCGGCCAGGGGAACCGTCACCAACCCCAGCCTGGCTTTCATCACCACCGTGGCGATGGCGGCGGCGGCCGCCGGCCAAGGGCGAGCCTGGCGTACCCAAAGCAGCAGCAACGTCACCGCCAGAACGCCTACCATTTCCACCCAAATTTGCGTGGCAAAGGTCAAGAACGGGTAGGAGAAAAGCAACGCAGCTGCGGCAAGGCGCCGAGCACCCGCTGCACCCGGCAAAAACTTCGCCGCTTTTTGCAAAAGTAGGAAAGCAAGAGCCGCCAAAAGGCTCATGAGTACCACCATGCCCGAACGCCCGGCCACCGCGTACCCCGGGGCCAGCAGCACAGCCAAAGCCGGAGAATGGAGGAAGCGATCCGGCACCTGCTGCACCAAGTCAACTACCCACTGGGCGTAGCGTTCGGGCGACGCGTTGTTTTGCAGCTTGAGGTCGTGGTCCTGGATGAGCGACTCGGCCATAAGCACGTGGTACGGCTCATCACCCACCAGCTCGGCCAACCGCGGGGCCGCCAACGCCAAGGGTACCAGCCCAGCAAAAACCGGCAAAGTCCACCGCTGCCACCGAACGTGCATGCCAAAGGCCAGCCACCACCCCAGCAAAAACGCGGCCAGGGCCAGGTCCACCCCGTGGCGTTCCGCAAGAACACGCAGGGGCTGCAGTGGCAGGCCCAAAGCTAAACGGCCAAAAACCAGCAACACCCACGGAGCTGCTACCAAGGGGGAGCGCCAAAACCCCGGCAAAAAAACCAGCAGCAGCAGGCCGCCGGCCAAAAGCAGGTCTTGGGCGCGGAGGCTTCTTTTGGGTGTGGGCCTTTGTGGCCCCGCCTGCAAAACGGAAAGCGTGAGTGCGGGCGGCACATCCGGGGCGAGCACCACCTTGGGGCTCGTGCCTGCGGGCACGAACAGATCCAACCGGCCCGCCACCGCCCAGGGCGGGTTGGCTCCCCAGGTGGGTCGGAACACCGGCTGCAACGGCAAGCCGTGCCCTGCCTTTGCCTGCAAGTCTTGGCGCAATAAGGCCCACTCCGCGGTATCCCTTCCAGCCCGCAAAAGCACCCGCTCCTGCCCCACTTCCACCCACCCCACCACGGTCCCGGCAGGGACGCTACCCGCGTGGGCCAAAGCCAGCTCCAGGGAGTAAAGCGTGCCCGCTTCTGCGGCGGGCAAGGAGGCTTCGCGCTTTTGCTGGCTCAAGGTGGGACCTGGAGCATCCGCAGGTGTCGGCAGCGCCGGCCATGCCAGGCAAATCCCAAAAAACCAGGCTGCCGCGGCTAGGGGAACGGGCAAAAACGCCGTTATCACCGCCAGCGAGCTGGCCACCCCCAAAGGCCCCAAGCCGCCAGAGCCGGGAAAAGCCAAAAGCCCTCCCCAAGGGAAAAGCACGCAGCCCAAAAAGACCAGGGCAGCGAGCGGTACCACCCACCGTTGCGCTAAGGGCGTAAAGCGAGAAACAAACTCCGCCTGCTTTTGGCGCAAAAACCAAACGACTACTAGGAAACCTACCCCCACCCCCGGGTGTGCCGGGGAGGTCAAGGCCACTCCCAGGCCCGCTCCCAAACCCCAAGCCCAGGGGCCGTAGTTGGCGAGGAGCCCTGCGGCCACCACCGGCACCAAGGCCACCACGCTCCAGATCCCAAATTTACCCACCAGCACCGGCAGTCCAGGCAACACCAGCGCCAAAGTCCAAAGCGAAGCTGTGCCCCAGCGGGAGCCGGTCTCTTGCCGAGCAAGGCCCCAAAGCGCGGCAAAAGCTGCCAAGGGTAGTAAAAAACCCAGCAGCATCTGGCGTTGGAAGGGATCCTGGGTGAGCACCAGCACGTACGCGGGCGGCAGCAAGAGCGCCTCGCAACCCATGCGCACCAGCCCGGAAAGGTGGGAAACCACAAACCCCAAGGCCGCCAGCGCCAATCCCGCCGCCAGTGCTTCCCCTGGGGGCAAGGCGCCACACCCGGCCAAAACGCCAGCCAAAAGCAAAGCAGCAAGCCCCGCAAAAGGCAACCGCACCCCGCGCACCTCCGCCAGTATACGGAGCTTTTGCTTACGGCGTGGGCTTGGAAGCACCGCCGGGCGGGCCCGGGCACTGGCTGGGGAACCCTATAAACTACGCGAGGAGTGGAGGCGGCATGCTGAACCGAGAGTTGTGGCGCAGTCGTCCCGAGGTGGTGCAAAAGGCCCTGGAGGCGCGGCGGTCCGAGGCCCCCTTGGACGAGTTAAGGCAAGCCGACGAGCGCTTTCGCAAGTTGCAGGCGGAGCTGGACGGCAAGAAAGCTGAGCTCAACCGCCGCTCGCGGGAGGTGGGGGCCTTGTTTTCCGCTGGAAAAAGGGAAGAAGGGGAAGCCCTCCGTCGGTCCTTGGGCGAGCTCTCCAAAAGCATTGCCGAACTGGAAAAAGAGCTGACGGCGGTGCGGGGGGAGGTGGAGCGGCTGGAGCTTTTCCTGCCCAACATCCCCCACCCTTCGGTACCCGAGGGGAAAGACGAGCGCAGCAACCGCGTGGAGCGGGTGTGGGGCGAACCGCCCCGGTTTGCCTTTCAACCACGCTCTCACTGGGACTTGGGCCCGGCTTTGGGCATCTTGGACTTCGAGCGTGCCGGCAGGATAGCCGGGGCGAGGTTTGCGGTGCTGTGGGGTCAAGGGGCTGCCTTAGAGCGCGCGCTCATTACGTTCATGCTGGACTTGCACCGTTCCCGCGGTTGGCGAGAGGTCTATGTACCCTTTTTGGTCAACCGCGAATGCCTGGTGGGCACCGGCCAGCTGCCCAAGTTTGCCGAGGACCTGTTCCGGGTGGAAGGTACCGACTTCTACTTGGTTCCCACCGCCGAGGTGCCGGTGACCAACCTCCATCGTGGGGAAATTCTGGAGGAGGAAACGCTTCCCCGGCGCTACTGCGCCTACACGCCCTGTTTCCGGGCCGAAGCTGGCTCCTACGGCAGGGACGTGCGGGGACTCATTCGTCAGCATCAGTTTGACAAGGTGGAGCTGGTGCATTTGGCCACGCCGGAAACCAGCTACCAGGAGCTGGAAGTGCTTACCCACCAGGCCGAGGCAGTGCTGCAGGCTTTGGGGCTTGCCTACCGGGTGGTGACGCTGTGTACCGGTGACATGGGCTTTGCCGCGGCAAAGACCTACGACCTGGAAGTTTGGCTCCCCGGTCAGGGTTGCTATCGGGAGATTTCTTCCTGCTCCAACTGCGAGGATTTTCAAGCTCGCCGGGCGGAGTTGAAGTACCGGCCCAAGGGCGGGGGCAAGGCCCAGTATCTGCATACCCTCAACGGCTCCGGCTTGGCGGTGGGTCGCACCCTTATTGCCATATTGGAAAACTACCAGCAAGAAGACGGCTCGGTGGTTATTCCCGAGGCCTTGCGTCGGTACCTGGGGGGGCAGGAACTGCTGGCACCTGAGCCTTAAGGTGCACGCTGGCGGTGGTGGGTGGGGATAGGCGGTGTGGCCGAGGTTGGTTTGGTAGTGCTCCCTGAAAAGCAAGCTGAGGTGGAGCGTCAGTCTTGCCCCTGGGGTTTGCGTCACAGGCCCCTGTAGATCCCGGGCAACGCCTTAAGCCCCCACAGCCGGGGCGAGGTTGCAGCAAGCCGCCTCTCGGGCCCCATCCTTGAATCCCAAGGGACTCCTCTTTTGCGACCACGTCTCTTGTGGGGCACGCCCGCCGAGCGTGCCGTCTCCTCGCGCGTTGTGAAGCTGCAGTAAAGGTGCGAGTACGGCGTGCAAAAGCCGCAAGCGCAGCGCGCGTGCCCCACACCTGGTTGTTCATTTTTTCGCTACAATCTCCTCAGCATGCAAGGTTGGAGGTCTGTATGAGCTACGCCGAAATCCTGCGCTCCCGCATCGAAGACCGCTCGGCTTTAGTCGGCATCGTGGGCATGGGCTATGTGGGTTTGCCCCTGGCCCTCGCCTTTACCGAGGCGGGCTTTCAGGTGTTGGGTTTCGACATAGATGAGACCAAAGTCCACAAGCTGAACCGCGGTGAAAGCTACATTCGCCACTTAGACGGGCACAGGGTGGAGCGGGCGTGGTCGAGTGGGCGCCTTTGCGCCACTACAGACTTTTCCCGCTTACGGGAGCCTGACGCCATTTTGATTTGCGTGCCCACGCCTTTGGGGCCTCATCGCGAGCCGGATCTGAGCTACGTTATAAACACCGCCCACCAAATTGCCGCCGCCCTGCGGCCCGGGCAACTGGTGGTATTGGAGTCAACCACCTATCCCGGAACCACCGACGAGATCCTCAAAGCCATCCTGGAAGGTAGCCAGGCAGCATCCCCCCAAAATGTGCCGGCAGCGGTCGTGGATCCTCCTGCGCGGCTGGTTTGTGGGCAAGACTTTTTCCTAGCTTTTTCCCCGGAGCGAGAGGACCCTGGCAACAAGAACTATGGAACCACCAATACCCCTAAGGTGGTGGGTGGTGTAGACCCCGTGTCCGGAGACCTGGCCCAAGCCCTTTACGGGCAAGTGGTAAGCCGCACCGTTCGTGTGTCGTCGGCTCGGGTGGCGGAGGCCACTAAGCTGCTGGAGAATATCTTTCGCGCAGTCAACATCGCTCTAGTCAACGAGATGAAGGTCATCCTGGACGAGATGGGCATTGACATTTGGGAAGTCATTGAGGCGGCGAAAACCAAACCCTTTGGTTTTATGCCCTTTTATCCCGGGCCAGGCATTGGTGGTCACTGCATTCCCCTGGATCCTTTTTACTTGTCTTGGAAAGCAGCTGAATACGGAATTTGGGCTAGGTTTATTGAGCTTGCCGGGGAAGTTAACAGCGCTATGCCGCGTTACGTGCTGGGCAAGACGGTGGAAGCGCTGAACCGTCACGGCAAAAGCGTGGTGGGTGCCCGGGTATTAATTTTGGGAATTGCCTACAAAGAAAACCTGGATGACGATCGGGAAAGCCCCAGCTACGAGCTTATCGAGCTCTTCCAGCGCCGGGGTGCACAATGTTTTTACTGCGATCCGCATTTTCCTGAGGCCCGGGTGGGGCGGAAAAACCGCCGAGCCATGAAATCGGTACCGTTAAACGCCGAAGAGTTCGCGCGCTATGACGTGCTGGTCCTGGCCACTGCCCATAACGAATTTCTTGACCCGGCGCTTTACAAGCGAGCGCCGCTGGTGGTGGACACGCGGGGTGTTCTCCCTAAAGCCCCTAACGTGGTGCGGGCATGATGGAAATCGACTGGTCTCATCTGACCCACGACAGCCAGTTTGCCCCCTTGCGGGGAGCGCCGATGCTGGTTACCGGTGGTGCAGGGTTTATTGGCTCGCACCTCGTGGACGCACTTTTGGCCTTAGGGGGTCATGTGGTTGTGCTCGACAACCTGTCCACCGGTCGGCTGGACAACCTCCGTCACCATTTAGATGAAAAAAAGCGCCACACAATCAGCCGCTACCTCCTTGGTGACGGGCGTCCCATCGTCACCAACGGTAGCGGCAAGCCGCTTACCCTTGTGGTGGGTGACATTCGCAACGAGAGCCACTGTCGCACCGCCTTTGAGATCTTGGCGGGTTTGAGTCCCAAAACGGCTCGCCAACCAGCTTTCGTTTTTCATCAAGCGGCGCTGGGTTCCGTGCCCCGATCCTTCGCCTGTCCGGGCGAAACCCTGGATGTAAACGTGGCGGGTACCGCGCGTGTGCTTCAGGCCGCACGGGATGCAAAAGTCAAACGTGTGGTCTTTGCTTCGTCCTCCAGCGTGTATGGGGATAGCCCGCATCTTCCCAAAAAGGAAGGAGAAGAGGGCCTGCCGCTAAGCCCCTACGCCCTTTCCAAGGTCATGAACGAACAGTTAGCGCACCTCTTTACTCGCTGCTTTCAAATGGAGCTGGTGGGCCTGAGGTATTTCAACGTCTACGGACCGCGCCAGGATCCCACCGGGCCCTACGCGGCGGTGATCCCCCGCTTTGTGCAAGCCTATTTGCACGGCACACCACCGACGATCTATGGGGACGGTCAGCAAACCCGAGACTTCACCTACGTGGCTGATGCGGTGCGCGCTAACCTCTTAGCTGCTGTCGCCCCGCGTGATGCCTGTGGCCAGGCTTACAACGTGGCACCTGGTGTGGCTACCAGCATCCTGGAGCTGGCGCGCCTGGTGCGGGAGTTGGTAGGTGCGGGGGCTGACCCTCGGCATGAACCGCCCCGGCCCGGGGACGTCCGCCACTCCCTGGCGCATACCACCAAGGCTCGGGATGCGTTGGGGTTCGTGGCCAGCACAGGCCTGCGGGCTGGATTAGAGGCGACCCTCCGCTGCTTTTGGCAGAGCTAGCTCTCTATTTGCAGCATACCTTAACGCCGGGTACGGGGGCGGTGTGCGCAATCTCGTGGCCTGTTGCGAAGCTAGAGCAAAGCTGCAAGCACGGCGCGCCTGTTGCACATATGCTCTTTGCTTTTTGTTCCTGCGCTAAACTTTGCCGGGTGAGTCATGAGTCCTGACCGGGATACCAACGTCGCCTCAAAAACCGAGATGTCCGCATCGCTGGCCCCTCCTTCCCAGTCCTTCGCCAGCATTCCCTCCATTGTTGTCGAGCCCACCCGGGGTTGGGTTTCCCTTCAGCTTGCCGACTTGTGGCATTACCGCGAACTCCTCTACTTTCTGGTGTGGCGCGATGTGAAAGTCCGCTACAAGCAGACCATCCTGGGTGCTGCCTGGGCCATTATCCAGCCCTTCTTCACCATGGTGGTTTTCAGCTTGTTTTTCGGCAAGCTGGCAAAAATGCCTTCCGACGGAATCCCCTATCCCGTTTTCGCGTACGCAGCCCTGGTCCCATGGACTTTCTTCTCGTCGGCACTGACCCAGTCCTCCAACAGCCTGGTGGGAAGCGCCAACCTTATCACCAAGGTCTACTTTCCACGCTTGGTCATTCCTATCTCCTCCGCCCTCTCGCCCTTGCCTGACTTTGCCATTGCCTTTGTGGTCTTGCTTGGCATGATGGTGTATTTCGGAACGTACCCTACCGCCGCTGTTATTTTCTTGCCCCTGCTAATCCTTTTAGCTTTGGTGACAGCCCTGGGGGCTGGCTTGTGGCTTTCGGCCCTCAATGTGAAATTTCGGGATGTACGCTACACCGTGCCCTTCATAACCCAATTTTGGATGTTTGCCACGCCGGTGGCGTACCCCAGCAGCCTCCTCCCTAGTCGCTGGCAAGTCCTTTATGCCCTGAATCCCATGGTGGGTGTGGTGGAAGGCTTTCGTTGGGCGCTTTTGGGGGCCGCAACCGCCCCGGGGCCCATGATCCTGGCTTCGGCGCTGGCGGCGGTGCTTCTGCTCGTGAGTGGCGCTTTCTACTTCCGGCGCATGGAAAAAACTTTCGCCGATGTGGTCTAAAACGTGGGACACGCGCGCCGCGCGTGCATTTTTTCCCGCACCGTGCCTGTTTTTCCGCGGAAGTGCAGAGCCCGCTCCCGCGGGGTCGGTTGTGCACGTGGTCTTGACACATTCCCTCGATCTGAGATACACACAATATCAGCGTACAGGGTTCAAAGCCCACTGCTCGCTCCGGCGGGCAGCGCAGGAAGTCATTATGGGTAACTCATTATATTTATTAGGGTTGGCGACCCAACTACCGGCGGTAGCCTGTTTCGACACAAACCGACAAGCACGCCCGAGAGGGGCCAAGTCCCCCTTTGGCTCAAAACCAGGGATTTCTTTTAGCCAGACCCGGCAACCAACGAGTTTTCCCCGACCCGCAGCGAGAAAACATGACCTATGAGCGACATCGCCATTCGGGTGGAAGGCCTTAGTAAGCTCTACCGCATAGGGAAAAAGCAAGAGCGCTATGCCACTTTGCGGGACACCATCGCTGACGCTTTCGCCGCCCCTTGGCGGTGGCTGCGCAACGGTCGCGATGGCTCCGAAAGGGCAGCGGATAGCATCTGGGCGCTGAAGGACGTTTCCTTCGAGATTCAGCACGGTGAGGTGGTCGGCATCATTGGGCGCAACGGCGCGGGCAAAAGCACCCTTCTCAAGATCCTTTCTCGCATTACCGAGCCCACCGAGGGAAGGGTGGAAATCTACGGCCGAGTGGCCTCGCTGTTGGAGGTGGGGACAGGGTTTCATCCTGAGCTGACGGGTCGGGAGAACATATACCTCAACGGTGCCATCCTGGGCATGCGCAAAGCCGAAATTGACCGCAAGTTCGACGAAATCGTGGACTTTGCGGAGATCGAAAAGTTCATAGACACGCCGGTGAAGCGGTACTCCAGTGGGATGTACGTGCGGCTGGCGTTTGCCGTGGCGGCACACCTGGAGCCGGAAATACTGCTGGTGGATGAGGTACTTGCCGTTGGCGACGCCGCCTTCCAGAACAAGTGCCTGGGAAAGATGGCTGAAATAGCAAGGCAGGGCAGGACTATACTGCTGGTAAGTCACAACATGGCCGCCATACGGCAACTATGCAAGAAGGGTCTCTTACTTGATTCCGGCTCTCCGCTGATCCTGGCCAACGCGGACCAGGTTGTTGACCAATACCTGCGGGATATCTTGGCCAAGGCAAACAGCCAAAGCGCAATTGAAACAACGAGTTTTATCGTCCACAAGGTGAGCATCGAATCCCCAGACGGGCCTTTTGCCAAGACCTTTGCTCCCCTTTCGGTAACCTTTAGCTTCACACCGAAGGTTGACGTGCATGTGCCAGACTTTTTCATGTGCATCGCGTCGGCTGACGACCAGAGGCTCGCAGGCCTCAACTTCCGTGACCTTCGGCCAGCGGCGCCCATACGCGCAGGGGCCCGCGCAACGGTCTGCTTTAGAATCAAGGAGACGCCGCTTCTCCCGGGGCGGTACCACCTCCAACTTCAGCTCAAGGACGCACTCAGCAGGCGGTTCGAGATGTTACCTGTTGTATTCCCGTTTGAGGTTGTCGAGACGCCCGTTTATTGTGGCAGGAAAACCGATCCGTACTGGTATGGTTTCGTTGCTTTGCGGGCAGAGGCGGAACTTTGGAGCGAGGAGGCAGATGTTAGCGTGCGCAAGGAAGAATAGGGGTAAGGAGAGTTGTCATTGGCCCGGTCCGTAACCAGGTTTCGAAACGCGTGGCCGCTTACCACAAAAACGTTGAGGTTCATACCTTTGTCCGCGGTTGAAATCGAAAATTGGACGAAGTGAAGGCCTTACGTACCCCTCGCCAAAGCAAGAGGCCAGCTGCGGAAACCTACTGCTGACGGCGGCAGACGTGATGCATACCGGGGACACCGTGGCTTGGGTGAAGGCCGAAGACCCCCTGAAACACGTAGTCATCCTGATGACGCAGCAGCCGCTGCGTGGAGCACGCGGTGTGGTTTCCGACCATGCATTGGAGGGCTTTATCACGGACGGCGACATGTGCCGCGCCTTGCAGGCCCATGACCACATTCGAGGTTTAACAGCCTATGGCATTAGGACCCGCAAACCTGTGGTTACATTGCCGTCAGCACGGCTGATGGAGGCGCTAAACCTCATGGAGAATCGGCTTTCTTAAAAATCGGCACTGCCCGTGGTGGACGATGGGCCTCGCTGTGTGGGTTGGCTAAGAATTCACGATGTGGGTGGGCCGTTAGTAGGGCGATTGTCTGGCGGGAGGACCACCCATGCCACTTGATTGGCGTAGGGACCCACGGTACGCCCACGTAATCGAGGAGCAGGTTCCGCGCCACTACCAGGAGGAGCGCGCATTACGACGACAGCTGCTTGCCGCACCGCCCGAGAAGCGCTCCGATGCGTTGCTCTCGGCTTACGATGAGCTTTTCCGTCGGTGTCCGTGGCCTCCGGCCCTCACTGAGACCGGCGGGCCTACTGCCGAGGAGCTGATCGAACGCAAATCAAAGTGGATATATCCATTGCTCGGCTGTGGACCGGTGGGCCGTGTCTTGCGGATCGGGTGCGGCAACGGAAAGTCGATGATTGGTTTGGCCCGCCTAGGCCTACGGTGCGTGGGCATAGACGTGTCGCACGAGCGCATCGCCAAACTGCGGCCCTATGAAACGGAGCGTCTGAGTTTCCTCGAGTGCGAGGGGTCAAAGCTTCCGTTTAACAGCCGCGAGTTCGACGCGGCGATATCTATGCAGCCTTTCGAGCAACCTTCATCCAGACGACGCGCCACAGCACCTGGCGGAAGTGCGACGAGTTTTGAAGCCTCGGGGCAGGTACCTTATCGAGACGGCAAACAGGCTAACCGGTCCTCATGACGTGTCCCGCTTCTTCTCGGACGTGGCGGACGGCTTCCACCTGCGCGAGTACTCGGTGCGAGAAACGGTGGACCTTCTGAGTACTCACGGCTGCCGGATCCTCGGCGTGGCCCTTCGGCAGCGCCGACTGTGGTCCGCTCATCGCACGCTCATGTTCGAGCGGATGTGGTCGCTACTGCCCAAACCGCTCCGGCGGCGCAGAACGTGTGGCCTCGGGAACCCGCTATTCGTTGCCGAGGCACACTGATGCGGAAAAGCCAAAAGCACATAGTTATCGTGATAGCCTTTGGCCCCGAGGTGCGTGCTTTCGTATACTCGGGCCTGGCGGAGCGCTTGGCCCGGGAACATCGGGTCACTATCGTCACGCCCCAACCCAAGTCACAGGCCTTCCAGCGTATGCCGCACGGGGTGTCCGTTGTCCAGCTACCGACGGACTGCGAAAGCCGGCTGATGGCTCGCATGAGGACCGTCGTAACCAGGGCGCACGGGGAGTGGTTGAACGCTCGAGGCCGCCGCCGTTGGCGGCACTACATCTCGAGCACAACCCCGGCAGGTAGACAAGGGTTTAAGCGGGCATTGTACCGGACCGCCGCTGTTACGCCTCTCATGTACCTCGGGCATGCTTTTGCTCGTCTGTATGGGCGGCTCGCTGGAACAGACCGGCGTTGGGCCAGGTTTCTCCATGATCAAGCCGTTGACTGCGTCCTTGTTTCCTCATTTGCCAGTCAGAGAACGCTGCCTGCGCTGCAAACCGCGGCCAACATCGGCATCCCCACGGTAGTAGTCACAAACTCTTGGAAGGACGCCTACACTTCGCCATACCTGCACGTCGTTCCCACCGTCCTCGCGGTCTGGGACGACCAAATCGCCCTCGATCTTGCCGACGCTAACCCATGGCTCAGCGGCAGACGTGTACTCGTAACCGGTTCGCTCCACCTCCAGCGATTCCTCCAGCCCACTGGCGTGATCCCTAGGCCCTTGTTTTGCGAAACAGTCGGCCTGGACCCGCAAAAGCAGTTTTTATGCTAC
This sequence comes from uncultured Thermoanaerobaculum sp., assembly GCA_937934115.1. GTDB lineage: Bacteria > Acidobacteriota > Thermoanaerobaculia > Thermoanaerobaculales > Thermoanaerobaculaceae > Thermoanaerobaculum. Next base: position 91,551 of record CALHAH010000030.1, read on the forward strand.
ACAGCCGCCGCGCCTGCCGCCGTCGTTAACGAGGAGCTTCTCGTTGATGAGATGCTCAAGGCCCTGGCCGCGGACCGCGGTACTGCGGACCTCCAGGTCCTCCTTCGTCTGAATCCCATGGAAGACGGCCGCCGTTTTCAATCGCTGACGTCGAAGCACGCCCACCTTGTCCTGCAAAAGCCCCGATGGGAGTGGAAACCTGAATTGGATTGGTGCTGTCCCCTGGCCGATGACATGGATCAGTGGGTTTCGACCGTTTACCACGCCTCAGTCGCCGTATCCATTCCGTCTACGGTCACGCTTGAGTTCGCCGCCTTTGGGAAACCAGTGATCAACGTCTGTTTCGATTGGCCGCAGCCCCACCCCCTGGAAAGCTCCAACAGGCGGTTCTGGGAGGCCGACTTCTACCGTGAAGTCAGGCGTGCGCACGTTGCTCTCCCGGCATTCTCTGTGGAGGAGCTGGTCGCTCGCATTAAAGGCGCGCTGGGGGCTAACGTCAACGCCGCCTACCCGCCTCCCCCAACCAACGTTCAGACACCAGTAGATAAGCTGGTTTCAGCAGTGTTGGAGCTGGTAAACACGTGAGGCTGCTCTACGTCTGCAACGAATACCCACCTGCACCTCACGGTGGCATAGGCACTTTTGTTCGCACCCTGGGCCAACACCTGGCTGCCATGGGCCACAGTGTCACCGTTGTCGGCCTGGATCCTGGGGCTCGCTCACCCAGTAGGGAAAGCGACAACGGGGTTACCGTATTCCGCTTCCCTCACAGATACACCTGGCTGAAGGCGCCCAAGATCGGTCGGTACCACCTATCCCCGGCCTTCATACTCCAGCGAATGTACTTGTCGCACACGGTTGCCAGGATTGCCCGTGACTGCAAGGCGGATCTTGTGGAAAGCTACGACTGGAGCGGCCCGCTCTGGAGCAAGCCGCACGTGCCCTTAGTGGTGCGCTTCCACGGCGCCAACACGGCGCACCAGCAGTACCGAGGCTTAAAGCCCTCGCCTCTTTTGCGTTTTTTGGAAAGGCGTAACGTCGCCATGGCGGATGCCTTGGTATCCGTTTCCAAACACATTGGCGACGTGACTCTTCGTGCCCTGGATATCACTAACACATCGTTCCGCGTCATTTACAACGGTGTTGATACGGAGCTGTTTCGACCCATGGAAACGTCAAATGATGGCGCTGAGGTGCTCTACGTGGGCAGTGTGAGCAGGAGAAAGGGGGTGCTGGAGCTTCTGCGCTGTTTTCCCATGATTGCCCAGAAGGTTCCGGAGGCAAAGCTCACGTTTGTGGGACGGGTGCCAGCCAAAGGCGTTGATAGGCAACTGCTGGACGAGACGCTGGCGTCTTCGCCGGCAAGCGCCAGGCAGGCGGTTACGTTCGTCGGCGTGGTGCCGCACACCCATTTGCCTTCGTGGTACGCGCGGGCCCGTGTGGCTGTGTTTCCTTCCCATGCCGAGGCGTTCGGGCTGACGATCGTGGAGGCCATGGCGTGTGGTGCCGCCGTCGTCGTCACGAACAAAGCGAGTGGGCCGGAAATAGTGGAGGACGGCGTATCCGGTCTTCTTGCCCATGCTTCCGACCCACAGC
>CALHAH010000031.1 GCA_937934115.1 uncultured Thermoanaerobaculum sp.
GCGGGAAAGTGTCCGAAGCATGCGAGCGAGGCCTAGCTTAGCTGGGCCGAGCGGTGGGGGTGCGGGGGGCCAAGCCGGCCACGGGTGGGTGTAGCGCGCATCCGGCTTTGCCGGTGCGCGCGCTGGGGGTGCGGCGCCCCAGAGCGGGTACGCGGCGGGTGCCCCCCGCGTCGGAAAGCTCGTGGCCGTGCCCCCCGCGTCAGATAACCGGCGGCCCCACATTTCTTCACGGCGGCCCCACACGCGGCGCGGCGGCCACACGTTTCTCCGCGACGGCCCCACAGAGGCGAGGCCCGAAACGGTTCCGAGTTCGCCAGGGAGTTCGAAAAAGCCCTGCACGCCTTCGATAGCGAACACTTCTGGACCTACTTTCGGCTTCCCCAAGGAAAACCCCTTCGTGGAGCGGACAAGCCGCACCCTGCAGGACATGGGAATCAACTACAACCTCAATCTCCTCTTCACCGCCTTGGACCTTAAAATCGCAAGGTCGCCCAGTTCCTCATCCGCGGAGGCACCCAACTCCCCCACGACGCCAAGAAACGCAAAACGCCGATCCAGGTGTTCTCGGAATCCACCAAAGCGTGGCAAAAGGTATGGATGAGTACAGAGATCTTGACACTGAGCGGAGTTGAGACCACAATTGAGCCAGGGGCAGGGCACCAATAAGCTCCGGAAGAGGAGGCAAAAATGAGCAAACTCCATTGGAGTGCACGTGGAGGGTGGCTTCTTGCCCTGGCCCTGGCCGGTGTGCCGATCCTCGGGGTGCTACTCCGGTCCGGAGGGTCGGGCTCGCCTTTCGGTCCCCGTGCAGTGCTCGCTGCAGGGGAAACCGTGATCTTCATTCCGGCGGCGGCGCAGCTGGCCGGGGCAGCGGGGACGAACTGGCGGACGGATCTGGAGATTGTGAACCCGGGGGCGGGACAGGCGAGTTACACGGTAGCGTTGCTCCGGCGCGACACGGACAACACCAGCCCCGCCACGCGCAGTTACACGCTGGAGGGAGGCCGGGCGGTGCGGTACACAAACGCGCTGTCCTCGCTGTTTGCGCACAGCGGGGCAGCGGCGGTACGGGTAACCGTCACCTCGGGAACCATTCTCGCCTCGTCGCGGACGTACAACGTGATGGTGGCAGGCAACCCGCTGGGGTTGCCGGCAGGGTCTACCTTTGGCCAGTTCGTGCCAGCGTTTGCCCAAAGCCAAGCGATCGTGGCGGGAGAAAACGCGTACCTCATTCAACTTGCACATACACCGAACCCGTTTTCAGGGCAGCGTGAGGGCTTCCGAACCAACCTCGGGTAGGTGAATGCTACCGGAGCGGCGCTGGGGTTGACCGTGGACCTTTACACCGCGGCAGGTGTGAAGTTGGGGAGCTTTTCGGACTCTCTGCCACCGTACGGGTACAAGCAAGTGGACAAGGTGTTCGAGCGAGTAACGGCACAGCCAGTAACGGACGGCTACGCCATCGTGCGTACCACCACCGCAGGCGGGGCCTTCGTCGCCTACGCCTCGGTCGTCGACAACGTCACCGGCGATCCAGTGCTGGTAGTGCCGCAGCGCATAACCGGCAGCGCCCCGCCCACCCCCACGCCCACGCCTGTGAGCGTGCCCATGAGCCTGCTGGCCACGACGACCATGGCCTTTGACCGCCTGCGTCTTGCCGGCACTGGCGGGAGACCCACGGTAGAACAAACGATCCTGGATTTGCAGACGAAGGGACTGGACGGCTTCATCAACTCGCAGGTGCAGCGCTGGCCCACCATCCTCACAAAAATCACCAACGGTGTACAGGCCAGCTACGGCAGCGGCACTACGCTTTCCGACGGCACAGTGCTGAAGGGGTCGGCGACGGGCACGACGACCGACGCCGTGATCACCTCCACCAAGGTGCAAGGCACGGTGAACGTCAGCCTTGGCAACCTGACCGTAAACGATGCCGGCGTGCTGATCCCCGTCAAGACCGTGACCGTGAACCTCACCACCGATTCCCAACACCATGCCAGCGGCACGATCGCCGTGTCGGGGAGTTCCCAGACGGCGCAAGGTCCGGCCACCATTTCAGGCAGCGTGCAGGTGAACACCGCCCAGTGTGCACGTTACCCGGTGGGCGGGTCGGTAAGTGTGACCCACGACGGCACAACCAAGACGATCGTCTTCAACAACCGCTGCGATGGTTCGTTTGGCTACCAGGGGGCGCTCGAGTACGCGAAGTTCGATACGAACTTCATGAAGTGTGACGGCAGCGGATACGGCTATCACTTCACGGTGGCTTTGGCCCGTGACGGCAACGTCCTGGTCGTCGACCCCACCTGTGGCGGCGCCTCGAACCTCGGTTCGCGCGACCACCGAGTGACGGGTAACATCTCGGCCACCGCCGTCACCCTGCACTTCCGTAGCTGGTACGGCGATCACTACTACCAGGGCACGTTCACCGGCACCTCAACCAACGGCGTGGTGTATACGGGGGTGGCCACGTACACGGTCACCGCGTACAACGTGTCTCACGACCCAACCAGCGGCGTGCGCTGCCAGAGCCAGGTCTTCACGAGCCAACCCAACGATTTTTCCCTGTGGGTACTGCCCTCTTCTTACTGCTCGCCATGACGACCTCTCGCCCGCCGGTCCAAACCTCGCCCCCACCCTCGATGCAGGGCAACGGTGCATCCCCTCAGCCTGGGCCACTTTTCGCGCGCCAGCGGCTGCTATTCGATGTGTTTGCCTCACTTAACCTGGCGACGTTCCTGATCTTCACGATGCTCCTCTTGTGGCCACGTTTCGTGGCTTTCCGTGGGCGGGCTTGCGTGCAGGAGTTTTTGGTTTACCTTGCGGTGGCCTTGGTGCTGATGGCGGGGAGCTGGCTGGCCTTTCGCCGCACCCCGCCGGCGCCGCAGTTGCTGGCATCGTTTCAGCTGGCGATCCTAGGGGCCGTGGCCGGGGCCGGTGTCCCCTATCACGGCGGGCGCTTTTACGAGGCCGCCCTCTGGGGCGTAACCTTTGATAAGCCAGTCCATTTCCTGTGGTCCTTCGCCGGCGGCCTGCTGGTGGCCGGGCTCTTGCGCCGGTACACCACCGGCCCAGCTGGGTTGCAGAAAGCCGTGGTGGTGCTCGCAACAATGGGACTGGGGGCAGGCTGGGAGCTGGTGGAATACATCGTGGTTATGCACGCACCGGCGGCCGGCGTGGGGCTCTACGACAACAACATGCAGGATTTGGCCGCCAACGCCTTGGGGGCCCTCGCCTCGCTCGCGGCCCCCCGCTCCTGGTGTCGTCTCGGCTGGCCAAGAAAAAGCCACGGGCTGGGCCAATGACCCTCTTCCACCTGGTCGTGCGCGAGCTGGGGCGACAGCCGGCCCGCACTGCGGGCTGTGTGCTTGCGGTGGGCATGGGGGCCGCAGGGTACCTGCTGCTGGTGGGGACAGCCGCAAGCCTCGCCGACCAATTTGCAGACATGAAGCGGCTCTTGGGCGCGGAGGTGGTGGTGCAACGCGCGCGAGCTACCTCGCCGTTCAGTTCGAACCTCACGCCTGAGGAGGTGGCGCAACTGGCGGCGCTGCCCGGAGTCCAAAGGGTGAGCCGTCTGGCGTTCGGCAAGACCGAGCTGGTAGGGGATCGCTTCTTCCTGGTCTTTGGCCTGGAGTCGGACCCGGCTCTGGGCACCACCCTGCGCAGCCTGGAAGGACGCCTACCGCTCGGGGGAGGCGACGAGGCGGCGTTGGGCATCCTCGCCGCCGGCCGCCTCGGTTTGGGGATCGGTTCCACATTGGAGGTGCGGGGTCGCCACCTGCGCATCGTGGGGGTGTACCGCTGCGGACATTCCCTTCTCGACCACGGCGCCGTCCTCCCGCTGGATCTCACGCAGCGGCTGTTTAACCTCGGCGATCGCGTCAATGTGGTGCTCCTGCGCACAGAGGCGGGGATGCACCCAGAGAAGCTCGCGCTCGAGATTGGGCGACGATACTCGGGAGTGGAGGCCAGCACCACCGAAACCTGGATCTCGATGTACGGCGAATACGCGCTGATCGAGAGCTACGTACGGCTGGTGGGCCTCATTGCGTTGCTGGTTGCCATGCTTGCGGTTTCCAGTGTGTCGCAGGTGGCGCTCATGGCGAGACTCGGGGAACTGGCCATGCTACGGGCAGTGGGCTGGAGCCGGGCGCAGGTAGGCCGGCTGGTCTTTTTCGAGGCACTGGCAGTGGCGGGGCTTGGCGGCCTCGCGGCCGCGCCTCTGGGGGAGGGGATTCTGCTGCTGGCTTCGCCGCTGAACCGGGAAACAGCGGGATTCGTGGCCGATCACGTCAACCTGGGCCTCCTGCCGGAGACTCTCGCCCTCACCCTGATGGCGGGTTGTCTCGGGGCAATGCCGCCTCTGGCACGCGTTCTCCGTACGGCACCGGCTCGCGTCCTGCGCATGCCATGAGCACCTTGCCCCCCTCCCCGGCCACCCAAGGCGTGGCGTTGGCTGCCTACGGGCTCGCCAAGGCCTATGACGGCGGGTTAGTAGTGGCCGTCAGGCACGCCGACATCGCGCTTGCTTCCGGCGAGTGGGTGGCGATCACCGGTCCCACCGGCTGCGGCAAGTCCACGCTCTTGTCGCTGCTCACCCTGCTGGAGCCCCCCGACGCCGGCGAGATCGTGATTGACGGCCTGCAGGCCCGGGCACTCCGTAGCCCCGAAGCGTGGCGGCTTGCCAACGTGGGGATTGTTTTCCAGTTCCACTTTTTGTTGCCGCACCTCACGGTAGCGGGAAATCTGGCCGTTCCGCTTATGGCCACCCGCATGCCGGCGAGCCAACAGCAGGAGCGGGTGAGGGAGCTGTTAGCGCGCCTGCACCTCGAGCACCGGGCCAGTACCCTGGCCGCCCACCTCTCGGGGGGAGAACGACAGCTCGTGGCGCTGGGCCGGGCCCTGGTCAACCGCCCCCGTCTGATCTTCGCCGACGAACCGACCGGGGCGGTGGACTCAGCCACCGGCGAGTTGTTGCTGAATGAGCTTTTCTCAACGAGCCATAGCCCGCGGCCAACGATTCTTCTGGTAACACACGACCCGGCCGTGGCCCGCCGGGCCCACCGTGTCCTCCCCATGTGCGACGGCATCCTGGGCACCCCTGCGGGCAGCTCCACTGGCTGATTCCCAACGTCTGTTGACTCTTTCGCTCGCCAAACTCGTATCACCGTCTTGGCGAACGGCATATCGGTGTGCGTCACATTTGCCGTTACGGCACCGCTAAAACGGACCCGAAACCTGCTTCCCCCGGCAGGAAATGGGGGGTCAAGAAACGACAGTTTCTGCGGGGCGCAGCTTTTGCAGGCGAAAAGCTCGTTTTTTGTAACGAGAAGGCTTTGTTGCCAGCGCACCACAGGTTCACCACGCACCGGTGCTTGCCCCCCTGGGTAGCGCTGCTTCAGCTCGTCAAGAAGGCTCCACACACCACATCAAACGGTAAGGGAGCAGGTATACCGCAGCTCGCCGTTTTCGAAGCCGCCGCAAGAGCGTGGCTCGCACGCCGCCGCAAGCACCGGTTGGTCGTTTTGATTTTCTGCTTCCTATACGCTCCAGGACCCATTGGGGATGGACACGCATTGCCAAAAGGCCTCAGTGACGCTTGGAAAAACGGAACTCCCAACCGCAAGCACCACACCAAATATTAAAGTTCACAAGGCTTTCGTCCTCAACATTGTCGACTCCTCTTTTTCTCCCCCACCCCCCGGCGCGAGTTTTTCTGCAAGTTCGCTGAAAGCAAAGGCAATGGCAGTTCTTTTTCCCAATTAGTAATCCATTGTCAAAACATGAGTTCCTTGATTCAATGAAAAGGCGTCGCAATAATGGTCGCAATCCCACCGCCACGAAGCGGGGGCTCATGGCAAGAAGCTCCAACGCCTTTGTTGGAACCACCCACCGGGCGCTGAGCTTTCGTCGCGCCGCGGGCCGGCTTCGCGCTTCTCGTGGCAAGCCAAAGGGCGAAAAAGTTCCTCGCTTTCGCGGCAGAGGCGGCAAAAACCAGCCTCCTTGTGCCGCTTGCCAAAGGCCGTTTTCCTCGCCGTGGAAGAAACAGGAAGCTTCCATGCCCGTGCCCGCCTGCTGCAGCTTCCCCGCTGGAGGCGGCGCGTGCGGCGTGAAAGGGGAACGGGAAGCAACTACAGAGGTACCCAAGCCAAAGAGCTGCGGCACCAGATAAAGGCTTCGGCTTTGGGTGGAAGCGCGAGCGTGCGCTTTAGCCCTTGCGCACCAGCTCCCCCCGGCGCAAGCGGCGGTAAAGCTCCAGGCTTTCGCGAAGGATACTTAAGGCTTCTTCCGGACCCATGAATTCCTCGACCACCACTTCCTTGTTTTCCAGCGCTTTGTAGTCCTGGAAAAACCGCTTGATTTCCCGCAAGGTGTGGGCGGGAAGCTGGCCGTGGTGGGTGTAGTCGGCAAAAGCCGGGTCGTCTACGGCCACAGCCAAGATCTTGTCGTCCAAGCCTTTTTCATCCCGCATGCGCATGGCACCAATGGCCCGCGCTTGCACCACGGTGAGGGGATGGACAGGTTCCTGCATGAGCACCAACGCATCCAACGGATCGCCGTCGTCGCAAAAGGTGCGAGGAATAAAGCCGTAATTGGCCGGGTAATACACCGCGCTATAAAGCACACGATCCAGTCGTAAAAACCCCGATTCTTTGTCCAGCTCGTACTTGTTTTTGCTCCCCATGGGCACTTCAATCACCACAGGGAACGCTTTTTCCACCACATGGTCGTCCACGTAGACGTCATGCCAAGGGTGCATCAGGCTCCTCCTCTTTGCTCCCGCTGCATTGGGGACATGGGCAAAGGCGACGCATTTCTTCAACATGGTAAATGCCGTGGTCGTGGCCGTCAGCCCAAACCACTTGCAAGCCGTAGTTGCCCACGAGGCGCACCAGCACGGGGATAAAGGCCTGGGCTGACATGGGCCTTAAGGTAGGCAAGGTCGCCTTCCCAAAAAGGTGCTTTTCCCCCTTGCAACCGGCACAGGGGCACGCCTTGCGCAGCATTTCCCCTGGGAAGTAAGACTCGTGGCCGTCCTGCCAAATGACCACCACCTCATTTCCCACCACCAGAGCTTGTTGCACCGTAAACCGCGGTTCACCCATCCCAATCTCCGGACGCCACCATGGTAATGTTTCTCACGTGGCGAGGGAAGTATGGACGTTGTAATTGTGGCCAACGCCCCCTTTCGGTTTTGGCCGGAGGCCTTGGCCTTGGCTCGCCGGGCCGGTTTGTTGTTGGCTGCCGATGGCGGGGCCAATCATTTGGCGCAAGTGGGCTTGCGGCCTCATTTCCTGGTGGGCGATTTGGATTCCGTGCGCCCCGAGGTGCGGGCGTGGGTGGGCGAAGAGCGAGTGGTGCCGCGACCCAGCCAGGACCATACTGATCTGGAGAAAACCTTAGCCTTTGCTTTGGAAAAGGGGGCCTCCCAAGCCGTGATCCTGGCAGCTACCGGTGGCCGCCTGGACCATGCCCTGGAAAACCTGGGGCTTTTGGGCCGCTACGGGAGCAAGCTCCCTTGCGAGATCCGTGAGGAAAAGACGCGAATCGTGCCCATCTTTTCGCAGGCCCGTTTTTCGGTGCCATGCGGGGCTACCGTGTCGGTCATGCCGCTGGGGGAGTGTGCCCGGGTATGGCTTTCGGGCTTTGCGTGGCCTTTGGCGGGAGAGCCTTTGAGCTTGCTTTCACGCACCTCGTTGTCCAACCGGGCACTGGAGCCTCAAGTGCAGGTTAAGGTGGAGGGAGGCATACTGCTGGCGTTTCTTCCCTGCTAGGATAGCCTCGTGCAGTTCAAAATGGCCGGTTCTCCCCGTTGGCTTCAAGCCTTTTATCGTGGGTACTTTGCCTTTTGGATCCCAGCCCTGGCTTGGGCCGCCACGTGGTGGCCGCTGTCACTCATGTACTGGATGGCGCGGTGGCTGGTGATTGCTCCTTTTGTCTTGGTGCGGCCCAAGTACATGCGAGCCGTGCGTGGCAATTTAAGCCGCATCCTCGGCCTCCCACCCCGGCACCGCCAGGTGCGGCGTACGGCTTGGCACATGATGTGGGAGCACGCCTACCACTGGATTGACTTTTTTCGGTTTGCACAACTACCAGCGGAAAAGGTAGCACAAAAGATCGCTTCTTTAGAAGGCTGGGACAACTTTCAGCAAGCTCGCCAAAGCGGCCGGGGGACACTGTTGCTTACCGCGCACATGGGCAATCCGGAGGTGGGGGCTATCGCTTTGGGCAAGCACGTAGAGCCGGTGCACTTGCTTTACTGGCGGGATCGCTTTGCCAAAGCTGAGGAGTTCCGCAGCCGCATGCGGCTTTTTGGCAACGTCCGTGGCATTCCGGTGGATGCGTCGCCGCTCTCGGTGGTACCTGCTTTAAGGGTTCTGCGCTCCGGCGGGATCTTAGCGTGCCACGGTGACCGGGACTTTAACGACCAGGGGTGGCCCGTGGTGTTTTTTGGCAAAGAGACCAAGTTCCCACCAGGACCCTTTTTTTTGGCTGCCCGCGGGCGGGCCTTGGTAATCCCCACGTTTTTCCTCCTCGATCCGGATCGCCGCTTCCGCGTGATTTACGAAGAACCCTTTGAGGTGCCTGAGGACACCTCCCAAGCGTCGCTGCGCCCTTACCTGGAACGGTGGGTTGCGATTTTAGAGCGTTACGTGCGCACCTACCCCCAACAGTGGTACTGCTTTTACCCGTTTTGGGGGACCTAGTAACCGCGCAGCAGCACCTGCTGCGCCAGGCCAAAAAAGAACGAGAAAAACTCCGGCCTGCGCCTTGCCACGGGCTTACCGCCGCAAGTGGGTAACCTCCGCTTACGAGCGCCTTGCTCCGCGGCCGAGGCCGCAGGGGTCAGGGTTCCAGTTTTCCCAAAGCCATCCTGGCGTGTGCCAGGCGACAAACGCACGTGCCCAGCGCGTGCCCCAAACAAAAAATGTGGGACCCGCCAAAAAAGTGTGGGACCCGCGCTCCGCGCGGGTTGTAGACGAAAGTGTGGATAGCCACCGCGGAGCGGCGGCCCCACAGAAGCAAAGGGGGCTTTGTCGGGGCGAGAGCTGGGGGTTCAAGCGGGCAAAGCACACGGCTAAGCGCAGGGGCTACGCGCAAGCCCCACGCGTCGGAAGCCCCGACGAGACTCGCCACGCCACGGGGGGATTGGGGGGCGGAAAACGAAACTTGGCGCTTTGGCATTAGCGGACAAGGAAGGCATGGCGGGGCCGACGAGACTCGAACTCGCGACCTCCGGCGTGACAGGCCGGCGTTCTAACCAACTGAACTACGGCCCCGCCCGTGGGGTTTCGCAGGCCTGCCGCGGGTGGTGGGAGGTGAGGGACTCGAACCCGCGACCCCCTGCGTGTAAGGCAGGTGCTCTAACCACTGAGCTAACCTCCCGCGCAGCCTGCCCACCATGAATGTACCTGCTTGCGCCACAGCTGTCAACCCGGCTGCGGGGCGGGGCCACCGCTGCCCTTGGTAAGCGTTAGGTCTCCGGCTGCCCGTTGTAACCCTCAGGGCCCACCACCCGCGTGCGCGCCGGGTACGAGCCCAAAACCTTGAGGAAAGGACAAAAACCCTCTAGCTCAGAAAGAGCAAGGCTGACCCGATCCTCCGCCACGGAACCCATGAAGTCCACGTAAAACATGTACTCCCAAGGGCGGCTGGGTAGAGGCCGGGACTCCAGTTTGGTGAGGTTGAGGCCGTGCTTCGCCAGAACCGCAAGGCAATGGGCGAGAGCCCCTTCCCGGTGCGGGGTGGTAAAGATGAGCGAGGTCTTAGCCGGTAGGGCAGGGTCCGGAAGCAGCTGGTTGGCCGCCACCACCACGAATCGTGTCCAGTTTTCCTGCTGATCAGCAATAGCCCGCGCCAGCACCTGCAAACCGTAGGCTTCCCCGGCTTCTGCTGAAGCCACCGCCGCCACGGCCGGGTCTTGGCGGTGGGCCACCTCCCGCGCCGCCTCGGCCGTGTCCACGAAGGCCTGAACTTGAACATCTGGAAGCGAGGCCAAAAACCCCCGACACTGGGCCAGGGCTTGGGGGTGGGAGAGAACCACCCGTACACCGGTGAGGTTTGTCCCCGGCAGCCCCAGAAGGCAGTGTTCCACCGGCAGGACTTCCTCACCCACAATGCTCACCGCTGCCTGACGCAACAAATCGTACGTCTCGTTGATGGAGCCGGCGGTGGTGTTTTCAATGGGGAGTACTGCCCACCCAGCTTCGCCAGCTTCCACCGCAGAAACACACGCACCAAACGTGGGCATGCCCACAAAATCCATGTGTCGGCTCTTGCTTCCAAAAAAACGCCGGGCGGCCAAGTGCGAGTAGGCGTATGGACTGCCCTGAAAGCAGCAGCGGTGGACGTTGTGCCCCCAATCGGGATGCACACCTAGAAGCGCTTGTTCTTGGACCCTCACCGACATGGCGAGGATGACGCGAAAAAGCTCGCGGCAAAGGCCGGGATCCAAACCTTCCTCCCCGGCCACAGCCTCCACCCGCGCAAGGACAACCCTTTCCCTCTCGGGGTCACGGAGGCTGGCTGCCGACTCGCGCTTTTCGCGGGCAATTTGCGCTACCAGGTCCAGCCTCTCCCGCAGCACATGCAGCAGTTGCCGATCGAGCGTATCCACCTTTTCGCGTAGCAAAACGAAGCTTCTTGAACCTTCCACGGTGGCCTCCGTTGACTCTCCCTTTCCAATGGCTAGAATACCCTCGCCTGCTGGGGAGTCGTCCAACGGCAGGACACGTGGCTCTGGACCACGGTATCGGGGTTCGAATCCCTGCTCCCCAGCCACGCTACCCTAAAACTCGCTGGGCCAAGGCCGCGAGATGTTGCGCCAAGCTTTGCGCCGTGCTCTCCTCCGAAGCTTCCACCATGATGCGCAAGAGCTTCTCGGTTCCCGAGTAGCGCACCACCACCCGCCCTGCCTCTCCCAGTCGCGATTCCGCTTCTTTTAAGGCCCCAAAAAGCTCCGGGACTTGCTCTAAAGGCCGCTTCTCCTTCACCGGCACGCCCAAAAGCACCTGTGGGAAAGGAATGAGGTCAGCGCGCTCTTCCAGGGTTTTCCCCTCACGAACCCCCGCTGCCAGGATGTGCGCGGCGGTGAGCAACCCGTCGCCGGTTACCGAGTGGTGGGCACAGATCACATGCCCCGATTGTTCTCCTCCTAGCGCCGCGTTTTCTCGGCGCATCGCCTCCCACACTTCCCGGTCGCCCACCGCACAGCGCACCAACCTCATGCCCTCTCGCCGTAAGGCCGCATCCAAGGCCACGTTGGACATGACCGTGGCCACCACCACCCCCCCCGGCAGCAAACCCTCCCGGGCCAAGGCGCGAGCCCAAAGGAGCAAAAGATCGTCGCCGTTGAGCACGCGGCCCGTGGAGGTCACTAAAACCACGCGGTCCCCATCCCCGTCAAAGGCCACCCCAGCATCGGCTCCTCTCTCTCTCACCGCCGCCGCCAGTTCCTGAGGGTGCAAGGCACCGCACTGCAGGTTAATGTTGTTGCCGTTGGGCCAGGCGTGGATAAGCTCTACGCTGGCGCCTAACGCTTGGAAAAACGGGGCCGCCACGTGACTGGCGGCGCCGTTGGCCGCATCTACCACCATCGTGAGGTTCGCTAGGGCTCGCGGTGGCAGGGTTTCCACAAGGAAACGGAGATACGCCTGGTGAAAGCTGGGGTCCTCCGCGGGTAGTGCTGGGGACGCCGTGACCCCTTGCGTAAAAAGCCGCTTTTCCAGCCACTCCTCGTCGGCTTGGGCAAGCTTTTCTCCAGTAGGAGCCAAAACTTTGATGCCGTTGTCACAGGCGGGGTTGTGGGAAGCGGAAACCACCACCCCAGCGCCAAACCCGCCTACCAAGCGCAGCAGGTGCGACACCGCCGGCGTCGGCAAAATACCCGCCCAGGCCACCTCGCCACCGGCATGCAAAAAGGCCCCGGCAAACCAGGAGGCCAAAAGGGGCGTAGAGGCACGGGTGTCCCCTGCCAACAGGACCCGCAATGGCAAGCCTCGGCCGGCAAGAAGCTTTAAGAGCGATGTGGCGAGCCCCATCACGGTTTTTTGGTCGAGGGGGTGGTGCCCGGGTGTGCCCCGCACGCCGTCGGTCCCGAAGAGCCGCTTCATGAAATCCCCTTGCTGCTTGCTTCTTCCGCTTTCGCAAACCCCACCCGCACGCGGACCGCCAGAGGTTCCACCACTCTCAAAAGAGGGCTCGGGGAGCGAACACCCACGGTGACCTCAAACCCCATCCGCGCCCCCTCTACCACCACGGGATCGGTGCTTACAGAGGGCAGTACGCTCACCTGCTGCTCCGGCCCTTGGACCAGCACCAGCCGAGGCTCGGCGCTCACCGCCGCCACGCGGAACCCTTCCGCTGGGCTTCCGGCTGTCACCACCCGCACCGGCACTTGCCGGGAGACCAGCTTCTCCAACCGCAGCGCCACTTCCGGCGGGGAAATACCCACCACCCCCACGTCCAAGGGGAGGTTGACCAAGCGGCTGCCCACCGGATAGGAAGCCTCGCCCTCGCGAGCTTGGGTTAAGTCCACCACCGCCCCCAGCTTATCCACCGTTTGTAGCCGCTCCAAGGGACCCCGCAGGCGAACCGCTACGGTCCTAGGCACGTCCGATGTCACCACCAAGTGCGGGGGGACGTTGACCAAGGTGAGGGAAGCTTCCACTTCCCGCTCCGCCACCGGCATGCGACGCTCCAGGGCCCGGGCGTACCACAGCCCCACGCTCAAGGCCAAAGCCAAAAGCGCGAGGCCGGGGTGACGGGGCCAAAGCCTCACTGTTTCCCCTCCCGCTGCCCTAGGTAAAGCAGCTTCACCAACAGATCCCGCAGCTCCCTTTCTTCCAGGTCGCGGTGGAGCGTGCCCCCCACCGCCACGCTTACCTCACCCCGCTCTTCGGAAACCACCACCGCCACCGCATCGGTTTCCTCAGAAATCCCTAAAGCGGCACGGTGGCGTGAGCCCAACTCGGAGGACACGTTGGGTTGGATGGTAAGTGGCAAAAAACAGCCCGCCGCTTGGATTCTCCCGCCCTGGATGATCACGGCACCATCGTGCAAAGGGGTGCCAGGGGTAAAGAGGTTCACCAAGAGGTCATAGGTGCATAGGGCTTCCAAGGGGATGCCGGTTTCCGCGAAGCTACGCAGCCCCTCTGTCCGTTCGATAACAATGAGCGCCCCGTAGCGCCTCGCCCGCAGCGTACGGCAGGCCAACACCACATCGTTCACCAGCACCTGGCGCGTGGGGGCCGAGGAAAACAGCCGGATGAGCGGAGCTTGGCCCACCGCTGCCAAAATCCGTCGGATGTCCTGCTGGAACAAAACGATCACCACCAAGGGCAAGTAAAAGAGCACCTGCCCCAAAATTGCCGCCAGCGTAATGAGGTCCGCCGCTTGTGCCGCCACAAACCCAGCCACCAAAATGAGGATGCCCCACAGCATGGCCAGCGCTCGCCGCCCGCGCAGAGCCCGCAAAAGGAAGTAAAAGAGCATGGCCACGAGGATGATGTCGGCCATGTCCTTCACACCCACGTCCACCGGTAAGTGCAAGAACTTGGCCCAGCCCCTCATGGCGTCCTCACCGCGCAAGCCACCTGCAAGAACTGCTTGGTGGCCGCCACATCGTGCACCCGTACCACCACCTCAGGGCAAAGAAGGGTTGGCAAGAGCGCCGCAAGACTACCGGGCAGACGCTCATCCACCGCGGCACCGGTGAGGTGGCCAATGAAGGATTTACGCGACACCCCCAAAACCAGGGGAAAACCCAAGGCCGCAAGATCAGGGAGGGCTCGCAGCAGGGCAAGGTTACCGTCTACGTTTTTGCCAAAACCAATCCCGGGGTCCAAAAAAACACGCTCCTGGGGGATCCCCGCCGCCAACGCCGCCTCTGCCCTGGCCGCCAAAAACGCCGCCACCTCTGCCACCACGTGGGTATAGTGGGTATCCTGCTGCATGGTTTGGGGTGTTCCCCGCATATGCATGAGCACAATTCCTGCCCCGGCTTCGGCCACCAACTGAAGCATCCTGGGATCCCGACCAGCGGTGACGTCGTTGACCATGTGGGCGCCAGCAGCTAAAGCCTGCGCTGCTACGTCGGCTTTGGAGGTGTCCACCGACAGCAAGGCATGTGGGGCTTTGCGGGCCAGGGCGGCAATCACCGGCACCACCCGCGCGGCTTCCTCGGCCGCTGGTACCGGGGCCGACCCAGGGCGTGTACTCTCACCTCCCACATCTACGATCACGGCTCCTTCCGCAAGCATTCCCAAACCGCGCTGCACCGCCGCTTCCGGCGCCAAAAACAGACCCCCATCGGAAAAAGAGTCGGGGGTCACGTTAAGGATGCCCATAATTGCGGGACTTCCGCCGGCAAACACCCGTCGAGGGTCGAAGATGCGCACGCTCTAACTTTAACGGAAAAACCCGCAAGCGCGCGAGCTCGCCTACCGTGCCCGCCCCACCAGCACCTGCTGCCATGCGGTGCCGTGTTCTTTGGCCACGCCATCAAGGACAGTGGCAGCAACGGTGTAAGCTCCAGGCGGGATGGTGAAAAGCAAGGTGGGGCGGAAAACCCCCTCCTTGACCGCCGCTTCTTGGCCCGCGGGAACGGACAGCGGGAAGCTCTTCGGCACCACCGTGAGGTTCTCGCCCTTCTCGTTGTACACCGAGAGGTACACGGTGCACGAGGCAGCAAAACCGCCGCTGGACTGGGGGAGGAAAACCAGGGCGGCAAGGGGAACCGTGACCTGCGCAGCCATGCGGTACTCCTTGCCCTCAAGCCCCCGCTCTTCCACGCTCAAGGTTACAGGCAAATCACCCTTGGGCTTGGGGAAGGTGAGGGAAGTGGCCAGTTCCTGAGCCAGTTTTTCTTCCTCTGGTACGTCCATGTAACCCAAACGGTGCCTCACCTTCACACCTGGGCGTTGCACCTTCACCGTGATGCTGTGGAACTGGCCATCGGGCGGGTGTTTGGGCACGTAGCCCAGGGAGTAATAGGTGGCGGTGTCCTCCAAGACCTTGGTGAGCGGCTTTTCAATCTGGTTGCTCCGAAGGTATAAGCCTCCGGTACCCTGCACTAAGCTAAGTGGTGCCGTTTCGGGGTCCGAGGTCTCTGGCGGAGCAGTGAAGCTGCCCACGTTTTTCACCATCCCCAGCTGCCGGTTTTCCACGTCGTGCAGGCGCAAGGGGGACTCCAAGCCGCGGGCGTTGATGACGTACAGCTGAAAACCCGTGGCGTTGGCAGCCCGCACCAGGGCTTGCAGCACCTCTTCCGTATCCCGCTTCAACGACTCCAGGGCGGGGTCTGATTGGGCTCGATCGGTAAGGCCGGTATCCGTCCACGTTTTGGGGTCGTTGCTCACCAAGTACTGGGCCTCCGGGTGAAACTCCATGGTCCCAGTCAAAAGCACCACCGCCTTGCGGCCACCCAAGGTGGCGTACGAGCGCATGAGCCCACCCAAAACCCGGGCAGTGACCGCAAAGGACTGCAGGTTGCGGCGCGCCCGTTCTTGGGAGGCAAAGCGTTGTGTTTGCCCGAGGTCGTAACGGGTACCGCGGGAAGGCTCCTCAGTTTGCAGATACTGGGAGCGAACTGGGTCGTTTTCCAGGCGGAAGTCCAAGCGATGACGGCTGGCAAAGCTGGGAAGCTTGGCCACCTCGTCCAAAGCGGCGGCCACACGAAAAGCGTCAGAAGTAAAAGGCAAGAGGTACTGCAGGTCCTGCCCAATGGCGGCCACGGCCCACTCGCTTTCGCCGGCAACAGTCTGCGTGAGAAACTCCTTGGTCTTTTCCAAGGCCCGGGCTCGGGTAGTTGGGTCCAAAAAGTTGTTGTCCACAACAAGCACCAGTCGCCGGCGAAACCGCTCATCCTGAGGCACAATGCCGCGGGAGAGATCCTCCGGGGCTAGCTGCGGCTCGGCGTGCACCACCTTGAAGAAGTTGCTCACCTCCACCGGTTTACCATCTTCGAAAAGCAAAAAATCTTGAGGACCCAGGTCGGTCACAGGTAGGCCATCAGCGTCGGTGACGACCACCTCCACGTTGACTACCCGAACCTCGGCGGTGGAGGTAAAGGTCTGGGGTTGCTGGGCGCTGGCGCCGGCAGCAGAGAAGGCAAGTCCAAAAACCAAAATAGCTCGCATGGAAAGCTCCCTTTTGTTATTCTACCTCCGCTATGAGAAAACGACTTGCATTGCTCGGTTTGTTCCTCTTTGCTCAAAGCGCTTTTCCCCAAAGCGACCTGGAGGCCATCAAGCGGTTTGCCACTGCTTACATGCCTGCAAACCCGCAACCGGTGCAGGTGACCTTGGCTGCCAACGGCACCACTCCCGGCGGTCCCTACCAGGTGCTTACGGCCATGCGTGGAGACCCCAAAAACGGTCAAGGGGAGGTTCTCACGTTGGTGGTGGACCCCCAAGCGGGAACCGTCAACGCTGGCTTTGCATTGGGTCTTGGCCAGGGCATCCCCGGCGATCAGCTGCCCTTTTTTGCGGAGTCCACCCTGCCGCAGTTGCTGGCCCAAGGGATGGGGGGGTCCTTCCGCGTGCGGTGGCCCAGCTTGGTGAGTAAGCCGGGAGGAGTTGTACAGCTTTCCGTGACCTACTCCACAGGCTACGGGTGGGTGCGCATGCCAGTAGCCATCACCGGCGACGGTAAGTTCTTGGTTATTGGCGAGAGCTGGCCGCTTAACAAGGACCCGCGGCACGTGCGACGGGAGCGGCTTTCTGAAGCCAAGCTCACCCCCGATTTTGGCGATCCCAAGGCTAAGCTGGTGGTGGTGGAGTTTTCCGATATGCAGTGCCCCGCCTGCAAGCGAGCCTGGGGCGAGCTCAAACCCATCCTCCACAAGCTGCCGGTGGCCCATGTTTCCGCCCATTTCCCCTTGGTCAACGCCCACCCCTGGGCCTTTCGCGCAGCCGTAGCTGCCGTTTGCTTCGGGCAAAAGAACCGGGCCTTGGTCCCCGCGTTCAAAGACTTCATGTTTTCCCAGCAAGCGGACATGAAGCTGGAGGCGGTGGACGATGCGGTTTTTGCCTTTGCTAGCCAAAGTGGGGTGGAGGAAACGAGCTTGCGTGCGTGCTACATGCGCGAAAGCGCGGTCCAAACCGTTCTCGACCACCTCGCCTTGGGGTACCGCATGGGGGTCATGGGCACACCCAGTTACTTTGCAGGCGGCGAGCACCTCCCCCTGGAACCCAAAGCCTTCCAGCAACGGCTTACCGCCATCATACAAGCTGGCGGCATCGCCGAGAAAGCGCAGTAAGGCTTACTCGCGAATGCGGCCCCCCAGGGCTTCCACTACCGCGCGGGCCAGCCGGCCAAAAGCTTGAGCTGCCGGCGATGCAGGTCGGGCGGCCACGATGGGTCTCCCCGCATCGCCGGTGACCACCACCTCAGGGTCAATGGGGATTTCCCCAAGGAACGGCACCCCCAGTTGCTCGGCCGTGCGGCGGCCTCCTCCCGACTTGAATATCTCGGTGCGGTAGCCGCAGTGGGGACACATAAAGGCCGACATGTTTTCCACCACCCCCAGCACCGGCACGTTGACCTTTTGAAACATGAACAGCCCCTTGCGGGCATCAATTAAAGCCACATCCTGGGGTGTGGTCACGATAATGGCCCCGTCTAATGGCAGCTGTTGCGTGATGGTCAGCTGGGCATCGCCCGTTCCCGGCGGCAAATCCACCACCAGGATGTCCAGCTCGCCCCACGCCACGTCCTCCAAGAACTGCTGCAGCGCCTTCATGACCATGGGGCCCCGCCAAATGACCGGGGTGTCGGGTTCCAAAAGAAAACCCAAAGACATGACCTTCACACCGTTGCCGTCCACCGGCACGATTTTCTCGTCCTCAGTGACCCGCGGTGGATCCACGCACCCCATCATGAGGTGCTGAGAAGGCCCGTAAATATCGGCGTCCAGGAGGCCTACATCCAAGTTCAGTTGCCGCAGGGCCAATGCCAAGTTGGCTGCCACCGTGGATTTACCAACGCCACCCTTGCCTGAGGCCACCGCGATCTTGTACCGCACCCCCGGCAAAACTTGCGGTGCTGCTGGCGCTTGCCCCGGCGTTTCCACCGTGACTTTGAGATCCACGTGGGAAACACCAGAAAGCCGCGAAAGCACCTCCCGCGCTTCTCGCTCCACCTGCGGTCCCGCTTCCCTGTTAGCGGTGGTCAGGCGAATATCCACCGCGAGCCTTTCGCCGTCTACCCGCACGCCTTTCACAAAGCCGAAGGAAACGATATCCCTCGTCAGACCCGGAAACTTAACGGACCGCAAAGCCTCTAACACCTGCTGTTCAGTAACCATCATCTCCCCTTTCTACGCCCAACCCATGCGCTTTTGCACTTCCGGCGAGGCCATGGTTGGGTTCCACGGTGGGTCCCACACCACCTCCACCGCCACCTGTTTGGCCCCGGTGTGGCGGCTTACCGCCTCGCGAATGTCGTCGGTAATGCGATGGATGAGCGGGCAGCCACGCACCGTCAGCGTCACCTGTACCTTGACCGCATCAGGTGGGGTAACCCACACCCCGTAAACCAAACCCAGGTCCACTATGGAAAAAGGGATTTCCGGATCCATAACCGTGGCCAGGGCTTCCCAAACCCTCTCTTCAGTGAGCATGAACCCTCCCTTAATGCACAACCTCCGGCTGCGGTGGTCTCTTCCCGCTCCGCAAAGCTTCCACCGCTTCTCGAACCCGGGCCATGAGTGCTTCCTTGGCGGTAACCCCCAGTCCCGCGGTAAGCACCGGCTCCCCGAAACGCACGGTGATGGTCCCCGGCCGCAAGAGGTAGTGTTTTTTTGCCAGAATCCTTCGCGGTCCTTGCAGTCCCACCGGCACGATGGGCAGTTGCGCTTTGAGGGCAATGAGAAAGCCCCCACGCTGAAAGGGCAAAAGCTCCCCCGTGGCAGTTCGGGTTTCCTCGGGAAATACCAGAACTGACCGCCCAGCGCGTATACGATCAGCGGCTTGCTCGAAAGAGCGTATGGCCTGCCTGCGGTTTTCCCGGTCAACGGGGATAAACCCCATGGCGCGCATGGCCCACCCTAAAAACGGAATGGAAAACAGCGATTTCTTGGCCAAAAACCGTACCTGTCCGGGTATGGCCACCAACAGAGCAGGGATGTCCAGCCAGCTCTCATGGTTAGCCATGAACACCACCGGGGTATCGGTGGGAACCCTTTCCGCCCCTTCCACCCGCAGTCGCACCCCGCAGGCCCAAAGGATGATGCGGGCCCAAAGACGCGCCCCGTTTCTGGTCCAATCCCCTTTGGGTGGCAAAAGCCCCACCAGCGTGCCGTAGGCACCCATGACGATGGTGTCCACCACCGCCACGGCAAAAGCCAGGATCGTGTGCAAAAGCCGTAACAGCACCACGGCCGCATTGTACCCCTTGCCAAAAACTTCGGTTTTCTTTCCCAAGCTTCCTACGAGGGAACCACCGCCACCGCCGGTGTTGGGCGCCCCGGCCCCTTCAGCTTTTCCACTGGTACGCCGGTGAAGTCCGAAACGAGCCGGTACACCTCTTCGCCCTCTAACACCTCGCGTTCCAACAAGGCCTCGGCAATGCGGTCCAAAACGGGCCGATGCTTTTGCACCAGCTCTTGCGCCCTTCGGTAGGCTTCCTCCACCAACCGCTTGATCTCGCTGTCAATGGCTACAGCTGTGGATTCGGAGTAGTCTTGGTGGCGGGCGAACTCTTTGCCCAAGAAAATTGCTTCCTCCCGCTTGCCAAAGGTGAGGGGTCCCAAGTTGGACATCCCCCACTCGCACACCATTTTGCGAGCAAGCTCCGTAGCCCGCTCCAGGTCGTTGCCGGCGCCGGTGGTAATCTTGTCGGAGCCAAAAACCACTTCTTCAGCAATGCGCCCTCCCAAAAGCACCGTAAGCTCATCCTCCAGGTAGCTCTTGGGCAAGAGGTAGCGGTCCTCTTCAGGAAGCTGTTGCGTGAGCCCCAAAGCCATGCCCCTGGGGATGATCGTGACCTTGTGCAGGGGATCGGCGTTGGGTAAAAGCGCCGCCACCAAAGCGTGCCCACCTTCGTGGTACGCCACGATGCGCTTTTCCTCCTCCGATAAGGCCAAGGAACGGCGCTCAGCTCCCATCATCACCTTGTCCTTGGCGTACTCAAAGTCCTCCATTTCCACCGCTTGCTTGTTGAGGCGCGCCGCCCGCAACGCCGCCTCGTTCACCAGGTTAGCAATATCCGCCCCGGAAAATCCCGGTGTGGAGCGGGCCAAGACTTCCAAGGACACGTCATCCGCCAGCTTGATCTTGGCGGTGTGCACCTTGAGGATCTCCAGACGACCGTTGAGGTCCGGGCGGTTGACCACGATGCGCCGGTCGAAGCGCCCGGGCCGCAAAAGAGCGGGGTCGAGCACATCCGGGCGGTTGGTGGCGGCAATGAGAATCACCCCCTCGTTGGACTCAAAGCCGTCCATTTCCACCAAGAGGGCGTTCAGAGTTTGCTCCCTCTCGTCGTGCCCGCCCCCAAGACCGGCACCTCGATGCCGGCCCACGGCGTCAATCTCATCAATGAAGATGATGCAGGGGGCGTTTTTCTTTCCCTGTTCAAAGAGGTCGCGAACGCGGCTGGCCCCAACCCCAACGAACATTTCCACGAAATCCGAGCCGGAAATGGAGAAAAACGGCACCTCGGCTTCTCCCGCCACCGCCTTGGCCAGTAGGGTTTTCCCGGTGCCCGGAGGGCCCATGAGCAACACGCCTTTCGGGATTTTTCCACCCAGCTTGGCGAACTTCTGGGGGTTTTTCAAAAACTCAATGATTTCCTGCAGCTCTTCCTTGGCTTCATCCACCCCCGCCACGTCCTTAAAGGTCACCCTTTTCTGATCGGGGGTGAGCATGCGCGCCCGGGACTTGCCAAAGGCCAAGGCCTTGTTGCCGCCCATTTGCATTTGCCGGAAGAAAAACCACCACATACCCAAAAGCAAGAGAAACGGCAACCATGAAATAAGCCCTGTCCAAAAGGAGCCCTGGGAAGGAGGTTCAGCCTTGATCTTGACGCCCTTTTCCCGCAGGGCTTTGACCAAATCCGGGTAGCCCGGCGAATACGTGATGAACTCGTAGGGGCGCTGACCAAAGGGGCGGGGTGGGGCTTGCGGGCTGCGTCCTAAGATTTCCTCCCCCCGGATGAGCACCTCGCTCACCTGGCCCTTCTCCACCCTGTCCAAAAACTCCGAAAAGGGGATTTCCTGGGTGGCAGCGCGGGTGGTGGTCACCCAGTTCCACAGCACCACCACCAACACCAACACCACCAAAAACAGCATCACGTTTTTGACGTTTTGATTCACCGTTTGTCTATCCCTTCAAAAAGCTCGCCTAGCTTTCTCCTAGAAGGCATATGCCGGGCAAATTGCCCCACTTGCCTTCATGTTCCATCCCGTAACCCACCAGCCGGCCGTCAGGCACGTGGTCTAGAAGCACGTACTTCGGCTCCAACGCTACCCGTCGCAGCTCAGGCTTGTTCACCATGGCCACCACTTCCAAGGAAGCGGGCCCCTGCTGGGCCAAATGCGTCAGCAAGTAGTTTTCGGTAACCCCTGAATGACAAATGTCCTTGAGGATCAGCGTATGGGCTCCCGTAATGTGAATCTGCGTGGCAAAAGCCAACTCTATAACCTCGTAGTGCCCGCCCCCGGTTCTCGTTACGTTCACCAGCTCGTAACGTACCGACATGGGGATGGCCCGCAGTAGATCCGCCAAGAAAAAAGTAGAACCCTTGAGAATGCCCACCAGCACCAAATCCTTGCCGGCGTAATCCTCGGCGATCTTCCGCCCCAAGGCCTTAACCCGCTCAGCTATGGCCTCGGAGGGGACAATTTCCCGTGGCGCTCCCATGGTTCCTCCAGTTCCACCAGCACCCCGCTGGCTTGGGCCCAAGCCGGCAACACGCCCATTCCTGGCACCCAAACAATCGTACCATCCACAAGCAAAACCGGCCATGCGGCACGCCACGCCACAGGTACCCCTAGGCGCGCCAAAAACGCCCGCACCTCCCGCCCCTCAAACCGAAACCCGGGGGGGAGAGATGCCACCGCAAGCTCCGCCGCGTGCACACGGGGGTTCAAGAAAGCCCTGAAATCCGCACGATGCACGGGCGTTCCTAGCCCTAAGGTGAACCCTCCGGGCAACCGGTGGACACCGGGAACCGTCACCCTCATGGGCGAAAAAGGCTTTAGGGGTGGGGGGTGCAAAACCAGTTGTCCGCGCTGCCGCGCCAGCACCCACCTCCCCCCCAAGTCCAAAGCCCGCGGCCAGCCACCCTGCAACAACTTTGAGAAAAGCGCCAGCTGCTTGCGGGAGGGAGGCTCAGTGAGCGGCAAAAAAGAGGCCACCGCCAAAAGCCAACGCCGGCGCAAAGGGGGGGGCAGGGAAGCCACCGTTTCCACGGCTACCGGGGCTCCCAAGCGCAGCAGCGGTGCCCGCTGCAGCATTTCATCTTCCAAAAAAGCGTCGTCCTCCCCCAGCTCGCAGCCAAAGGCTGCCAAGTGCTGGGCTGCCCGCGGAAAACGCTCCTCCAAAAGGGGCAAGACCTGCCAGCGCAAGAAGGTGCGGGGGCGGTCCGGGATGAGGTTGGTGCTGTCCTCGCGAAAGGTTTGGCCCAACAGCGCGAGAAAGTCCCGCAGCTGTTGGCGTCGGAAATCCAAAACCGGCCGCACGATGGTGCCCAAACGCCGCCGCACTCCAGCAACCCCCCGCGCTCCCGAACCACGCAAGAGCTTCAAAAGCACGCTTTCCGCCTGGTCATCCAAGGTGTGACCCGTAGCCACCGCTGCCGCGTGCACGCGCACGCGTACGTCTTCCAAAACCCGGTAGCGTTCCTGCCGCCACCAGGCTTCCCGGGAAACCCCCACTGGCGGGGGGAGAAGCCTTTCCAACACAAACGGCAGGCCTAGCTTGTGCGCCAGCTCTTGGCAAAAGGCGGCGTCAGCGTCGGCTTCCGCCCCACGCCAGCCATGGTGTACATGGGCCAAGACCAAAGAAATGCCCAGCTCCTCACGAGTCCGATGGCAAAGCAACGCAAGACCCGTGGAATCGGCGCCACCCGAGAGGGCGACTACCACGCATTGTCCCAGCAAGTCAGGAAAGTGTCGGCGAAAGGCCGCGGCAAATTGCGAATCCAACATGAACGTTGGTGCCGGCGAGTGGACTCGAACCACTGACACGGGGCTTATGAGACCCCTGCTCTGCCTCTGAGCTACGCCGGCCCGGCCAGGGGGATTGTACCATCCCCGGCCTCGGCAGCAGAGCCTATACTGGAGTTGATGGCAGACGATGTTGTCCTTCAGACCCCATGCCCCAAATGCGGTGAGCTGCGACCCAGCTGGTCGGTGCGGGAGTGCCCCATTTGCGGGAAGTACTCCTGCATGCGTTGCGGGGTTTGGCAGTACGGGAGGCTTTTTTGCTCCCCTCGCTGCGCCGCCTTCTTCTTTCACGGGGATCCTGAGGAAACCCCTGAGGAGGGTTGAAGGGATGGGTGGGTTTATGTACAATTCCACGCTCTTGAAACGGAGGTGAGATGGCACCTCGAACGGATGAGCTTTTGGCCCAGGCCAAGCAGGTGGCCCCTTTAGTTGCCCACCGTGGGCAACAGGGTTTGCTTTTGGCCAAGGCCCAGGGTTGCCGGGTTTTCGACGCCGACAACGTGGGGTTTGTGGACCTCACCGGCGGCAGTTGCCTTTTAGGGTACGCCAACCAGTACGTCCTGGATGCTGTGCGCAAGGTCACCACCTTGGGTTTGGCCTCCGGGTTTGCCAGCACCTCGGAAGTGGAGCTGGCGGAAGCGTGCAGCGAGTTTTTACCGCAGTACGCTCCGTGGATTTTTACCAGCAGCGAAACCGAAGCTTTTGAGCTTGCCATCCGTTTTTGCCGCCGCCACACCGGACGGATGCGTTTGGTGGTCTTTGACGGTAACCGAGCCGGCGCGGTGGAAACCCTGCAGGTTATCCCCGGCGGACCCGTAGGACTTTCACTTCCTAAAATTTCCGGGTTGCTCCCGGAGCTTTGCCGCGCGGTGCGTGTGGTGCCCTGGGGCAACGCTGAGGCATTGGCACGGGTACTGGAAGAGGTCGGGGTGGACACGGCAGCGGTGCTTTTGGACCCCATTGCCAGCCAGTTCGGTGTCATCCCTCCGGATCCCGCCTTCCTTCAAAAGGTGCGTGAACTCACCCGCAACGTCGGGGCACTTTTGGTGCTGGACGAGACCCTTACCGGCTTCCGCTTGGAGCGGGGAGGGGCCAACCAAGCGTTCCAAATTGAGGCTGACATCTTGGTGTTGGGTGGGGTACTCGGGGGAGGCGTCAGCACCTTGGGTGCGGTGGCCTTTGCCAAGAACCTGGAAGTCACCGTGGGTGAGGAAGTAGCACCGCCGCCCTCACCCCTGGCGGTAGCCGCAGCAGCAGCCACGCTTTCCGTGTTACGCAACGACGCCGGTTACGTGCGACTGGAGGAGCGCTCCGCGCAGCTGGAGGCCGGTGTTCAGGCATTGGCTGAAAAGTTCGAGCGCCCCTTGCGGGTAAGCCGAGTTGGTTCGATCTTCTCGCTAAGTTTCTCGCGCCAGGGGGTGCGGGATGCGGCTTCCGCTGCTAATTGTGATCAGATCACATACCGGCGATTTTACGAGGCGGTAAGGGACAGTGGCGCCCTGCTCCCCTCCAAGAGCCCGGCTCCTGCGTTTCTTTCCTTAGCCCACGGGGTTAAGGATGTGGAAGCCATCCTGCAAGCTATGGAGGCAGCGCTTCGCAAAATGCAAAAGGAAGACGAGGCTTAAAAACTAAAAGCCTTTCTCCGGGAATTGACGGCGAAGGGCAGCCAACAAGGTTTCGGGCTCCAAGGGCTTTTCCAAGTACTCGTCCACCTTGTAAACCGTCCTTGCTTCTGATTCCCACCGGTAGCTTTTGTAGACCGCGGTGACGAGAAACACCTTAGGGTGGTAGTCGGGAAGCTTTTCCTTAAGCTTTGCCATCACGTCAAAACCGGAGAGGCGTGGCATAAGGGCATCCAAGATGATGAGCTCAGGGCGAAAGGCTAAGGCAGCATCCAAGGCTTGCTTGCCGTCAGAGGCTTCAAAAACCGTGACGCCATTCCCCTCCAAGAGCTCCTTGACCAGGACGCGAAAAATTCGGCTGTCATCGGCTACCAGAGCCTGCATGCGACCCTCCATAAAAACGCGAGCACTGACCTGCCGTTCCTAACCTTCAATACCAAGCCTAAGCACCTGGGCCCGCACTGTACCCGGCAGCAGCGCCCGCCTCATGCCCTGTGTAAAACCTTCTGCAACTGGCAAAGAACTGCTCACGCCGTAAAGCTTTGAATAGCTTCCGCCTCGTTAGCGAAGACATCGAACACCGTGATGAGCTGCGTCACCTGCAGGATGTCGTTGATTTTTGGCGGCAGGTTCAAAAGCTTCATGCTCCCGCCTCGCCGCTTGACAGTGGTATAGCAAGCCACGAGCTCTCCAATACCCGAAGAGTCAATGTGGGTCACATCTTTGAGGTTTACCAAGATATTGGTCTTGCCGGAGGCCAAAGCCTCTTCCACCAAGCGCCGGAGCTCCACATCACCAACACCGATGGTGATCTTGCCAGATAAATCCAGTACCCTCACCCCTTGCACGTCGCGAAAGCTTCCTTTCATTTGTTCCTCCTTGCCAACTGCTTTTTGAGCTCAACCCTACTGCCACCGTGCGCGGAACGGCTAAAGCTTACCTCATCCATAAAGTGGCGAATGTAAAAGACCCCGCGGCCACTCTCTTTCAGCAAGTTTTCGGGGCTTCTCGGGTCGCCGAGCTTCCCGGGGTCGAAGCCCTCACCCTCATCTTCCACCACCATTGTAAGCTCCTGCCCTTCCTCCAGGTGAATGGTAACAAAAACCCGCTTTTCCGGGTTAAGCTTGTTGCCATGTTTGATGGCGTTGGCCAGGGCTTCCCGCAGGGCCATAGCAGCCCAGTAAAGGTCTTCATCGTTGACATGGGACCGGGCAACTTCAAGGAGCATTTTTTCCGCCAGCTCGATGTTCTCGTAGGTAGAAAAAATGGAGATTTTGGCTTCCACCGGCATGCGTAACAAGCTTATCACGAAAGCCGCAACCCTCCTTCTGGCCTCAAGCGCGTGGGCAGCCACACCCTGTCCGCCTGCTCTTCTCACAGCGGTTCCCCGGGTCGCCGCCTTGCGGACCCTGGGTAACGATTGGCGGCCCCAGTGCGAGCTCTTGCCCTTTTCTTCCCTCAAGAAAAGGCTTGCTACCAAGCTGGCCAACGAGCTGCCACTTCCTCCGCAGCTTTACCTCGAAGTCCTCCAGCGCTTGGGTTTCGTACCAGCCACACCCCACCTTTACGACAGGCTCTTGGACTTCTACGCGAGCCAGGTCCTGGGCTACTACGAGCCATCGCGGGACACCATGGTGGTCGTGGATCGTCCGATACCCAGCGAGGTGGAAGGCTCGGTGGTATGGGTTCATGAACTGGCTCACGCCGCTCAGGAAGCACGGTTTCGGCTCCCCACCAAGCTCTTGGCTGTGAAGGACAACTCCGACCAGCAGCGCAGCTTTTCGGCGGTGGCCGAGGGAGAAGCCATGCTGGTCATGTTGCTTTTGGCAAGCCCCTCGCCACCCCCCAGCGAAAGCCTCGAGCAAGCGGCAAACGCGCTGGTGGAGGGCAGCAAGTCTTTAGCTCGCTCCGCCGAAATCGGCGATTTTTTCGTGGAGGATTTGGCCTTTCCCTACGCCCAGGGTCTGCGCACGGTGCTTTCGGCGTTCCAAAAGGGGGGGTGGCCCGCTGTGGACCGCCTGCTCGCGCACCCACCCAGGTGCACCGCTTCCTTGCTCTTTGATTCCCCCTGTAACCACCTGTCAAACCAGGTGCTGCCACCCACCCCGCGGGGCTGGCAGGAGCTTTTAACCGACAGCTTAGGGGCATGGGCCTTAAAGTTTTGGTTTTCCCAGGTTGCCGAAGCCTTAGCAGCAGAAGAGCTGGCCAAAGCCTGGGACGGGGACAGGCTGCGCATCATCCGTGACGCCAGGTCGCCCCAGCGTTGGGCCTTATGCTGGAGGCTGCGGCTCAAGAACCGGGACAGAGCCGCTTGGGCACGCACCTTTGTGGCGCAACAGGCGCCAAAGCTTTTCGCTCCTTTCCGTCGGGACGTGCCACCCCAGGTGACCGTAGACCTCGAAGAACGAACCGTCACTCTTTGGGTGGATTGGCCAGGACTTCAGCCTTAACGATGACCACTGGCTTGTGCGGAACCTCGGCGGGAAAGGGACCACCCGGCCCCGTGGGAATAGCGGCAATGGCGTCAACCACATCCATGCCCTCCACCACCCGCCCAAACACGCAGTAGCCGTAGCCTCGCGGGGTGGTATCGCGATGGTCGAGGAAGGTGTTGTCTTTGAGATTAATGAAAAACTGGCTGGTAGCTGAATGCACTTCCGCTGTGCGCGCCATGGCCACTGTGCCCCGCAGGTTCGAAAGCCCATTGGTGGCCTCGTTTTCCACTGGGGGCTTGGTCGGCTTCTGCCGGAAGCTGGCATCAAACCCTCCCCCCTGCACCACAAACCCGGGTACCACCCGGTGAAAGATCGTGCCGTCGTAAAAACCCGACTGCACGTACGCCAAAAAGTTAGCCACGGTTTTGGGGGCTTTTTCCGGATAAAGCTCCAAAACCACCACGCCGTGGTTGGTTTGAAGCCGCACCCGCGGTGGATTGGCTTGCCCCCAAGCCACAAGTGGTAACAGCAAAAAAGCTACAATGCCAACGTTCACGTTTCCTCCTTACCTGCGCGCCGCCAGTGAAAAACGCGGCACTTCCTTTTCCGAAAACATCTCCACCCGCAAGACGTAGCGGGCCCCAGCTGCGAGCTGTACGGTAAACACCTGCTCCCCCAGTACCTCGCCCCTCTCCCCCTTGAGCCGCACCAAGAGCTTGTGGGCCCCCGCCGCTACCGGAAACGCATCCTCCACAATGCCGGTACCCCTCTTGCGGATGCCCAGAAAGCCCTTACTGCCAAAGTCGAAGGCCTTTCGTCCCAAAAGCGCCCCATCGAGCTCCAGCTCAAACTCCCCTTTGCTCAACGGCGAGTTGAAGTAAAGCTCGATGCGGGCAGAACCACCTACCGGCGCGGTAGGGGTTGCCAGTCCTACCCGTTGCACCTGGGCTTCCCCTGGCCGCGCCCCTCCCCCACCCCCCCGGGAAAGCTCCAACCCCCTTTGCGCTAGCACGTTTTCCGGGTCGAGTTCGAGGACAGCTTGAAAGGCTTGCCTGGCCTGGGACAGCCGCCCTTGCCGCAAAAGCCCCATCCCCTCGTCCAAAAGGGCCTGAATTTTGGCTTGCTGCGAGGCCAGCGCTTGGCGCCGGGCCAGGGCTTCCCGCGCTTTTTCGGCTACGGCTCTCGCTGCTGGGCTTTGCGGAGCTTGGTCCCAAACTTGTTGCAAAAGTGCCAAGCTCCTTTCGGGATCCTCCTGCACCAACAAAGCCGCTTCCCGCACCGCTACCGCCAGCGTATGACGACGGGCCGGATCCCCAGGCGGCGGCTCCGAAAAGGGTCCACGGTCAATTTTGCCGTAAAGAACCGCTACCACCACCAGAGGTGGCAGCAAGACCGCCGTTAACAGGATCACCACCCAGCGGGTGGCAATGGGCAACCGCCAAATCGAGGGTTCCTTGCCCTCTTTCTGTGACTTGCCATCCTTGTCCTGGGCTTCTGCCAAGACCGTGGCCTTGGTGGCGGTGGCAACCATTTCTGGCTTTACCACCACAGCTTGCGAAGCCCCAGCCGCCGTTGTCCCAGTTTCCTGGGCCCGAGGCACAGAAACCTCGCCCGTTCCAGCCAGCACCCGACGTAACGCCTCAAGAGCGCGCGCCACCTCCAAGCCCCGCGCATAACGGTTTTCGGGATTTTTCTCTAAGAGCTTGAGGATGATTGGGTTGAAGGCCGGCGGCAGGCCAGGGCGAACCTGCGAAGGCACCGGTGGCGGTTCGTGCACGATCTTGTACGACACCTCGGTGAGGGTTTCACCGGCAAAGGGCCGCTTGCCGGTAAGGAGCTCAAAAAGCACTACCCCCAACGAGAAGAGGTCGGAACGTCCATCCACGGGAGAGCCGGTAACTTGCTCGGGGGACATGTAGTTGGGGGTGCCGATGAACTGACCCGTCGTGGTGAGGCTGGATGTGGCCAGCCGCGCCACCCCAAAGTCGGTAATTTTTACCGCACCTTGTTCTGTAAGAAGGATGTTTGCCGGCTTAATGTCCCTATGCACCACCCCTTTGGCGTGGGCGTAATCTAAGGCCACGGCCAAAGCCGCCCCGATGCGGGCCACGTCGGAGTATGAGAAAGGGTAGCCCTGGCGCATGAGGTCCCGCAGGCTCTTGCCCTCCACGAACTCCATGGCAATGTAAGAAAGGCCGGTGGTCTCGTCCACCCCGGCGTCGTACACGGTGACGATCCCAGGGTGGTTGAGGATGCCCGCGGCCTGCGCCTCCCGCAAAAAGCGAATGCGGAACTCCTCAGCCTCTTCGGCTCCCTCCGGCAAAACCAGGGTCTTGAGAGCCACCTTGCGGCCAATGACCGGATCCCGGGCCAAGTACACCACCCCCATGGCCCCCCGCCCCAAAACCCCTTCGATTTCGAACCGGCCTATAGCTTTTGGCTCCGCACCCATAGGTACGCCCATTCTACCCTGCCAGCAACGTTTTTACGGCTGGGGGAGGATGATCACCTTTTCCCCTTGGCCTGCCACCCCCAGAAGCTGGCGGGCGGCCCGGGAGCGACTTTCTGCGTCGCGCTCCAGGCTGGCCACCTCTCGCTGTAGCTCTCGTACCTGCTCCGCCAGCACCTTCTTCCGAGCCTGAAGCGCTTCCCACTCTTTCCGAGCTTCAGCCAGCTCCCTTTGCGCCCTGGGGAAGTTCCACGCCCCATAGGCCAGGACCGCCACCAGGGCCAAAAGCCTCAGGATCCGGAGGGGACGAAAAGCCACGGCCCCGCAAACCTCCCCACTTCCCCCAGCTCCTCCTCAATGCGCAGGAGGCGGTTGTACTTGGCGGTACGCTCCCCGCGCGAGGCAGAGCCGGTTTTGATGAGACCACACCCACACCCCACCGCCAAATCGGCAATGGTGGTGTCCTCCGTCTCGCCTGAACGATGGGAAACCACCGCCTTCCACCCAAAGTGCAAGGTCAAACGCAAAGCTTCCAAGGTCTCGCTCAAGGTGCCAATTTGGTTGAGCTTAATGAGCGCCGCGTTGGCCACGTCTTCCCTTTGTCCACGGGAAATGAGTGCGGGGTTGGTGACAAAGATATCGTCCCCCACCAACACCACCTTGTGCCCAAGACGGGCCTTCAGCAGCTTCCACCCTTCCCAATCCCCTTCCGCCAAACCGTCTTCGATGAGCACCACCGGAAAGTCGCGGACCCATTCCTCGTACGTCCCCACAAGGTCACCAGCGTCTAAGCCAAACCGCTTTTCGCCGGCAAGATCGTACCCTTCGCCCGTAAAAAGCTCAGAACCAGCCGCATCAATGGCCAGAGCCACCTGCGCGCCAGGTTTGTAACCCGCAGTTTGAATGGCCTCCACCAAAAACTCGAGGGCCGCACGGTTGGAAGGCAAGTTGGGGGCAAAACCACCCTCATCCCCCACCGAGGTAACGTGGTGGGCGGCCTTGAGCTTGGCTTTCAAAGCGTGAAAAACCTCCACCCCTGCCCGCAGCGCTTCGCGAAAAGAAGCAAAACCCCACGGCACCAGCATGAACTCCTGGATATCGAGGGAGTTATCGGCGTGCACCCCGCCGTTGATCACGTTCATGAGCGGAACCGGAAGCACCACAGCCCCCGCGCCCCCCAGGTAGCGGTAAAGAGGCAAGGCGCATTCGGCCGCCGCCGCCTTGGCACAGGCCAGGGAAACCGCCAGGATGGCGTTGGCCCCCAAGCGCGACTTGTCGGGAGTACCGTCCAGCTCGCGCATGGTCTTGTCAATGAACGCTTGATCCCGAGCGTCCAGGCCCATCACTGCGCTGGCCAGCTCCTCGTTGATGGCTTTGACCGCTTGCAAAACCCCCTTGCCGCCAAAGCGGCTTTTGTCGCCATCCCGCTTTTCCAAGGCCTCACGGCTACCGGTGGAAGCCCCAGAAGGCACGCACGCCGTCCCCACCGCTCCTGAAGCCAGCTCCACCTCCGCCTCCACCGTAGGGTTGCCGCGGGAATCCAGAACCTCTCGCCCGCGCACTGCCACGATCTCAAACATGTCGCACCTCCTCCTCGGCTTGTCGCCAGGTTTTTTTTGCGTCCCTCACGAGCGCTCGCAAAAGGCTGGTGCTTGGTGCTTCCGCGTACAACCTCACTTTCGGTTCCGTACCGGAAAGCCGCCACAGCACCCAGGCACCACCGGCTAGCTCCAGCAAAAGCCCCCCCTCTCGCTCCACATGGGTCACAGCCAAGCCCCCGAACTCCCGAAACTGGCGTCCCTGGAGAAGCTGTAAAGCCCGCGAGCTTTCCTCCCGCAGGGGCAGCTGCACTCGTCGTGAAAGCAAGGTACCGTAACGGGCAAAAAGGTTACGCAGGATGCTTCGCAGGGGCAGACCACAAGCCCCCACCATCTCCGCCAGCAACAGGCAAGCGAAGATGCCATCGCGTTCCGGAAGGTGCACGGACACGCCCAGTCCTGCCGATTCCTCCACCCCCACGCAAACTTTACCTGAAAGCAATAGCGGCCCTAAGCTGGGGAAGCCCACGGGGGTTGCAACCAGATCCAACCCGCGGGCCGCCGCCACACGGTCTATTAAGCGGGTGGTGGCTATGGTTCTCCCTACCCCTCCGGACCCTGGCGAAAACCGGCGGGAACCCACGATGTAATCCACCAGCGCCGCCAGTACAGGATTGGGAGCGAAAACCCGGCAAGAACCATCCACAACCCCAAAACGATCAGCGTCCCCGTCGGTGGCCAAACCCAGGATCGCCCCCTCCTCCCGCACCGCCTCCCGGAGGGAGGACAGGTTGGCAGGGGTACACTCCGGGGCGTAGCCACCGAAGTAAGGGTCCTTGGTGGCATGCAGCACACGGGTGGGCACCCCATGGGCCAGGAGCACGCGATCCAGAAACTCGCGGGAGGTGCCAAAGAGGGGATCTACCACCACCTTCCCCGGCAACCGGCGTACCGCATCCCAGTCCACGTGCGCCTCCAGGGCGGCCAAATACGCCTCCCCCAACGGCTCCACGCTCACCAACTCATCCCGCCGTAAGAAAAACGGTTCCGGCAGGGAGGTCAAGGCGTCCACTTCTCGTTCCACCTGGTCGGTGAAATCCTTCCCCGCCAGCACCCCGTCCTTGGTGTACAACTTCACCCCGTTGTATTCTGGTGGGTTGTGGGAGGCGGTAAACATGACCCCCAGGCTTGCTTGGCGTTGCCGAACTGCCCAAGCCAAAGCCGGAGCCGGGAGGTCACGATCCGCCAACACCGTAGGAAAGCCAAAGTGCGTAAAAACGTCTACCGCCTCTTGCGACAGCTTCTCCGACAGCAGGCGGGTGTCGTAAGCCACCAGCACCGGCCCTCCTTGCCCTCCCCGTGCCAGCAGGCGGGACAAAGCCCAAAGCAAGCGGCGGACCTGGCGAAAGGTGACGTCTTGACCCACCACTCCCCGCCAACCAGCCGTACCAAAACGAATCATCGTCGTTCGCCACAAGCCTATCACAGCCTTTTCGCCGTGCTGCTTCTTTCTGCCAACACCGACCCCTGGGCAATTGCTCGCAACCAGGTCTTGAATTTGGTCAACCAAGCGCGAAGTGAGCACGGGCTTGCACCTCTGGCCTCCGATCCCCTTTTGCAAAAGGTGGGAGATGCTTTCTGCGAAAAGCTCCTCGCAGAAGGTCGCAGCGGCCACTTTGCCAGCGATGGGGTTGCTCCCTACCTCCGCTATTTGCTGGCGGGGGGCACGGGTTTCCATCGGGAAAACGTCGGCAGCTACCAAACCACCAGCCCGCTTTCCCCAGAGGAGATACCTTCTTTGGCGGTGGAGCTGACGAAAACCATGCTTGCGGAAAAACCGCCCGCTGACGGGCACCGCCGCACGCTCCTCGTACCTGAGGCCACCCACATGGGCGTGGGTCTGGCTTTTTCACAGGGTCGGCTGGTACTCACCCATGAGGTAGCCACCAAGCTCGCGGATGTTTCGCCGGTAGCGCCCATTTGCCAGCCGAAAAACCGGTTGTTCTTTTCGGGGCGTCTTACGGCACCGTGGCAGCCAGCGGCGGTAGAGGTGCTTTGGGAAGCGCTGCCGGAGCCCAAACCGGTGTCCACGGGGGGCAGCTATAGCTACCCGCCACGACGAGCGTGGTTTGGGCCCCAGGAGTTTTTGCCCGGCACCCGGGTTACCTTCCCAGGTGCGCTTTTAGTGCAAAACGGGGGGCGCTTTGAGTTCCGTTCCGCCGCCGGCCCTCATCCAGGGGTGGAGCTTTTGGTGCTGTGGGCGCAAAGGCCAGGAGGAAGCGTGCTTTATCCCGTGGCCCTGAGCGGATGTGTGGTGCTGACGGAACCCCTTCAGCCAGCCTTAGCCTTTTGGATGAGTTTGCAAAAAAAGGAGCGGCCATGAACAAGGTGATTTACTTGGACTACAACGCCACCACGCCCGTGGATAGCCAGGTGCTCCAAGCCATGCTTCCCGCTTTTTCCCAGCACTTTGGCAACCCCTCTTCCCGGACCCACGCCTACGGGTGGGCCGCCGCCCAGCTGGTGGACCAAGCCCGCACCACGCTGGCCGCGCTTTTAGGGGCTAGCCCCGAGGAGCTGGTGTTTACCTCCGGGGCTACGGAAGCCAACAACCTAGCGATCAAGGGGCTGGCCTGGACCGGCCGGAAACGGCACATCGTCACCACCGCCATCGAACACCCAGCGGTCCTGGAGACCTGCGACAGCTTGCAAAGGGAAGGTTTTACGGTGACGCGGGTACCGGTGGGGAAAAGCGGGGTGGTGGATCCCCAAGAGGTGGCGCAAGCCCTCACAGACGACACGCTGTTGGTTTCGGTGATGCTGGTGAACAACGAAATTGGCACGGTGCAACCGGTGGCGGAGATCGCGCGCCTCTGCCACGAGCGGGGGGTGGTGGTGCACTGCGACGCCACCCAGGCCCCTGGGAAGCTGGAGGTGGACGTTCGGAAATTGGGGGTGGATTTGCTTTCGCTTTCGGCGCACAAGTTTTACGGACCCAAAGGGGTGGGGCTTTTGTACGTGCGCCGGCAAAAGCCGCCCCTGCGCCTGGAGCCTTTGCTCCACGGCGGCGGGCAAGAGGCTGGTTTGCGCTCGGGAACCCTCAACGTTCCGGGAATTGTGGGCATGGCCAAGGCGCTGGAATTGGCCGTACACAACCTCTATGGGGAACGGGCAAGGCAAGGGGCCCTTCGGGATCGCTTGCGGGAACAGCTTTTTGCTGCGTACCCGCGCCTTTTGGAAAACGGCGACCCAGCACACAGGGTGCCCAACACCTTGAACGTTTCCTTTGTGGGCGTGGACAGTGGGTCTCTGGTTGCTTGCCTGCCGCGCCTGGCGGTTTCTCCCGCCTCGGCCTGTGCCACGGCCAAACCCAAACCCTCCCATGTGCTCCTGGCCCTAGGCCGGACCCCGGAAGAGGCTAACAGCGCCCTGCGCTTTTCGCTGGGAAGACCCACCACCCCAGAGGAGGTGGAAGAAGCGGCACGTATGGTGGCGGAAGCCGTGAGCAAGCTCGTTCGCAAGTAAGGCCTTATGAGCAGCTTTTTGCTTCTTCGGCAAGCCGTAGAAGCGCTCGCGGCCACAGCACCCCAGCGCGTGGTGGGGGTTTGTCCCGGCGCCCGGGTCGTCGGAGTGGAGCTTGCCTTGGGCCAAAGGGAAAGGGCGGTGGTGGTGGTGCCCACGCCCAGCGACGCTTTGGAGCTTGCCGCCGCGTACGAGCTTTTCTTTCCGGAACGAAAAGCGGCGGCACTCCCCGCCCACATGCTGCTCCCTTACGCCCCTCACGGCGCCCCTTTGGGGGCCACCGCCGAGGCTGTGGCTGCGCTTTTGCGGTGGGCCGAGGGTAGCGTAGGCCGCTTGATTGTGCCCTCTCGCCTTTTGCCGCTGCCGCTCCCCCAGCCGCACAGCGTGCTCGCCCGCTGTCGCCGTTTTGTTCCCGGCCAACTTTTAGACCTTCGAGAGCTCGGCGCGTTCCTTCAGGCGGAAGGCTGGCACCGGGTGGAGGTGGTGGAGGAAGCCGGCGAATTCGCCCTTCGCGGAGAGGTTTTGGACCTGGGAACCGCCGATGGGTTTTTCCGATTGGTGGTGGAGGTGGACCGCCTGGAGGGTATTCGCGTCTTCGACCCAGAAAGCCAGCGCTCCCTTGGAGAACAAGACGAACTGGTGCTCAAGCCCATGAGCTTGTTTTCCGTCACCCGCCCCGTCCTGCAGCACGCGGCTCGCGTACTTCTTCGACAGGGGTTTCCTCTCTTGGCGGACATGCTCCAAGAAGGCACGACCAACCCCCTCGTGGCACCCTTTGCCGCCCTGGGAGAAAGGCGAAGTGCCCCCTGGGAGCTGGGGGAGGCCTTGGTGGTGGTGGAGCCTGCCAGCGTGGAGGCGGAGCTAGCCCGCGCGTCCACAGCCCTTGCCAAAGCCTACGAAGCTGCTTGCCGAAAACTCCCCCTGCCCCCACCGGAAGCGTGGTTGACCCCGCCATCGCAATGCTTGGAGGCCCTGGCCACGGCGTACGTTGTGGAAGAACTGGAAAGCGCAAATCACCCAAATACGCTGCGTGTGCGTACCCAGCCCTCACCGTCGCTCGCTTCACACCCGCAACTTTTGATCCAAGAACTGCGCCGGGGCTTGGCCGAGCGCACAAGCCAAGTGTTGGTGGCGGGCAGTGCCGGAGAAGCGCAACGCTTGGCCCATCTCCTGCGGGACCAGGAGTTCCCCTTCCGGGAGGGGTTCCCGGAAAAAGGCGGCATCGGCATTGTGCCAGGCAGCTTGGGTCACGGCTTTTTCTGGCCCCAAGCGCAACTGGCGGTTTTTGGACGC
This sequence comes from uncultured Thermoanaerobaculum sp., assembly GCA_937934115.1. GTDB lineage: Bacteria > Acidobacteriota > Thermoanaerobaculia > Thermoanaerobaculales > Thermoanaerobaculaceae > Thermoanaerobaculum. The sequence continues at coordinate 36,027 of CALHAH010000031.1, forward strand.
CAAGACCTCACCAACTTGCCCAAAGCTCCACCCCGCGCCCGCACCCTAGCGCAGGTTCTCTTCGACATCCGCGACCTCAAGGTTGGCGATTTCGTGGTGCACCGCGACCACGGTATTGGCCGTTTTTTGGGTTTCCGCACCGTTACCCTGGATGACAGCAAGCACGAGTGCGTGGAGCTGGAGTACGCCGGCGGCGCCAAGCTGTTGGTGCCCATGGAGCGGGCGGACCTTTTGGAAAAGTACACGGCCGGCGAGGCCTCCGCCCCCCGTTTGGATCGCCTGGGTGGCAGCACGTGGAAGGCCACCAAGTCCAGGGTTAAAAAAGCCTTGAAGGACTTAGCCGAGGAGCTCCTGCGCCTGGCTGCGGCGCGCCAGCTCACGCCGGGGTATGCCTTTTCCAAGGATGGGCCTTGGCAAAAGGAGTTCGAAGCCGCTTTTGAATGGGAGCTCACCCCGGACCAAGAGCAGGCGGTGGCGGAGGTCAAGCGGGACATGGAGTCGCCGCGCCCCATGGATCGCCTTTTGGTGGGGGATGTGGGCTACGGCAAAACCGAGGTGGCCATGCGCGCCGCCTTCAAAGCGGTAATGGACGGCAAACAAGTGGCTTTCTTAGCCCCCACCACGGTGCTGGCGGAGCAGCACTTCCGTACCTTTTGTCGCCGCTTTGCCGGGTTCCCCGTGGAAATCCGCATGCTTTCCCGTTTTCTCCCGGCCACCGAGCAAAATTCCGTGCTTTCCGGCTTAGCCGATGGTTCAGTGGACATCGTCATTGGCACTCACAGACTTTTGGCCAACGACGTGCACTTCCGGGATTTAGGGCTTTTGATCGTGGACGAGGAACAGCGCTTTGGCGTGGCGCAAAAGGAAAAGCTGAAAAAGCTCAAGGCCAATGTGGATGTTCTCGCCATGTCCGCCACCCCCATTCCCCGTACCTTGAACTTAGGGCTCTTGGGCTTACGGGACGTGTCCGTCATTGAAACCCCACCCCGGGACAGGCTCGCGGTGCAAACCCACGTCGTGCCCTTCAACCCTGAGGTTATTCGCGAAGCCATCCGCTTCGAGCTCTCCCGCGACGGGCAGGTGTTTTTCGTGCACAACCGCGTGGCTTCCCTGCCAGCCATGGCTAAGTTTCTTCGGGAGCTTGTCCCGGAGGCGCGGGTGGTGGTGGCCCATGGACAAATGTCGGAAAAGGAGCTGGAGCGGGCCATGGATGCCTTTTTTGAGCACCGTGCCGACGTTCTTTTGGCCACCGCCATCGTCGAAAACGGCTTGGACATCCCTAACGCCAACACCCTGATCGTTAACCGCGCTGACCGCTTCGGCCTATCGCAGCTGTATCAGCTTCGCGGTCGGGTAGGACGCTCCGACCGTCTTGCCTTTGCCTATTTGCTCGTCCCTGAGGAAGCCACCTTAAGTCAAAACGCTCGCTCGCGCTTGGCAGCGATCTTGGAGTTTGCCGACTTGGGAGCCGGCTTTCGCCTTGCAGCGCGCGATTTGGAACTCCGCGGCGCGGGCAACATCCTTGGTGCCGAACAGCACGGCCACATGCAAGCTGTTGGTTACGAAACGTACTGCCGGTTGCTGGAAGAAGTGGTGGCCGAGCTCAAAGGCCAACCCCTGCCTGAAGAGGCACCAGCGGTGGAGTTGCAGCTGGGGTTGGACATTCGCATCCCCGAAACGTATGTAGCGGAAGAAGCCTTGCGCTTTTCCCTTTACCGTCGCGTAGCGGCGGCTAAAACCGCAGGGCAACTGGAACAGTTAGCGGAAGAACTCGCCGACCGTTTCGGGCCTCTGCCCCCGCCGGTGAAAAACCTCCTGGAGCTGCAAAAGCTGCGGCAACTGGCGCAAACCCATCGCATCCGTCGCATTCGCAAGACCTCCTCGGGCCTGGAGCTTTCCCTAGACCCCACGGCCCCCACCTCCCACGACCTGGCCTTGCGCTTGCTGTCCCGCTTCCCTGGAAGCCGCCTTAGCCCCAGCGGTTTGCTGGTCTTGGCAACGACGTCTTTCCAGGAACTCTACGCTGCCGCTGCCCTTTGATTGCAAGCTTTTCAAGGCATGAGCAGGGAAGGTCCTGAAAGCGAGGTGGCTTTTTTGGCTGCCGGGGCTTTAAAGCGTCAGCGCGCGGCGCACCAGCTCGGCGGTGACCGTGAGGCGAAAACCGCCTTCGGGTTTGGGCATGACGAGCCCTGAGCCAAAGGGGTCAAACTCCACGGGGTTCATGATCTTGCCCCAAATGCCGCGCAGCGCCCGCGCCCCAGTGCGGGTTTGTCTTTCCGCGTGTTCGGCTATGATAGCCGCCGCCATGTCTTCCACTTCCAGGTCAATGTCAAAAAGTGCCAGATACTTCCGCGTGCGAATAAGCGGTGAATCGTTGGCATGGAGCAGGATTTCCTTGAGCACATCCACGGTGAGGTCGTTGAGGATCACCACGTTGTCAAAGCGGGCGACGAACTGCGGCACCATACCGTAGGTAAAAAGATCTTCCAAGCGGAAGAAGTCCGCAAGGGAAAAGCGGGTTTCAATGCGCACCTGACCGTCGGCGGTGCGAATGGCGGTGCTTTTGAGCTTTTCGCCAGAACCGGGGCTTGTGACACGATAAAACACCTGGTCGTACAGCCCCTCGAAGGCCCCTCCGCAAATGAACATCATGCCCTTGGTGTTGATGTCCAGGACCTGGGGTTCTTCCTTGCCGTTTTTCACCACAAAGGCGCGGTATGGGACCACTTCCCCTTCCATGAGCGTCAAAAGCCCCTGCTGCAAAACCACGCCAATGGGGTTGGGCTTGCCCGCCACCACTGAGGACATCTTGTCAATTTCGTCCACGCACACCGTGGCCCTCTCCATAAGCTCGGTGAGCTCGGAAGCCTTAGGTGGGTGGCCAATAACCGCCCGCGCCCGCTGCTCCACCGCTGACAGGAGCCTTTCAGGCCGAAACTCCATGCGGTCGGAGTCCACCAGCAGGTTGGCGTTGATGATGGTCATGGCCCGTAAGGGCCTAAAAGCCGGCACCTCGTGGTAGAGGCGCTGGATTTCGTTCATGATGGTGGTTTTGCCGGTGCCGGAGTTGCCTATGAGCAGTAAGTTGCCTGGAAGGCTACCGGTGGCGTGCTTGTACACTGCCACTGCCACGAACTCCAAGGCCTTGTCTTGACCCAGCACACCCTGGGAAAGAGCTGAAAAAATGTGGCGTGGGGTGATGTCCCGAACGCTTTCGGGCCAATAGAGATCGGCGTCGTGCTTCGCAAGCCCGGGCATCACACCCCCAACGCTTCCAGCTGCTGCAAGAGCTTGGAAAGTCGCTGGCGAAGCTTTTCCCGCTCTTCCTTGAGCGTGGCCAGCTCATCTTGCAGTTTTTCCTGCGCGGGGGCGCTTTCTCGCAGCCGCTGGTTTTCCTCCTCCAGCTCCCGCACCCGCTCCTTAAGCTGGGTGTACGCCGCAATGAGGCGGTCAATGCGCTGCTCGAGGATATCCAGGCTTTCCATGACCCCTCCTTAGGTAAAGGAAACCCCTAACCGTGCCGCCAACTGCTCCATGAGCGCAAAGTGAACGGCGTTGACCTCCTCTTGGGTGAGGGAGCGGTCGCGGTGCCGGTAAGTAAGTCTTAACGTAGTCTTAACTTCGTCAGCTGCCACCTGCTCCCCGCGGTAACGCACCACCGGTTCCACGCGCTCCAGGATTTCCGGGGCCAAGGACCAAAGGGTAGCCACCAGTTCGCCGTAGGGGAGGGACAGGGGATGACGCACGGTAAGATCGGCTACCACCGCCGGGTAGCGGGAAAGCTCTTGGAACTTTGGCGGCATCGGTGTGGTCACCGTATCCAAAGACAGCTCCACGGCCCAAAGGGGACGCGGAGCATCGAAGAGGGACTGCACCTTTGGGCTCAACTTGCCCAAAACCCCCACCGTTGCCCCATCCCGCTGCATCACTGCCCCAAAACCCGGGGCAAAGGGGCCGGCCAGTGGGGTAAAAGTTAAAGGAGCGATCTCCAGCCCTTCCGCCAAAGCCTCGGCCATCCCTTTGACGTCCAAAAAGTCCACTGGCCGCCGGCTGTCCCATGCCCCCACCTCGCCGGCGAGCAGCACCGCCAGCCGTTCTTCCTCGTGGACGCGTCCTTCCCTGGAGAAGAACACACGCCCCACCTCAAAAAGCTGCACCCGCTCTGCCCCTCGCCGCAAGTTGTTGGCAGCCGCTTCCACCAACCCTGACCACAACGTCCGTCGCATCACAGCCATGCGCGCGGAGAGGGGGTTTTGCAGCCGCACCAGCTCCCCGCGCCCAGCTAAGGGCGAGTCGCCAAAGGAGGCTTCCACCTCCTCGGAAACAAAGGCGTAGGTAATGGCTTCGGCCAGCCCTAAGCTTTGGGCTAAATCTCGGGCGCGATCGGTTAAAGGGAAACTGCCCCGCCGCTCCCCCGGCCCTCCTGTCAGCGGTGGGAGCACCGAGGGGATGCGGTCGTACCCCCAGTGACGCAGGATTTCCTCGTAAAGGTCTTCGGGAAGCTCAAGATCCACGCGGTGGGCGGGTACCTCACACTGGAACGTGGGCCCCTGCACCTGGAAGGGGATTTCTAAAGCGGTAAGAACTTGGGCTACAAACGACTCCGCCATCGGGCAGCCGGCAAAGGCGGAGAGGCCATCCACGGTGAAGGTCACCCTCTTCGCCGGCGGCATTTCCGGACAGGAGTCCAAGACCCCAAAAGCTACCTCGCCACCCGCCAGCTCAAGGATCAGCTGGGCTGCAGCGTCCACCGCGGTGCGGGCCATGGCCCGATCCGCCCCCCGTTCAAACCGCCGGGAAGCTTCTGTATCGAGCCCCAAGCGCTTGCGCGTACGGCGCACCAGGGTGGGGGCAAAATAGGCAGACTCCAAAAGCACGTCATGGGTGGCGTCGGTAATTTCCGAGAAAGCCCCGCCCATAATCCCAGCCAGAGCCACAGCCTTTGCCTCATCGGCAATCACCAAATCCTCAGGCGTAAGCGTCCGCTCCAGGCCATCCAAGGTGACCAGCTTTTCACCGGCGCCAGCACGGCGCACGCGAATATGCCTTCCTTGCAGCTTTTCTAAATCGAAGGCGTGCAATGGGTGTCCTAAGTCCAGGAGCACGTAGTTGGTGGCATCCACCACGTTGTTGATGGGGCGAATGCCACAGGCGAGCAGGCGCTGGGCAAGCCAGTGGGGGGAAGGACCAACCTTAACCCCGCGGATCACCCGGGCGCAATAGCGAGGACAACCTTCGGGGTCTTCCACGGTGACCTTGGCTTCTGTCTCCACTTTCGGCCCCCGCTCTTGGCATTGCACCGCCAACGGCGTGAGCCTGCCAGCACCGGCAGCGGCGGCTTCCCGCGCTATTCCCCGATGGCTGAGGCAATCCGGGCGGTTGGTGGTGACATCCACCTCCCACACCTCATCCTCCCCTTGGGGGGTGCGGAGCTCCACGTTGAGCCCCACAGCGGTGAGACGCTGCGCCATCGCCAAAGGCGCAGCAGCCTCTTCAAGATGCTCACAAACCCAAGAGTAAAGCACTTTCACCGCCTAAGCCCTCCGGGGAACTGCCGCAACATCCGCTCATCTCCAGAAAAAAGCAAGCGTAGATCAGGGATTCGGTACTTCAACATGGCGACCCGGTCCAGGCCCAGTCCAAAGGCAAAACCCGTAAACCGGCTGGGATCAATACCCACGGCCCGAAAAACCCGAGGGTCCACCATTCCAGCCCCCAGGATCTCCACCCAACCGGAACCCGAGCACACACCACACCCCTCCCCCCGGCACAGCACGCAGGTAATGTCCACCTCCGCCGAGGGCTCGGTGAACGGGAAAAAGCTGGGGCGCAGGCGAACCTTAAGGGAAGGATCAAACAAGCGGTGCACAAAGGCCTCGAGGGTGGCCTTAAGGTGGGCAAAGGAAATCCCCTCGTCCACCACTAACCCCTCCACCTGGTGAAACATGGGGGAGTGGCGTAAGTCCGAATCCCGCCGGTACACGCGGCCGGGGATGATGACGCGAATGGGCGGTTTGAACTGCTCCATGGTGCGGATTTGCACCGGCGAGGTGTGGGTGCGCAGCAAAAACCCACCGGGGAGGTAAAAGGTGTCCTGGGTGTCGCGGGCGGGGTGATCGGGGGGGATGTTTAGGGCTTCAAAGTTGTGCCAGTCGTCCTCCACCTCGGGCCCATCGGCCACCGAATACCCCATGCGCAGGAAAATCTCCTCGATTTCCCGGCGCACCAAAGTCACGGGGTGCAACGCACCCAAGGTCGGCTTACGTCCAGGGAGAGTAACGTCCACCTCTTCTTTTTTGGTTTTGGTGGTTTGTGCCCTTTGGCTGGCAGCCTTGAGTTGGGCCTCAATATACCCCTTAAGCTCGTTGAGGCCCTTGCCAAAGGCAGGCTTTTCCTCCCGTGGCAAAGAAGCAAGCCTTTCCTCCAGCTGGCGTAATACCCCGGATTTGCGACCGGCAAATTGCACCCGCACCTCCTCCAAGCGGCGCGGGTCCCCCCCAGCCGCAGCCAAGGCCCGATCAAACTCAAGCCTTACCTGCTCAAGCTCCGGGAGCATTACCCCGTAACCTTGGAGGTCAGGCCCTTTTTGGCAACCTTCACCAGTTCCTCGAAGGCTGCCGCATCCCGCACCGCCAGATCTGCCAGCATCTTGCGGTTGACTTCCGCTCCGGCCGCCTTAAGGCCAGCGATGAACTGGGAGTACGAGAGATCGTGCAGGCGAGCAGCGGCATTGATACGCACGATCCACAAGGCCCGCATTTGCCGCTTGCGCTGGCGCCGATCCCGGTAGGCGTAGGCCAGCGACCGCTCCACTTGCAACTTGGCAATGCGGTACGCGTTGTGCTTAGTAAGGTAATAGCCCTTGGCCAGCTTAAGAATTTTCTTTCGCCGCTGAACGCGGTGGTTGCCCCTTTTGATCCTCATGGTGAACCCTCCTCAGTGGGCATAGGGGAGCATGCGCTCCACCTTTGCCTTGTCGGCACCGGAAACCAATGCTACCTGCCGCAAATGACGACGACGCTTGGCGGATTTCTTCGTCAAAATGTGGCTGTGATACGCATGGTGCCGCAAAAACTTGCCTGTGCCTGTACGCTTGAACCTTTTGGCTGCCGCTTTCAAGGTTTTGATCTTTGGCATGTTGCCTCCTTTTTAGTTTTCCTCCCACGGTGCAAGCTTGCGGGAAATCTTGGCCGCGCGCAAACGTTCCTCCACTTCCGCAAGGGGATGGGCCCCCAAATCCCCCCGGTGCCGCAGACGCACCGAAACCGTTCCTTGGGTAAGCTCCTTGCCCCCCACCACTAAAAGTACGGGTACTTTCGAAAGCTCCCCGTCTCGAATCTTGGCACCCAGCTTCTCGTTGCGGCTGTCCACCGAAGCCCGCAGACCAGCCCCTTGCAAACGCTCGCCAATGCCGGAAGCCCCTTCCAGGAACTTGTCGGAAACCGGCAAAACCCGCACCTGCTCAGGGGCAAGCCAAAACGGTAAATCGCCAGCAAAATGCTCCAACATCACGCCAAAAAACCGCTCGATGGAACCCAAGACCGCCCTATGGATCATCACCGGCGTCTTTTCGCTCCCGTCCTCGGCAGCGTACGTGAGCGCAAAGCGCCGCGGCAAGTTGAAGTCAAGCTGGATCGTTCCCAGCTGCCATTCCCTGCCAATGGCGTCGTGCACCACAAAGTCAATCTTCGGGCCGTAAAACGCCCCCTCGCCGGGGTTTACGGTGTAAGCCACCCCACGCTTTTCGAGGCAGGCTTCTAATGTGGCTTCCGCGTGGCGCCAAAGCTCTGGCTCGCCAATGGCTTTCTCCGGCTTGGTGGAGAGGTAAATGTTGGGCGAAGTGAAACGGAACAAGCGGTACACCTCGAACATGAGATCGAACAACGTGTCAATTTCCGGGCCGATTTGTTGGGGCATGCAAAAGATGTGGGCGTCGTCTTGGGAAAAAGAACGAACCCGGGTGAGCCCTTGCACCACACCGGAACGCTCAAACCGGTGCAAGCGGCCAAAATCCGCCAAGCGCAGGGGAAGCTCACGGTAGGAACGCGCTGCCGATTTGTAAATCAGGCAGTGGGAGGGGCAGTTCATGGGCTTAAAGGAAAACTCGCGCCCTTCCACCTCGGTGAGGAACATGTTTTCCCGGTAGTTGTCCCAGTGGCCGGAAATTTTCCAAAGCTCAGCATCAAAAAGCTGTGGCGTTATAACTTCTTGATAGCCGTACTTTTGGTACAGCTCGCGCATGAGGGCAATAAGCTCGTTGTAGACGATGGCGCCCTTGGGGTGGAAGAACGGCGAAGCCGGCGCCAAGGGGTGAAACGAAAACAAATCCAGCTCTCGGCCCAGCCGCCGGTGATCTCGTCGCCTTGCTTCCTCAATGCGAGCAAAGTACGCGTCCAGCTCTTCCTTGGTGGCGAAAGCCGTGCCGTAAATACGCTGCAGCATCTCGTTGCGCTCATCGCCTTTAAAGTAGGCCCCCGAGGTTTCCAAAAGCTTGAAAGCCCCAATTTGGCCGGTGCGCTGCACGTGCGGCCCCCGGCACAAATCCACAAACTCACCGTGGCGAAAAACCGTGATTTCCTCGCCCTCAGGGATGTCCTGCAGGCGGATGAGCTTGAGCTCTTCGCCCCGGGCCTTAAAGAGCTCGAAAGCCTGCTGGCGGGTGAGCACCTCGCGGGAAAAGGGAAGGTCCTGGGCGATAATGCGCGCCATTTCTTCTTCAATCTTGGCCAAATCTTCCGGGGTAAACGGCCGGGGGTGACGGAAGTCGTACTGGAACTTTTCCGAGTGATCCTGCCTGCCGGCATCAATGATGGTTCCCGGAAACAGGCGCTCCACCGCATCAGCCAGCACATGCTCCGCGGAATGGCGAATAACCTCACCAGCTTCGGGATCGGTGAGGAAAAGCAAACGGAACGGGCCGGAACGGGGAATCGGGGCGCGCAGATCCACGATACGACCGTCAAGAAGACCCGCCACTACCTGCGGCAAACGTTCGGATGCCAGCTCGCGGGCTACGTCCCAGGGCGTGGTTCCCCGCGGGAACTCCCGTACGCTCCCACTTTCCAATTCCAGCACGATGCGCTCGCTCATGGCCTTATCCTTTGCTGCGCAAACACAAACAAAAAAGCCGTCCAAGCTGGGGACGGCAGGATCAGCGCATGGTAGGCGCGTGCGGGCTCGAACCGCAGACCTCATCCGTGTGAGGGATGCGCTCTACCAACTGAGCTACGCGCCTAAATTCTCTCGTGCGCAAGCGGAGCAGATCCAATGGTAGGCGCGAGCGGACTTGAACCGCTGACCTCTACCGTGTCAAGGTAGCGCTCTAACCAACTGAGCTACGCGCCTGCTCCGCGGGCTGCCGGCAGGTAGGCGCTTTGCGCCTTTCAAACCTGCCCTCGTCCCCTTGCTTGGCAAAGAACCCCTTCCCGGCCTTGCCGGAGGCTTCGAATATACCCCAAGGGGCCGAACGCGTCAAGGCGGTGCCAGGGGACGTTCGTACACCTGGCAAACCCCGAGGTCCTCTCCCGGGCGCCATGCGTTGACCAGGTAAGCCTCCAGGCGCTGAGGGCGCAGCGGCCACGCTCCTCGTTCCCAACAAACCCACGGAATGGCACCGGCTTCCAAGGCGCGGATAACCTGCTCCTCACCCTTACGACCAAAAGCCGTGCTCATGGGGTAGTCGAACGGGGTGGGGTTTTTCATTGCCGCTACCAGGTACCAAAAACCCGCGAACGGCGAGACCAGGAAACCCGGCGCCTTCGCGGCTTGCGCCCTAAGAAGGTGACCGTGCAGCCGAACCCTTTCCTCCCAGGGTACCGGCAGCAGTGCTCCGCGAAAATGCGGGCGCAAGGTGAGCACCAGTTCTCCTCGGGAAAAACGCAGAAATGACTGGGAAAAACTCACAAAAAAGAGCAAGAGCGCGAGCCCCGGCACCAAAAAAGCTCCACCCCGGCCACCAAGGGGGACGCCAATCCCGTGTTCTTGGGCAGCGTGTGCCAAGAGCACCAACCCCCAGAGGAACACCGGTAGGGTGGCCACCATGTGGTAAACATCAAACCGCGGGTACATCCCCAACCACGCAGCCAAAAGGAAAACCCCCAACGCCAGCTCTAACCGACCGTTGGAGCGCCGCTTGCATACGAGCAGAACCACCCATCCAACGGCCACAAGCAAGGGCAGGGTATAAGCAAACAACTGGCCCAAAGGCACAAGACTCCGCCACTCAAGGAAAAGATCTAACGAACACCGATGCAAAGTTCGTGCCGCAGCCAATGTCCGCTACCGGACCGGCCGCAACCGCTCGGGTTTTGTGAAGGAGGCGTTGCACCACAAGCCAGCGTCCCCGGAACCAGAAGTGATGCTCCTCCATGGCTTGCAAGCGCTGCAGGCGTTGCGGAGAAAAGGCCACGTTCGCCACCCCATTGGCAGGTTCTTTGTTGCACATGGGATTAGAGTATCAGAGGTAAAACTGCAGCCGTTTTTTGCGTGGCAACCGGGGGGTGGATTGTTGGTGGCTTCGCCCCTACCGGTTTCCCCGCTCCTGCTTCAGCAAGCGGCAACGCGGAGC